>CAZDPS010000037.1:0-1832 GCA_964507615.1 uncultured Candidatus Saccharibacteria bacterium | reverse complement strand
CTGAGCTACGCCGACAATACAAGAAATATAACAGAAAAGTGCAAAAACTCAAACTATGGCGGGGCCAAGATTTTTACGCAACTCGCGACAAACACCACTTACTTGTTGCGGGACCTGGACTCCTGGGAAACCCACGGTTTTCCCAATCCTTCCTCCGCGGGAAACTCCCGTTTCCCGACCCCTTCCCAAGTCCTGACCCCTAGAAAAACAAAAACCCCAAAAGGGGTTTTTGTTTTTCTTGTTGCGGGGCCAGGACTTGCACCTAGGTCTGCAGGTTATGAGCCTACCGAGATACTACTTCTCTACCCCGCTATAAACCAACGGATAAAATAGTATCACAAACCAGGTCTTAAATCAATACTATATTATTCTGAATTCTTCAAAAACATCCTGATAAAGCGCAATAACTCTTTTTGCTTCGTGCTGACTTAGGACAAAAGCTGCGCCTTCGTGTGCTATTTGGTTTCTTACTTTGTGAGCCTCCCATGCTTTATCAACTGTAGTAAAATCGCTTTTTTCAACCGCTTTTAGTTTGTCTCCCATCGTATCTCCCGGAAGACCCATATTATCCAAAAGAGTACTGAGCATTATATCTGCCTCCAAAATAGCCAACCTCAAATCACTATCATTTGTAGACTCAACATTTCTCAAAACCTTTTCCCACTCTGCATTTCTTAATTCCCCTACTCCGGTAACAATTTTTGTATCTTCTGGATAATATTTTTTAGCATCATCAGCTCTCAATTTAACTAATTTTTTATACAAATAAACAATCCAACCAATAAAAAACAAAGACAATACGACTGCAAAAACTTTGAACACAAAAAATGCGGTTTTAAACCATCCTATTACCTTTAATACAAAATTAGACTCTGGTTTTTCTATATATTCTAAATCACCCTCAGCCACCCAACCCTCCTGTCCATCATCAAATTTTATGTGCCAATATTTAACACCGTCTTTTATAATCGGACCTTCTATAATAGTACCTTTGATCCCTTTTTTAACCGTTCCTATTTTTTCTCCACCAGGACTGTCATATATAGCAGTTCCATCTTTAGAAGCTAGTACTTTCCCTCCAATAATAGTAGGCATGGAAGAAAGAGCTACTGATTTTGTTTTAATGGAATCCAGATTATCTTCTGCCACCCAACCCTCTGTGCCATCATCGAAACGAATCTTCCAGTATTTAACTCCATCCTTAACCACAGGCCCACCAACAATCTCTCCTTCTGCATTTTTGTCTTTCATGGCTATTTGGTTTTCACCAGGCTCAGCAAAAACCACAGTTCCTGTTTTTGACACAGAAACCCTATCACCCTCTTTTGGGTTATCCACCTGAGACAATGATTTCTTTTCTACTTTGAGATAATTTAAATCGTCTTCTGCCACCCAGCCTTCCGTTCCATCATCGAAACGCACATGCCAATATTTTTCACCATCCTTTATAATGGGGCCTTCTAATATAGTAGCTTTTGAACCAGCTGGTTTCGTAGCTATCTGATTAACTCCTGGCCCAGCATACACAACCGTACTTTTATTTGTTTCTACCTTACCGCCAATAAGACTCGGTGCTTTTGAGAGAGAAATAGTTTTCTGTGTACTACTAAGCCATGATTCTCCAGAACTACCGCCAAAACCCAAAGAGCCGAGAAAACCTACCAGTCCATTTATTAGATACAAAAGAACTAGTAGTGACATTATCATCCACACTACTTCTACAAACGGATCGCTAGCAGGAGCTGCAGCTGGTTTGTCTGCCGGTTTTCCTTCTGGTTTTTTTTCATCTGCCATAGTAATAGTATACAGCAGCTAGTATTTAGTATCTAGGG
>CAZDPS010000036.1:0-2009 GCA_964507615.1 uncultured Candidatus Saccharibacteria bacterium | reverse complement strand
GAGAAGCTATCGCCTGGCACATAGCCGAAGCCACAGGATTGAAACATCCAAAACGTGTGGCATTTCACGAAATAACAAAAGAAGCGGTGATTGAAGCAATCAAACATCCACGAAAGATAGACGACAACTTGAAACAGGCTCAGGAGGCCAGACGAGTTTTGGATAGACTTGTAGGATATGATTTATCTGGACTCATATGGAAGAAAGTCCGTTATGGACTATCAGCAGGTAGAGTTCAATCTCCTGCCCTACGCATAATAATGGAACGTGAGAGAGAAATTCGTGCTTTCAAAAGTCATACATTCTGGGTCATTTCGGCTGATTTTAATACAGAAAACAAAAATTTCATAACTCTTGTCTGCGAAGAAGAACCTACAGATAAAAAAATATTGGAACATATTATTGAAACAGCGGAAAAAGCTGGTAAGGAAAATAAATGGTATGTGAAAGACGTAAAAGAATCTGATGTAAAAAAAAGTCCTAGAGCTCCTTTCATCACTTCAACACTACAACAAACAGCCAGTTCACGACTTGGATTTTCACCTTCCAGAACAATGGGTATCGCACAGAAACTATACGAAGCGGGACACATTACATACATGCGTACGGACTCTACAAATCTAAGTACAGTAGCTATTGCCCAAATCGCAAATATTGTTGAGAAAAAATTTGGAAAAGAATATCTACAAATCAGAAAATTTACAACAAAAAGCAAAAATGCTCAGGAGGCACACGAGGCAATAAGACCAACACATTTTGATGTAGAACATGCGGGCATAAACGATGAACAGAAAAAATTGTACGAACTTATTTGGAGAAGAGCTTTGTCTTCTCAAATGAAAGACGCTCAGACCTTGAGAACCAAAATCACAGCAAACATAAAAGGTTTGTCTGAAAAAAATAGTTTACCAGACTTTTCTGCAACTGGATCTCAAATTAAATTTCCTGGTTGGCTATTGGGGGATCCTGCATCTAGGGGTGATGACATTGAGCTACCGAAAGTAAAACCTGGAGAAAAACTAGAGTTAAAAAATGTTTCAACTGAAGAAAAACAGACTGAACCACCTGGTAGATACTCCGAAGCTGGGCTCATTAAAGAATTGGAAAAAAGAGGTATTGGCAGACCTAGTACATATGCCTCAACCATAAAAACCCTAGAAGACAGAGGATATGTGGAAAAACAAAACAAAGCTCTTTTCCCCACAGATACTGGTGATGTTGTCTCTAGTTTTCTTGAAGACAACTTTGCTGGTTACATAAGTGATAGTTTTACAGCTGACATGGAAGACAAATTAGACCTTATTGCTGAAGGCAAGGAAGAATACGTTAAAACTCTAAAAACTTTTTACAAACCATTTTTGGCTGAAGTAAAAAGTAAAGACAAGATGGATAAGGTCACAAACCTCGGTGATGCTGGTTCTTCTTTCAAATGTCCTACTTGTGGTGGTCCTATGATTATAAAACTATCTCGCGGTGGAAAATTCCTTTCTTGTGCCAGATATCCAGATTGTGAAGGAGCATTAACCATGAATGGTGAAGAAATAAAAAAAGAAGAACCTCTTGGTATTGATCCTGAAACTGGATTACCTATTTTTATGATGGTTGGAAAATATGGTCCATATGTACAACTCGGAGAAAGAGTAAAAGGCAAGGGTAGCAAAAAAGCCCTGAAACCTAAAATGGCTTCTATTCCAAAAAATAAAGAGCTGTCTACTGTGACACTAGAAGATGCACTAACATACCTGACTCTTCCAAGAGTACTCGGCGTTCACCCAGTTACGGGAGAAAAAATATCTGCAAACATAGGACGATTTGGACCATACATAGTACACCAAAAAGATTTTCGTTCTCTAAAAGAAGATAATGTTTATACAATAGAACTTCCTCGGGCACTAGAAATATTAGCTGAAGAAAAAAAGAAAAGAGGTTTTGCAAAAAAGAAAAAGGATTAGGTACAGAAAAGGCCTCAACACGTAAAGCTCCACATTGTGTGAGAAACTTTCCTGTAT
>CAZDPS010000035.1:0-2117 GCA_964507615.1 uncultured Candidatus Saccharibacteria bacterium | reverse complement strand
GCTAGCAGAAAAAGAAAGAGGGTTATATTTTTATACCAAATTTATTTTTAGTTTCCACTGAAAGACTGTTAAATATTTTTTGCAATATATTTGCAGTCTCCTCTTTCTTTTCGGACATTTTATCCCAGAGCTGTTTTTTCTCTTTTGTAAACTGATGTTCTGCTCCGTAAGTTTTTTCCATATTATAAAATTGATTCATTGCGTCATTATTTTTTTCTGACCAAGAATTATAATTATTTACATAAGCTAAATAGGATTTACCGAGGACATCTTGACTAACTTCTTTACTCTTATCAAACTTAGTATTTTTATCTAAAACAGACGGATCAACTTCTTGAGAAATTCCAGCATTAGTAGCAGTCATATATAATTTTCTTGCTTGTCTTGTTCCGTCTGTTTCAGTATATGAAACATAATGGTCTCCATTTGTGTCCATAAAATACAAAATATTTTTTATGCCTGAAGGAGTATCTGGTCTGAAAGTTAGGCTACCCGCAGTGAGATGAACATCGGGCAAAGTTTCTTTCCAAAGCTCATAACTAACTCCTGTAAATTCTCCCATTGATTCAATTGTATTTTCGTTAGAATTTTCTTTTCCCTCTGGTTGATTTTCCTGGTTAGTAATATTCAATTCATTTTCTGGAATAACTTTCCTTAATAATTCACCAGAATTTTTATCTCTTTTCATAACAATAGCTTGTCCGTCCTGAACATTCATAAGTTTCCAGTCATCTTCAATTTCTCCGCTTGAGCGTTTAACTTTTACAGTTTTAAATCCTTCGCCAAATGATTCTGATTTTTCTTCTTTAGTTTCTACTACTGGATTCTCTTTATTTTTATTTATCTCACGTTGAGCTTTTAATTCTTTCACTTTTTCACGAAGTCCACCTGTCCTTGTGATTACATTTTCTTCCGCTTGATTGTTTACATACGCACGAACTCTTTCCCAAATTTGTTCTGCGGAATAATTTTCTGATGAACCTTGAATACCTCCAGCATTTTGTATAACCTTATATAATTCTGGTAAAGACGAGACTCCTTGAATTAACTGCTCGATATTTGGTTTTTCACTTTTTTCTAAACTTTCAGATTTGTAACTCAAATCAAAAGTTAGCCTTTCAGAATCTTCTGGGTTATAGAAAGTTGTAACTTTAGGAATACCTCTTTCATTCAATTCTGCAATTCCAACAAGGCCTTTCTCTTTATCAAAATCTATAACTTCACATTCCACAGGAAAACCTCGTGAATCTTTGAGAGTCATTTTTCTGCCAAGAGATAAATCAAACTTTTCAAAAACCTTTTTAATATTAACGAGGTTTTCCGCTTCCTTGTTTTTTACAGCTTCCTCTTGTGTTTTATTTTCATTTACAATTTCACTTTTTATTTTTTCTACTTTTTCTGCCGAGATTTTCCCCATAGAAACCATCTCGTCAAGTTTCTTTTTCTGCTCTTCGCCTGTGTCCATTAAATCAATCCCTTCAAAAGAAGAGTATGCAGGATTTTTTTGTAACGCTTCACTTTCGATTATTAACTGACGTGCCTCATTTATATACTTTTCAGCTTCTTGGTTTATTGTATCTAATTCTTTTTCAACACCAGTTTCGTTTTTTATTTTTTCAAATGTTGGCTGGTCAAGGTCGATGGAATTAGATCTATCAATTTCTTCTGTAGTTTCATTTTTAAATGACTTTCCCTCCTCATCTAAATAATTCAAAAACTCCTCTTTCGAGATTTCTTTTTGTTCCAAGTTTTCTGGCGTTACTTTTGGAACTTCATTATTTTCAAGATTATTTTTATTTGTATCTTCGGGAGTAGTCATATTATTTATTCAAGATAGAACTTTTAATCTGCTCAATTTTAGCTTCTTCGAGTTTCTTTCTAAAACTACTAATAACACTTTTGCGCTTCATGCGAAGCTCTGAAAGTTTTGTTTGAACTGACTTTTTCTGGTCGGAAATACGATTTGACATACGAAATTATTTTAGCATTTTTTGCCTTTTTTATCCATAGTAGGAAGCAAATTTTGTGTGCGCACGGGTGGGTGGTGCAAACACAAACTAACTTCGTATTTTGGCTTTGCCAAAATATCAATGTTATGTATTTTCTTTCTTAAATGA
>CAZDPS010000034.1:0-2226 GCA_964507615.1 uncultured Candidatus Saccharibacteria bacterium | reverse complement strand
TTTTTCTACGGTGTTTACAACGGATATATTCATATTACTGATTTGTTGAGAATAGTTACCTTTTTTATTGAAAAATCTTCGTAATTTTATTATTTAGATTTTCTTAGGCTTTTGGATTAGACGGACTATAGGCTCGTCTTCCTCTGACCAAAAAAATCCCTTAATTCGGTCTTCGACAGCGTTCTTCGGCAAAGCCGAAAGATGAAGGGAAATATTTATGGCGGCATTTTCATCTGCGTTAGCTTCGTTACCGCAACTATCGCAATGAAATTTTTCGCCCTTTCTATTTCTCTTCCGCACCCATCCACAACAGGAGCATCTTTGACTCGTCCAGCGAGGATTAATCTCTTCGACTTGGACGCCAAGTTTCTGAGATTTCGCTTTTAACGCCCCGAAAATTTCGGGGTAACTCCAATGAGAAAGTTTTTTAGATGTTTTTCTACCCAACTTCAAGTTCCGTATCTTTTCTATTCTAATAGTAGAAACATCTTTTAAATTTAATTGATTAACAGACCAACGCACAAAATTCTTACGATGTTTTTCGCATCGCTTAAAACCTTTGCTGCCCCTTCTACACAAAGCCATTTTAGCATTGATGGAATCTAAACTATGACCATGGCTATCTTTAACAATCCTTGCTTTTTCTGAGGTAGAAAAGATTGATTTTTGCCCTATATCAATACCTAAAGTTTTTTGTCCGCATTTAGTCGGTGCCTTTTCCATTTCTACAGAAATATAAATAGCTTTCTCTGAAATCCTAACAGACTGCATGATTCTCCCACTTTTTAGTAATTTGTTCAAGTGCTTGTGCCTCTTTAATGGGATGCTGAATTTTAATTTGTTACCGAGAGAGGAGAAATTAATCCAATAGTCAAAAGATCTACTATTCTTTGGAATTTCTAATGAAAAAAATCGTGCGTCAAGTTGCGGCTCTACTCTTTTAATTTCAATTTTTCCGACTGGATTTTTTTTAATTATTTCTCTAAGTTTGTGAGCCTTACCTATTTGCCCAATTTCTTCAAATTTTTTCGCTTGCCACTCTCTTCTTTTATTTTTCTCAAAAGCTCCATTGACTATACCAGAAATTTGTTTAGCGGCGCATTGTATGGCCCTCGCGGATAACCAAGTTTCAACGTTTGTAATAGGCCCGCTTGGCATTCTACTTAATTTCTCTCCAGTTAAAATCAAATTTTCAAATCTCTTAATGAATATCCTACACACGCGACGGTACTCAGTAATAAATAAATTTAATTTACTTAGTTTATTTTTGTTGGCAAAGCACAAAGACATTTGCGAAGATAAAACGTCACTCCCCTTCTTCATTCTTCTCTAATTCACTTATTAATTTCTCAGTCTTTCTTTTTGACCTTCTTTGTCCGTAAATTTTGGCGCAAAAACTTGTTATTACAGAAACAAAATCTTGAACTAAATCTTCTCGCTTAGATTCCGCTTCATTAATTATAATAATTTCACATCCAAACTTTTCTGCGCAAGACTCTATGTATTTAACGCCAAATCTAGCAAGTCTATCTTTGTGCTCTACGACCAATCTGGTCGCCTTACCATCCGAAAGGAGCTTTAAAAGTTTTTTTCTTTCATCATTTAACCCAGATCCTATCTCTCTGATATCTTCTTTAACTACCCATCCCTTGGCAGAGCAAAAATGGAATAATCTTTCTGCTTGCGCATCAAGATTGTTTTTATTTTCAGAAGATGAAACTCTTGAATAAATTACTGTGTAATCTTGAAATTTTGGAGCAGTATAAGAATCTGGAATCACTATCATTCCAGATGGTAACTGATACGCTCCAATAATCAGCCCTCTTCGAAAATGTCCATACGCACCACGATATGTCATTCCGTGTCTTTTAGCGTATTCTGATAACTTATACATAATATTATTTACACATATTTTTCAATATGTGAACATTTTTTTCAAGAATTTTAAAGCTGTAGCCAATACTTTTCCCCGTCAAAAGAAGATTTGCCAGAAAACTCTAGTCTTTCTAAAATTATCCCGTTTCTTTCGTCTCGGCGTTTAAAAAACGCCATATCTCCGACTTTTAATTCGGATATTTTGATTGATTCTTTGTTCATAAATGGTATTGGATTAAATACTTAGAATGGGAATTTCTATGGTATTCGTGTAAATCGGGATTTTTCTTTTTGAGGAAGTCTAGCATAAATCAATCGAAACAATGGTAAAATTTACTTCTTAAACTATTT
>CAZDPS010000033.1:0-2535 GCA_964507615.1 uncultured Candidatus Saccharibacteria bacterium | reverse complement strand
CTTGACAAGTTGCGACTGAGGACTAGAACGAGCTTTTCGCTGGAAAAGTGAGTGTATCTGAAAAGGCTTTGGGGAGTAAGAGATTTTATTTACCCTTCTTGCTAATGAGCGACTCGAGTAATGTTATGTCTTCTTCTATGCTCTTTATTCCCTTCTTGAAAAAGTCTGGTTTTGTAACATCAACACCAATTGATTTGAATATATCTTCTGGACTCATTGATCCTCCAAGAGAAAGGAATTTTTTTATTTGCTCTATGTAGTTTTTATCTTCCTGATATTTTTTATAGAGAGCTTTACTAGCTAGCTGTCCAAAAGCGTAGGAATAAACATAAAAGAAATACCTAATATGTGGCCAACCAACAAAGAAGTATCCATCTTTCGGAGTCAATTCAACCTTTCCCATATAATTCTTCATATGTCTGTTCATACTGCTTGCTAGCTCCTCTTTCGTCATATTGCCTTTTTCTCTGATAGTTTTGTGCATTTCTACTTCAAAGTTGAAACATGCAACTTGTCTAAAAATAGTTTGAACATCATCCTGTATTTTGTCATGCAATGCTACTATTTTTTCTTCCGGTGATAACTTTTCGAACTGATCATAGAACAAGAAAGATTCAAAAAGAGTACTGGCAACTTCTGCCGTAGATGTAGAATATCCTTCGTATAAAACTCCTTGAGTTTTAGAAAATTCACTATGAATAGCGTGGCCCATCTCATGAGCAAAAGTTCTTAGTGATTCAAAAGAGTTTGTATGGTTAAGTAAAATAAAAACTGGTGCTTTATGGATATGCGACATATAACCACCTCCTCTTTTACCTACTCTAGGATAAACATCTATTTGGCCCTTATTAACATAACCATCCAGTATTTCTCCAAATTTTGGATCAATAGAAAAAAATAAATCAGATAAAATTTTATAAGATTCTTCGAAAGATACTTTTCTTTTTGTTTTACCCACAGGAACAGCTCTATCAGAATAGAGAAGTTTCTTCAGTTTCAACATCTTCATTTTAACCGCATAGAATTTGCTAGACACATGAAAATTGTCAGTTACTGTTTTTACCAAATTCAAAACACTCTTTCTGTCATTTTCATATCCTAGAATAGTTGAATCAAAAGGTTCTTTAAAACCACGAAGCTCATCATTAATTTTCTTATCCGTAACTATTGCATTTAGTTCGCTCTCTGCAACGTCTCCAAGATCAACAAATTTATCGAGCATCAGATTATGCAATTTGTTTCTTTCTTCTTGTGTTGGTAGATCTCTTATTATAGATGATGCTTCTGATAAAGGAATATTTTTACCTTTATATTTTACTGTTTGTTTGTTCTCGATTTTAGTTAAAGCATCTGTCCATAATTTATGAGAAGGAAGAGATTTCAAAGATAGTATTTTTTCCTCAGGTTCTGAGAGAGTATATTTGCCGTTTTCAAAAGATCTCTCCAAGAGATATCTGAAACGTGACAAAGATTCGCTATTTAAAAATTTCGTCTGAAATTCAGGAGTTATTTTAGATAATCCTATTTCAAAAAATACAACTGTGTTACCCATTTTTTGCAACCTCTGCGAAACTAAATTCATTTTTGCTCTAACTTCTTTGTTGTTAGAATCTATGTCCTGAAAGAGATGTAGATAAAAATAAGTTTTAGATACAGGAATATCTGAAATCTTTTCGTATTCCAAAAGTGCTTCACGTAGCAACGCCTCGTCTCTTAAATACTTGTCTGAATTTTTATATTTTTCAGCAAAAATACGATATGCCTTTTCAGCATACTTTAAATCTTTTTCTATTCTCGGATCACTTGGAGATTTGTAAAGCAAGGATAAATCCCACTGTGTTTTGATTTTAATCTTAGACATATTTCTTTAAAACCTGAAAGTCCTGCAGAAGAGTACCTTTACTACCACCATCATATAATGCCACCGCAGGATGATACAAGGGTACCACAGTAACCAACCCAAAAGAAGCCTGTCCAGCATATTCTTTGCCATGCATTTCACCTATAGTCAAAATTGGTGTTTCGCATTTTAATAGATCTAATATATACGACATAGAAAACCTACCTAATGTAGCGATAACTCTAGGTTGAATTATGTCTATTTGCTCATTTAAAAAAGGAGCATACATTTTTATTTCCTCCGGACTAGGATCTCTGTTCTCAGGTGGACGATCTTTAACTATATTTGTTATGTAAACATCACTGCGATTTAGATTTATAGATTCCAACATTTCATCCAAAATTTTTCCAGATCTACCACAAAATGGTCTGGCGGTTTCGGCTTCATTTTTACCAGGAGCTTCTCCTATAAACATTATTCTCGCATTATGACTTCCCTCTCCAACTACAGGAAAATATTTGTTTTCAATTCTATATTGATACAAAGGAGACTCTTTGAAATCTAAAAGTCTGTTACGAATATCTTTCATCTTTTCAAATTTTTGTTCTGTAGAAAGTGACATTTTATTATTTATTTCTATTAATCCACCATTTACTTTTCTGACTTTCTTCATCAAACCACCAATCATTTGAATC
>CAZDPS010000032.1:0-3147 GCA_964507615.1 uncultured Candidatus Saccharibacteria bacterium | reverse complement strand
AAATCTGCTACAAAGCATATCGCGACGCAAGAATAAAAAACGCTCGAAAAAATTGGGTGTTTAAAAATGGTCGTGTCATGACTGACGACCACATCAGACAGTGGTATCGCCAAAATGTTGGACAAACAATGCAGTGCTCGGTGTGTAAAAGAGATTTACCACCAGAAAAATTTCGAATTTCAAAAAGTATGGAAAAGGGGTTGCATAATGTGTGTTACGAGTGCGAATCATCCAGTGGAACATCAGTCCGTGAACAAGCGTGGCTATCTGAAGGTGATTGGTCTTCTTGGAAAAAAACTGTGCAAAAAATGAGGAGACAAAAAAAGGTTGAGTGTGCTGGGTGGTCACGTTCCGTTGCTTCTGATTCCTGCCTCCTTTATGACAAGGGGAAATTGATGCACGCTGACCACATTGTGCCATTACGAGCAGGCGGCTTGCATGATAAAAAAAATTTTCAACCGCTTTGTTCTCAATGTAATGAAAAAAAGAGTGATCAGATTGATCCAAATATGACACCCCAACAAATTCGCCTCTTGGTTGGCGAGTATTTTGTTCCACTAGTGAAAAATAGTGACACTGTCACGATAATAGAACGTAAACTAAAAAGTGGTCTTGTAAAAAAAATTGGTGATTTAATTCGCTCAAAAAAATATCTACAAAAAATAAAAGAGAAGAAAAAAGAAGTAAACGGCCAGTGGGGTGTTTATAGAACTGAAAAAAAGGGTGTGGAATGGTATACCAGAATGGCAGTAAACACCAAAAAACCGGGCCGCAAAGGTTTCAAATCAGACAACCTTTTTTGATAGAGACACTGCTAAGTTGTAAATAACGAGATACTTTTTGATTGGTTGATGTCTTCAAGTCTTTTTTTAATTATTTTTTCTGTTGCAGGGTTGATATCAATAAGAGTAACCTTTCGATTTAAGTGAAGAGCCGCCGCACCTGTTGTACCACTTCCAGCGACAGGATCTAGAATCCAGTCATTCTTATCTGATGAAAGTTGTATTATCCGTTTTAAAAGTTCAAGAGGTTTTTGTGTAGGATATAGACGTTCATCTTTTGTTGTGCGGGTTATATAAGAGATATCGTCCCACAAGTTTGACATCGGTTTTCCTTTTGTTTCGTGCTTATAAAGCTTTTTATAAAGCATACCGGAACCATTTTTTTTGGGCTTAGAATAATGTATTCGATCTTCTTTCATTAACTGCAGAAGTTTTTCTTTTGGGATTTTCCAACCATAAGGGGTCTCGTATACGACCCCATCCCGTTCTATCGTATAAAGGTGGCCCTTCCTAGTTTTATCGTGTTTTATTGATCCCAATGCATAAAGCCCCCTAGAGTCTTTATTTCTATAAGAATTTTCGAAATAAAAAGCATCCAAAGGAACATACAATAAATTGAATTTTGCTCCATTTTCTGAACACTTATAAATAACGTCGATAACCGCCCCCAGCTTGTTTTTTACCGTGTTTTTGCCATGAGCCTTCTTCCAAAAAATGGGCTCTACTTTTTTAAAGTGCTTCTTCAACACCGTTTCTGGTTCATGAGATAACTCGGCACTGATATGAAAAAAAAGTGTCCCGTCCTGTAACAGTTTTGACTTACAAAGACCAATAAGTTGGTCTAACCAAGAAACATATTCGTTGTGTGCCCAAGTGTCCGTAAATGCGTGTTCTTTGTCAGTAGCTGAGTATTTGTAATCTCTATTTGAGTTAAACGGAGGGTCCAAATAAATTGTTTGGTATTTTCTTTTCAGGGTTGGAATGACTTTCAAACTATCGCCACAAATAAATTCATAGCCTGGGCCCGAAGAAGATGAGATTTGTGTGGTTTTTCTTTTTTTGACCATAGCACATCTATTATCCCTTATGTTGGAAATATACCCAAATTTATGCCGATTCAACAGTAATTTTATGTGTAATAGATAAAATTTTTATAAAATTCATGGGTTTATTTTGTTCAAATTTGTGGTATGATTTTCATACTTTCAAGATAATAAGATTATTCAATCTTTCTTTATGAAAAAAAACCTATCTAAGTTGAACAAGATTGAACTACGAGAGGTGTGGGGGCACGAAGCAATAGATTTTACAAACTGGCTAGCTCAGCAAGAAAACCTAGACCTTTTAAGTGAGGGAATAGGAGTTGATTTAAAACTTGTAAAAACAGAAGCTAGTGTAGGAAAGTTTAACGTTGACATTCTGGCTGAAGAGGAAACAACGGGAAGAAAAATTATTATTGAAAACCAATTGGAAGACACGGATCATGACCACTTGGGTAAAATAATTACTTACGCTTCTGGATACGACGCAGAAGTTATTATTTGGATCGTCCGGGATGTTCGAGAGGAGCACCAAAACGCCATTGATTGGCTAAACGAACACACGGATGAAAATATAAACTTTTTTCTAATAAAAATTGAGCTTTGGCAGATTGAGGGTTCAAACCCGGCTCCGAAATTCGAAATTATCGTCAGTCCAAATGAGTGGGCAAAAACAATTAAATCTAGCCCAACAAGTGGTGAACTAACAGATACGCGACTACAACAGTTAGAGTTCTGGAATAAGTTCAAAAATTATGTTCGTGAACTTGATGGTCAAATTCGTTTGCGCACACCTAGACCACAACATTGGTACGACATAAGTATAGGGAGTGCAGATGCCCATATCTCTTTAACCACCAATTCGCGCGAAAATTTGATCGGTTGTGAGGTTTATATAAATAAAAATAGGGATCTGTACAATTTTCTTCTAGACAAAAAAGATGAGATCGAGAGCGAAATTGGAGAAAAAATTGAATGGATAGCGGCTCCTGTTGCTTCACGCATTAAAATAAAGAAGGAGGTTTTGGGTATATTTGATCAAAACCAAACAGAGGAGTATTTCGACTGGTT
Organism: uncultured Candidatus Saccharibacteria bacterium; assembly: GCA_964507615.1. Lineage (GTDB taxonomy): Bacteria > Patescibacteriota > Minisyncoccia > Phycocordibacterales > DATDWN01 > C7867-006. Next base: position 254 of record CAZDPS010000032.1, on the reverse strand, counting down.
ATATAAAAAAGCAATTTTATTTCAAAAAGTATTCAGTAAATATATAAAAGCATATAAAGATTAGTGGAATCCTAAAGAAAACTATCTATTTTCCGCCGCGCCTTGCGCGGCGGTTTGAATTTGCACCGAAGCGCGGTATAGTACACATATGACAGCGGCATACTGCTGTCTTTATCAAGAGAGTGGCGATTCTTTTTAAGCAATCCCGCTTTTTTATTTTCCTAAGACATAAATGTGTTTCGCGGGGTGGGGTA
>CAZDPS010000031.1:0-4274 GCA_964507615.1 uncultured Candidatus Saccharibacteria bacterium | reverse complement strand
GGCAAGGAGTTTGGGGTTACTCGTGAGCGTATCAGACAGATTGAGGCTAAGGCGCATGAGAAGATTCGTCAGCATGACAAGATAAATAGGTTGAGGAATTATTATTAAAATCTCTTTCTCACAAAATAGGACTTTACAAAAAGATTGATATATGATATAATACAGGCAGATAAGGGAGGGCAATGGAATGCCCAAAAAAACTCGGAACGGTGCGGATCATCACATGGAATGTCCCCATTGTGGTGGACATGTCCACTTTGTTCGGCGAGTGATGTATTTTGTTTGCAACAGCTGCCACGCCAAACTCTGGGGTAGTGGAGAGGAGAGCAAGATTCCTGTTCCAGTTCGGAAATGGCGATTGTTTCGGGAGAAGAAGATAGAGGAGGAGTAGCCCCGCACTGACGGAACCCGTATTAGGTTCAGTCAGTGCAGGGCTTTTTTGGTTATCTTTTTGTGTTATTCTATATGCATGATTGCAGACAAGGTTTTTGAGGAGAAGTACAAGAATTTAAATAAAGAACAGAAAAAAGCTGTTGATACTATTGATGGTCCGGTTTTGGTAGTGGCGGGTCCAGGAACTGGAAAAACTACAATTCTAACTTTGCGCATTGCAGAAATTCTAAGAAAAACCGATACACCGGCGCATGGTATTCTGGCTATTACTTATACGGATGCAGGCGTTAGGGCGATGCGAGAGAAGCTTCGTGAAATAATAGGCAATCGTGCACACGAAGTTTACATACACACTTTTCACAGTTTTGCTTCTAGTATGATGTCTGAATATCCGGATCATTTTTTACGTATAGGCGATTTTAAACAAATGACAGATGTGGATCAGGAGTCTTTAATTCGCGATATCATATCCGAGTCAGAGTTTGCTTTACTGCGGCCTTTGGGTAGACCCGATTCTTATATGGCGTCTATTATAAGAACTATTTCTGATGCAAAAAAAGATGCCTTTACGCCAGATATGGTTCGGGAATATGTAAAGCAGGAAATAAAAAATGTAAAAAGTGATGATTTAAATATTTCAACAAGAGGAGCAACAAAAGGAAAACTGAAAGCAGAAGCTCTAGAAAGATTAGAAAAATTAGAAAAAACTCTTTTGTTTGCAGATGTGTATGAAAAATATGAGGGGAAAAAACAGTTGGCGAAGCTGAAGGATTATGATGATTTAATACTGGAGTTACTTTTGACTTTGCGTAATGACGAATTATTTTTGAGACTTGTCCAAGAGAGATTTCTCTATCTTTTAGTAGATGAACACCAGGATACAAATGATTCTCAGAACTTTATTGTAAGTCTCATAGCTGAGTTTTTTGAGACACCAAATATTTTTATTGTGGGTGATGAGAAGCAGGCGATTTATAGATTTCAAGGTGCTTCGGTTGAGAACTTTTTGAGACTACAGAAAAGATGGCCCACCATGAAGGTTATAAATCTTGATACGAATTATCGTTCACATCAGGGGATACTGGACGCCAGTTTCTCTATGATAGAAAACAACTATGCAGAAGGTGAATATGTGGACCTAAGAATACAATTAAAATCAGGAAACGGAAAAGAAAAACGTCCTCTTGATATTATTATGGGAGAAAATACGCCTGCTATAGAGGAGTATCTGGTAAATAGTTTGAATATTATTAGACAAAAAGAACCAGAAGCAACTGTGGCAATAATTACACGGAGAAACAGAGAGCTTGAAAGAGTTTTGAGATTTTTGGAATCTCAAAATATTCCAGTATCATCCGAGAGAAGTCTTGATATATTTCATCATCCTATAGGAGTTGCCTTTTTTGATCTCATTGAATATATCGTAGATTCGTCTCGTATTGATTTTCTAGCTAAAACTTTGGTTGCTGGGATGTGGGGTGTGTCATTTGAACAGTCAGTGGAAATCATACGGGCTCTACGTAGAGGTTCTATAACTGATCTTAGTACTGTCTTGCCTGCAATTATGAATATAAGAGATAGAATGCTTAAGGATGGTGCTGTTGGGGGAATTATACACTCAGCAGAAGAATCTGGTTTTGTGGGGTTGGTCTCTAGAGACCCATCATATGTGCATGTTTGGAAAGGAATAGTCACATTGGCCGAGTCTTTAGCTCGTGACGGAGATATTGTTAGTCCAAAACTTCTAATGGAAACAATGCTCAAATATAGACAATCAGCAGAATCAAAAACTGTAAAAGTATCGGTGGGTGCGCCTGACTTTCCAATAAAAGCTATGACAGCTCATGGTTCCAAAGGTCTTGAATTTGATTATGTTTTTGTTCCTTACGCAAACGAAGAAACTTGGGTAGGCAAAGCACGCGGGTCGTCTTTTGTCTTGCCAGAGAAGAAATCTAGTGATAATGACGTTAGGGATACCAGAAGACTTTTTTATGTTGCGATTACTCGTGCACGTAAACACGCAGTTGTTTTATATTCCAGTGAAGAGTCTGACGGAAAAGCACTAACACCTCTTCGTTTTGTAAATGAGTTGCATCAGGATTGTGTTTTGGAAACTCATTTGCCTAGAGCTAGTATTGCCTTTAAAGATTTGAAAAAAAATGATAATAATCCTAATCAAGTAGATGATCTTATGGTAAGTGAGGCTAAAAAAGTTTTACTTGAAAGAGGTTTATCTGTAACGGCTCTCAATCACTTTTTAGAATGTCCTAGCAAGTTTCTATATGAAAGTATTTTAAAAATGCCACAAGCACCATCTCTATCAGCTGAAAAGGGAAGTGCTATGCATGAAGCCCTGTCTCGTATATGGACTTTGAGAAAAAGTAATCCTGTTGACACCAACGGTATTATTGTTTCTACGGTTGAAGAATATATAAATAAATCACTTTTGTCACAGACAGACAAAGATCGTTTGAAGAAAGAACTTGTGGAAGATGCATCGAGAGTGGCTTCAGCCCTAGAGTCTCATTTTAGTCTACCTGGTCAAATATCGACAGAGAGGTGGTTTGAAACACCATTTGATACTAGATATGATGATAAAAAAATAACAATTAATATACACGGTAAACTCGACACTGTACTCGATCAAGTGGAGAGGGTTTCTGTGTTTGACTATAAAACAAGACAGGGCATGTCGGTAGCAGCAATAAAAGGAGAAACAAAAGGTGGAGATGGAAACTATTTTCGTCAACTTGTTTTCTATAAAATGCTTTTAAGCGATAAATCGTTGTGGCGCACAAAATCTATAAACACATCACTTGTTTTTGTGTCACCTGATGAAAAGGGTAGGTGTCCAATAGTTACCGTGCCGGTTGAAAAAGAAGATATAAAAAGAGTGGAAGGAGAGATTGATTTACTTGTTAACAGCGTTTGGAGTGGAAAAATCATCACAGAGTTTTGTGGTGATATAAACTGCCAGTATTGCGGATACAGAAGACTACTAGAATCAGCAAAATAGCCTCATCTGCGTTGTTGCAGTTCAATTTTGTTTCGTTCACCGTACGACAAGTACGGCTCACTCACAAAATCTCCTGCGCCTAGCATCTAAGGCTATTTTTCTGATTCTCTATTTTAACAGGGCGTCTATAATATTCTTTAGGTTCTCATAAGGTTGAGCTCCCTCTACATTTGTTTTTGTTCCATCTTTGGAAATTATGATCGAGTTTGGAGTACCTCTACCTCCAGCTTTTATTGCGTCTTGATAGTCAGCTTCTACTTTAGCAGCGTATTTACCACTAGATAAACAGGTGTTAAATGCATCTACATTTAGGCCAACTGATTTAGCTATTTTTGGTAATTCAGATGGATCTAGTGAGTCATTAGAATTAGTAACATCATATAACATATTTATATATTCCCAGAATTTCTCATTACCACCTTGGTCATAAGCACATTCTGTCGCTTCTGCTTCCTTGCGGGCTTTTGAGTGTAGCTGGTCAATAGGGAAGTGTCTATAGACCCAAGCAATTTTTCCGTCTTTTCCATAATCATTCATTACTCTTTTTAGTGTATTATGGAATACCTTACAGTAAGGGCATTCAGTGTCAGAGTATTCTACTATTATCAAATCTGCATTGGGATTTCCCAGTATATGGTCATCTGATGTTACGGTTCTCATTTCTGTGGTTGTATTTCCAGTTGTGGTGTCTATCCCGGTTGTTGCGGAATTTTTTAAATTTGAATAATACAAAGCACCAGCTATAAGGGCTCCGGATATAACGATAGCTATTGGTACTGATAGTTTTTCCATATTCATATTTTTTTGGTATTAATTTTAAATTTAACTTATTTTTGTGTTAACATTGTACTATATGACACATTTA
>CAZDPS010000030.1:0-4640 GCA_964507615.1 uncultured Candidatus Saccharibacteria bacterium | reverse complement strand
TGTGGTGACTCCTGGACTTGATTCCTGCTTGTTTGTTTTCACTCAAAAAGAGTGGCTTAAGATTGAAGAAAAATTAAACCAATCTTCAATAGGACAAGCTGATAGTCGAAGTTTTTCCAGACACATGTTTGCTGGAGCAACTGAGGCAGAGGTTGATTCTATTGGACGTATTCTTATCCCAGAATTTCTACGGGACAGGGCAAACCTAAAAAGTAAAGTTGTTGTTATTGGGGTTTCCAGTCGCGTTGAGATATGGAACGAAAAGACATGGAGTGAATACAAAAAGGTCGTGGAGAAGCAGGCCGATACTTTGGCCGAGAAGCTTGGTCAAGTAGGGGTGTTGTAATATGCAGCACAAAACAGTTCTTTTACATGAAGCAATAGATGGTTTAGATATCAAATCTGGTGATATCTTTGTGGACGGTACCTTAGGAGGAGGTGGCCATACCGAAGAAGTAATAAAAAGATTCGGAGACAAGGTTTATGTGATCGGAATAGATTTGGACAGAGAGGCCATAGAGAGAACAAGGATTCGTCTAACATCCACCAAACACAATATCAAATATGTGGAAGATAGTTTTCGAAACATAGATATTGTTTTAAAAAATTTGAATATTGGTGGAGTGGATAAGATATTGCTTGATATAGGGTTATCATCCAATCAGTTTGAGGATTCAGGCAGAGGTTTTTCTTTCCAAAAAGACGAACCTTTAATTATGTCTTTTAAGAAAGATTTAACCGAAAAAGATTTAACAGCAAGAGAAATAGTCAATGATTGGGATGAGGAAAATATCAGAGCAATTTTGGAAGGATATGGAGAAGAGCAGTTTGCGTGGAAAATATCTAAAGCCATAGTTGAAAGGCGAAAAATAAAACCCATCGAAACAACTTTTGAGTTAGTGGAAATAATAAAATCGGCTACTCCAAAGTTTTATCACAATCGGAGAATACATCCGGCCACAAAAACATTTCAAGCTCTTAGAATCACTGTTAATGATGAAATTCAGAGTTTGAAGGACGGAGTTTTAAAAAGTTTTCAAGCTTTGAATAAAAATGGAAGACTGGCAGTAATATCCTTCCATAGTTTAGAGGATAGGGTGGTAAAGCAATTTTTTAAAGATCAGGAAGATAAAGGAAGTGGCAAGAGGATTACAAAAAAACCAATTATACCAAGTGAAGAAGAAATATCATTAAATCCAAGATCAAGAAGTGCAAAACTAAGAATTATTACCCGCCTGCTCCCTCCGCCAGCCATCCTGTAGTCGGGAGTGGGCTGGGAAAGGTAGGGTAAGTAGGAAAAATTATAAAAATAACGAACAAATATTATGGTAGAAAAAGTATTAGAATTACATAGAGAAAAAACAGTGTTCTGGATCCTCATTTCCGTTCTGGTTTTGTTTGTTGGTTTTTATATGTATTTTGTTAGAACAACAATAAGCAATGTTGTTGTTAGACAAAATCTTGAGAGTGAGGCCTCTACGTTGTCTTTAGAGATAGGAAGTAAGGAATTTGAATATATAACAAAAAGAAATGCAGTTACTTTGACTGTTGCGTATTCTATGGGATTTAAAGACAGTCAAAATAAAACTTTTATAGCAAGAAATCCTAGTGCTAAGGTTGCTTATTTAAGCAACTAGCTGTTAGAATGTTTTAGATGAAATCAAATTACCCAACTCGTATTCGATTGATTTCGGTTTTGTTTTTTATTTTTGCACTTCTGCTTATAGGAAGATTATATTTCGTACAAATAATAGAGAATGATATTTATGTAAATAAAGCCAATAGACAGTATTCTTCGACTTCAAAAAATATTTTTAGTAGGGGAACCATTTTTTTTATAAACAAAGATAAAACTTTGGTTTCAGCAGCCACACTGAAATCTGGTTATATTGTTGCGGTTAACCCAGAAATTTTGAAAGATCCTGAATCTGTATATCAAAAAATAAATGAAATATTACCAATAGATCACGATACTTTTATTGCAAAAGCTACAAAAGAAAAAGATCCTTATGAGGAAATAGCTGTTCATGTTGACTTGGAGGTTGGTCAAAAAATAGGTGCTTTGAAAATTCCAGGACTTCAAATTTTTAAAGAACGCTGGAGATTTTATCCAGGTGGTAACACTGCGTCTCGTGTGGTAGGTATTTTGGGCTTTAAGGGTGACGAATATGCTGGACGTTATGGACTAGAAAGACAATACAATTCTGCTTTAGAAAGAAAAGATGGAGCATATGTAAACTTTTTTGCACAGATATTTTCTGATATTAAATCTGTTACAAATAGTGATGAAAGTATTGAAGCTGACATTGTTACCACAATAGAACCAACCGTTCAAGCAAATCTTCAGAACATTATTGCAAGTACCTCAGAAAAATGGAGTGCAGACAGCATCGGTGCCATAATAATGAACCCTATGACAGGTGAGATATATGCTATGGACGTGTATCCAACATTTGACGCGAATAAATCCAATGAAGAAAAGAACGTTGCTATTTTCAGTAATCCATTAGTAGAAAATGTTTATGAAATGGGTTCAGTTATTAAAACACTTACACTTTCTGCCGGAATAGATGCTGGAGTAGTGAATGCCAACACTTCTTACTATGACAAAGGTTATACAATGATAAGTGGAAAAAAAGTAAGTAATTTTGATAGCAAGGAAAGAGGAATAGTTACAATGCAGGATATGCTTTCGCAATCATTGAACGTCGGAGCCGCTTTGGTTGGACAAAAACTAGGTGCCGAGCAGTTTAGTAAATATATGTATGCTTTTGGTTTGGGCAACAAAACAGGTATTGAGTTGCCAAATGAGGCCAAAAACCTTTCAAATAGTTTGAACAGTAAAGTTGATATCGACTTGGCATCGGTTTCTTTTGGACAAAGTTTGGCGCTGACTCCCATTTCGACTATATCTGCAATATCTGTCATAGCCAATGGGGGAACTATAGTAAAACCTCATGTGGTAAAAAGTATAAAATACAAAGTTGGTGTTTCTAAAAATACAGAAATAACTTTGGGTCAGAGAGTCTTAAAAAGAGAGACAAGTGAAGAAGTGGCACGAATGATGACATATAGTTTTGATAATGTTTTAGCCAATGGAACACTAAAATTACCTCGATACAGTGTCGCGGTAAAAACAGGTACAGCTCAGATAGCGAGACCTGGTGGGGGAGGTTACTACGAAGATAGGATACTTCACTCGTTTGTAGGATTTTTCCCATCGTATAGTCCAAAGTTTATAGTGTTTATGTATATGGTGAACCCAAAGGGCGCAAGGTTTGGTTCGGAGACGTTGAGTGCTCCGTTTGGGGAGGTGGTGAAGTTTCTAATTAACTATTATGAGGTTCCTCCTGATAGGTAATTAAGTGGTATTTTTTCTAAACAATTTATTAAGCTGTTTTTCCTGCTAGAAAAACATGCTTCCGTCTTCACATACATTGAAAAAGACTGGAGCAGTCCAGTCTTTTTCAATTCATGTGACCCCATTGTATGGATTTCAGAACTCGTAGGCAAGCGGGATTTCATCCTTTCTGGCATCCAAAACCTACAATCAATCCTCTATACAACGAAGTAGGTGTAGTACATCAACCAAACCCAGATGCCAAAGTTATAGATTGCGTGGACTGCTACTGGTGCTAAAAGTGCCTTCCACGGAAATCCTACCCATCCATCTTTTCTTGCTTTATAGAAATAAAAGGCAGAAGCCAAGCCACTTGCATAGTGCATCATTGCTACGTGTATGAGTGCTTTGTCTCCATACATCACGTGTATGAGTTGTTCGCTTATTCCAAAGCCAAGCCCCACGAAGGCGGCGGTTAGCGGAGAGAAACCGAACCTACGAATAATGAGAAATGAGACCAAGAACTTGATAATCTCTTCAAGCCCTGCTCCATAGGTCCATACGCTCAACAGTAATGGTTCGATGTTTGGTAGTCCTATCACTACGATGTAAGTATCAAGCAGGAACAGTAAAAGAGCACCGAGAAAGAGAGACGCCCCAAACTGAAATATATGCCTTTTGCCGATACTAATACTCATTACAATCTCTTGAGTTGTTCAATAACCCTATCTGCGAGGTCTCGCTTGTCTATCATAAACGCATCCCATTTGTTGTTCTCTTTCTTGGATTTGCCAGAGACGAAGCCCAGCAGGTCGTTACGGTCTACGTGAGCCATTTTGATAAAGTCAGGTGCGGGTACGAACCAAATGTAATCGTGTACATCACCCTTTGAAGTATCGAAAAGGCAAAACACGAAGCCCATAGAGAAACTATCAACCGCATTGTGCTTCTTCACGGTGGCAACAAATGGCTTGCTGAAATCGCCACTAAAGTTGCTCTTCACTTGAATGTATACGGACTTCAACGTGCCTTTCTCCTTCACGATGAGGTCAATGCCTTCATCATCGGAAATAGGACGGTAGCAAGAGAGGTTCTCGCCATAGAGCGTAATGAGTTCGGCTACTCGTGCCTCAACAATGTTGCCTTTCTGTGGTGAGTTGAGCGTTGAGGAGATTTTGTATTCCTTCTGCTCTTGCTCCTCCTTGAGAGGCGTTTCCTTCTCTGTATTGGTCCCGTTGAGAGCAAAAGTGCTTGGACCCGTCTTTACGAAAAGCGATTGGTCGCCACGCTTGTTCACGTC
>CAZDPS010000029.1:0-4829 GCA_964507615.1 uncultured Candidatus Saccharibacteria bacterium | reverse complement strand
TCTTGAAAACGAGAGTCTCGCAAGGGACCGTGAGTTCGAATCTCACCTCCTCCGCAGTTTAGAACGCAGTGAGAAACTGCGAAGGAGAGCAAAGCATGCTTTGCGGGTGTGATTCGAAAGACGGAGCGGTTTACAGTTTCAACAGAAACTGTCGCGAGTCCGGGTAGGGAAAATTTTTGAGCGACGGCGAAAAAATTATTCCTGACCGAATCTCACCTCCTCCGCAAAATAAGGAGCCATTTATGGCGACTATATTTTGCGAGATTCCTGAGCAAAGCGAAGGGTAACCCGCAAAGATAAATTTTGATATATTCACGTACCAAAATTTATTCAAGTGCCAAGTAAGAGTTTGCAAAGTGGACGGCGATACCACCGAAGTTGTTGTAAGAGCCAAAGGCGTTTCTTATCTTGCTCACCTGATCAAGAAAATGGTCTTTTGAGGTTCGGTGGAAGGTTATATAAGGTGGTGGGACATCGCTAGTTTCTTGGGCAATTATAACTTTGGTGTTGTAAGCTCTACTCTTGGCGGTGCGCATTTCATTTTTTGAGATCTCAATTGCGCCGTCCTTTCCTTCCGCAAAATTTCTGTAAGACATTATTATGATTGAACTTCCTTCTCTTCTATCCAAAATATTCATAAGGTGTCCAAAAATATAATCATTCTCTCCTCTGTAAGAGAATTTTGGAGTCGATTTATCTTTTTTATCAAAGAAGCTCGGTATCACAACAGAAAATCTTATAGAGGTACCCTCAAAGAAGCTCTGGGTCTGGTCAACAAGAGTCACAAAATTTTTAAGTACAGATTCTTTCTCGCTTTCGTATCTATCTAGTAGGTATGGTTCGATATCGTATTGAAAACCTCGGAATTTGTTTTGGTTTGTAGAATTAAATTCTTTTACAAAACTTGCAATGGCAAAAGGTTTGTAAGTATGCCCATCTTCAGCCCAGTTTCTCCATCCGGATTCGGCGTCTACCGCAATACCAAGCTTGTTTGCTTCACTTATAAAATAGCTGAGTTTGTCTGAAAATTGTTTTTTCTTGGCGTCTTTTTCTGATCCATTACTCATAGAAAATATATCCAGATAACTATCTATAGATATATAAATGGTGTTTATGTTGTTTTCTTTTGCTCCTTGGATTATTGAGTCCATGTATTCCTTTGTCATTTGCATGGTGGGGGTCCATAGCCAGGTACCTTTTTCTTCTGCTCCTTTTTCACTTTTTGAGAACAGGGAGGACCAATGTTTGAAAGATCTTATTACCGTTCCGATTTGGTTTTTTAGAGCATAATTAGCTGTAGAAGTGTCTTCAAAAGCTATATTTCTAAACCTATTATCCGCAACCACGGCATTTTGTGTTATCTTAATTTTTGAATGTTGCGAAATTTTTGAATCAATTTTGTTTGTGTGTGGAGTAGAACTACCTATATCTAAAGAAAAAAATACTGATATAGTGATAAGTATAAGAGTGGCGGTAATTCCCAAAATAACCGGTTTTTTATTTTTTTTCTTTTTTACTACCATCACAAATTATTATATATTATTTTGTAATGAAAATTATAGGCATAGACTATGGAGAGAAAAGGGTGGGGGTATCAATATCAGATGATTCTGGAAAATTAGCTTTTCCTCTTTTAGTTTTGGAAAACAGGGGTAATTTTTTGGAAAAAATAAAGGATATAATAAAAGAGAAAGGTGTGACAAAAGTCATTGTCGGAGAATCAAAAAATTTTTCGGGAGAACCAAATAGGATAATGAGAGATATAGAAGCTTTTGTAAAAGATTTAGAAAAGGAGGATGGTCTAGAAATTATTTTAGAACCCGAGTTTCTCAGCTCTCACCAGGCACAAAGTTTGCAGGGTAAAAACAGTATGCACGATGCTTCAGCAGCGGCAATAATTTTACAAAGTTATTTAGATAGAAATTTAGAATAATCCAATGAAAGAAAAAATAAACATAGAAACTTTTGCAAAAGTAGAGATAAGGGCGGGTAGGGTAGTTGAGGCAGAAAGGGTAGAAGGTTCCGAGAAGTTGTTAAAGCTTGCAGTTGATTTTGGCGAAGAATCAAAAAGACAAGTTGTATCGGGTATTGCCAAATATATTGCCCCAGACGACTTGGTGGGCAAGATTGTTGGTTTTGTAACAAACCTTGAACCGAGAGAGATAATGGGGCTAGAGAGCGAGGCCATGATACTTGCTTCTTCTGGTGATGGATATTTCTCTTTGCTGGAATTCAAAGAGGGTACTCCCCCTGGTAGCTCTGTTAAATAAAAATTTTGTCGTGATATAATTTTATCAATGAAGTTTGATTCGTTTTTAAAATATTTTCCTCCACCCAAGTTTGTTAATCCGGTAAAAGTTGGAATGTCGTTTTCTGATCTTTCTATAAAGGCTGTTGTTTTTGAAAATGGATCCTTTGGTCCTGTGGTAAAGAGCATAATGGTTCCGCTTGAGCCTGGGGTTATAAAGGATGGTCTTATAATAAAGCAGGATGAGCTGATAGATAAACTCAAAGAAGTAAAAGAAAAACTCGGCTCTTCTTTTGTCTGCTTTACCATACCGGATGAAGTCACTTATATCTTTAATGCGTCTCTACCTGTGGTGCATGGCAAGGAGGCGACTGAGGCTATAGCTTTCTCCATAGAAGAGAATGTGCCGATTTCTCTCTCTGATGCAGTATTTGATTTTGTGCCAATGTCTGTAAAGAAAACCGAGGAAAGTTATGAAGGGAGTTTTGTTGTTGCTGCTTGTGTAAAGTCAGAAGTAGAAAAGATTGTACTCTCTTTGCAGTCTGCAGGTTTTACTCCGCTTTGTGGGATGCCAGAGTCGCAGGCGGTTGTGAATTCTGTTGTGCCTCTTGGGTCCGATGGTTTTTCTTGCGTTGTGCATGTTAGAGACAATAGGGTGGGGATGTATTTGGTAAACAAAAATATTGTTAGCTTTGCCAACATAAGGTCTTTGTCTAAGGAAAACTATAGTTCTGAAATCAAAGATGAATACGAAAAGTTTGAGGAATATTATCAAAAGTATGGAGGCTCAAATGGATTAAAAATAAAAGAAGTTTTGATTTGTGGCGAGTTTGAGTATGCAAAGATGGCGGTCGCCAGCATCCTTTCCAAGGCTCACCCGGACACAAAAGTTTCCCTTGCTAATATTTGGACCAATACTTTTTCTCTTCAAAAAAATACACCAAATTTGCCGTATGAAAGATCTCTCAGTTTTGCTGGGTCTGTTGGAGCTACGCTAAATAAATAAAAAATGAACATCCTCCCAGAAGAACAAAAGAATAATCTGTACAAGGGACTAAAAATAAGATTTTTTATAATTTTTTCTGTGATGTGTTCTTTTGGGCTGCTTGCTTCTAGTGTGATGCTCGTTCCTGCATACCTGGCTTCAAGCATTGAGCTAGAAGAGGTTGTCTCTCAAACAAAATTTGCTGGTTCGGAAATAAGTCAGGAAGCAAAGCTTCTTATAGAGCTACCCAAGAGCGTCAATTCGAAAGTAAAATTCATAAGATCTAACAATTCAAACAGAACAGCTTTTTCAATAATAAATGCCGCTGTTGCCAAAGATGCTCCTGGCATCTCTATAAACTCCCTCTCTTCTATAACAGTAAAGGATGGCAACAAGACAAGGGTAGACGGTATAAATATCTCTGGAATAGCAAAAGATAGGAAGTCGCTTTTAGACTTTTCTAAATTATTGGAAGAGGAAAAGTTTTTTTCTTCGGTTAGTGTCCCTGTGAGTAGTCTTACCAAAGATACTAACCTTCCTTTTTCTATTGATATAACAATTGCAAAATGATTATGAATTCTTGGGTACCAAAAACAAATATACTAGTTATCGCTTGCAGTTTTCTCGCGGTTTCTCTGCTCGTGTACACGTTTTCTCTCTCTGTCATAAATAGAAAAATATCAAGCATTGAACTTGCTTACTCAAACACTGCAAACACTCTTGCTACAGAGGAAGAATCGAGGTTAATAAAAAACATCGCCGATCAAAATTTTGAGAGTATTGATTTTGTAAATAAATACTTTGTTCAAAAAGGAGATGAAGTCGGGTTTATCGAAGATGTTGAAAATTTAGCAAAGAGTCTGGGTATTAAGTTTAATATTGTTTCTATAACTCCAGTGAGGCCCTTAGAAGGCTCTGAGAGTACGGAGATTTCTATAAAGATGAATGTCGAGGGGTCTTGGAGTGGCGCTGTGAGGTTTTTGGATAAACTAGAAAAGATGCCTTTTGGAGTAATGGTTCAAAATTTTAATCTTGATAAAAGTGGCGGCTCGTCTTGGACTGGGAGTATTGATTTTATAGTATTTAACTAATATGGAACTCAAAATATTCAAATCAAAAAAAGAATTTGATCTAAACGGTCTAAAACCAAAAAGTTTTAATGTCTCCAAAACTTGGTTATGGTCAATATTTGTTCTTGTTTTGATACTTGTTATAGGTGGTCTGTTGTCGCTTAGGGTGTTTATGACAGTTTATATGAAAGACTACAAACTAAAAAATGAACCAGTAAATATAGAAAAAATAAACACAGACGAACTCAGAAGGGTAGTTGAATCGAGACAAAACTTCATAAACCAAGAAGTCGTTATTCCAAAAGACCCATCAATATAGTACCCTTTGTCTCAAGACTTTTTTGTGTTATATTCTTCTAATCGCGCGCTTAGCTCAGTTGGTAGAGCGCCCCATTTACACTGGGAGGGTCGGGGGTTCAAGTCCCTCAGCGCGCACCCTTCGACAGGCGAAATGGCGTGCCGGAGCACGCTCCCGTAGTTCAATGGATAGAACAGAGCTCTTCTAAGGCTTTGATGTAGGTTCGAT
>CAZDPS010000028.1:0-5208 GCA_964507615.1 uncultured Candidatus Saccharibacteria bacterium | reverse complement strand
CTCACACTTCGCAACCACCTCGCATAGGCCGTTCGCATTCGCTCACGATGCCTGCCCGGTGTTTGCTTTGTGTTCGCTCTGTGGCTTCGTTTAAGCCTGTGGTACCTCTAAAAGCGGATTGTGCTAGGCACAAGCAAATTTATATGTGCTTGCCCCGCCCGCCCAGTGCGCGCACAAAGCCCATCCGCTAACGCGGACGGCTCCCTTTATTAAATTCCAAAGGTATTGTAGTGATCCTTATCAACACTTTTAATTACATTGAAATAATTTTCAATTCTCTGCTTGCTACCTTGTAAAACAGTGATGTCATACTTTTCAAGCCCTAAAAATTCATGTGATCCGTGATTGATAAAACGATACATAACTTTTTCTTCTTGGTTCACTTCTTGTTCAATTCCGTCTTTTTCTGTAGGGTTTGAGTTTTCCAATTTAACTTTCTTGTAGTGTGCATATAATTGCGTTAGTTTGCTTCTTAAATCCCCATGTCCATATTTAAAATGTAAAAAGGTTTCAATGGATCGTCGAAGTAAATTGGCGGCTAATATTGCATCATCTAAATTTGTGCTGTCTTTAATCTCATTCAATTTAGTAATTGCGTACAGATAATCAGACCTATAGTTTTTAAGACTTTCATCAAGTGTTTTTATTGCCGAGCCTGCACCATTCATACCAATCTGATAAAAACTAACTAAATCATCTTTTATTTTTCCGTCTGATTTTTTGTAATTTTGAAGCAGATGCCCAAAGAAATCTAAATTATGAGTAAAGACAAAATATTGACGGTTATTATTTAGTTCAATCTCACCAGCTAAAATTGCATATACTTGAAAAAGAGAATCAGAATCAAGACTAGAGACAGGATCATCTATAACAATAACCGCATCGTTGTCTAGCTTATCCTCCTCATCGTTAATTGAAAGCAAAAAATAGGCAAGTGCTAGAAAGTTCCTTTCGCCCTCACTTAAACTATCTAAACTACACTCAACACCATCTCTTTTCAAAACATACCCAATTTCTTCAGTCGAATCATCGAGCTCAATTTTTTTATAAGGGAAAGTTGATGCTAATAGTTTATTTATTCTATCAGCAGGAATTTGAACATTTTTTGCTTTCTTTTTAAGCTCTTTCAGTTCTTGTTCTATATTTTTAATTTCACTATTTTTATCTACTCGACTTTTTAAGCAATCTTCATAAACTTTCTTTTTATCAAGATATTTTTGATACTCGTTCGCAACATAATGGATCTCAACAGTCCATGCGGTTTTATCAACCTCAAAGACTTCTTCGTTAATGAAAAGATCATCAAATGCACACAAATCAACTTCTTTAATTTTATTCTCCCTTTTATATTTTATCTTTTCTTGTAACGAGACGAAAAAGGTTTCCAGTGCTATCTTTTCTGAAGTATAAAAGATTTCGCAGGTGATAATTTCTCTTAAAGCATCTTCGGCACTTTTACCCATAGCATCTAGGGCGTTATTTAATTCGATAACATCATTAGAAAAATGCTTTAATAGTTCATCTCTATTTTGAATTTTTGAGCCACAGAAAAGGCATGTGTTAAGTTGTTCACTCTCGTTCGAGAGTTTGTGTAAATCTAAACCGCCCCTGATCCAATCTTCCTCCTTTCCTCCGTCAAGATAACCACTCAATCGAGCAGATTTTTCGTAAACTGGACTAAATTTCAAATATTTATTTATTTTTTCGAGCTTTTCAATTATCCAGTCATTCCATTTTTTAAGAATCTTATATTCTCTTTCTTTTTCAGATAAATTTGAAAGTGTTGCTAGAAGATTTTTCAATTCATCTTCACTTTGTGTAAAATTTTCTAACTGTTTCCCTTGTTCAATTTGCTTTGTTAACCAATCCACTCTTTTTTCGAAAGAAGATTTGAAATATGAGTTAAATACTCCATTGCTTTCAACCACAGGATCTTTTTTGATATGACCTATACCGCTTATTGTTCTAATATATTTTGAGACTTTTTCGGAGATATCATCATATTCATTTTTGCATTGCGGAAGTTTGCCTAATTCACCCTTAGCGTCATCTAATTCTTTTTGTTTCTTTGAAAAATCTACTTCTGTAGTACCTATAGCAACAACATACTTCAAATGGGTTTGATCAATAATCTCTTTTATATAATCCTCATTAAAAACCCGAATCTTGTTTTCGTAGCCAGAAAGTTCATCTTGTTTTTTCGAACCAATATCAAATCCGACCGTAAAAGTAGCCCCAGCTATTCTACTGCCAGTTTCAATAACTCCTTTTTCATAAGATCGTAACAATCTTGAAATAATTGTTTTTCCAGAACCGTTCCAACCTAACAAAATATTTACTTTATCGTGAAATTCGGGAACAGCTACGTTCCATTGAAAATTTCTAAATGTTCCAAAATTTATGGATTGTATTTTTTTCACCCTCATACTTTCTTTTTTGAGAAATCCCTCACTCTATTTCTTGCGAGTTGCACATATTTTTCATCTCTCTCAACGCCTAACCATTTTCGACCTAGCGCCTCAGCAACAACCGCTGTTGTTCCGCTTCCCATAAAAGGATCAAAAACTATATCGCCTTTGTTACTCGCGGCTAAAATAACCTGCTGTATCAATTTTAAAGGTTTTTGTGTTGGATGTGCCTTTATTCCATTTTCATCCTTCAATCGCTCGTTTCCTCGACAAAGACCAAAAATCCAATCCGTATCTTTCATTTGCTTACCACCATTCATTTTTTTCATCAATTCATAATTGAAGGTGTATTTTTTACAATCTTTGTTTTTGACTGACCAAATTAAAGTTTCGTGATTATTTGTAAACCTTCGCCCATTTAAGTTTGGCAAAGCATCTGTTTTGACCCAAATAACATCATTCAAAAACCAAAGACCAAGATCTTGCATAATTGTCCCGACACGAAAAATGTTGTGGTACATCCCAATCACCCAAAAAGTTCCTGTTGGTTTTAGAATCCTCTGACACTCGCTAATCCAAGAATGAGTAAAGGTGTCATAATGATCGTAGCTTTCAAAACTATCCCAATCATTATCAACGGGAATAATTTCTGTTCCGTTTGAACGCTTTAGTCTTTTTCCTTTTGGTAGTTGTAAATAGTATGGAGGATCAGCGAAAATTAAATCAACAGAATTATCTGGGATTTTTTTCATTTCTTCTATGCAATCACCATGAATAATTTTGCTGAAATATTTTTCCATAACTAAAAATTGTAAATTATGAGGTGTTCAACATCTCTGTCGTTGCGACCTTTAACATTGTAGAGATAAGTTTTATCAAACCTATCAATTTTTATCCCTTTTTTATTTTTATAAAGACTTGAGATAAAAGGGGTATCTTTGATAATAAGGATGAAATTTGCTTTTGTTTTATAGAGGCATTCTGCCAATCTTCCTTGATCTTTTTTATCAAAAGAATTTTTTTCATAATCGCTAAAATCCGTATCATAAGGAGGATCAAGGAATATAAAATCTTTTTTTGTAAAGTCGTAACTATTGAAGATTTTTTCAAAATCTTCATTTTTAATGGTGGTATCTTTAAAAAGTTTTTTCACTTCATCACTAAAGATATAATCAACCTTCCCGCGAAAATCTTTTGTGTTGTATCCGATACCACCATAGGGAATATTAAAATGCCCGTTTTTATTAAACCGAAACATTGAACCGTAACAAAACTCCCGTATAAAATAGTAATTCGCTACTTTTTTAGGAAGACTAATTTTATATCTACTTCCGTTATAGTTCATAACATCTCGAAAATGCATATAAAATCCACTACGAAACGCAGTTTCGATATTTTTTTGCAAATCTCCCTCGGGTAACTGACCGCGCTGTTTTTCTATCTGACTAGTTCGTGCAATCTTAGATATAAGATTTGAAGTAATTTGTTTCAAAAGATTTTGTTCATCCAAACAGAAATCTTTATGAAATAAACCATTGAAACGACTTTCTTCTTTTTTAAGAATAGAATTTACTTGTTTTGATAATTCAATTTTAGAAATTTCATTGTGTTTGTAGAGCTCGTAGAGTTTTATAAGTTTATTTTCAAAAACCCCGATATATTTTGGTATTTTCTCCCAATTATCTACATATTCATAAAGTTCTTTTTTGAATAGACTATATTGCTTCTGATCTCTAAGTAAAGAATAAAAGTTTGTTAGTTCAGTATTAATATCATTTATAATTGCCTTCTTAGGCTGAAGTTGAAAGAAAATTGCACCGCCACCAAAAAACGGCTCGATGTAACGATCAAAAGCAGGAATTAAATCCTTAATGTAGGGATATTCTTTTGTTTTACCACCAGGCCATTTTATAAGTGTTTGCATACTAATCTAAATATGTTTGCTTTATAGAATCGAGAGCGCTTGTAATGAGGTGTGCATTTTCTTTATACGCATCGAGAACGATATTGTAACCATCATCAGATTTGCAGACGAAATTCCAAAAATCTCTACCGATTAACAATTCTTCATCGGCAAAAAACTGACGAACACGCTCCTGTCTCCATGGTTTATCTTCACCATAGCGGTTATAAGCCGTCGCAAAGAAAATTTTAATTTTTTGATCTTTTGGAAGTGTGTTCGAGAGAATTGCAAATTGCTCTAGTAATGCTTCTTTTTCTGAACGAGATTTTTTATTATCCAAATCACCACCAATTTTCAATTCAATTAAATAATTTTCACCTGTTTCCTTGTCGATCAAATAATAATCACTATCGTGTCGCTTTACTGATAATTTGTTATCAGTAGGTTTTACTCTCAAAGATTGGTAATCATCTGTGCTTGGTGGAGTTAATTCGCGACGCTTATATTTTTCCAGCAAGTCCGCAATTTTAGATGTTTGTTCTGGTCCGAGTGGTCCTTGAACTTCTTTTTTCACTTCATACGAGAACATGGCAATGTTGATCGCGAGCTTTTCGAGCATATTTCCAAGTGAGCTATCGAGAGAGCGAACAAGAGCAGAGTAGTATTGAATGTCTGACCCAAGAGCCGCAATGAAAACATTGTGAATTTTCATGTTCAATGTTCCCTCAGGATTGTCTACTTCGCCCTCATGTCTTGCTTGAAATCCAGTCGCATACGACTCAACCGCTGTCCGAACTAACGATTGAATTGCTTCTTTTTTGTCTAATGTGTTTTTAGTCATAATAATTATTTTAAAAGTTGATCTACGCTCACCCCAAGCACTTTGGCGACCTTTTC
>CAZDPS010000027.1:0-5472 GCA_964507615.1 uncultured Candidatus Saccharibacteria bacterium | reverse complement strand
TTAATTTTAAATTTAACTTATTTTTGTGTTAACATTGTACTATATGACACATTTAGTAGCAATTATACTTGGTTTTGTTGAAGGTGCCACTGAGTTTATACCGGTTTCGTCTTCTGGGCACCTGATAATATTCAGAGAGATATTGGGGGCTAAGGATTTTGGGGGATTAGCTTTTGACGCAGTGTTACAATTATCAGCTTCCATGGCTCTTGTTGTGTATTTTTGGAAGGATGTAGTTTTTTTAGCTAAAAGTGTGTGGCAGATAGTAAGAAGAAAAAAACCGGATAGACCAGAAGATCAAGTGTTACTTTACGCTATTATATTGGGTACTATACCTGCTGTTATATTTGGTTTGCTCGCTGAAAACTGGATGGACACAATATTTAGAAATACAGAACTAGTTGCTTTAACTCTGGTTTTAGGCAGTATTCTTTTTTGGTTTGCTGAAAGGGTGGCAAAACAAAATGAGGTGATAAGTATAAGCCGGGGTGTTATCATAGGTTTTTTTCAGTGTCTGGCTTTGGTTCCAGGTGTCTCTCGTTCTGGGGCTACTATATCTGGAGGACTTATAGCTGGTCTGAGTAAAGATGATGCGGTACGGTTTAGTTTTTTGTTATCTATGCCTATATTATTTGGTGCTGGTTTGAAAAAGGTTTTTGAGATTAGGCAAGATCTGTTTTCTTATGATCTGGGTTCTCCTCTCTTGTTTGGGTGTGTTACAGCTTTTATTACAAGTCTCGTTGCTATAAATTTTTTAATTAAATATTTAAAAACTCATGATTTAAGAGTTTTTATGTGGTACAGATTATTTTTGGCTATACTTATAATTTTTCTTTTTTAATCACTCTTAATCGAATAGGTCATTAAGCTGACGATTCACTTTTATAAAAGTCGTTCTCTTTGGAAGTTCTTTTAAATTTGCTGCACCTGTGTATGTACAAGCGCTGCGTAGCCCTCCAAGTATTTTTTGTATGGTCGGCTCTATCTTTCCAAGATAGGGGATCTTTACTGCCTTGCCTTCATTGGCTCTGTATTTTCCTACACCACCATAGTGTTTGTTCATGGCATCTTCAGAAGAAGATCCGTAGAAATGTAAGAATTTTCCATCTTTGGTTTTGTGTATTTTTTGTTCTGATTCTTTGTGTCCAGCAAGCATGCCACCAAGCATTACAAAATCTGCACCACCTCCAATCGCTTTGGTTATGTCTCCTGGTACCTGACAGCCTCCATCTGCGCATATTCTGCCTCCCATGCCATGAGCTGCATCACTACACGCTATTACAGCTGAAAGTTGGGGATAGCCCACACCTGCTATTTTTCTTGTAATACATGTTGAACCTGGTCCTATACCAATCTTTACAATGTCTGCACCGGACAGTATTAACTGTTCTGTCATTTCAGGGGTGACGACATTGCCAGCCATGATTATTTTTTTGGGATATTTTTCTCTGACCTTTTTTACAAAATTTATAAAATGCTCCGTGTATCCATTGGCAACATCTATAGAAATATTTTGTATCGTATCTTTCTTTAGAACGGAAATAAGTTTTTCCAGTTTTTCAAGATCTTCTCCATTTAAACCAATTGTGTAAAAAACATATTTTAATTTTTCTGGAGAAGTGGAATTAAAAAACTTTTTTAGTTCTAGAAGAGAATAGTGTTTATGCAGTGCTGTCATCATATGATTTTCAGATAATGATTTAAACATTGACATGGTTCCAACCCCATCCATGTTTGCAGCTATAACAGGAACAACTTCGAGTTCTTTTTCTTTATTTTTAAAATTAAACTTTCTTAAAAGATTCACATCACGTCTACTTTTTAAAGTAGATCTT
Source organism: uncultured Candidatus Saccharibacteria bacterium (assembly GCA_964507615.1). GTDB lineage: Bacteria > Patescibacteriota > Minisyncoccia > Phycocordibacterales > DATDWN01 > C7867-006. Next base: position 3,637 of record CAZDPS010000027.1, on the reverse strand, counting down.
TTTGGAATTACCAAAACATCTTTATAATCAAGTTTTATATCTTCTTCTATTCTCATGACGCTGTAAGTTTAGCACCATCAAAAGTGGAGTCAAGGTCAATAAAAATAGTGATGGAATTTTAAATTTTTAAAAAAACAGACTATAGACAAAAAATAGTTTTGTTATGTATTAAGAAAATTATTTTTAATGATTTTTATTGACATTTATCAAAAATATTATTTTTTATTCTAAATAAATTTTTCTAAATATTTTTAACAAAAAGGGGATGTTTGGAAGTTTTGTTAAAAATCGTATTTTTAATTAAACATAGACATTTATTGATAATACTCGTTTTTTACTTTGATAAACCTTAATAAAGATTGATACATAATATATTAATTTAATTTTTTTATTAAGGTTTACTAAAGAAAAATATAAAAAATTTTTCTTAAAAAAGAGTCTAAAAAAACTTTTTACAATATTTTTTTTATATTTTATCTATAATAAAATAATTTTTGGCAAGGGGTATTTTTCTGTCAAATCTGATTAAAAAATTTCTGAAATAAATTCTTTAAGATTTGACAGAAAAAAAGTAAAAAAATTTTTTTTAAAATAGATAACAAATTCATAATTATCCACATATTTTTGCTGTTTACTCATGATTTAAACGTTATAATTTTTGTAATGAATTTTGGTTTATTTTTTATCAAAAACTTGTACCTTAAATTAACCACTTCTGGTTACCAAAAAGAGAACTTAAGTTCTTCTAATAACTTCGTATTTACAAAGAAAAACTCTACTTCAAAACTAGCAGTTTTCTATAGAAAAGTGATAGTTGTCTTTGTTTTATTATTCTTTGTTTTACTGCCTTTGCAGACAGCAGAAGCAGTTGGTGTGCCAACGATATTGAGTTATCAGGGTAGACTTACAAACTCTGCTGGGGATTTGGTTGGAGGTTCAGGAACCGCCTATTACTTCAAATTTTCTATATGGGACAACTCTACAGTAGGAGGCGGTTCCCGAGTTTGGCCTACTGGTCTACCAACGGCATTTACTTCTACAGTTCGTCAAGGTGTATTTAATGTAAATATAGGAGACACTATAAACGGTTATCCCGATACATTAGACTACAACTTCAATAACAATAGGAATGTGTTTCTTCAGATAGAAGTTTCTTCTGATGGTATAACTTATGAGACTCTTTCTCCTAGACAACAAATTTCTTCTGCAGCATTTGCACAAATTTCAGGGGCAGTTTCTGGAACAGGACAATCTTCTTTTGGAACAACTACACCAATATCAAATTCTATTGTTACGGTTGAAGCTACAAGCACATCAGCTACACCTGTTTTGATTAGAGGTTTTGCTGGTCAAATAGCAAATCTTTTTAGAATAGAAAATTCTTCTCTTTCTAATTTGTTCTCCATCAACTCTCTAGGAGGAGTTATGGCTTCATCTACATTGCAAGTAACCGGAGATTCAAGATTTTATGGAGATTTAGTTGCAAATGTTTTAAGTGTGGATGGAGTTGCAACCTCTACTTTTTCTTGGGGAGTAGAAACAGATAAGGGTTTGGATCTAAAATCTGGTTATATATTCGGAGCTGGATTAACTTCATGTTCTGGTGCGAATGACAAACTAATCTGGAATAGTGCAACAGGACAATTTGGTTGTGCGGCTGATGCGGGTGCGGGTGGAGGAATTACTTCTCTAGGTGCTCAGTATTCTTCTTTCCAAACTGGATCATCACAAACATTCGCAACTACATCTTCAAACAATCTTACTCTAACAATCACTTCTTCTGGTGATACACACACATTTACTCCAGGTATTGTTTCTGGCTACTCAATCCCTCTCACATCCTCCACAACAGAATGGAACACTTTCTACACAACACCATCAAACAGAATCACAGCAGGTATGAACCTCACATGGAATGGCAACACACTAAACCTATCTACATCAACACTGAACCTAACAACATCTTCATTCCTATCATCCAACGTATCACAATGGACTAATGATGCAGGATATCTAACTAACACTGGAGTCAACTCATACATCCACTCTAGTACAACCATACCAAAGACATACACTGCTAACACGTTTACAAACACAAACACATTCAGTGGTAACACTCTATTCACATCTCCATCACAAGGATTTGCATATTTAGGTACAGGAGGACAACTAAATACAGTTGCCTCATCATCAGTTAGACTATCATGGTTCAACAATGACGCTGGATTCCTCACATCACTATCTGGTGCTGCATCATCTACACTACTAGGAGATACAAACACATGGAGTGCAAAACAAACATTCTCATACTCATCAACAACATATGGATCATTTACTACAGCCTCAACAACAAACCTTCTTGCTGGAACAATCTCACTTAATGGTGCTGATCTACAAACTACACTTAACTCAAAGTCATCATTCGCATGGCCATTCACAGTTAATACAGGATACAACTCAACAACAACAGTACTAGGACTAAGTGGTTTCTTCTCAACAGCTTCATCTACTATTGGAGGTAACTTCTATCTACCATTACTATCTACTGGAGGATTAGCGGTTGGTGCAAACGGACAAGTATACAGTGCAGCAACAAGTACACTTGCTACAATCTCTGGCACACTATCTACATCTAAAGGTGGTACGGGACTTGACCTCAGTGCCTCCTCTGGAATACTAAACTTCTACTCTGGAGTAGCAGGAACAATAGCAACATCATCTCTTGGTCTTCTCACAACAAACGTAACAGAAGGATCAAATCTGTATTACACACCACAGAGAGTGATTGATCTCATCCACTCTAGTACAACCATACCAAAGACATACACTGCTAACACGTTTACAGCACTTCAAACATTTAGTTACTCGTCATCAACTGCTTATTCATCATTCATCACAGCATCAACAACAAATTTTGTAATCAATGGCTCAGTATTCACATCTCTATTAGGAGCTGGACTACAAAACACAGGGGGAGCACTAACACTTAATGTCACAGGTAACTGGACAGGAACATTTGACGGACAAGAGGGAACTTATTACACAAATGCAAACAACCTAACAAATTTTGGTACACCTTTCTACTCATACTTCTCAGCAACAACCACAGATGCATTAGCAGAAGGATCAACAAACAAATATTGGTCTAACACATTATTTGATAACAGACTATCGGCTACAACGTCCATCTCAGGTATCACAACACTTCCAAATTTATCAATCACCAAATCACAAGTGTCAGATTTCGGAACATACGAGAATCCACTAACATTCTCATATCCATTATCAAGATCGGTTAATACCATCTCTCTTTCTTTTGGAACAACTTCTAACAATACATGGAGTGGAACAAACACATTCACAAACACACTGACGTACACTGCAACAGCACTAAACTCTCTATTATCAACTGATAGTAGTGGCAATATCGTAGCAACTTCTACACCTACATTTGGATATTTCAATGCAACATCTACCACTGCAACCTCAACTATCGCAGGTGGTCTCACAATCACAAAAGGGTTAAATCTAAATTCAGGGTATGTATTTGGTGCTGGTCTCACTTCATGTTCTGGAGCAGGAGACAAACTAATCTGGAATAGTGCAACAGGACAATTTGGTTGTGCGGCTGATGCGG
>CAZDPS010000026.1:0-6267 GCA_964507615.1 uncultured Candidatus Saccharibacteria bacterium | reverse complement strand
GGTGCCGGTTAGGGCACGACGGTTTAGTAAACCGTTGATTTAAACCACTCATCCATCTCTCCATGTTTCTATCTAAAGTATCAAGTTACATAGAAAAAGTCTAATTTCTTTTTAGAATTGAGTTAAAAAACAAAATAACCAATAGTGTTACCGTGCTTATAATCACGACTGTCGGGAGTGAAGAGTAGTATAATTCTATACTATCTGTCGTATTTTCTACTACACTTTTTCTGACGAGCCAATATTCATCAAGAATAAGTCCTGATGCTATGGCTGTAAAAAGTAGGTTTATATTTGTGTATTTTCTTGGTTCAAAAAGCATTAGTCCAGAACTTATTAAAAGTAAAAAGATACCATAATCAAAGTGGTGTAGTTCAACTCCAAAAAGTACTGGGTTTGGATTGTAAAATAAAACAAGAAATCTGGTAACCATAATAGTACCAATTAAAACCAAACAAAAAACAATAACCCTGTGATGAGTTTCAAAACTATCAAGTTTTTTCAAAAGTTTTTTCATAATATATTTTGTATTTTAGCACAAATCATTGCGTTTACGATTGGTTGTCTGTGTGCTAATCTAACTCTATTGGAGACGTGTCAGAGTGGTCTAATGTACCTCTTTGCTAAAGAGGCGTGCCCTTTAAACGGCACCGACGGTTCGAATCCGTCCGTCTCCGCAAAAATCGTTTACGATTTTTAGCGTAGAGACGGAGTATTCCAAAGGAATACGGCGGATTCGAACGTATTGGCGGTTTACGAACGCACCAGCGTTTGTCGCCAATCAGGCGCCTAGAAATTTCTAAGTGGCGACGAAGAAATTTTGGAGGAGAAACTCCGTCCGTCTCCGCACGATTTTTTAGTGAGCTACAGTAAACGCTAAAACTTCTCGGGCTCCAGCAGAAAGCAGGGTATTCCTGGCCTCTAATAGAGTACTACCGGTTGTCACAACATCATCAATTAAAATAATATATTTTCCCTCTACACGCGGGTCAGCTTCAAAACAACCAATCAAATTCATCATTCTTTCTTGTTTGGATTCACTTCGGCTTTGTTTTGGTGTGTCTTTTATTTTTTGAAACCATTGTGGTGCATAGAGCAGGGTTCTGGCCAAATCATTCTCTAGAATACTTTTAGCTATTATTTCACTTTGGTTGTAACCTCTCTCTATTCTTCTAGTTTCTGTTATGGGTATAGGTATCAACAGAAACTCTGCGTCATTGTTAAATGTCACAATGTCAGAAACTTCAGCAACAATCTCTTCATAAATAAGTTTGGCGATATGATTTATAGGTTTTGTGTTTTCCTTATACTTTAACTCCCAGATAATTGCTCGAACCTTATTGTCTTTGTAATAAAATAGGGGATGTATCCAATTCAGACTCTCTACGCCTCCTGATTTTGGAAGAGCATCAATCTTTTCAGGGTTTAGTTTTTTGACAATGGCAAAATCTGTTCTAGGTGGTAGAATAGAATCCACAATTACGAGAAGTAATTTCTTTATATTTTGCAACATAGCCGTTTCTTTGTGTTATACTAATTATATACTATATTTCTATGGCAAACTTTTTTTCAAAAACTATAGGTTCTATTTTAGGAAAGAGAGGTCAGAGTGTTTTGGGTATAGACATTGGTTCTTCTTCTATAAAAATAGTTCAAATAAGTCGTAAAAATGGTCATGCTGTGCTTGAGACCTATGGTGAGTTGGCTCTAGGACCATATGCTGGCAAAAGTGTAGGTGAAGCAACAAGTCTTCCTCCAGAAAAAATAGTGGAAGCTATCCAAGACATGCTTAAAGAAAAAGAGGTTAATATTAAAACTCGTGTTTGTGGTGTAGCTATACCTTTTGCCTCAAGTCTTATGGCTGTTATGGAAATGCCTGTTCAGCCTCAAAAACAACTAGAAATCATGGTTCCAGTAGAGGCAAGAAAATATATTCCTGTGCCTATTTCAGAAGTGGCCCTTGATTGGTACATTATACCAAAAGATAAAAACCCAGATACAGAACAAGTTCCAGAACCTGATGCAAAATCAAAAACTCAAAATCTTGAAGTTCTTATTGTAGCCCTTCATAACGATACCTTGGTTAAATATAAGGACATAGTGACCAAAACTCAACTTGATGCTGGTTTTTTTGAGATAGAAATATTTAGCACAATGCGTTCAATTTTGGATCAAGAAATTACACCAGTTCTTATCGTTGACATGGGGGCGACAAGCACAAAACTATACATAGTTGAAAGAGGTATACTACGTTCTTCCCATTCAGTTAATCGTGGTTCACAGAGTATCACAGACGAGCTTTCAAAATCTTTGGGAATTTCTACTGTAGATGCTGAGTATCTAAAGAGAGAAAAGGGGCTGATAGGTGAAGTAAACGGTGTTAAGGTAAAAGAAGTGGTTACGTTGACTCTAAACTATATATTTTCAGAATCAAATCGGGTTATATTGGCTTATCAGAAAAAATATAGCAAAAATGTAAGTAAGGTAGTGCTCGTTGGGGGAGGCAGTGCGCTTAAAGGTGTAGTGGATGTGGCCAAAGAGAGTTTTCAGACTGAGGTTGTAGCGGGCGATCCTTTTGCAAAAGTTGTAGCACCGGCTTTTTTGGAAAAAGTTTTACACGATACAGGCCCTGAATTTGCTGTGGCTGTTGGCGTTGCCCTTCGTAGGCTTCAAGAACTAGACTAAAATCGACAGATTCAGCGAATTTTTATCCTCGCACTAAATTTGTCATCATCTTGTTTTTGTAAAAACAAATCATTGTTACCCTAAAATTCGGTAGAAATTAATTTTTTATAGATATATTCGGTCATGATAAAAACAGTGGCAAAACCAGTATGCGGATATACACAGTTTACATAGTCTTTTATTTTTTTGTGTATTATAATTAACACAGCATGGAACCAAAATTTCAAAACTCATTTATTCCAAAAAAACCAATGGGTTTGACCCAGAATGTGGGTGTACAAGTATCTCATCCCACCAACATTTTTTCTGTTATAGCTGGAGTGATTTTTGTCATTGCGCTGCTTGTTTCTGGCGGTTTGTTTACCTACGGTAAAATTCTTAACAGTCAAATAAAAGAGGTGCAAGTAAAAATTTTGGATGCTCGTGGGGCTTATGAGCCAGAAAAGATAAAAGAATTGATAGACATAGACAAAAAAATCTCTTCATCCAACGATCTTCTTAGAAATCACGTGGCGGTATCAGAAGTTTTGTCGTTGCTTGAAAATTTGACCCTAAAAAAGATGCGTTTTACTAGTTTTGAATATGCGAAAAATAACAATAAACCAACCGTTAGTATTACTGGTGACATACAAACATACAACGCCCTAGCAAGGCAACAAGAGTTTTTTGCAAGTACTGAGTTTATTAGAAATCCAAGATTCACAGACTTCAATTTGGGAGACAATGGATATATTTCTGTAAAGTTTTCTGCTGACCTAGATCAAAGTCTGATTTCTTATAAGAGGATAATGGATAAAACAATAACAAACTAAATGAAATTTTTTGCACCAATTATTGTTATAGGAGTTGCCATAGGAATGTATTTTTTCTATATGGATACGGCTTTTCCTGAAGTCCAGGCTCTTAGAGAAAAAAAATCTAAATATGATGAAGTTTTACAAAAGGCGGTTGAGCTCGGGGTTTTGAGAGACAGTCTTCTAAAGGAATACAGCAACGTATCAGTAGATAATTCAGAAAGATTAAACAAACTTATTCCAGAAAAATTTGATGCAGTACTTTTTGCGAATGATATAAACACAATGATAGTCAACAATGATTTGTCTGTTAAGGATTTTAAAACTAATCCTCAAAGAACAGAGGATCGTAGTTTGATAACCGGTGAAGAGCAAGATATTCCTTACATGACAAATGTGGTTACGTTCAGAGTGATAGGGGATTATGACAAGTTCATCAAATTTCTGAAAGAAATAGAATCTAGTTTGAGATTGATAGATGTAGTCAAGCTATCAATAAAAAATACAGGAGGTACTAAAACCACGGACAATTTCCTGGAATTTATGTTAGAAGTTAATACTTATTCTCTAAGATAATAAAATGTCAGTAAAAACACAAAAAATTATAATAGGAGCTTGTCTGGCCTTTCTTGTAATTTTTTGGGGTTACAAGTTTATGAAAGGTGAGCCTGATCCAACTATCATAGTTGATGGTTCAGAGATGGCTTCGATAGATCCAGAAACAGAACAAGCAATATTAGCTAGTCAAGAAATAGTAAATTTGTCAGAAAAACTACAGACTATAGCAGCCAAAAATAATAAACAAGAACTTTTCAACGACAAATCCTTCAAAAGCCTGGTAGATTTTACAGTGACTCTTTTTGTAGAAACAGCAGGTAGACCTAATCCATTTGCGGCTATTGGTTTTGATAACACTTCTTTTGTTTCTCAGCCAATACTACAGTCGACAACAACTAGTAGCGTAAGGTAATAGACCTAAGTTTAAGATTTTAGTTTTCTATATTTATGGATATACTTCAAATACTTGTAAAGAAAAAAGTTTTATTACAGAAAGATCTTGAGACAATTACTAAAGAATCAACTTCTTCTGGGTTGACTGTTGAGGAGGTTCTCGTAAAAAGAGGTGTTTCTACAAAAGACATCCTTTCTGCTAAGGGTGAGTTCTTTGATATTCCTGTAAAAAGTTTAGAGGAGCATGATGTTTCTCAGGATACTTTAAGTTATATCCCAGAAGACTCAGCTAACCACTACAGAATCATACCAATTAGAGTTAGAGACGGGGTTTTGGAAATAGGAATGGTTAACCCAGATGATATTGAAGCCAAGGATGCTTTAAATTTCATATCTTCCAAAATAGGAATACCGTTTAAGGTTTATCTAATTACAGAAGCAGATTTTTCCAAAGCTTTTGCGTTATATAAAGGTTTTTCCAATGAGGTTTCAAAATCTTTGTCAGAGCTTGAGATGGAATTAAAAACAGAAACAGAAAATAGAATCGAGAAAGAGAAGACAGACAACTATACAAGCGATGATATTCAAGCTATAGCGGAAGATGCCCCTATAACCAAAATAGTAGCTACGATATTAAGATATGCCACAGATGGAAATGCTTCGGACATTCACATTGAGCCATGGAGAGAGAGCGTCAAGGTTCGCTTTCGTGTTGATGGGGTAATGAACACAAGCCTTGTTTTGCCGACCAAAATTCATTCGGCATTGGTTGCGCGTATAAAAATTTTGACAAACGGTATGAGGCTTGATGAGAAAAGAAAACCACAAGATGGGAGATTTACAGCCAGAGTTGAGGGACGTAAAATCGACTTCCGTGTCTCTACATTTCCGACATATTTTGGAGAAAAAGTTGTGATGAGACTTTTGGATCAAGAAAAAGGTGTTAAAAAAATGGAGGATATTGGTATGAGCCAAAGAAATATTGACTTGGTTCGTGAGGCCATAAAAAGATCATATGGTTTGATTCTCATTTCAGGACCAACCGGTTCAGGAAAAACCACTACATTGTATTCAATGTTGAATGAGTTGGACAGAGAGCATCAAAACGTACTTTCTCTAGAAGATCCTATCGAATACAACATAGAAGGCATATCTCAGTCTCAAGTTCAGTCAGAAATAGGATATACATTTGCAACAGGACTTAGGACAACCCTGCGTCAGGATCCGGATGTCATCATGGTGGGTGAGATTCGAGATAAGGAGACTGCACAGTTAGCCATTCAGGCTGCTCTAACAGGACACTTGGTGCTTTCAACTATCCACACCAACAGTGCGGTGGGCGTTATACCTAGACTCATAGACATGGGAATTGACCCTTACCTTATTGCACCAACTCTTATTTTGGCCATGGCACAACGACTAGCTTTAGGTTTGTGTCCTGAAGCAGGGGAAGCAGTACCTGTGGAGGGTAGTATAAAAGCTATGATAGACGATCAGTTCAAGGATTTGCCACCAGAATTCAAAAAAGGACTTGACTTTACCGACAAAGTATACAAAGCCAGTGAGACTGCAGATTGTCCAAACGGTACCAGGGGGCGTATTGCTGTAGTAGAGGTGTTTAAAATGACAGACGAACTAGAAGAGGTTATTTTAAAGAACCCAATAGAGCTGGAAATAACAAAAGTCGTTAGGAGTCAAGGAATGTTGACTATGAAAGAGGACGCAATCTTGAAAACGATGCATAGGGTAATTCCTTTTGAAGAAGTTAATGTGTTATAATTCTGTAATAAAAACTTACTATGGAAAATAAAATGTTAAAAATCTTATTGGTAGATGA
>CAZDPS010000025.1:0-7423 GCA_964507615.1 uncultured Candidatus Saccharibacteria bacterium | reverse complement strand
TTATCACCTTCCTCTCCTCTTCAGTTAATTTATTCAGTTCCATAAAGTTTATAAAAATTACTTCGTTAGCTCAGTTTTGCAAGACACTACTGTCGCAAATCAAACGGATTGAAGTTTGTACCGATATCATATGTATCAAGACCTTCTTTTTGTTTTACAAACTTGATAACTCGCTGAGTAATAGGGAGTGCAATTATTTCCCAAGCAGTACAGAAGACAACAGTAGATATAGTAAGCGGTATAATTTCCGCTGCAGTAAACCAACCCGCAAAATAAAATGCAGTAAAAAAAGCGATTGTATTATCAACTGTCTGTCCAAAAAATGTAGAGAGTACGAGACGTGCTGGAATAAATCTACCCTTTGTCCAAATTTTCATTTTTGCGACTACATACGAGTTCGTAAGTTCTCCGGCAAAAAACGCGACGATAAAACCAAGAGCAACAATTGGAGCTGCTCTAAAGATTAAATTAAATGCTTCATTATATTCAAAACCAGGACTAGGCACGTAGCTGTATATCGAAGTAAGTGTCGCAGCAAGAAGCATGCAAGCAAATCCGGTCCATACTATTTTCCTAGTAACCCTATATCCATACACCTCCGTAAAAATATCAGCAAAAATATAGACGAACGGATACGCTATTGCACCAACAGAAAACACAAAGCCCCACAAATAAAAAGTTTTTAGCGATGTAAATGTTCCAACGAGTAAGACTGTCACCCACAACATTCCAAAGACTCCCAAATATTTATGATTTCTCTGAGCTGATACTACCGGATCTGTAATTAATTGGTTTTCTTGATTCATAAATTTATTTATTATAATTTTACCAAACTACTTTAATCATACCGGATAACGCTTCAAGACACTGTGGGAGGGTTACCCACCCAGCTGATCCATTTAAATGTCCCCCATTTTTAATTATTGTAAGTTGCCCATTTAATTCTTTAGATAAAAACTCTGCATTGCGCAAAGGAACATTAGGGTCATTGTCTCCGTGGATTATCACAAAACTTTTACACTTAGATTTTATATTTTCAAAATCAAAGGGTGTTTCCAAAAAGTTATCGATCTTACTGTTATTATTCTTCTCAGAAGGTCCAGATACTAATACAGATCCGTATATATTTTCTGCTTGTGTTTTTTCCAAATATCGCAAAATTGCTGGTACACCCAAAGAATGCCCTACAAGATATACCTGATCATTTTTATTAATATGTCTTGATATTTCTTTAACCCACTCATCACAAATAGGTTCATCAGGTGAAGGCATAGAAAGAGCACACGCATAAATATCCTGTTTTTCTAGTTCACTCATTAACCAAGGCCTCCATCCTCCATTTGGACTCCCCTGGAAACCATGAATTATAAAAACTTTTTTCATAAGTCTATTCTACCCGTATTACAAACACTGTCTAGCGAATACTTTTGCTACTTCCATTTAAAAAATTTATAAAAACGAAAACCCGCCGACCGCACTCGGAGAGTTTCCGATAGCACGGCGACGGGTATTATCCCTTACTAAAACAGACTTTCATTAGCCGCATCTCTCTAATCTCACGTGCAATAGCAAGTTTTGCGGCTTGCATATCTTTCGCGTAGACATAGACTTCTTGGTGTGACGCGTTATCACGAATAGAGAGGAGAATCGCTCCGTCCTTCTCTGTAATCTTGACTCGGCGTTGGCCGCTGACCGAAGTCAGGCCAGCCTTGATGAATCCGGGCGTGATTTTGGTCACACTGGGACAGGCGTCCGCAATATCACAAATGATAGCTGCGGCTGGAATTAAGGTCGTGTGGTTGCCTGTAAACTTGCCACCCGACCGTGAATGTTTTGACATGTGGTTCCTTTCTGCCAAATATTATATCACACCTATCCAAATTTGCAAATATTTAATCCTAGATTCTAGATACTGGCTACTAGATGCTAGATGCCAGCGACTACTTACTCTTCCAATCTTTAATCTTTAGTGTTTTGGATGGCAACTCCTCAATAGAAATCTTCTGCCTCTCGCGCCATTTAAACTTAGTCACAATTTCTTTGGGTATCACCAAAGCAAAGCTGTGCGAAGACATTTTCATAAGTTTTCTTGTGTACTTCATAATTGTTTATATTATACCACCATTCTATTTTCGTATGTATGGACGTATATACGTGGGTATGTACTTCAACCAAAAATAACCCATGTTATCCCGAATAAATTGCCCAAACTTAACTTTATGCTATAATGTCTAGGCAAACGACTCGTTTGCCCTACTCGTGGATACGAGTCAACTATTCGCAAAAACCGGGCCATTTTGGCCGGGTTTTTGCTTTTTTAGATTATTAACAGCTCCGTTGATTATTTAATCACTTCTGGTAATGTTATTAGCAAGGCCCTCCAGGGTTACCTGGTGGGGTCCCCGAAGGGACAACTGGCGGCCTATATTCCTCTAAAACCTTTGTAAATTCGGAGACCCTGTCATTTGCAACATTTTTTAGTATTGTTCTAGAAACAACTTCAGGTTTATTTCTCTTATATAGAGATTTCATAATGTTATCAACTTTATCAATCCTTGCTTCTGCTCTTTTTTTCTTTGCTTCAGAATCCAAAGGAAAAGTTCTGCCATGAGTTTTATTAAAATGGGCCCAACCAAAAAGATCTGCAACTTCCAAACCAAAACTTAAACCTTTTTTGTTCTGGAATGTAAGACTGTGGATTCTTTTTAGACAGCTAGTTGCCCATGTTTTAAAACGTGGTGTTTTGTCAAAAGTAGATTGATTTGTAGCAGAGATAAAAGCAGCAAGCACCGCATAATCTTCCTGTCTTCTTGATTCAGCCATAACTTCCCCCTGAGCATCTTCTTCTTCAAGAAAATGTCCAAATTCAAGTATAATTTTTCGTGTGAGGGCTTCATATATAAAATCATTTAAACCTTTTCTTTTTACAAAGTCCATAACTAGTCGCTCAGAAACCTTACTTCTCTTTGCAATATTTATTATTTGTTCTCGATACCAAGTTTTATCGATCCGATATATAAAACAAAACATATCCGCCCCTTCAATAATACTGATAAACCTTTTAAAAAATTTATCTATTTTTGTATATGGAATACGCTTATGTTTTTTAGAACCATCTGCGTTTTTCATAATTCTTCCATTAGAATCATATAATTTTTCACGTTCACCCTCAAAAATATCGAAGGCGTGTATGTTTTCATCAGTAGGTATTCCAGATTTCTCTTTCAAAGAAACCATGTAATTGGATAAGGCCACGTGAAGATCTTTGTCTATAACTAATCCAGATAATAAAAAATCGCTATGATCGTCTGATAATTTAGATTTACCAGATTCATCTATGAACATAATAAAATTTTTAGATTTATACATGTCAACTAAAATTATTTCGTATCTCCCTGTCAATAAGTCTTTTTATTCTATTTTTGTTATATAAAACACCCCCATCAAAAACAAATGATTCATTACACAATTCACATTGCCATGTTGTTTTATTTGGAAACTCAGTATAAACCATCTGCATATCATCTTTTATACAATAAGCCACTGGGTCACTCTTATCACCAGTAAAATAGTAATTCCACCTCCATCTTATTCCATCAAAAACATCTTCTGTGTACTTATGATATTTTGGAGACTTAAACTTTTTGAATGAAATTATTACTAAAATAATTACCGGTAATATTAAAAGTATAAAAACCCAAAGAGGTATCAGTATTTTTTCAAAAAAAATAAATTGTGAGAATTTAAAAATAATCGAACAAACTACAGTAACTATAATTCCACTAAAAATTTTTATTGTCATAGACTAAAAACTTAATATTTTATCTACCTCACCCATAATTTTACTCGTCTCCAACAAAACCATGATAATTTTTTGGTAATGTTCAATGTCTTGATTTGTAAGAATTCTCCCCTTTCTATCCTTAAGCCATTTTTGTGCTGGTTGATAGCCACCTATATAGAAATTCCAAGCTACTTCTGGAACTCCTCCAAAATATTGATTTTTATTTATATAAACTTTTTCATCTTTCCATACAGCTTTTTCAACTATATCCTCCCCGGCTTCAGGATAAGAAACATTTGTGTCATCTATTTTTCTAGACTCCATTAAGTGAAGTTCCCGCATTTCTTTACCCAGTTTAACTAACGATTCAAATTGTTTCCTGTCTCTAGGATATGGAACTCTTGGAAAATCAATTCTCAAAAACTCTTTATATTTGTTCCGGTAAGTTGGTGAGTGTAGGCTTGCATAAACATAATCAAAAATATCTTCTGGTAAAGTTTTACCAACAATCTTCTCTATTTTATCTAAAATCTTAGGATTAAGATTTAGTTTCTTTTCATTATTATTATCAAGTGAATATAAATTTCCGATATAACTTTGTCCTCCAGTTAAGTGACAATCGATAATATTTTTGGATAAGTATATCCCTACTGGTTGATAATTGCTCGATAATTTTTCAAAAACCATAGAAAAATCGTTTACGGGCACATCTTTCATTACATCTTCTCTTATTCTCCAAATTAGATTTTTATCAAAAATTGTAAATCTATCATCAAATGGTCTGTATGAATATTTTATTACTTTATTATCATCAGTTTTTATGTTCTTCTTATTTTCAACAACCCATTTTGCGTAATTTTTTCCAAGTTCATATTTTGTTTTTAAGTCTATTTCAGAGATATTATTGTTTAAGAAATCAGAAACCCTTTTCATTAAAATATCTTTATTTTCGTCTACAATAAAACTATCTCCCATGGTAACCACGCCGCAACTATTTTTTAGAAATAATCCATCAGAATCTCCAGTATGGCTAGCGATCAAAAAGCCATGTTCATATTCTTCTCGGTCTTTAATATTTCCTTTAGCAGCAAAAAATAAATTTGGCAGGGTTGTTTCAATTTTTTCCCAATTTATACTTCTTAAGTTATTTTTATCTAGGAAATCAAACTTGTCTTCTCTTTTACCGTATAAATCTACATGATAGACACTGCCAAAATCCTTTTTATCTTTGTTTTTCTTTACAAAAATATTTATGGATACTCCCTGCATTATATTGAAGACATTCTCATCTCTGCCTCCATCTGGAGATTTTTCTTTTTTCTTTGCATTCCCATGCAAATCTATGATATAAATATCGTCAAAAGTCTTTAACAAATGCCACCTCATACCCCTAAAGGTGGGGTTGTCTATAAAACCATTATTTGTTATATAAGCCAATACTCCTTCACTGTTTTTAGATACCAAATTTTCAGCAAAAGAAATAAATTTAACATAATCATCGTTTAACCAATTTTTTCTTTCTTTTAATCTTATATTTCCACTTGGCTCTACCTTATATTTTTCCACCAAATAATCCGCCATTTTATTTGATGAAACAGCAGAATATGGAGGATTACCCAAGACCACCATTATTGGTTTGTTATTTTTTATTTCTGTTGCGGCCTTACTTTCTTCGGCAATGCTTTCAGCTAAACCAAAAGAAAATAAGGTTCCATCATTTGTAAAACCCTCCTCAAGAGAATTGGTAAGGTAAATACCAAGTCTAGCTTTACCAGATTTTGTCTCATTAAAATATTTGAACCCTGTTTTCTGCAATTCTAAACTTATTTTTAAGTGTGCAATTGTATACGGTGCCATCATAAGCTCAAAGCCATGTAGTCTAGGCAGAAGATCGTGGTGCACATAAGAAGCCCACCTTCCTTTTTGGTCAGTAAATTTTGAGTATATATTTTTTATTACTTCCCCAAGAAAGGTTCCAGTACCAGTAGCAGGATCTAATATCTGCACTCTATGCAACCCGTTTGGTAATTTTTCTGTATCAGCAAGTCCTTTAGATAATCCAAAATCTTTTTGGATAATTTGATCTACAGACTTAACAATAAAATCTACTACGGGCATAGGAGTATAGTAAGCTCCCATCTTTTTTCTTAACTCTTGATCATATTCTTTCAAGAAATCCTCGTAGAAATGAATTACTGGGTCCGGCCCAACATGTTTTTTCCCCCAAAGATCCTCCTTAAAATATTGCTCCATTAATAACTTAACATCTGCATGTCGAAAAATTTCACAAAGTTCATCAACTATAAAACTAAGTCTTTTATCAAATTTTGGTCCGGCAATATGATCGAAAAATCCCTGTAAAAAAGGGTTGGAAGCTGGAATCAAATCTCTTGCCTCTTGCCTAGAAAAATTTTCTGCTGATTCGTCGTAGTATCTAGCGACAAAAAGTCCATAAACTAGAGTCTGTGCATACATGTCAGCAAAAGTTTCTACCTCTAGATCATGGACAAGGAGTTTTTGTATTGACTCATAAACTTTTTCAAGCTCTTCATTTGAACCATGGTCCTGATTAAGAAACTGTTTTATATTGTCTCTTATGCGTTGCCCTTTTCCACCCATTATTTTAGCCAAATGTTCTCCTGATTTTATTGGTTCTCTGTGCGAAGTAGCAAAATCTAAGAGTGTTTTTCTCAAGTGTTCAAAATTATCTGGTAATGCTGTTATTGATCTATTCTTTAGATTAACTTCTCCGATTTTGATTGAATCTTCATACTTAATACCATTTCTGTAAAAACGAAATTCTACGTAGTCACTCAAAACAAGATTTGAATAACCAAAATATCTTGTCATTTGTTCAGACTTCTCAATTTTATCCAAAGAAACTCCAATATCCTTAACTTCTAAATACACAATGGGGATACTGTTTTTGAGCACGGCAAAATCAGGTTTATTACCCTTTTTCGCTTTAGCATCATGATCTATTTCTTTTACACCGAGGGAATCAAAAACTCCTTCCAGAAGGGTTTCAAATTCTTTTCTATACCCCATCTCGCTAGTTTGCTCGCGAGAAAACTTGCCAGAAATAGCATTTATATATTCAGAAAATAACTCTTTCATACACAAACTCTACCTCCTTTCGCTCCACTTTTCAACACTAAAAAAGGAGATTAGCGAAGCAAACAGGTCGTCCGGGGAAAGCCCGGACGACCTGATATGGAGAGACCTACTTCTTCTTGTTCTCCTTGCGATCATCGACAAGTTTGCCTTGGCGACACTCACGCCCGATGTAAGCGGCGCAGTTGCCAAAAAAAACAGATGCGAGCATGGGCCCATTTTTTCGGTCAGGATAGAGATCAAGACCAACGAGCCTGGCAAGCTCTTGGTCCAACTCGTGGCAACGTTCATTGCCTCCTTTGTTGTACGCTCTGACCCATCTGGTGATAGTGCGACGACTCTTGCGCAGTTCGTCCCTCAGTTCCTCAGGAGTCATCTTGCCAACTGGCTTGAGATTGTTTCTTTTCATTCTCCCTCCTCAAAACATTCCTCTAAAAACCTACCATCTCCACACTAAAAAATAAAGAAGTTCGTACTTACGCACGTATATACGAACGTATCCTCTTTCCCACACAGGGTAGCCCT
>CAZDPS010000024.1:0-7474 GCA_964507615.1 uncultured Candidatus Saccharibacteria bacterium | reverse complement strand
TCTCGAAACTAAAACGATTCCTAGTCCGAAGATATATCAACTATTTCCCGTAACAGACTTCAGGGAGTAGCCGCCGTTTTGGTTTAATCTAAAAGATTAAGCGAAAGCGAGAGCGAATCCATTCGCCATAAATGGAGAAGGGATTGCTTTTGCAAAGGTGTTTTTAGCATCTATGCTTTGAAGTAGTTTAAAGAGTTGCTTCATCTCTACCATGCACATTGTCAAAGAATTTACTTGTCTAAACCTGGCATCCCCGAGGAATAGTAGTTAGGTAAAACTACTGCTTTTCGGGAACTATTGATTTATCTATCCTTAAACTCTCTACGAATTTCTCTTTCCGTATCGTTTTTTTTCAGTGTCTCGCGTTTATCAAATTTCTTTTTACCTTTTCCTATACCGAGATCCACCTTCAAAACTCTTCCTTTATTATACACCGAAATAGGTACTATTGTCAAGCCTTTGGTTTTCTCTATATCACCCAATTCCTTTATCTCTTTTTTTGTCAGTAAAAGCTTTCTGTTTCGGCGTGGGTCAAAGGCTTCTGGGGCGTTTTTCTCCTGATATGGCGGGACAAAAGAGTTTATAAGAAAAGCTTCATTCCCACGTATTGTTACATAAGCTCCTTCGAGTGATCCCTGTCCTTTGCGAAGTGATTTTACTTCATAACCAAAAAGATCCATACCAGCACTGTATGTTTCTCCAATTTCGTAGTTAAAATATGCTTTTTTGTTTGTAATTAATGACATTACTTTGTGATTATAACACACTTTTATTTTGCCCATTTTCATGTATACTGGGGCTACTATGGATCCGGTAGTAGAAAATGACATTGGATGAATTCCGGGTTTGTGTGCTTAATAAAAAAGTCGTTATTATAAAATATAATTTTTAAAAATGTTATCTGCTCGTAGAGCGATGTCATTTTTCACTAACCGGATGGAAACCCCAAAAACACCAGAAAAACAAAAACCAATTAGAGACAAAAGAAATTATGACGATAAGGGTCCAGAAAATGGTTCTATCATCAGCTATGTTGTTTCTGTGTTGATTATTTTTATTATACTTTCTACCCTGTATTCTTTTATCTCAAATAGAGCTTCCAATAAAGCGGTAGAAGTTCCTATTTCTCAGATTTCCACAGATGTAAAAACAGATCTAGTAAAATCTATAGTTGTTAAAGGAGATACTTTGGATATTGAATATAGGAATGGTGATAAGAAAATAGGAAAGAAGGAAGAGGGGGAAGCGCTTCTGCAAACTCTTGTTAACTACGGTGTTACTAAAGAAGAGATTTCTAAAATAACTTTGGATATAAAGAAAGAGACAGGTTTGGGATATTGGTTGTTCAATTTAATGCCAATTATCTTCCCGATTTTGTTTATCTTGGTTTTTATTTGGTTTATATCTAGGCAAATGAAGGGGGCTGGAATGCAAGCCATGACATTTGGACAGTCTAAGGCCCGAATGATAGATCCTAATGACAAGAATCAGAGAGTAACTTTCAAAGATGTGGCTGGTTGTAAGGAAGCAAAAGAGGAGCTGGCTGAGATAGTAGATTTTCTAAAGAACCCAAAAAAGTTTCTTGATATTGGAGCTCGTATTCCTAAAGGAATTTTACTCATGGGTGCGCCTGGTACTGGTAAAACTTTGCTTGCACGTGCGGTTGCGGGAGAGGCAGGGGTGGCATTCTTTTCTATCTCAGGATCAGAGTTCGTGGAAATGTTTGTTGGTGTAGGTGCGTCCAGGGTTCGAGATTTGTTTATGATGGCCAAGAAAAATTCTCCAGCAATTATCTTTGTTGATGAAATAGATGCAGTTGGAAGAGTAAGGGGTGTTGGTGCTGGTGGTGGAAATGATGAGAGAGAGCAAACTCTAAATCAGATTTTAGTCGAGATGGATGGTTTTGAGCCAAATGAAAAAGTGATAGTTATGGCGGCCACAAACAGACCAGATGTCTTGGATCCAGCACTGCTTCGTCCGGGAAGGTTTGATAGACGAGTTACTTTGGATTTGCCTGACAGGAAAGACAGAGAAGAGATCTTGAATGTTCACAGTAGCAAAAAACCTTTTGCAGAGGATGTTAATTTAAAAGTTATAGCAGAGAGAACACCTGGATTTTCTGGAGCAGATTTATATTCCCTTATGAACGAGGGTGCTATACTGGCTGCCAGAGAAAATCGTACAAAAGTTTCCCAATACGACCTTATTCGTTCAATAGAAAAAGTTATGCTGGGTCCAGAAAGAAAAAGTCATATCCTTTCCAAGAAAGAGAAAGAAATTACTGCTTATCACGAGGCGGGACATGCTGTTCTTGCTTCCATACTTCCTTATGCTGATCCTGTTCACAAAATATCAATCATATCTCGTGGTCGTGCCGCGGGATATGTGTTGCATCTACCACTTGAAGATACGAAACTACAATCCAAAAAAGAATTTTTAGATGACATAGCGGTCTCCCTAGGTGGTTATGTTACAGAGAAAATGCTTTTTGATGATTTGACCACTGGTCCGTCAAACGACTTACAGGTTTCAACGGCTTTGGCTCGAGACATGGTTACAAAATACGGAATGTCAGATATGGTTGGTCCCGTTGCTCTAGAGGGGCAGGGTGGGAAAGTTTTGTTTGGTAGAGGAGTAGAAGAAAAAGAATTTTCACAAAAAGTTGCCGCTGATATCGATGCTGAGGTAAGTCGTATCATGAAGGAGGCACGTGAAAAAGCAGAGAAGGTTATTTCAGAAAACAAAAAACTTTTGGATGCAATAGCGAAGAGATTAATGGAGACAGAAACCATAGAGCGTTCAGAATTTGAGGTGATTTTGGTTACTAATGGGATTACACCAAAAAAGAAATTAGACATTGAACATCAGGTGTAGCTGTTATCACACCATATTGACTAGTTATTATTAATTATGCATTATTGCATATTGGAGGCGCACATGGATTCAGGTTGTTGTACGGAGTGCGGAGGGGCTCTTACTCCAGTCATTACCCACGAAGGCAATCGTGAGGTGGTTGACTACATCTGTGAGGGTTGTGGGAGGATAGATTCTCTTGCCCCGCTCGAAACAGAGCCTTGGTCGAGTTTGATCGAGGAGAGTGCTTAGGCGGTACGAGACGGACTGGGTCGGCATATCATGCCGACCCTTATGTGCATAAATGGTTAAAAGAAAAACAACTCCACCATAATTTTTTGTTTATGTTTTTATTTTCCATAAAATGTGTTAATTTGGTATAGTATAAATCTATACCAACATCCGCCCTTAGCTCAGTTGGTTAGAGCACAGAGCTTATACCTCTGGGGTCCCAGGTTCGAGTCCTGGAGGGCGGACACGAAAAAAAGCACGTAAGGTGCTTTTTTACGTGTTTGCCCTCAGCAGAGTCTGGGAGACTCTGCGTCAGGACTCGAAAACCTGTGATAGTTTTTTACGAGTTTACGAAGTAAAAAACAGAACAGGTGTACAGAAACTGTAAGTTTCGAGATTCCTGGTATTTGTATTTTTTCCACTTAACATTTTCCCCAAAATACTGTATCTTTATTTTTAGTAATTCACGCAGTTTCCTTACACAGGAGGGGGCGGGATGACAGTTCTTCTGAATCTGAAGCGTCTCGGCAAGAAGTTTGGAAGCAAGGAGTTTTTCATCTTTACGGCTGCTGACGTTGTCGGTCCGACGTCCCAAGAAGCCGTGGCGCGAACTGGCAACATTCATTCCGCCCTGATGATCGGCTCCAGAACTGAATCGCGGTTTGGTTGCAGGGGGTACCGCAGCCGAACGCTTCACGACCCATCACCCAAAGGTACAGCTGTTGGCCGTCTCACGCGACGTCGCGGGGGGCAGCGTCACGACCGTACACAGGGTGATTGAACTAACCCTCGGCCCAGCGTTACACCGTGTAATGCTGGGCCTTTCCAATATGGCTCTAAATAAGCATATTCCGCATAATTAGGTAATAATGCTTGACAAAAGTAAAGAGATGGTGTATGCTTATACAAGGTAGTTCAGATTCCGGCCACCAAGTGGCCAAGGAGAGACGCCATGACGACCTTGCACTCGTTGTACTCGTGGTTCGTTTCCTTTCTGACGTCGGTGTTCGGTTTCGGCTTGAACGAGCCGACTGTCGGCGGGTTCGGGATTGGTGGGCTCGGACTCGCGTTGACTGGCGCGACGGCTCCGCGGGGTGTCCACTTCGGTCGCCCGGCGGTGAAGATCCGCCGGCCGAACCATTCCGCCAGGCGGAGTGCCGAGCGCAACAAGCGCGATGCGTTGCGGTGCATGCGGCGCACGCGCCTCACCCGCGGGCAGAACGTCCGCACGGGAGCCTAGGCTCCGTCCGTACACAACCCAGACCCTGCGCCGCTACAAAGTATTAGTAGCGGCGCAGGGTTTTTCTTTTACTCAAAATGAATCTTATCTTTCTGAGTTTGGAAATACTCTTTGATTAAGGGATAGGAATCAAAATTTTCATCTTCCTCCACAATACGTGAGGCTTCTTCTCTACTAGCTTCTACCATTTTTATATTCTTTATTGCTTCCATTGCAAGGTCTGATATACCCCATTGTTTTTTGCCGTATAATTCTCCAGAGCCTCTCTGTGTTAAATCAAACTCTGCTAATTCAAAGCCATTTTTAGCTGTGATCAGTGCCTTCATCCTGTCTTTTGTTTTTTGACCGTTACTTTCTGCAAAAACAAAACAATATGCTTGGTGGTTGCTACGGATGACTCGGCCTCTTAGTTGGTGTAGTTGTGCTAGACCAAATCTTTCTGCACCTTCTATGACAATCATTGTTGCATTTGGAACATTTACTCCAACTTCTACCACAGAAGTCGCAACTAATATTTTTGTTTTACCAGAAGAAAAATCTGCCATTACACTTTCTTTTTCTCCAGGTGACATCTTGCTGTGTAATATATCTATCATGTATTCCGGAAACACTTCTCTGTTTAACCTTTCTGCTTCTAAGGTTACTGATTTAGCAATTACAGCCATTTCTTTTGTTGGGTCTGGTTCGTCGATTCGAGGGCATATAACATACAGTTGTCTTCCAGCTTTTAATTCTGTACGTATTTGTTCATATGCCTTCTCTCTGTCTGTTGGCAAAATTATTTTTGTAATTATGGGTTTGCGACCGTGTGGCATTTGATCAAGCAGAGTTAAGTCTAAGTCACCATATATCGTCAAAGCGAGAGTTCTTGGTATAGGGGTTGCGGTCATGCTCAGTAAATGGGGGATTATTTTATCTTTGTCTGTAAGTTTTTGTCTTTGGGCGGTACCAAAACGATGTTGTTCGTCTATAACAACCAGTGCCAAGTGTTTAAATTTCACAGATTTTTGTATGAGCGAATGTGTGCCTATGAGTATTGGTACTTCGCCGTTTTCTACCCATTTTAAAAGTTGGGCACGGGAAATTTTTGTAGGTTTAGTACCATCGCTTTTTGATGGAAATATTTGGCAAACACTTCCAGTCATGAGGCCTATTTTAATCGGTAGATGTTTGAAGTAAGTAATAAAATTCTCGTAGTGTTGTTTGGCCAGGATTTCGGTAGGGACCATATATGCTGTCTGCAAATTACCGTAGTCTTTTCCTAGAGGTTTCGTTTGTGTGATTGCATATATTACAGTTGCTGCTACAGCAGTTTTTCCAGAACCCACATCTCCTTCAAGAAGGCGAGACATTGGGTAACCACGTTTAAAATCTGTAACTATTGATCTAATCGCGTTTAATTGAGAGTCTGTGGGTTCAAAGGGGAATCTTTTTACAAACTCATCAATGTCTTTTTTGCTGGTTTCTATTTTAAAAGCATTTTGATTTTTCCAAAGTTTTCTTTCTCGCTGTTTTTGAAGTTGTATGAAAAAGATTTCCTGGAAAGCAAATCTCTTACGGGCAGAAAGACCATCTCCTTCTTTTTTGGGTGTGTGAATCCAAATAAAAGCTGTTTTTATACCAGGTAAATTATATTTTTTTAAAATATCTAGAGGGATGGGTTCTTCAATCTGGTCTAGGATTCCAGAACTAAATACTTTTTGTATGGTGTGGTATATCCAGTGTGAAGTTACACCTTTACTTTCGGGGTACACAGGATACATCACGTGTGTGTCATCTTCATTTTCGATGTTATCTAAAAAAAGAGAGTCACCAACAGCCACAGGTAGAGTTTCAACCACCTCTATTTTGGGGTTACTCATGTACGGTTCTCCTTTTCTTTCTGAAATTTTTCCTTCTACTCGTACTAGTTGTCCCTCGTGTATCATCTTTGCGATGTATGGCTGATTGAACCAAACAATTTTTATCCTTCCTGTTTCGTCTGTTACAGTAGCTTCTGACATCGGTATTTTTTTAATGAAAGCTTTGCTTGTTTTTAGTCCTGATATTTTTCCAAAAACAGTGGAAGTCTCACCCTTTGCCAAGTTTTTTATATTTTTCATTTGGCTTGTGTCGCCATATCTCACCGGGAAGTAGTAGAGCAAATCCTCTATGGTTTTTAGACCAAGTTTTTCCAAGGCGGCTTTGTGGGCCGGCATTATTCGGGTGACCTCTGAAAGAGGGGAATCTATTCGCATGTAACTAATTGTAACATGTTAACAAAAACCAGAGGTTTTTCCTCTGGTTTTTGCATTTATACTGTAGGTTGTGAACAGTGAGCGCATCTTTTGGCTTGTATTGGTATTTCGCTCAGACACTCTGTACATTTTTTGGTTGTGGGATCTGCTGGCGGTTCTTTGCGAGATCGGGCAATTAGCATATTCATAGGCTTTACCACAAAGAAGAATACAGCACTCGCTACGAGAATAAAAGATATTAGGGCGTTTATAAAATGCCCATACATAAACTTACTTCCATTTATAGTAAATGAAAGGTTTCCAAAATCCGGTACTTTTGCTATCGCTGCAATAAGTGGTGTGAGTAGGTCTGCCACCAGAGCAGTGACAATAGTTCCAAAGGCTGCACCAACAACTACACCAACTGCTAGGTCAACTACGTTCCCTCGAAGTAAAAATTGTTTAAATTCTTTTAACATATTTATGTGTTTAATTTATAATTTATCTCTTTATATCATAACTTAGTTTTATAAGGTTTTTTATGCACATTCCTTGATAAGTATAAACCACTTAATATTATTGGTATTAATATATATCCACTAGCAACTTCCATCAAGTATTTTTTCCAGTGCATATCAAGCCCAACAACAAAAGACAAATAATCTAGAATTAGGCAAATAAAAATCCAGGTTATGCAGGTCTGCACAAAAATTTTTAGATCAGGTGCGTCTATGTTTCTGGTATAAAATAACCATCCAGAAAAAACTGAAAAAGCTATCAAAGAATCCATTATTGCTCTGAAAAAAACAATATTTCCTCCGAATATTTTAAACAATGGTATTGCTGGAAAAAAGGTTATAGACCACACGATAATACCGGAGATAAATAGGTTTAGTAAAAAATTTGATCTAATCATTTTTTTAAATTTTGGCGG
>CAZDPS010000023.1:0-8429 GCA_964507615.1 uncultured Candidatus Saccharibacteria bacterium | reverse complement strand
GAGTTGAAATCACTCCACAATTTGTATTATATAACAACTGTTGTTTTAAAAAACAAAGTTATATACTTAAGCTGTGAATATGAGCACCAGTGCCAAGAAATTGGGGGAAAATATTAAGCGCATTCGCGCTGAAAAGGATATGACGCAAGGTGACCTTTGTCGTGCTCTCGACCTCGACCGTGCTTATATAAGCAATGTCGAGAACGGCAATAAGAACCCTACCCTTGCGACCATTGAGAAAATCGCTGGGGCACTCAGCGTTTCAGTCGATGAACTTTTAAAATAATTTATGTCTGTAATTACAAACGCACCTGGGAATACCTTATCTGAAAAACTCAAGGCAGTCTTACCTGATTGTGATCGAGTTGATGCGCTGGTTGGATATTTTTACTTCTCAGGCTTTCAGTATCTTCATGAGGATTTAAAGGATAAAACCATTCGGATACTCGTTGGGATGGATATCGACAAAAAAATAATTGACAAGGTTTCCTCACTTGAGGATTTAAATCTTGACCACCATATTGTAGAGACAAAAATTTCTTCTCGATCGGGCGCAAAAAACGACTACATTAACAATTTCTCAAAAATATTTAATGACACAGATTTATTTGATAATGAGAAATCTCAGTTAGCATTTGAGGTTTTTATTGAAAAAATTAAGGACGGTAGTCTTCAAATTAAAAAGACTTCACGTCCAAATCATTCAAAGTTCTACATTCTCCATAAAAAAGCAACTTCGCCAGAATATACTGATCAACCGGGAATTGTTATATCAGGATCTAGTAACCTCACTTTTTCTGGCCTCAAAGGACAAACTGAATACAATCGAATGCTTACCGAAAAGCATTATTATGAGGAGGATTCTCAGCGTTTTGAGGATGCCTGGAACCACCCAGATAATATAACTATTACCGACCTTGAAACTTCTGATGAATTTATCTCAGAAATTAAAAAGAAAATTTGGTTATATCAACTTCCTGACCCAAAGCTAATGTACTATAGGGTTTTGGACGAATACTTCTCTATTGATGAGGTTGAAAATATGAAAACACCACAGCAAATCACTGGTGGTAAATTCTCTGATCTTAAATATCAGAAAGACGCTGTTAATCTAGGTATTGATCGTATAAAACGCTTTGGTGGAGTCATCATTGCCGACGTCGTAGGTCTAGGAAAAAGTATCATCGCTTCAACTATTGCACACAATTTAAACCAAAAAACAATTATTATTGCTCCACCACACCTAGAAACGCAGTGGAAGGACTATATGTCTGAGTTTGATTTCAAAGGCTTTGTTTATACAACTGGAAAGATTGAAGAGGCACTTAATCGGCACGGGGACGATGAAAACGAATTATTGATTATTCTTGACGAAGCTCATAAGCATCGTAACGAAGACACTGACAATTACAAATACTTACACAAACTATGTGCCGGCAATTACGTCATGGCTCTTTCAGCAACTCCGTTCAATAACGACCCGAAAGACATCTACGCACTAATAAAGCTATTTAGTACACCAGGGCAATCAACAATTAAAACTGTAGAAAATTTGAGTATCTCGTTCCATGACCTATTCAAACGATATAAGACAATTCGAAAGGAACTCCGGCAATCCAATAACAGCGAAGCCACGGAGGTAAAGCAGGAACTCCACGCAATTGCCAGTGAACTCCGAAAGATGATTGAGCCTTTGGTAATTAGACGCTCTCGTCTGGATCTTGATGAAATAGAAGACTACAGACGCGACCTTGAACAACAAGGCGTCGCTTTTGCAAAAGTAAAAGATCCAGTACTCCTTGAATATGACCTTGGAGAAATATCTTCTTTGTATATTACGACGTTAAATCAAATCTCTTCACAAGACAGCACAGACAGTTTTCAAGGCGTTCGTTACAAAGCAGCTAGTTACATCAATACGGGTTCCAAGTTCTTAAAAGAACTAATTGAAGCGGAAGAAGATGATAATGACATTTCACCAGATGAGCGCCTGCAACAGATCACACAAGCTCAGATCAACGTGTCTAAATTCATGAGACGTTTGCTGGTTCGACGTTTTGAAAGTTCGGTAGGCTCCTTCAAAGCCTCACTATCAAACATGATCGACTCATCAAAAACTATGCTTGATTGGTATGATAATCGACAGGTAGTTCCCATCTTCAAAAAAGGCGCCTTGCCTTTAACAGAAGAACTTGAAGATAAAACTCCGGAAGAAATTGAAGAACTTTTCTCACGCCTAAAAGACAAGGGTCTTATCGAGATACCCACCTCTGAGATACAGCCTCATTTCCGGTCACAATTGCAGAAAGATATAGACATTCTGCAGTCAATTGATGAGGCATGGTCTGAAATTGAGACTGATCCTAAGTATGACTTCTTCAAGCAGAAGATATCAGAATCTCTTGCTAAAGAGCCTAAACGTAAAATAATAGTTTTTACAGAGTTCTCTGATACTGCCAACTATGTCTACAGTAAGCTAAAGACGGACGGCTTCACTCGTGTTTATAAATACAGCTCCGAAGACGCAACAACCGAAAACAAAGAGACGATTCAGCGTAATTTCGACGCCGGACTTGATGTAAAAAAGCAACAAGATGATTTTGATGTAATCATCGCTACAGATGCAATTTCTGAAGGTTTCAACCTACACAGAGCAGGGACTGTAATTAACTATGATATTCCTTACAACCCTACACGAGTCATTCAACGAGTCGGACGTATTAATCGTATTAACAAAAAAGTCTTTGAGGATTTATTTATCCTAAACTTCTTCCCAACCACTACTGGTGAAGTCGAAACTAGAACAAAAGCTATTTCAACATTGAAGATGGATTTGATCCACTCACTACTAGGAGAAGACACCAAAATATTTACCGAAGATGAAGACCTACAGAATTATTTTGCTAAGCAATATAAAGAAGAACAAGCAAAAAATGAAAGTCTCTCATGGGATGCTAAGTATCGTGACGAATGGAATCGCTTTAAGCATGACGTTAACATCCGTAAACAAATCGAAGCTATTCCACACAGAGCACGTATCGCCAGAAAGTTTGCAATATCAGGTGTGGTTGCCTTCGCAAAAAGAAACGGTAACTTTGTTTTTGCATTCGGAAAGACACCAGACTCTGTACAAATAGTATCTCCCGAGGTTGCGTTACCGCTATTTAATGACGTTGTAGAAGGTGAAAAAGCATTCGAAACTACAGTAAATTTTGAACCAATCTACAAAATTGCTAAGGAACATATATTTAAGGACAACACTAAGCCTCCTGTCAGCGGAAAAAGAAAACAAGATGCTATTTCGAAACTTAAAATACTATCTGAGCAATACACACCTGCAAAAGATTTGTGTACTGATGTTATTAAAACCATCAAGGATTTGGACGCCTTACCTATTGGTGTATTGCGAGAGATTTCAGAAATGAAGATTGATAAAGAAAATCCTGACCGTGCGTTTCAAAAACTTAAAGAGTTTATACCAAGCAACTATCTTGAAAATATCTTCGCAACCGCTGACCGAGCAAACGAGTCAGGTAAGTTGATAGTTCTATCGGAGGAATTAGTAATATGATTTTTAACCAACCGTATACCAGGCAGTCATTTTCATCTTTCTTGCACGAGTTCTTGCCCGAAGACTATAAAGAAAATGAAAAAGATATCGCTGAAATTGCTTCATGCAAGACAATAACCCAAGCAAGGGAGCTTGGTTATTCAGATTCTTTAGATGTTTATGTGTTGGAGATGACTCATCAAAAGGATACTGACCCGAGAGTGGCGGTGGCGACCGATGCTTTCCGTATTTTGGCGAACTACGGTATAGATAAAGCACTCGTAATTTTCAAAAATGATAATTCAACCAACTATCGTTTTTCCTACTTAACAATTTCCCTTGACCTTAATAATAAGAATAAAGTAGTCCGTAAATACTCGAACGCTAGGCGTTACTCATTTTATCTTGGTACCGGAGCAAAAGTTAAAACACCCGAACAACAGCTCATAAAAAGAGGAAGAGTTAAAGATGTGTATGACTTACTCTCCAGGTTTTCTGTTGAGGTAGTAAACAGTAATTTCTACGATAATGTTTATGCCTATTTCATCTCTCTCGTTGGTTCCGAAGATGTGGTGTTAAAAAAGAGTGAGTTAGAAACTGTATCCAGGGTCACAGAAGTATCTTTCCTGTACAAGGATAATTTTGGATCTCATTACAAAGTCCAAGCTGTAATGGAACTGCCGTCCCAAAATCAAAACTTAAAGAGTTTCGCAGTGAGATTAATTGGACGAGCCGTCTTCTGCTGGTTCCTTAAACAGAAGAAGACGGAGAATGGTCAACTAGTTCCTGACGAATTACTGTCATCAGCCGCGGTTACCGATAAC
The DNA here is from genome assembly GCA_964507615.1 of uncultured Candidatus Saccharibacteria bacterium. GTDB lineage: Bacteria > Patescibacteriota > Minisyncoccia > Phycocordibacterales > DATDWN01 > C7867-006. The sequence goes on along the minus strand of CAZDPS010000023.1, from coordinate 4,055 downwards.
TACTACCACACTACACTCGAACCGCTCTTTTTTGGAATCTTAAATACCAACATTGAAAATCGTGATATTAGAAGTGCCCTATTTGACAAAGTGCCGTATTTAAACGGCGGTCTTTTTACACCGCAACATGACGATTTTTACGTATTAGATCGTGATACTTTTGCATCTAAATTTATAAATACCCTGAAGATTAAAGATATTTGGTTCAAAGACTTTTTCACTCTGCTTGAAACCTACAATTTTACAATCGATGAAAATACCGTATTCGATCAGGAACTCTCTGTAGATCCTGAAATGCTGGGTCGAATTTTCGAGAATCTACTTGCTGAAATAAACCCTGAAACTGGCAATAGCGAACGAAAGCGCACCGGCAGTTTCTATACTCCACGACAAATTGTCGAATATATGGTCGACCAGTCTTTAATTGAATACTTAAAATCAAAGACTTCTATTGATGAGGATAAACTTAAAGCGCTGGTTAGCTATGACCTTACGGACGACACGGATCACCTACTTGAATTTGCAGAAAGAATCGAAGTAATTAACGCCCTTGATACTCTCAAAATTCTAGATCCTGCTTGTGGTTCGGGAGCTTTTCCGATTGGAGCTCTTCAAAAGATTGTTTTTATCCTTCAACAAGTTGACCCTGATTGTGCCCTATGGGTTGGAAAAAAGCTTGAGGGAGTGCCTGAAATGTACAAACAGAAAATTATTTCTGAATCTAAGAATTTTGACTACACAAGAAAGCGAGATGTGATTAAAAATACCATTTTTGGTATTGATATTCAGCCCATTGCGGTAGATGTTTCTCGACTGCGATGTTTCTTAACTCTAGTAGTGGAGTCAGAAATTGATGACACCAAACCAAACCGTGGAATTGAGGCTCTACCAAACCTCGACTTTAAGTTTGTTTGTGCAAACAGCTTAATAGCTGCTCCCGAGCAAGATGTTATGTCTGACACGTCTTTGTTTGGCGATGTTTTTCAAGAAAGTTTAGCTTCAGCGGTAGATAAATATTTCTCATCATCGGGCGAGAATAAAAGGAGTGCAAATAATGAAATACACAAGTTGATAGATGGTAAAGTTGAAGAAAAATTAACCCACCTCACTGGTCTTGTTTCCTATAATGGAGACAAGAAAATCGAAGAGATTTTGTCGAAGATGAACAAAAAGCAAATTGACCAACATTCTCGCATTCTCACGCTTTGGGCAAGTTATAAGAACATCTTCGAAAATAAACCGGTGGACTTTTTTGGTATCAAATACTTCTTTCCAGCCGTGAAAGATGGTTTTGATATTGTCATTGGAAATCCACCGTATGTAGGTGAAAAAGGCAATAAAGACACTTTTCGCAACATTAAAAACTCTCCACTCGGTGAAAAATTCCATCTTGGTAAAATGGACTTATTTTACTTCTTCTTCCACTTCGGTATAGATGTACTTAAGGATAACGGCACCCTTTCATACATAACGACCAACTACTTCATTACAGCAACTGGAGCAAAAAAGCTGATCTCTGACCTTCGCGAGCGCACCACTATACTTAGAATGGTTAATTTTGGTGAAATGAAGATTTTTGAGAGCGCACTCGGTCAGCACAATATGATAACGATTGTGAAAAAAGGTCAGTATCCAATCAATGCACAAACAGTCATTACAAACCGCTCCGGTTATCTTAAAAACAGCGACGAAGTAATTCAAGACATATTGTCACTAAAAGACCCAGAGACAAGATATGCAGATATAGCTCAAGACCAACTTTTTTCTAATGGAAACATACAACTCTCACAAAACAGTATTGACTCTGTATTGACCAGAATTGCAGCAGAATCAACCACATTAATTGACGTAGCTGGTATTAGTCAGGGCGTACTATCGGGAGCAGACACGCTTACAGACAAACATCTAAAACTCTATGGAGATCTCGGCAAAAAGGGTGACGGTATCTTTGTGCTTAATCTCGAAAATGCGCGCGACAAAGAATTCTTTGATTCAATACCAGAGATAGAAAAAAGTATTCTTAAACCTTTCTATAAGAATTCAGATATCGGAAAGTATTACACTAAAAAACAACCGACAAAATTCATTTTTTATGTAGATAAAAATTTAGATATATCAAAATTTCCTTGTAGTTTAAGACACCTTGAAAGATTCAAGAAAATTCTCTCTGAAAAGCGTGAGACAAAACAAGGTAAATTACCATGGTACTGCCTACATTGGAGCAGGAATGAAAACATATTTACTCAAAATAAAATCGTTGTTCCGTACCGAAGCGAAACAAATACTTTCTCATTCATCGACACTCCTTGGTATTTCAGGACAGATGCATACTCGATTATTCCAAATCAATTTAACATATTGACGTTATTAGGTATTTTGTCTTCTCGTCTTATTTATTCATGGCTAAAAGTTAAAGGGAAGAATAAGGGTGAAGTACTTGAGTTGTTTTATGACCCACTCTCAAAGATTCCTATTCCAAGATTAAATAATGAAGTTAAACGAAAAATAGCTACGGAAATCGAAGCGCTTACATCTCATATTGTGTCTCAAAAGAAAGAAAATCCTGACGCAGATACAACACATATCGAGCGAGATATCGATGAACTCGTGATGACTCTGTACGACCTTACTGAAGAAGAAAAGGAAATCGTCCGTAAATCTTAGGTATGCCTGAAGAATTCAGAGTTAAGGAGTTAATCATCACTTGGCACGACAAATCTTGCTCAGAAACTGATATATTCTCCTCGTTTGTATTTAGCTGGTTTTGTTTTAATGCCTGGATTGAGCTTAACTCAAACAAAGACACAGACGCCGGGATGATGAAGGAGTTGACTGAACAAAGTAGACAACATGCGGAGCTTGTAAATGCCTTTCAAGAATTAGAAACGGACGAGGTATTCAAGCAACATTTAAGCATATTGACGGCGAATTGCCCTATTTACGACCAACGTGGTCTAAAGGAACCGCTCATAATCAAAGATGAGCGTGACTTTGAAAATATCGTATGGGCTATCTATCGGATTAGATGTAATTTATTTCACGGAGGTAAAAACGCCGGAGATCCACGCGACCAGCTTCTTGTCACTCATGCCGGCGCAATCCTCCAAATTTGGATTGCTAGACTAATTGAAAATTGGTCTAGCAATAAACTGAGGTAAACAAGCAATCTGAAACACTAGCGGGAAAACGACAATTACTTCTTATGCTTTGTCTTATCGACTAACACAAAGGATTTCGCCTCTCCTCCGTAAGGAGGGACACGATCTCCTTTGGACAGAGTAATCTCATGCTTCGTTCCCGAAACACGGTATTGCCCTGACTTTGAAGCGGTGCCGCCTGTTTTGACTTTCGTCATAGGTTGGTTTGTTTACACTGATAATCCGGGGCACACCTCTCCGCGCCCCGGGTCAACGCTCAATCTGAACGCTGACCAGGGGGGAGGAAGTGAGTTGATCCCCTAGACTACAGAGATAGGCGCCCCAAATATCCCGCCAGTGTTTCAAAGGACTTGCTTTCAGTATCATTATACCAAAATATATTAAGTATAAGAGACCACCAAACTCTAAACGAAGTCACTGTACTGAAGACGGTGCAGGAGCAGAAGGCCATTTCCGCTAGGAGCGTCTGGACTAAAGACGAACGCCGTCCCGAACGAAGGTAGGCGGTATAAAATCTTGAGATAAAAGCGGAGATGAAAACGAGGAGAGGGGTTGTGCGAGGGTGGACTCCGAAGGCCTGTTAAATGAAGGCACATAACCGCGACGAACCAAATACCCTCAGTGACGACCGTAGACACTGTACGACAGATGCGAGGAGGAGCCCGACGCTGGGGAGAGGATTCCCTCCTCTCCCCAAACATGTGTGTCGCCCGAGCCACCGCCCCGCAGGGCGGACTGGCGAGGAAACGCGACACTCCTAGCCATCTAGGCGTTCGTAGCCCTAGCGGAAATGGCCTGAGGCGGATGCCGAAGGTGGCACCTTTAGCACAGCACGAACTAGAAGTAAATGAGGCCTGAATTAAGTTGAAACGAACCTCACGCCTCTTGATTGAAAGA
>CAZDPS010000022.1:0-9247 GCA_964507615.1 uncultured Candidatus Saccharibacteria bacterium | reverse complement strand
AACGACGAAGCGACGAATTGACGTAGCCTTCATGATGGTCCTCCGACCGAAGTTGGTTTTCTGGTTTGTGAAACTCACCACGTGCTCCGCACGTGAAGTTACTTTCTGATTTCATTATACACCTAAAAAACAATAAGGTCAATGTCAAGACTATACCTGTGGATAAGTCAGAAAAACCTTATAAACCCTGCCTAGAAATCAAGGCTTTTATGGTTTTTAAAGCTATTTTTATATCAAGCCAAAAAGATCTATTTTTTATGTAAAAAATATCGTAAGTTAATTTTTCTTTTGTCAGACTTATCTCTGCTTGGTGATGTGGATGGTTTTCTTGGTGAATTTGTGCCCATCCAGAAAGTCCGGGTTTTATCAAATGTCTAATGTTGTAATAAGGTATTTCCCTACTATAAATATCTACTCCTGAAGGCAACTCCGGTCTTGGACCAATGAGTGACATGTCGCCTTTTAAAACATTCCACAATTGTGGCAACTCATCTATTCTTGTTTTTCTAAGAAAATTACCAACTGTTGTAACTTTGTTTCCATTACTAGAAGTAAGATCGGATTCGTTTCTATTCATTGATCTAAATTTATACAAACGAATATTTTTTCCATCCTTGCCCACACGTTCCTGAGAAATAAATATATTTCCACCATCATCAATTTTTATAGCTAAATAAACAAAAGGGTAAAAAACCACAGACAACAACCCAAGAACCAAGGAAAGTGAAAAATCCATTACCCTTTTTAGAAAATCGTATGTAAACTTTGGTGATACAGATATGTTTTCCAAAAACCAGCTATAAGTAACGAGAGACAACGGGATTCTATCAAAAATATCCTCGTAAATACGGTGTGAGTCTATAAAACGAACTTTTGAAAAAATAAGATTGTATAGATGTGGCAACATAGGCGTCACATTTTCGTGCGAGAAATCTACGGCTATTATTTTTATATCATTAGAATAAACTTGTGTGACTACATCCTCCTGAATATCTATAGAAGAAGTATCTGAAACGTCTATAGATGATACAAAAAACAAATCATATCTACTATTATTGTTTACCTCAAAAAGTAATTCCTTCATTTCACTGCCTGAACCAATGAGAAGTGCTGGTTGTCTTTCATTTTTACTAAAAAGTACATTACCGTAAAGTCTCCATAGGAGCATACAAACAAAAGACACAAACAAATAAACGAACAGAATGGTTTTTGGAGATATGCCAAATACAGGAAAAGCATAAAAGAAAGCTATTGCAAAAATACTATTCACAACCTGAGCATTGAAGATAATGCTAGGTAACTTACCTTTTAGAATAAGTGTGTGTTTCTCGTATAAACCAGCTATAAAATAAACTAGAAACCAAACAATAAAAAGTATGGAAAAAGGAACAAGATGTGTTTCAAACATTTTCCAAGTGGGAATCTCAAAAAATCTTAAATACAAAGATAACCAAAGAGAAAAAACAAAGAAAAAAATATCTCCAAAAAATAGAATGACGGCTTCCTTTTTTATCAGATTGCCCATAGAAAGTATCACCATTATATGGTAAAATAGCCCAATATGCAAGACGTTAGACCAAAGAAAAAAGTCTGTTTAATGGTCACAAAAGGTGTTTGGGGTGGTGCCCAAAAATATGTCTACTCCATAGCAACAAATCTACCAAAAAATATTTATGATGTTTTTGTTATAACTGGTGAAGGAGAAATATTAAAAAATAAGTTAGAAAAAGAAAACATTAGAGTCTACGAGATAAAAAATCTAAAGAGAGACATCTCAATTATAGCTGAGATAAAAAGTTTTGTTTCAATATTTAGAATACTAAAAAAAGAATCTCCTGACATTTTACACCTCAATAGTCCCAAGGCTGGAGGATTGGGATCTGTTGCAGGTAGAATGCTGGGCATCAAAAACATTATTTTGACTGCACACGGGTGGACCTTTAATGAAGATCGAGGAGTTTTTAGTAAAATAATCATAATGATCATATCCTGGCTCACTGTTGTTCTATGCCATAAGACCATTGTCATAGCAGACAGAGAACTGAAACAAGCCAGAAGAATGCCTTTTATAAACAAAAATAAAATAACACTAATAAGAAACGGAGTTGAAAACTTTGATTTTAAAGAAAAAACAGAAGCTCAAAAAGAACTGTTTGAGCACATAAATAAAACACCAATCAATAATGTACTCTGGCTTGGGACAATCTCGGAACTTCATAAAAACAAAGGTCTGGAATATGCGATTGGGGCGGTCTCCAAAATAGAAACTCCGTTTGTATTTTTCATTATCGGCGAAGGCGAAGAAAGAAGGAACCTAGAAAAAATAATAGAAAAGTACAATCTAGAAAATAGGGTTTTCCTGGTTGGTTTTCTAGAAAATGCCAAAGAATATTTGAGAGCTTTTGATATATTCACTCTTACATCTATAAAAGAAGGCCTCCCCTACACGATACTTGAAGCTGGCCTAGCAGGTCTTCCTATAATAGCAAGTAATGTTGGTGGGATGCCGGACATAATAGATAATGGCATAAATGGTGTCTTGGTAGATAAAACAAATGTAGGACAAATTTCAAAAATCATTGAATTCATGATAAAAAATCCAGATCAGAGAAAATCCTTCGGTTTGAAATTACAACAAAAAATAGAAAAAGAATTTTCTCTGAAACAGATGCTAAGTAAAACTCTACATTTATACAATTCCTAATTAATCTAATATCTAAATGAATTCTGATTGGTTATTATTTAGGTCAACTAGTAATTAGAAATTGGGTTAATTTTCCTTATATTCCCACCATCTCGTTGCTGGCGGTATCCTTATGCACCGTCCTCGCCCCCCTTCTCATTCCCATGAGAATTCCCAAACCTAAAAACTCCGTGAGCAAATGACTGCCTCCGTAACTCATAAACGGCAAAGTATTTCCCGTAACTGGAAGCAGCCCAATATTCATACCTATATGTATTATTGAATGAACTAAAAACAAAATGCACAAACCTACCCCGAACAGAATTTCAAAATTACCACCACCCCTAAAAGAAATCTTGAGCATCCTCCAGAAAATTATTCCATACAAAGAGAATAAAAGTATTACACCAACAAAACCCCACTCTTCAGCAAAAGCTGCAAAAATAAAATCTGTTTGATATTCAGGCAGAAACTGCAATTTACTTTGCGTACCATAACCTATCCCCTTACCAAAGAATTGTCCCGAACCCACTGCAATAGTGGACTGATATGCGTTATATCCTGTGCCCCTTATATCTGTGAGAGGATTTATAAAATTAATGATTCTACTTTTTTGGTAAGGTTGAAATACAAAAAACCACAATCCGCCAAATGCGAGAGAAGCAATTAGAAAAACGAGTAGTAAGTGTTTTTTTGATATTCCAGATACCAAAACCATGCCAAGCCATAGAAAAAATATTATTATGGCTGAACCAAAATCTGGTTGCAAAAAAACAAGAGTAAAAATTACAAAAACATAAAATCCAGAAACTAATATGTGTCTTATGTTTGCAATTTCTATATGACGACGAGAAAAATATTTAGAAAGAAGAAGGATGACAACTAGTTTTATTGGATCGGCAGGTTGAAAAGAAAAAGCCCCAAGGTTAAACCAGCTCTGTGCTCCTTTAAAAACACTACCTAAAACAAACAAAAGAGACAGGAGTCCCACCGAGAAAATAAAAAGTGTAACTATTATTCTGGTATTTTTCAAAAAGCCCCAATCAATAAAACTGGCACCAAAAAAAACAACCATGGAAATAAAAATCCAAATAGTTTGCCTATCAAAAAATCTGCTAGTTTCTGCAAAAGAATTCATAGTAACAAGCCCTGCCAAAGTTACCAAAACTACACTAACAAATAAAATCCAATCAATATTTTTGAAGGTATTTTTTATGTTGTTCAAATACATAACAGTTTAAAAGAATCGGTGTATAACAGTTATGACATTTGGCTTTCTAGTACACAAGTCAGATGTAATTTTTTCGTATATGCTTGTAAGTTTTTCTTTATTTGGTGCAAAGAAATAGTAACTATTTCCAGAACTTACTTCTTTGAGAAAACCTTCGCTAACATTACTACCAAGACCTATGGTGTACATAAGTATCCCAGAATCCTTGATTTCCTTTGCTACAGTTTGAGCTGAGATAGATGGATAATCCTGCACACCCGCCTGTTTTGGTTCCGTTGGAATTCCATCCGTCAAAAGAATTATAGCTTTCTTGCTGTTAGTTTTAGCTCTTGTAGATTTAAGTTCGTTGAAAGCATCCGTCAGTCCGGCGAAAATATTGGTTTGATCTACCGTGGTAGTACTGAGAAATACATTGCCTATCACGTTCTCAGCCATTTCTCGATCAGCAGAAAGCAAACTTTCTTGTTTTGAATTTGTTCCAAAAAAAGTTACTGACACCTGATCATCATCTGTAAGGTTTTTTATAAAATTCTGTGCTGTACCCTTCACGGTATTAAAGGGCTCTGGTGGATTAGCACTCTCTGATTTCATGCTTCCGGATTTATCAAGCACCACAGCTACGTCTAGTGGATTTGTACAGGATTCAACTCCTAAATTAAACGGCTTTGGCCAAGTAAAAACAAAATCTTGAGAAGAGTTACGCGCCAAATTATCCACAAAAGTACGGGATGCCGCCACCGCGTTTTCTTTATTATCTAATACGAGAACAACGAGCTCAATTTTTGGAATACTCTGTAGAGACTGATTAATTACTGTACCCGTAATATTTGGTGCTGTGGAGGTAGAATTTAAAGCTCCATATTTCAGTGAAATTTCAGGATCTTTTACCATATTTTTCTGCCAGGGAGCAAAATTCAAGAATTTGAAATCAGCTGATTTTGGTTTACTGTTTTTTATTATGAGACCAGTTTCAAAAACAGCAAATTTTTTATTTTTCGGTATTGAGGTAACACCTTCTTTTATTGTAATAAGTTGGTTTTCTGTATCATAAATTTTGAATTGATATGTGGCCTCATTGTTTTCAGAATTAATATTTGGGTTTTCAACAAAAGCTACTGCACTGTATACGTCTCCAGATATGTTAAAAATCTTTGACCACAATACCACTGGTGCTAAAGCATCATTTGAACAGAGCACATTACAAGACCCACCACAATCAACACCCTTCTCATCTCCATTTTTCTTGCCGTCATTACAAGTCGGTGCTTTATAGAAAAAATTCCAAGTCAGGAAGCCTAAAATTAGAGCAAGTGTCAAAACAACACTCCCCCCGTATATCAATCTTCTTTTGGTGGACCATGGTGCCATACAAAATCATTATAACAAAAAACACCCGTACTTAGCGAGTGTTTTTTGTTTTTAGATTGAAAACTTAGTTCTGGCGACTAGCTACTACCCCAAGTCAAAGTCTACTGACTTTGCTTGTGGGTCTCACCTCCTTCGCCTTCACTCGTCCGGTCTTACGAAGCCGTAACACGGCTTCTCACCCACGATGTAGTACCATTTCCTTACAGGAACAGTACACCTTTCACATTTTGATTACAAAAATGCTCAAGGTTCTACAATTGGGTCCCTACCCAATTGTAGCCTCAACAGAGCTTAACTGCCGTGTCTTAAGAAGTAAAATTTAGAAAAATTTAAATATTTTGTTCTGGCGACTAGCTACTCTCCCACGATGTAGTACCATCGCCTCAACAGAGCTTAACTGCCGTGTTCGGAATGAGAACGGGTGTGACCTCTGCGATAAATCACCAGAACAAAACACTCAAATTATTTATTTTTCAAATTTTACTTCTGTGGATTTCGGAATGAAACGGGTGAGAAGTCATACTATGACTTCTCAAGACCTTGAGCATTCCGTGCGAAAGGTGTACAGCGCCTGTAAGGCGGGACCCCTGCGATAAATCACCAGAACTTATGACTGAATTTAAAAAAACTTAATTACATACTGAATAGTGGGGTGGTGTGCATCTCTGCACACCACCACCCCAAGCGGCCGGAGGGAGAACTCCGATTTTCAGGAGGATGGTACTTCCGACACCCTGGCTTTTATACAGGGCTTTTTCACTTTGGGCTTTGTGAGTAAATTAATACCCATTATTCAATATGCAATTGTAAAAGTAAATCATGGTTAATTGTCCGCCGATGAGGCAGATTCATTCCATGTAACAGGATGAAGCGTGTCCCGTAGTGAGCTATGCTCTACTACTGGGATTAATGATGATTTTTAAATTTCCTAATAGAAATCGGCTAATTAGTACATCTCGACTGAACACATTACTGTGCTTACATCTAATGCCTATCACGTGATCATCTCTCACGGGCCTCAAACGATTCCTAATCTTGAAGTGGGTTTCACTCTTAGATGCTTTCAGAGTTTATCCCTTCCCAACTTAGCTACTCTGCGTTGCCCTTGGCAGGACAGCAGACACACCAGAGGTCAGTTCACCCCGGTCCTCTCGTCGTTTATTCCCCTGTTACCAGGAGCACAGACTATATCTTCATCCGCCAGAGAATCTGGTGAGGATGTTGGCATATTATAAATGTAGCCCTGCCTTGTAGTTCAGTCTACTCAGCTTTCCAGCACTACATAAATCCGTTTGGTCTTACCCAAACAAGTCGTTACGGGGTCAAACCCAATATCTGAAACAATTCACTTCGTGTTCTCTTTTTCTTGGTAACGTAATTCTGATTCTGAATTACCAAGATTAGATCAACAAGTTTAGTTAGTTGTTTACGGTCTAACATATTAAATTTTGTTTTTGACAAAATTGTGCAGGATTCAAACAAAGCTTTTGCCTGAATCTTTTTGAACCTGATGTTTGGCATCAAGTTTTTCAAAATTTCTCTGACTGTCGTAAATCCATTAATTCTAAGTTCGGACATTCCATCATTTCTTTTGGATAAATATCCTATTCCTAAAACTTTTTGAATCCACAACAGATCTTTTTGATGACGAGTATCTTGATAGAAACAAATGGTTGCCATAAAACGAATTTTATTTTTACCATCTGCTCTTTTCTTGATTTGGAGCATTAAGCTCCCATCGCCATCAAGAAATCCTGCTATATATGCTAAATCAATATTAGATCGACTTCCCACGGTATTATCTTATTATTTTTCTGGTCCTCAAGTAAATTGTACCAATCATGACGGACCGTCACAAGAATGGTTATCAACAGACCTTTTAACAATAAGACTTCACCGTTATTAGCCACTTTTTCATCAAGAATTACTTCTTGAAGTAGCAAGGCCCTTTCGGGCTTACTAGGGGCAAATCTTCTCAAGAATCAACGCCTACAGTAGATAGGAGACCAACCTGTCTCACGCATGTTACCACGAATTACTTCGTGCATTGGACTATAACTTCACCCTTTCAGGTTGTTGATGTTTAGTCTCTACGGGCGTCACTTTTTAAGGTAACTTCCCTCGGTATTATCCATTTGGATTTCACCGATATAAATCAACTTTAATCGAAATTTGAATTCCGACCGCCGTGATTTGATTGGTTCTCTTATCTTTAGAAAGATACATTTCCGATTAAGGTTCCCGTCATAAAGCTGACGGGCAAAGCCTTAAAGAACAAGTCGATGAGGGGAAAAGGAATGGGAGTAGCCCACTAGTGTGAATCTGGCTCACACGGACGACCTGACTCTTTTGAGCCAGCAAGTGCAAAGCACTGTGTCAGGTCCTGGCCATGTCCGTTCTCACACCGCAGAGACTGCGAGTGTCACCAAGCTAGTGACATTTGTCGCAGAAAACTCTCCACTACCGGATCAAGGCTCTCTTTCGAGTTCCCAATCCTTTTTCCTCACCTAGGGCGGATCGCCTTGCTTAGGGGTCGATCAACCTTAATCGAAAATGTATCTCTCTTTCTAAACGAAATGTATTGTTAACAGTTTTTAAATTCCTCTAAGGATTCAGATTGTGGAGAAATCCAGATTTATTAGCAAGCTAATAAAAATGAAATTCTCCACGGTCTGAACCCAGCTCGCGTATCTTTTTAAATGGCGAACAGCCATACCCTTGGGAGCTTCTTCACCCCCAGGCTAAGATGAGCCGACATCGAGGTGCCGAACTGCACCGTCGCTATGGACGCTTAGGTGCAACCAGCCTGTTATCCCCAGGGTAGCTTTTATCCGATAATCTCCGGCCGCCTCTAACACGGACCGTCGGTTCACTATGTTCTGCTTTCGCATCTGTTTGACAAGTACGTCTCACAGTTAAGCCAGCTTATGCCATTACACTATCGGCACGGTTTCCATTCGCGCCTAGCTGACCTTAATAAACTCCTCCGTTACTCTTTAGGAGGATAGCGCCCCACTAAAACTGCCCACCAGAAACTGTCTCTGTCCGTTTTTTCCGAACAGGTTAGAAAGTATATCAAACAAGATGGCTATTTCACTGACGACTCCATGGTACCCGAAAGTCCACTTCAAAGTCTCACCACTATGCTACGCATGCAAAACATACCCTCAATATCAAGTTGCAGTAAAGCTCCTGGGGTCTTTTCGTCTAACTGCAGGTAACCGGCATCTTCACCGGTATTGTATTTTCACCGAGCAAATCCCCGAGACAGTTCTCCAGTCATTACACCATTCGTGCACGTCGGAACTTACCCGACAAGGAATTTCGCTTTTCGTTCCTTTTTAACGAAGGACCATATCTTCATCCAATAAATTGGATGCACGGCGTGTGGTCTCTGAGGGGCCCCGTGAGATAGAGAGCTCTTGCGAGCTACATCTCATGGGGCTTCCCTGCTGACCGTCTGTAAATTGCAGACTTCTCAGCATATAGCCATGAGTTTGGACCTGCTACACATTACTGTGTTGCGAGGCAGCTTTGAATGATTGTAATGATTATTTTGTTTAATTTGTTTATCTTTCTCTATAACAGTCCCAGTCCTTCTGACACCTCTTACGAAGAGTCAGAACCTTAGGACCGTTATAGTTACGGCCGACATTCACCAGGGCTTATATAATCAACCTAGCGTCTTGCGACATTCAGCTACCATATTTGACCTTCTGGCATTGGTCAGGTGTCACCCCCTATACATCCTCTTGCGAGTTCGCAGGGAGCTGTGTTTTTGATAAACAGTTGCCAGAGAAACTTTTGTTGCAACCCTTCTTACGAAGGGTGAGCCTTATTCCGAAGTTACGGCTGCTTTTTTGCCGAGTTCCTTGGGGATCTCTCACTCGTTCGCCTTACTCTACTCGAGCTGACTACCTGTGTCGGTTTACGGTACGGATTCAATGTGATTAAGCTTAGAAATT
>CAZDPS010000021.1:0-9348 GCA_964507615.1 uncultured Candidatus Saccharibacteria bacterium | reverse complement strand
ACACTCACTTTTCCAGCGAAAAGCTCGTTCTAGTCCTCAGTCGCAACTTGTCAAGAACCCTTCGTTTCACTCAGGGTCGTTGACAAGACCATGCTTGCTCCCTGCGGATGCTCTGAAAAGGTTTTGGCTCAACGAGATTTTATTTCAGTTTATTTTTGGTTATAATATGTAAATGGAGAAATATAATTTGGAACAGGCACAACAAGAAGCGGAATTGTTAAAACAAAAAGTCGAGTCTGGTGAAAGTTTAAGTTATCAGAGTGCTGAAGATGTCATTGAGCACAAAAAGGCACTTGAGGGGCTCAAACAAAGCCTAGTATATAGATTGGATCAAATTAAGGAAGGAAAAGACCATTTTCTTCCTGCACAACATTGTAGTGTGTTAATAGACAGACTAAAAGAGATAGGCAGACCAGATTTGGCACATAGACTAAATATTGAGGGAATGCCACAGTGGATAATATTTTCTCTTAAACATTTGACAGTTGAGCTTGGTGTAAAAACAGACAAAGAGAGTATTGAAGAGTTTGGGACGAATTGCTCTCATCTTTTTAAACGCACATACTGGATTTTTCGCCGTTCGAAAGAAAATGACGTTTTATTAAAACTTATCACAAAATTTTTGGGTGAAGTCTACGCGGAGTCTCTTGGTTCAACAAATGTACCTACTGAATATTTTGAAGAACTTGGTGATAATGAAAGAGCTAATCAAGTTAGAGATCTTTACACAGAGAACTACCATATAAGAGAAAGATATCTAGAAGAACATGGAAAAGAGGTTAGCGATAAACTTAGAGAACTAGCTGGAAATCTTGAAGAAGGGATAAAACAAAACTTTAAAGAAGTGAGTTTGGAACAAGTATTAATAGAGATTATAAACGAAATTGAAAAGGATATTGAGAAAATTTAAGTGTCTCTAAGGGTTTGAGACAGGTTAATTTTGTGTAATAATAGCCATATGACAGCCAATGAAATACGTCAAAAATTCCTAGATTTTTTTGCCAAAAAAGGGCATACAGTTATACCCTCTGCTTCTCTTGTGCCTGAAAATGACCCATCTGTTTTGTTTACTACGGCTGGGATGCATCCGCTAGTTCCATATTTACTTGGAGAGAACCACCCGGGCGGTAAAAGGCTCGTAGATGTCCAAAAATGCGTCAGAACAGGAGATATAGATGAAGTGGGTGATTATTCACATCACACCTTTTTTGAGATGCTCGGCAACTGGTCCTTAGGTGACTATTTTAAAAAAGAAGTAATAGAGTGGAGTTATGAATTTCTTACTTCTCCGGAGTGGCTTGGTTTGGACAAAAACAGAATAGCGGTTTCTGTTTTTGAAGGAGATCAGGACGCACCTTTTGATGAAGAGGCTTTTGAGGTTTGGAAAAAACTGGGAATTAGTGAAAAAAGAATTGCAAAACTACCGAAGAAAAATAACTGGTGGGGTCCCGCAGGGGAAACTGGTCCGTGTGGTCCAGATACAGAGATGTTTTATTGGGTGGGAAATCCAAATGAGGTTCCGGAAAGTTTTAATGATGACAATTCTTTATGGCTTGAAATATGGAATGATGTTTTTATGCAATACGACAAAACGAAAGAAGGAAAGTTCGCGCCTTTGTCTCAAAAAAATGTTGATACTGGTATGGGGCTTGAAAGGACGCTTGCTGTGGTTAATGGATTAGATGATAACTACAAAACAGAATTGTTCTGGCCAATTATCCAGAAAGTAGAAGAATTGTCTGGTAAAAAATATGATGACAATCAAAAAGTAATGCGTATAATAGCTGATCATATAAAGGCAGCTACTTTTATACTGGGAGATGAAAAGGGTATAGCACCTTCAAACACTGGGCAGGGATATGTTTTAAGAAGACTCATAAGAAGGGCAGTTAGATATGGAAAACAACTCGGATTAAATTCATTTACAAAAGATGTCTCTAGAGTTGTGTCTACTGTATATGGTGGAATTTATAATGAACTAATAAAAAATAAAGATTTTATTGACCATAATTTACAAACAGAAGAAGAAAAGTTTGAAAAAACTTTAGAAAAAGGATTGAAAGAATTTGAAAAAGGCGAAAGTCCTTTTGTACTTTTTACCACTTATGGTTTTCCTTTGGAAATAACTAGGGAGTTGGCAAAAGAAAAAGGAATAACAATAAATGAAGATGAGTTTAATGCTGAATTTAAAAAACACCAAGAGTTGTCCCAGACTTCTTCTGCGGGTATGTTTAAGGGCGGACTTGCGGATGCAGGAGAGGAAACAAAAAAACTACATACTGCTACACATCTTTTAAGACAAGCTCTGGAGGATGTATTGGGTGAATCTATTGGTCAGAAGGGGAGCAATATAAATGCAGAAAGATTAAGGTTTGATTTTTCTTTCGGTAGGAAATTGACTGATGATGAAAAAAAACAAGTTGAAGATTTAGTGAATCAAAAAATACAAGAAAAACTTCCAATGCAAAAAGTTGTTATGAAAAAAGAGGATGCAGAAAAAACTGGTGCCGCACATGTTTTTGGGGATAAATACGGAGAAGATGTTAGTATATACTATATAGGAGATTCGCTTGATACAGCCTATTCAAAAGAATTTTGTGGTGGTCCTCATGTGGAAAATACTGGAGAGCTAGGAACCTTTAAAATCACAAAAGAAGAGGCTGTTTCTCAAGGTGTTCGTAGAATAAAAGCGGTCTTACAATAAAAAACTTTATGTCACTTTTTGGCAAAGAAAAAGAGAATGTTTCTCTTCTCATTAATATAAATAATGGCAGTATAAATGTGGCTCTTGTGTCTTTTAAAATAGGCCAGCCCCCAAAATTTTTGCATTCAGTCGAAACCCCCTTCATTGGAGTAAAGCCCGACACGATGAAGATGCCGGAAGGGGTGTTGTCTGTCTTGGAAGTGTCTCTAAAAGATATAATGAATAAAGGTTGGAGGAAAATTGGTTTAAAAAATAAGAAAATTTCTCATGTTATGGTTTCTTTGTCGTCCCCCTGGCTTATTTTAAAAACAAAAAACTTGCATCTCTCTCAGGACCATCTATTTATTATTACAAAAAAGTTTATAAATGACATTGCAAATAAAGAAGAGAATTTATTTAAAAAAGAATTGTCTGAGATTTATTCAAATAATGATAGTGAAGGGTTTAGCACTATAGAAAAAAGTGTTATACACACAAAAATAAATGGATATACTGTTGAGAATATTCTGGGTAAAAAAACCAAAAACTTTGATGTATCCATTTTGCTTTCTGCGGTCAGTACAGAAATAGAAGAAAAAATCACAAATGTTATCTTTAAAGAAACACACATACCAAAAGAAAACTTAATAATACATAGTTTTCCAATGGTTTTGTTTTCTACGGCTAGAGACAATATTTTAATTGACCCAAATTTTATGTTAGTTAATGTGGATTCAGAAACAACAGATGTAACACTTATAGAAAATCACACCATGGTTTCTACAGTTTATTTTCCTTTTGGTAAAAATACTATCGTTCGTTATCTCGCAAGATTTTTCAAGGTTTCTCCAAAAATAGCAGAATCACAACTTATGATGTATTTTTCAAACAAAATAGACGATACTGGTATAAAATCCATTCAATCTTTATTGGAAAAATTAGAAAAAAGATGGGCTATCTATTTTGGAAATGCACTTCTGGATGTTTCGCCCAAAATGGTTTGGCCTAAAAAAATTTTAATTATGGCAGATGAGTACATCTCACAGATATTTATTGATTTCTTAAAGTTACAAAAAGACGATGTCACTTCAAATTTTAGGAAACATGCAGATATAAAACTGGTAGGAGAGGATAATTTGTCTAATTTATGTATAAACACCCTAGATAAAAAAACAAATAACTCCCTTATTGTTTTGGCAGTTTTCTATAACAAATTTCTTCACATATAAATTGTAGTTTTTAAACAGATTTTGTTTGCATAAAAGAGTTATTATGCGCTACAATGATATTGAATATGAAAAAAAATATAGTTCAAGATGTCATACCTCCTAAGAAAAGCATACGAAATGTAGAACTGCTCTATAAGTCAAAACGTTCTGAAAAAGTAGAGAAACTAGAGAGAGTAGTACCTACGGTGCGGAAAGAAATCGAGATAAAGAAAGTTACACCTCCTATTCCCGTGGAAGATTTTTCATACAAATATGACTACGATGAACCTATAAAAAGATCAAAAAAAGTTTTATATTTTTCGATGGTGATACTAGTTTTAGCTGTTGTGTTTGGTGTATCAGCTTTATTTAAAAGCGCTGATATCGAAGTAACTCCTAAAAACCAAATTGTTTCCGTTGATGATGACTTTAAAGCACAAAAAGATACTTCTAATAATGGAGGTCTTGTCTATCAGATAGTAACCACCACAAAAGACGTAGAAAAAACAGTACCCGCATCCGAAGAAACAAATGTAGAAAGAAAAGCTACAGGTAGGATAGTTATTTACAATAACTACAGTTCTGAGCCGCAAAAACTTATAGCTACAACAAGATTTGAAACTCCAGAGGGTTTGGTTTATAGAACCAAGACAGATGTTGTTGTGCCAGGTATACAAACAAAGGACAGCAAGAGTGTTGCTGGGAGTGTTGAGGTTATGGTGGAAGCGGATAAACCAGGGCCTGATTATAATATTGGCCTCAAAGACTTCACAATAGTGGGTTTTAAAGGTACAACAAAATACACTAAAATGTATGGTAGATCAAAAACAGAAATGACAGGAGGTTTTTCTGGTATGCAAAAGGTGGTTAGTGAAGAGACCTTATCTGTAGTAGATAAAGAACTGGAAAATTCCCTAAAAACATCTTTAGTCAAGGATATAATCTCACAAATTCCTGAAAATTTTGTTTTGTATGAGAGCAGTGTTTTCTATGATTTGGAATCTACAAACCAAGCCGGAGGTTCTTCTTCCGGAAATAACGCGACTAGCTCTGTTGTTCTGAAAAAGAAAGGTTCAGTGAGCGCTGTTATTTTTGATAGGGGGTCTCTTTCAAGGGCTATTATTGCAAAAGTTTTACCAAGTGTTGTGAATGATGTAATAAAGATAACTAATCTAAGTAGCCTTGCTTTTCAGTTTGATGAAGAGAGTCAATTTGATCCAAATGTTAGTTCTTTACTTAATTTTAACATAAAAGGGGATGCTAATTTAGTCTGGGTTTTTGATGAAAACAAATTAAAAACCGAATTATTGGGCATATCTAAGAAAAACGCTATTACGGTTATAGGTACATATGACACAATAAAAGAAGCAAAGATAGAAACACACCCATTTTGGAATCAGACCATACCCCAAGATCCAAAAAATGTTAAATTGGTGAATACAATAGCTGAATAAGAGAATAATTAGTTATGAAATTTGTATCAAGAGCTGGGGAAAAACTGGAACATGCTCTTAATGTAACGGGTTTCAATCCAAAAGATTTGGTTTGTGCTGATTTTGGTTCTAACACCGGAGGATTTGTTGATTGTCTATTACAACATGGTGCGAAGAAAGTATATGCAGTAGAAACAGGTTATGGGGTACTTGATTGGAAGCTTCGTACAAATAAAAATGTTGTGGTCATGGAAAAGACTAATGCTATGCACGTAATTCTTCCAGAAAAGATGGATTTTATATCAGTTGATACTAGTTGGACAAAATTGGAAAATATTATTCCAAATGTATTAAACAATCTAGCGGACAATGGTTTTATTATTGTTCTGATTAAACCCCATTACGAGGCAGAAAGATATATGTTAGAAAAAGGTAGGTTAAAAGATAATTTTATTCCTGAAGTTTTGCTTAAAACTAAGGAGAAATTGATGAAATTTTCCTTAGAAATATTATCTGAAACGGAATCACCTATTTTAGGGGGAAAAGGCAAAAATAGGGAATTTTTAATAAGCATGAAAAAAACCACATAACTTAAGGTGCGGGTTGTCCGGGGTGGGATTGACTAAATACCCTTTGTTCTGCTACTATGTAACTCGTCCATTTAAAATCGTAATGCAAGATAAAAACAAAAAAGATACTAGTATATCTGGGGTTGTTATAGAATCTTTACCCAACACCTTTTTTAGGGTAAAAAGAGATGATACTGGAGAAGAGATCTTGACCTATCTCTCAGGAAAAATGAGATTACATAGGATTCGTGTTTTGATTGGAGACAAAGTTATCGTAGAAATAGACCCTTACGGAGGCAAAGGAAGGGTGGTTAAGAGAGTTTAAATATGAATCCCGTTAGAGATTACGGGGTTTATAGAAAGGATTGGGTTTTAATAATTACTAAAAGTCGATATATTAATGAATTTGTTTTGAGACATGGAAATTAATAATTTCCTATATCTAACGGGATGAAAGTAAAATCTTCAGTCAAAAAAATTTGTTCACAATGTCAGGTAGTTCGTAGAAAGGGCTATGTGTATGTTGTGTGCAAAGCAAATGCTAGACACAAACAAAGACAAGGATAATTTTAATATATGAGAATACTAGGAATAACAATACCAGAAGAAAAAAGAATTGAAATAGGATTAACTGTCCTTTTTGGAGTCGGCCGTTCTAGAGCACATACTATATTAGATATGGCTAAAGTAGAATACGGTTTAAAACCAAAAGATATTTCGGTTGAACAGGAAAACTCAATAAGAAAAATAATAGAAGATTTAAAAATAGAAGGAGATTTGAAGCGAGAAGTTGCCAGCAACATAAAAAGACTTAAAGATATAAAATCTTACAGAGGTAGTCGTCATTCAAAAAACCTACCTACCAGAGGACAACGAACAAAAACAAATGCCAGGACAAAGAGAGGCGCAAAGAAAACTATGGGTACTGGAAGAAAAACAGCTGATAAAAAATAATAGAAAAAATCATGGGTAAAAAACGTATAGTAAAAACAGGAGGAGATGGTGATACTGAGAAGAAATCAGGTTCAGTTTCTGCTGTATCCAAAAAGAAAGTAGAAGTTGGTGCCCTATATATAGAATCTACCTACAACAACACCAAGTTAGTTCTAACAGATACAAAAGGTAACGTGTTGGCAACTTCTTCAAGTGGTTCTATAGGTTTTAAGGGTGCTAAAAAAGGTACACCGTTTGCTGCTGCTAAGGTGGGAGAGATTATAGGAGGCAAGGCATCAGCTATGGGCATGAAAGAAGCTCAGGTTGTGGTGAAAGGAGTAGGATCTGGTCGTGAGTCTGGAATCAGAGGTTTTATATCAAAAGGTATAAACATAACAGCCATCAAAGACGTAACACCAGTACCACACAACGGGCCAAAACCCAAGAAACCACGAAGAGTATAAAATTATTTAAAATCAATATGATAACAGGACCAAAATATAAAATAGCTAGACGCCTCGGTGCACCAATATTTGAGAAAACTCAGACTCAAAAATACGCACTTCATTTAGAGCGAAAAGGTAAAAAAAGAGGTTTTTCCAAAGCTAAATCTGAATATGGTATTCAGATGAATGAAAAGCAAAAAGCTAGATTTACTTACGGTCTATCAGAAAGACAATTTTCAAATTATGTCAAAGAAGCACTTTTGAAAAAAGACAGTAATACTTCACAAATTATTTTTGAATTTCTAGAAACAAGATTGGATAACGTGTTGTACAGACTAGGATTTTCGGGAACTAGATTGGGTGGCCGACAGATAGTTTCTCACGGCCATATTATGGTAAATGGCAGGAAGGTAGATACTCCTTCAAAGAGAGTTGTTATTGGAGACAAGATAGAAATATCACCTCGTTCTACAAAAAAAACAATATTTGAGAATTTGGATGAAAAAACCAAAAATGTTGTCGTTCCTTCATGGTTAAAATATGATCCAACAAAAAAGATAGCAGAAGTTCAGGGTAAACCACAATTAGTGAAGACTGAAAATATGTTTGATTTGAATGCCGTAATAGAGTTTTATAGTAGATAATTCGTGAATCCCTGTATTGCATTATATAATAATTAGTGTATAATTTATTAGTTAATTTTTTATAAACACATTTTATGTCTGATCATACAATTGTATTGCCTTCAAAACCTAAAATTGTATCCGAGGTAGAGTTCAGCGGTTCTTATGAAATCGATGGATTGTATCCTGGTTATGGACATACTCTAGGTAACTCACTTAGACGTATAATTTTGTCGTCTCTTCCGGGTTCAGCAGTAACGGCTGTAAAAATAGCAGGTGTTGCTCATGAATTTTCAGTTATTCCAAATGTTAAAGAAGATGTTGTTACTATACTTTTGAATCTAAAGAAAGTTCATTTTAATGTTGTAAGCAATGAAACTCAGACATTAACCCTGAAAGTTAAGGGCGTGAAAGATGTTACAGCAGCAGACATAAAAGTTTCTGGAGGTGTAGAAGTATTAAATCCTGAGCAAATCATCGCGACTCTTACGGATAAAAATGCTGATTTAGATATGGAAATTACGGTAGAAAAAGGTCTGGGTTTTGTTTCAAAAGAAATACTACAAAAAAACAGAGTTGATATCGGACAAATAACTATGGATGCCATATTTACCCCTATTAGACGAGTTAGTTATGAGGTTGAAAACATGCGTGTTGGAGACAGGACAGATTTCAATCGTCTAAAGATTTTTATTGAAACAAACGGAACCATAACTCCTAAAGAGGCTCTAGAGCGATCAATAGAGACAATGATAAATCAGTTGAAGGCTATAATTGGTTTCAAAGAAGAAGAAATAATTACACCTGAAAGTGGAGTTAAGTCAGAATCTTCTCAAAAAGTAGATGTTGATGAGGATGCCCTGAAGACAAGAATAGAAACTTTAAATCTTTCGGCAAGGACATTAAATGCTTTGTCTAATGCAAACATAAGAACAGTAGGTGGTTTGGCAAGAAAGAAAGAGAAAGATATTCTTGAAATAGAAGGTCTTGGACAAAAAGCAGTTACAGAAATAAAAGAAGTATTAGAAACATTTGGAATTTCATTAAAATAAGTATATAAATTACCGTTATGAACCATCACAACAAACAAAGAAAATTCGGAAGAATAAAAAAGGTGAGAGATGAAATGATGAAATCTCTAGCCTTATCTTTGGTGGTAAAAGGTAAAATAAAAACAACGGATGCGAAAGCTAGAGAGCTTCGTCCTATTGCTGAAAAACTTGTAACAAAAGGTAAACTTGGTACAGTGGCGGCACACAGAGATCTTATAGCCAAGATAGGGGATATTGGAGCAAAAAAAATAATCAAAGACTTGTCTCCAAAATATAAATCTAGAATGGGAGGCTATACCAGAATCACAAAATTACCAAGACGAATATCAGATGGAAGTTTAATGTCTGTTATTGAATTTATATAATTTTATTACCATGAAATACACACTAGATGCAGAAAA
>CAZDPS010000020.1:0-10908 GCA_964507615.1 uncultured Candidatus Saccharibacteria bacterium | reverse complement strand
TTTGCATGTCGCTTACTTCAACTTTGATCTCTGTTTCGTACATATAGCCTCCATTGTTAAATTATAACTATTTTATAAAAAATCAAGTGCTGGCCGTTTGGTACGAAGTTGGGATCTACTTTATCGATAAAAACTTATCGAGTGAATCAAGAGGTATAAATTCTTTGGCATAAAAATCCAAGGCGAGATCATTTGTTCGTTCTGAAAAATATATCGGTTTATTTTTTGCAAACGCATACCCTAGCTCAAGTTTTAAACTGGTACCCATGATACCCTCGGGCAACATAAGATATACAGCGTCTGCTTCGTCTATAGCCGCATAATGTTCTAATGCAAATCGTTTTTTATCTTCAAGTGTTTCTGCGACATCAACTTGTTTATCTGTGTGCTCTAGGTTTGGAAATAGTGGTGTAATACCAAAACGTTCCATTTTGTGAATAGTTTCAATTGCAAGATTTCTATATCGCATACTACAACCGACTGCAATTTTCATGTTCTTAAGTATAACAAATTTTAGTGCTGGCCGTCTGGTACGATGTTGGAACTAGTTTTAAACATAAAAAATAGAGACCCCGGATTGTTAGTCCGGGGGTAGAAGAGTGGGCGTTGTGACAAAACATTTGTAGGTCGCCGCACCAAGATTACCCGATCCCACACAAATAATCTTGGCTATCGGCAAACGCCCTGTCACACCTAAGGAGAACTCAGGTCAACCTTCTACCTTAAATATTAACAAACCTAAAATATTTGTCAAGTGCTGACCATCTGGTACGAAGTTGGAACTCAATATATAAAAAACGAAAGAGCCAACGATGAGTCAGTGACCCTTTCGCTGGCCCATGCCTTCCCTACTGGAGACCGAGTGCCTTGCTAGTTCCCATGAGTTTGAGTCTGGCTTGTTGGGCGGAACGATCTCTGTCGACTCCCCTACTTTTGTTTTTGCCGTTGCGAAGAAGCCTGGTTGCCTCTGTAATTCCTTCTTCTGCAATACGAAGCTTATCAAGCAGAAAGACTTCGAAGGGTTCACCTTCAACCCAGATTTTAGTAATGCCAGGACGGAATTTTTGGGGGTACATTACACCCAAATTGTTCGCAATCCCGTTTACTACACTCAGACCATTCCAGAACTTTTTCGTCGAAAACTCGACGAAGTTGTCACTAAACTTGACTACCTCTATCAGAAAAGGTCGGTAAGCATTTTCGAGTTCAGATTTCTCAAAACCGTAGACACCAAATTTAAAATTCATTGAGACCTCCTAGTCTCCTATCATCTTTTTGCTCAGTGCGTGGTAGATGATCACCACTTACTTCTAAAGTTATAATATAATACTAAATTCATTAAGTCAAATTTAGATAAAAACGAAGACCGCTGGGCGAACCATACGGTCTGTGATCTTGAACTCATCAGTTTTTAGCCGAGCGCTGTAAGAGCCGCTTGGGTTTCTTCCGAGAGTTTGCGGAGTTGCGATTTCAGGTACTGCTTTGCTACTCCTGCGTACGCAGTCTCGATTGCGGTTTGCGTTGGTTCTTCGACACCTTCTTGAAGTTCGCCCTCGCCGGCCAAAAGGCCAATGTCGTAAGCGAAATCGCGTGCGTCGTAGAAACCCATTGGTTGGGTAAACCCTTCTCCTTGATAGACAAGGAAGTTTGCGGTCTCGAGCCATCGATGGCTTTTGCTCCGCTTAATTTCCTCGACCACTTTGGTGTAGAAGAGCTTGAATGCTTCGGTGAACTTGGGGAATTCACCAAGGTTCTCCATACCGACAAGAACTTGGAACATTCGGGGGGTCTCCTTCTTGGGATAGAATACTTTCTTTTATAAAAAAGTCAATAGTGCTGGCCGTCTGGTACGACGTTGGAACTATCATATTATCAAATTAATTATTGAATTTGACCTTGATTCTGCAGTTCTCTTACAAAAAACTTGCCTTTATCAGTAAAACTCATTTTGGTGCCATAAGAACCCTTAGTTATTTCAATTAAACCAAGGGTATCTAGTCTAGATAAGAGATCTGGTTGAATGTACGATATTGCAAGACTACTCCTCTCTGTCCTCGTGGTAAATTCTCCGTTAGTCTGGTACACAACACGAACAGCGTCCTTTATTGATTGTAATATCAAAGGATTTAATATTGAATTCTGTAATTCTTGTCTCCATTCTATGGTGGGGTCAATACTTTTTATTTTTTGTTCCTCTTCTTTTTTCTCTGTGACCACTTTTGCTTTTTTAACAACTTCTTTTTCAAATCTCGTTTTTTCTTCTACAATTCTCCTTTCTTCCGTAATCTTGATTATTAATTTATCGGTCTCGTATACCTCATTTCTTTTGTAAGCTTTAATCAATATCCATTCTGGTAATTTCCATATTATTAGCCATGTTAGCAAAAATGGGGCTAACCAAGATACGTATAAATACCAATCATTCAAGTTAAAAAATCTGTGCACCAAATAATCATTTTTTAATAAACCTGTAGTTTGAAAAATTTTATCTTCACTTAAGAAAAATAATGAAAAAATAAAATTCCAGTGAAAAGCTAACCACGAAGCAATAAAAGTTCCGTAAACAGGATTGGTTAATCTATTTTTTATTGTATCTATTGCAGACTCAAATATCTCTTTCATAAAATCACATATAATTTTCTATGTGTGGTGTTATTCTGGTAATAGGTAATTTTTTTTCTAACTCCAGAACACCACATTTATCACATGGATACTCTGAATAAGGCACACCTTTGGGTATCGCAACTTTTCCCTCAAAAGTGCAATTTTTGCAAAAAACTTCTAATTCATATGTCTCTTTGTTAATTTCACTCATAATTTATTCTTAATTTCTAATAATTTGTATTTAAAATCTTCTCCAACATCAATAATTTCTAAAGGTAAATTTACATCTCGGAATAACTGCTTTTTTAAATTGTCAGAATCAGCTCGTTTAGGATCGCGGTGTGATTTACCATTGAGTTCTATGGCGAAGATGGGTTTAAAATACTCGTCACAGACAAGAAAGTCAATGTGTCGAGACCAAATTTTATTCCGCCATTTATAATCTGAATTTGTTGGTTCGATAAAATCTATAATTCTTGTTTTTGGGAAAATGTGATATTCAGGTGGCAGATATTTTTTGAGTTCAAAAAATAGAGCTTCCTCGCTCTTATTAAAAAATTGGGTCTTTAGTTTGTAAGGTAATTTTTCTTCACTAGTTTCAAACTTTAAGCTTTTAAAAATAGCTAGCAAAATTACAAGAACAATTATTGCTATAGCAAAGTAAATCATAACCAGATTATATCACTTCTGTTCTTGTATATTTTCTCCCGGTACAGGTATTTTGTTTCTTCTGAAGTATTCCTCATCAAAATTTTCGTCTGGGTATCTAACACCCTCTTTTCTAGTGTTTCTTTCAATCCTCTCCAAAATCTATAAAATATTTTTTTATTTTTAACAGAAAACCCACTCATCACAACGGGCGGGTCTCCGTTATTGTCGAGTGGGTATTATTGGTCTGAGGTCTTCGAGACTTTGGCGAGCCTGCCCTTGAGAGATTCGAGCTCGGCTTTCTTTTTCTCGAGATCTCGACTCTGTTGAGCGACTTCTACTTCCAGGTTTTGAATCTGCTGGCCAAGCTCGGTCTTTTCGATCTCGCCGAGCTTGCTTTGAGCCATGTCCAGTTCGACCCTCAGAAGTTCTAGGAACTCTTTCAGGGTACGTCCTTCAGTGAGGTTGCGAACTGCCTCAATTGACAACAGTTCGAGCGACTGAATTTTTTCAATCAACGACGCTTCAATCGCGAACAAGAAGTCTCCGTTCAGTTCTTCTTCTTTGCTGAGAATGTCCACACAGGTGATGATGCATATGTCACAGATGTAACACTGGACAAGACCTGGTGGGTTTGAAATGAGTTTCCTCACTTCTCCGGAAGTTTTATTACAAAACCAACAACGGCAATCATCGGCGGGTTTTTTCATGCTGGGTTCTCCTGTGCCGAATTATATAATATATAGTAAAAATTACAAGTGCTGACGGCCAGGGAATCGGACCTTCATTCTGGGATTCAAAGTCCCATGTCCTACCATTAGACCTGCCTGCGCAGGCAGGCGATCCCCCAATAATTCCTTGGACAGAGCTGGGGAACTAGGACTCGAACCTAGATACCCAGGACCAAAACCTGGTGTCCTACCATTAGACGATTCCCCAGCTCTGTCCATGAATTATTATGACTTTTTATTATATAAACGTGCCACATATCATACCATTAGACCTGCCTGCGCAGGCAGGCGATCCGGCAATATGGTCGGGGATCCACTGGGGATCCCCTTTTGCTGCTTGTGTTCGCTCTGGGCTGGTCTGAAAGGGCAGTCTATGGTCGCAGCATTCCACAGCAGGATTTACAAATACCCTCACAAACCCAGGAATATAATACAATTTTTTACTACCTCTGGGAAGTCTCTATCACCGCGAGCTCTATCGGGAGCTCGGGGATGGTCGAGTATGCAAGAGCTGAGTAGCTCTCTAAGAACCTTAGCAAGGTTTTTGAGTTTATGTTTTTTGCGCTCTTTGCAAGAAGTGAAAGCGCTTCAAAATGCTCTAGGCTCAATTCTTCCTTTATAAAATCTTTCATATCTTTTGCAAACCGGAGAAGCAAAACAAACCTCATATCTCTAAGCAGAAGCTTTAGAAATACTTGCATATCTATATTGGCCTCACTTGCTTCTCTTATGGCGCGGAGCCCCTTCTCTGTATCCCCTCCTTCTATTGCATCTAGTATTTCCAAAATCAGTTTGCTATTTGGTGCACCCAAAACTTTGCTCACCTCTTCTCCGGAGAGTTCTCGGTCTTTGGAAGAATGAATTATTTTTTGGAGTATAGAAAGTGCGTCTCGGAAAGAACCTTCGGCTAGATTTGCAATGAGAGAAGCTGAAGACTTTTCTATCTTCGCCTCCTCCTTTTTTGAAACGCTAAGTATCGCCTTTACCAAGTCTGAATGGCTCGGTTTCCGAAAGGCAAAGTGCTCACATCTAGAAACCACTGTGTCTAACAGTTTGTGGGGCTCGGTGGTCGCCATTATAAATATACAATGGGCTGGAGGTTCTTCTAAAGTTTTAAGAAAGGCATTCCAAGCTTCTTTGGTCAGCATGTGGACCTCGTCTACTATATACACTTTGTATTTTGATGAATAAGGCAAGGTGTGTACCCCGTCTCTTATCTCTCGGATCTCATCTATTCCTCTGTTTGAGGCGGCGTCTATTTCGTACACATCCTCGGCGTTTACTCCGAGAGATTTTGCAAAGATCCTGGCGATGCTTGTCTTGCCAGTACCTCTACTACCCGAAAAAAGGTAAGCGTGAGAGACTCGCCCTCCCTTCGCTTCATGTTCTAGTACCGAGACGATATGGTCTTGCCCGAGGACCTCCTTGAAGCTTTGTGGGCGGTATTTTCTATATAGTGCTAGCTCTGACATAATTTTAAATTTTATACGCCGATTATATCATAAAAAAAGAGAGGCCTTGAGCGTGTGCCCAAGGCCTGACCCGAGTCCTTATACTTTGTTGTCATGGTGCGGTTTTGGCCGCTTAACCTCCTTTCCTTATTGTTTGATCGGAACTCAACTTCTCCCTAAAATTCATTCATCGACCAAGGACTCGTTAATCTAAACCTACCACAAAAACAAAAATTTGTTAAAATAAAAGTGTGATAATCGCTCCTCATAAAAAAAGAATTGGAGTTCTTCGTGGAGGACCTTCTCCTTTGTACGAAGTGTCTCTAAATACTGGCAGATTTATTCTCCAAAATTTGAGAGAGACAGACCTCTATGAACCGGTTGATATTTTTGTTTCCAAAGATGGTGTTTGGCACGAGTATGGCTACGAAAAATCTCCAGATAAGGTGCTCAAAAAGTTAGACGGAGTTTGGAATGCGATGCATGGGAGCTATGGTGAGGACGGGGTGGTGCAGAAAGTACTCGAGGGTATCGGTGCTTCTTATACGGGATCAAATGCTCTGTCTTCTTCTGTTGCGATGAACAAGATTTTGACCAAAAGACTTTTCAACAAGTTTGGTATAAAGACTCCGGTGTTTGTATCTGTAAACAAAGACGAATCAATGCACTCTGCGGTTGAAAAAATATTTTCTGGTATTCCATTCCCTGTTGTGATAAAGCCAGCGAGCGCTGGGTCGTCTTTGGGAATCTCTATTGCCAACACCAAACAAGAGGTTGCCAACTCTTTGCATAAAGCCTTTATGTATTCTCCAAACGTGATCGCTGAAGAATTTATAGCTGGCCGAGAGGTTACCTGTGGTGTGATAGATGATTTTCGTGGAGAAAATACTTACAAACTATTGCCGATAGAAATAGTCCTGCCTAAAAACAGAACCTTCTATGATTTTAGGGCAAAGTATGAAGATCGGGGCAAGGAGTATTTTGCGCTTGGTAATTTGTCACAAGAAGAAAGAGAGAAGGTAAAGGAACTTGCTGCACTGGTCCACAACTCTATGGGTCTCAGACACTATTCAAAATCGGATTTTATTGTTCATCCTAGGAGAGGGGTGTACGTCCTTGAGGTCAACACACTCCCTCCACTTGGAGAAAAGACTTCCTTTATAAAATCTCTAGAATCTGTCGGCTCAAATATAAAAGAATTTTTGCACCATACGCTTGATAAAGCTCTTGGCAAAAATCATAAGTTTAGATAAAGAAAAACAAAAAAGTAAAAGCGAAAGGCCGCAGCTTCGCTGCGGCCGGTGGTACTCGACATGTCAGTCGAGCAAAATTGCACAGAGATTCAACAGCTCCATGACCCTCCACTCGGAGGTATTCGCAAAGGCCTCCTGGCCCTCCATCAGTTTGATGTAGGTTGTGGGCCTAGTGTTCTCCGTTATGGAGTGTGCTTCTGACCTCGCATCATACTCACCCGGGAGTACTGTCACTGGGTGGTTCCCTTCCACCAGCAAAATCTGAGGTTGGAGCATTACTATTTTCATGACTGAGTCTCCTCTCCCTATATTATAGCATATTACGTATTAAAAATCAAGGATATTTTAATAACCCCTTATTTTTTGTAGTTTTATCATCAATTCGTTTAGTAGTTTTATTGCATTCTCTAATTGCTGTTTTGCATCTATAGTTCCCTGCCCTCCTATAATTGCATTTATAATTTTTCTGGTAATTGGTCCGACTACTCCAAAGCCGGTAGAAGCTGGAGTTCCAGAACTTACGATGTTGTTTGCAGTTTGGAATTTTTTGACTGCGGATTGAGTGATATATCCAAAATAACCAGTAACACTATCTTCCAAGATGTATCCGTACGCAAGCAGAAATCTTTGTAGTTTGTATACTTCCTCCCCTTTGCTACCAAAGAACAAATTTTTGTTTATTGTTTCGGTAGGTTTTATTCTTATATTTTGATAAGGCCTAGTATTTGAATCAACTATTGTTGTGTTTTGGGAAGCTGGGCCAGTAGAAAGGCCTGATGATACAGATACACTGCTTGCTGCTGGTTGGCTTGCGGGAGGAGCACTGGTGGAGGTTTGTGTTGTTTGGGTGCTACTCTGGCCACTTGTGGAATTTGTAGAAAGTGTCGAATATTCAAATGCTCCCATATCATAAGCCGTACCCTCGGGTCTCGTTAACCCATTGTAGTCTTTGTTTACGATCGAACTAACTGCGGAAGTACCGCTGTTTATCGCAAGACTTGCTGATTTTAAACTAAAATTATGACTGGCTATGTCTACAAAATTTGGATTTGATGTTAGTGAATTTGTCCTCGTTATACCGGCGCCACTCGGCAGACTCACACTGTCTGGAGAATAAATCAAATCATAATCAGAAGAAACACTACCACCGTAATAGGTCGTCCAGCTTATGGCTCTCTGCCCCGGTCTTAGATAAAAGATGTTGTTCTTTAGGTTCATTGTGCAGTTGCAAAACTCTTGTACTGCGGCAACTGATGCTGCGGCTGGCTGGTAGAAGGTGTTGTTGTATATATAAGCATTGGTTGACCCTATATTCATAAGTACCGCTCCAACGGTTGTATCCGTTGAATTTTCAAAGACATTATTATAGACATACATATTGCCAATAGTTGAACTGTCCGCCATATAGATAAAGTTTGAATTACCATCATGAAAATAATTGCTGTGTACGTATATATCCTTGGTGTAGTTTGGAGAAGTGCCGTGAGAGGAGATAAAAACTGAGGCTCCTCGATCACTTGTGGTTGGGTTTGATATCTCATTCCATGCGATGTAGTTGTATTGAGACGGAGCCCCAAATCCATCTAGAGTTTGCACATATATGTCGTGCTTCATGCTGTTGTATCCATTGTTTTCCAAAAGATTTCCATAAATATAGTTGTAAGTAGAATTTACTGGAGTTATAACTCCGGCCCATAGCTCTCCTAGATAATCATGCAGATTGTTGCCGATAAATCGGTTGTAATCACCCCACTGTGTAGGAAAGGCGCCACTTCCGCCCGTACCGTTGAGTTTTGAAAATGTAAAATAGCTGTTTTTGGTTGAACTAGTCTCAAACCGGTTGTACCATATCGGAGCATTGCTAAGTATTGGTGTTTCTCCTGGGTATGCGATCAGAGCTTTTTGTTTTGTTGGTCCTCCGGCTCCGCGAGATGAAGTGAAATATCCATCAGAGTTTTTGGTGGTATAAGTTCCACCTCGTACATAAACTATATACTGCCCATCTCCGGATGGATTTTGTGCTGGATCAAATTTGTAAATATCTCTAAACGGTCCATTGTTGCCACTTGTGTTGCTAGAGTAGAGACCGTTGTTTGAGTTGTTTCCAGAAGGAGAGACAAAATATATTGTTCCACTTGTTATGGTAAATGGAATCGTGTTTGATCTTACTCCCCCAACAGTAACGGATATTTCTCCACTGCCATTATTGGCACTACTGTTTATCCAAAAAGTGATTCTTTCCAGGTCTCTTGCTGGTCCCAAGGCTCCCCACTCAGCATAATCACCACTACTTGTTAGGTTTGTTCCATTTATTGTTATGTAGCTACTTCCCCTACTTGACCCAAAATTTTTGCCCCATATTGTAACCGCGGCGCCTTTTGTACTAGAACCCTCCCACCCTGTCTTGGGTCCCCAGGTCAGATCCGAAAAAAATATTTGTGGGGATGAGTTGCCGCTAGTACTGCTAGTTGTCTCTGGGGTTGTGTTGGTGGTGGTTGTTTGGGTTTGTGTTGTAGCCGGAGTCTCTGTGGTTGGTGGCGGTGGTGGTGGGGTGGGTGTTGTAGGTGGTGGAGTCTCTGTTGTTGGTGGTGGTGTTTCTACCACAGGAGAAGATCCAGACACCGACGCTTTAAAGGTTGCCACTGTGGATACTATTTGGTAGCCATAATTGCCAGACCTGCTTCCGGTTGACCTGTATGCTCCGATTGAACTTACATTTTTGTCTTGCAAGAATAGAGCATTGCTTTGGGTTTTTCTTGC
The DNA here is from genome assembly GCA_964507615.1 of uncultured Candidatus Saccharibacteria bacterium. Taxonomy (GTDB): domain Bacteria; phylum Patescibacteriota; class Minisyncoccia; order Phycocordibacterales; family DATDWN01; genus C7867-006. The sequence continues at coordinate 1,461 of CAZDPS010000020.1, read as the reverse complement.
TGTAAAATTTTCAGCTGAACTGAAGGTGTTGTTTATAAGGTATAGGTCCATCGCACAACCGACTACCAGCTCATCTGATTGGCTTGTCTCAGAAGTGCTGCCGCTTGTCCAGTTGTTGCCTCCATTGAACCCATTGTTGTAAGTCGAATACCGATCTAGGGGGCTTGTTGTATCTACTCCGCTGTATTCTGCAACAACCATGTTTGCACCAGCGTATCCAAAGTTGGTGGTTATGTTTGTTATACCCGCCTGAGCATTCTTTAGATAGTACATATAAAAATTTCCGTACGAAGATTTTTGTATCAGCTCATAACTACTAGATTTGTTGTCTGTTATTGAACTTATGCTCCCACTACCGGTGTTTACACATACAACCAGCAAGTTCCCTGCTCCAGTAGGAGAAATCGATGTGCTAAGAGATGTCCCTCCTGAGGTTAGTTCACTACCAGCTACTTGTACAAATGCTGGCGTATTATAACCTGCGGACGCAAATGTTTTTTCAAATACATTTTTGTAATTGGTTGAATAAACGGCTACCAAAAATACAACTACTAATGATAAGAAGATAAAAAATTTTTTATTGAGATTCATTTATAAAACACGAATCTCTGGCCAGATATTTTGTTTTTATATTTTATATGAGGTCTAGAAAGTCGTTGTTCAACTCAAATCAAACACCCTACAAATATAAAGTCAAATAAAACTGTGTATAACTCTTAGGTTTATTTTGAATGGATTTATTTAATTTTTGATATATGATATAAATAAATACACCCATTTTTTGGGCCTGTAGCTCAGTTGGTAGAGCAACCGCTTTGCAAGCGGAAGGTCAGGAGTTCGAATCTCCTCAGGTCCACAAAGCGTTAATAAAATCTGCCCTGCGGCAGATTTTTAGCTTTTGGAAGGCGCAGTGATGTTTTGCGAAGCCGAGCAAAACCACGAGCCGGGGTCGAGAAATTTTAGGAGCGGCGGCGACTAAAATATTCGTGACCACAAGAAAAAAAAGAAAAAAGCGAGAGTTGTGACCGAATCTCCTCAGGTCCACAATAATTGACTTTTTTGTGTTTTGTGTAATTATACAAAAGGATTTGTTGAAAGGAGGAAGTTGGTGGAGATCAGGAAAACCTTGGTTAGGAGAAAAGGATCCGGAAGGATTGGAAAAAGGACTCAAACTATAACACTTCGTCTGAGTCCCGACGAAGAGAGTATCATCAAAAAAAGAGCTGAAGAAGAAGGAGTGAATCAAAGTGAGTTAATCCGCCGTGTTCTCTCCGGCTACAATCGTGATGCAGAGTTTGTTGAAATTATGCGTCGCCTTGACCAACTGGGTACAAATCTTGATCGGATCCTCAGTCTCATGAAGATGACGCATAACAACACCCTTTGATGGGTTGAGAGATAGAGGCACCATCGGAGGAAGGTGCCTTTTTCGTTTGTATTAATAAATTTTTGTATAAAAAA
>CAZDPS010000019.1:0-11190 GCA_964507615.1 uncultured Candidatus Saccharibacteria bacterium | reverse complement strand
GTTGCCACCTGTTGCCAACCACCTCCAGCGTATGAACCCAGAAGGATACCAGCGGCAGAAGGATTAGAAATACCTGTTCCCCCTCTTCCTGCTGCAAGAGTTCCCGTCCAAGAAGGAGTGAAGGTGTGAGTATCTCCTGAAGAAGTGATGGTGAGAAGAATGTTGGTATCAGAAGAGGTGGCGAAGGTTTGGGAAGAGCCAGTTTGATAAGAAGAATATTCTCCTCGAAGAGCGGTTATTCCTCCACCGGCACCAGAGTCAGCACCGCAAGAGAACTGTCCCGTTGTGGCGTTCCAGAGCAATTTATCAGAAGCACCAGAACAAGCAGAAAGCCCAGCTCCGAATATATAACCACTGTTTAAATTTAGCCCTCTTGTTATATCAACCCCACCCGCAAAAGTTGAAGTCGCGGATAGTTCCCCACGTATGGTGGTGGTAGAAGTTCTACCGACTGATATTCCATCAAGAGAAGAAAGCAGAGTAGAGGATGCATTACCAAAAGTTGCAAGACCAGAGATAGATAAAGTGCCCGCACCGGTTATACCCCCACCACTGCCGATAGAGAAGATTGATGAATTTGAAGAATTTCTGATATCAAGTAAGTTTGCAGACTGTCCTGAAGCCCCAATTATCACAAGTGGTATTGCCGAAGTTGTAGTAGCTTCTATTGTAACTATTGCTCCAGAGGCTGGAGTTGTAGTACCAAAACTTGATTGATTTTCTCCGCTTACACTACCAGCAACTTGGGCGAATGCAGAAGAAGAGATAAGATGCCTGGGAGAGAGGGTCTCATACGTTATGTTATCGGATGATACCTCAACCTGTAGGTAGACATTGTTGTTGCTGAAATCATAATCAAGTGTATCAGGATATCCATTTGCGGTATCTCCAATATTTACATTGAAAACACCCTCTCTTACTGTGGTACTAAAGGCGGTTGGGGCAGATGTCGGCCAAACTCTGTTGCCGGAGCCGACTGTGGAGTTGTCCCAGATAGAAAATTTGAAGTAGTAAGATGTGCCGCTTCCGCCGAGGAGGTTACCGGAAGAGTTTGTAAGTCTGCCTTGATAACTGAGTATAGAGGGCACTCCTCTTGCTGCGAGGACAACAGCCGGAAAGGCGGTAGATGAAAAAACTATGGCAAATATAAATACCACATTAAGCAAGAATTTCAATATTCTTTTACGTTTTTTAATACCTTGTTTTTTCAAGATAATTTTTTATTGATTTACTTATTAATTTTACATTAATTTGGTAAAACTTTATGTATTTTTGTGTGGAAAAGATTATTACCCGATAATCTCAAAAAACTTTATTTTTAAAGCTAAATTTTTATTGAGGCACAGATTTTCTCAAGTTACTTTTTGAGTATGCACAATTATCACAACAAATGATCTTTTTTGACGGTTTTTCGGTGTCATCAGTATAAAAGATTTCGCAATTTTTGTTGCAAAAAACACACTTCCCAACAATTTCTCTTTCTTCTGTTTCTACTACCGGGGTTGTCATCCTGTTATCAAATACAAAAAGAGACCCTTTGAAGTTTTTGCCTGGATACTTTTGCATGTAGGTATGTATACCGTCTTTGAGTTGGTATAGGTCTTTAAAACCATTATTTTTCAACAAACAAGTTGCCTTTTCGCACCTTATTCCTCCGGTACATACGGCGATGACCTTTTTATCTTTCAAATGCTCAATCTCCCCAATTTTTTGTGGTAGGTCTCTAAAATTTCTTAGTTTTGGGTTATAAGTTTTTTCGAAGTATCCCACGTCTATCTCAAAATCATTTCTTAGATCAAGTACCACAAAGTCTTCTTTTTTGGTGTAGAGTTCTTCTAGCTCATCCGCCGTCATTTCTTTTGCGGTGTCTGATTTTATGTTTAACTTACCAGCCCCAAGAGTAACAACCTCTGGCCTAACCTTCACGCTAAGTTTTGTAAAACACTTTCCGTCTCCGTCACTTTCCTTAAATACCAAATCATTAAAAATATCCATTTTGTGGACAGCTTCCTGGTAGGAGTTTATGTTTTCTGTCGTGCCCTCTAGTGTGCCGTTGATACCTTCTTCAGCAATTAAGATTCGCCCCTTTAGGTTGAGCGCATTACAAAGCTTCTTCTGCTCCACCACCATTTTTTCTGGGTCTTTTATATCTACAAATTTGTAAAATAAAATCACTTTATATGAATCTTTCATACAAATTTATTTATACCAATTTTAGCCAAAATATCCTAGTCCCTTTCTCGCCTCTTGTTTTCTGAGTTCGTGTAATTATCCCTATTTTCCTCCCTATTTTGGTATTTCTTTTCGATCCTCTCCCTTTCCTTTTCAAGTTGTTTTATTCTTTTTTCAACCATTTTTTCAATATCTTTTTGGTATTCCTCGTCTTCTCTATTATCAGCTTCTTCTGTTTCTATTTCTATTTTTTCTTCTTTTGCTTCTTTTACCACAGATACCACGTCCTGCTCAAATTTTTTCAATTCATTTTGGTCGTTTTTATCATTCTTTTTTGTCTGTACCTTGTTGACTACTTTTGAATGCACTTCCAATCTTTTTTCTAGCTCAATCTCAATTTTTTCTTTGGTGGAAGAAGCCTCAAACTTTTTTATTGAATCATCAAATTCTGAAAAACTTTTTTCAAAGAGTTTTTGTATTTGCTCTCTTTTATCGCTGTCTAGTCTTTGCTGTGCGGCAAGTATTTCAGCCTCTTCTATCCTCCGGTTCACTTTTTCTATTTGCCAAATAGCACTTTCTTCGGGGGTTGTTTTTACAAGGTCTCTCATTGGTTCTGTAATATTTATTTTGACTGGATATAAGATGTTCCCAGGTATAGAGTTCTCTGCGGCGGCTGATATGCTACCCGCAAGTACAAAGATGAGCGCAGAGGATACAACGGTTGCATAATTTCTAGCAACAAAATTCCAAGACTTGCTAAAGGGGCTTATTATTGGTTTGTAAGGAGATCTGTTTATGACACGCTCAAATAAAGCAGCCTTCTCTGTTTCTTTGAGACCAACCTTTTTTAAATCCTCTATTCCTTTTTTCCAATCTTCAATATTCATTTTTTTCTAAATTTATACCCAATTTTTCTCTAAGCTTTTCTAATGATCTTGTTATTCTTATAGAAACACTGTTTGCTGATGTATTCAATATTTGTGAAATTTCTTGAGGTTGTAGTCCTTGCAAGAATCTCAACTCAATTATTTCTGCGTCTTTCCTGTCCATTTCTTTGAGTGCCTTTATGATCCAGCTTGCTTCTGTTGAGATATTTATTTCTGTCTGTGCTTCTGGATCCACTATTTGTAATTCTGTTTCGTCATCCTCATCTTTGCTTAAAATACTCTCGAGTGAAAGGGATTTTTTCTTTCTGTACCAATCTATTATTTTGTTTCTGGCTATAGCAAACAAAAATGCTAGCGGGTTTTCTATATCTTCACCTTCTGTCATTTGTTGCCATAGTTTATAAAAAACTTCTTCGGTTATATCGATGGCTTCTTCTCTGGAGGAAACTCGCATAAAGACAAAACGAAATATTCTATCTACTTCGTTTTGATACACATTTTCAAAGACCCTTTTTTTATAATCCATCTCCATATATGTAGACGCACCAATTATACATTCCTTTCAGAATAACTTCAAAATAGTACAATTATAATTAATCTTTGTCTATGAAAGACTTTTTTGGTCGGTACGTCCATGTATTTATGGGGTTTGATATTCTTTGTGCCCCAAAGAAATAATTAAAATTAAATTAACAAGATTATGAATTATTCAATAAAAAATTTAATAACGTTGGCCCTGGTACTTTCTTTTGTGGTCTCTCCTATGGTTTCTTTTGCTGATTCTGATAACGGCAAAGGTAAAAATAACAGAGAAAGAAATACAGAAAGAATAGAGAAGAGAATAGAAAAGCAAATAGAAAAAACAGAAAAAAAGAATCAAAAGTTGCAAGAAAAATTACAGAAAAAACTAAACAAGAATAATGGACTATGTTGGAATAGTTTCTTCATGAGAGTGTTGCCATTTAGCTGGTTAAACAACAATCTAGACAACCTTAACCTAGATGCTGATTGTCCTTTCCCTACAAAGGCGACAACCACAGACACTGTTGCTCCAATAATAAGCAACATCTCAACCAAGACAGGTCAGAGGAGAGCTTTGGTACTTTGGAACACAAATGAAAGAACGACTGGCAAGATATATTACAGTACCTCTACTCCAGTAAATACTTCCAACTCTCTTGTTGTGTCTGTAAACAGGCAGGGTTTGGGTGGTAAGGAACACTACGCACTTCTAAACAACCTGGTTCCTGGCACTACTTACTACGCTCTTATAGAATCAAAAGATAAAGCGGGCAATACAGGAACTTCTAGTCAGTTTTCATTCGTTACAAAGGTTGGTACAACCACGGATACAACTGCCCCTGTCATAAGCTCGATAAACACTACCATCGGTACTTCTACAGTAAGGGTTGCTTGGAATACCAATGAGCCTGCGACTTCAAAGGTCTATTATGGTACGACTACCCCACTTGTACTTACTTCGGCAAACTTTGTGCAGAGTGGACTAGCTTCTACTACACACAACTTGCTTATAGAAAACCTAGCTACAAGCACTACTTATTATATGGTTGTTGAATCAGTAGACTCTTCTACTAACACCGCAACATCCAGTCAGTTTGCCTTAACCACTTCTTCATAGGGGATAAAGAAGGTTTGGTTAAGTTGGTAAAGTAAGGCTATAACTTCATCAAAACGCTCATCAATATGGGCGTTTTGATGTTTAATAGGTGTCTATTCCGATTGCCTCTTTTATATTTTTGAAGCCGTCTTCTCTGAGTAGCTTTGCTAATCCTTGGTTTATCTTTTTTATAACTCCAGGACCTTCAAATATCATTCCAGTAATCATATGGACTAATGACGCTCCAAGCCGGATTTTTTTGTAAGCATCTTCTGCAGAAAACACACCACCACAACCAATAATTACAAACCTATCACCTGCTTTTTTGTATATCTGTGAGATCAGGTTGTTAGCAATATCCTCTACTGGTTTACCACTTATCCCCCCTTTGCTCACCAAATTTTTTTCTAAGATTTTTGGATTATCTCTGTTTTTTGTTAGGTTTGAGCATATAACCCCGTCTACTCGATGCGTCTTGGTAACAGCTAGAATTTTATCAAGTTTATCTATTTCTATATCAGGAGAAATCTTTATAAATATTGGTTTTTGAGTTTTTATCTTATCTAGAGAAGTAAGCAAGAAGTCTAGATTTTGCGGATCCATAAAGGGTTGACCGCCTTCTGTGTTTGGGCAACTTATGTTTACCGTAAAAAAATCTCCTATATCTACAAATTTTGAAAACCCATCGCAGTAGTCTTTTGTGGCCAACTGCAAATCTAGGTTTTCTTTGCAATTTGTCATTGCAATACTGGTAGAGATGGGAATATCAAAATTATTTTTGTTTAATTTTTTAGATATAATTTCTGCTCCATCATTTTTGAGACCATAATATACAATGAGCCCTTTTGAACCCCTTAGTCTCCAGAGCCGAGGTTTGGGGTTTCCTTTATAAGGTCGGTTTGTTATAGACCCAACTTCCATATGTCCAAAACCGATAGACGGAATTATGCTTGTAAGCTCTGCATTTTTGTCAAAGCCGGCTGCAAGACCTATTGGGTTTTTGAATTTTATCCCAAGTATTTCCTGATTTAAAATGTCGTCCTCGTAAACAAAGAGTTTGGATAAAATTTTTTTTGCCAGTCCAAACTTACCCAGTAAGGAACCGAGTTTTACGAACCTATCATGCACGAATTCTGGATCAAATCTAAACAGAATAGGTTTGATTACAGATGCGTAGAGATTCATGAGAGTATACTAACACTTTGTTTTGTTTGGTTGAATAGTTTACATAACCTATAGATATGTTAGAGTATAGGTTGTAGGCCTTAGGGCTTGCTATATTATTAGCCTCTCACTATTGTAGATTCTTTTGAATCTGATTTTGTTTTTAATTTTTTAAAACATAATTAATCAGTGGGAATAATACTAAACGCAATGTCAGACGATACAACAATGAACCCTATGGATCCTAATATGGACGAGGGTACAGAAGTTAAGCCTGAGGGGGCTGAGACGAAGGAAGATTCTGAGGGTATGGCTACGGAGTCAACAACAGAAGGATCAACTGAGTAAGCCTTAAGGTAAGCTCAAAAAACAAAAAAGACCACTGGATGGTCTTTTTTGTTTTTATGAATCTGTTTTTGTTGATTAACTTCTCCTACCTTCTGTGTGAGATCTGTCGTCACAATTGCACTCCTTCATGTCTTTGTTGTAATGAGTACAATTGCTATCTTTGCATACTCCCATCTCTTTAGATACTCCACCGCAGACACCGGCGCAAGCATAATGCTTCTTAAATATTAGTCTGGCAATCGAATGCTTACCTCCACCCTGCATCAGTACCGAAAGTGCTATAAGTAGCAAAACCAAAGTGTATTCATATCCACCGTTTGCAATACTAAATCCGTTTGATAGATGAACTTTAAGTGTTGCTACGATCATATCTATTGATATGAATATCGCTGCATATCTTGCAAAGAGTCCTGCTATTATAAGGATACCAGCGATAAACTCTCCATAAGATACGACATAAGTAAGCCAAGCTGGAATACCGATTGATGCAAAGCCTTGTAGGACCATATCTATATTCTGTATTTTCATCCAACCAGCATTTATAAATACTATTCCGAGCGCTACTCTTATAAACAACTTTGCAACGTCTGGACAATATAGTTTGTGCAACACACTATGAATTATTTTCATATCTTTAAAATTACTTTTCTTAATTAAATTAACCCAACTCCTTATTTCATTTTTGGTTTCTTGGGTTTCTTTTTTTCTTTTCTATGTGTTTCTCCTTTTGCCATAAAAATAATTACTAATAACTAATGAATATATTATAGCAAAACTAGTATTCTATTGTTATGGGGAATGATATAGAAGCGTCGTTTTCTGGTAGGCCGGATGGATTGTCTTTTTTGAGGAGTAAAGTTGCTGGACCTATGTAAGACTGCGGCACCTTTATGTCTGCCCTAAATGGTACGAAGTCCTCAGTCATCCAATTTATTTCTCCTGTTTTTGGGTCATTTTGGGCTTGGGCTATAGCAGTAGAAAGAACTTTGCCATCGCTGCCCAAGACTTCTATCGGGAACGAAGCTTCAAAAAACCATGGTCCTCTCGCCTCTCCGATTACAGCAAAATCCTTGCCAACGACTGCTCCCGGAAACGGAAGTTCGACTTTTATTTTGTCTGCGTCTGCATTTTTGTAAGTTATTTCTGACACAATTTCTTCTGCAAAAGTCCTCCCGTCAGGAGTTTTGCATTGTCTGGGGAAACTTTCCATTATAGGGTAGCCAGCGCTCGCGCAATCTTCAAATGAAAGTATTGGGCCCGCTTCTTTTTTGTCTCTCAAAAATCCAAACCAAACAAAAGAAGCTATTAAAACAATGGCTATGATTATGTAAAATGTATTTTTCATTGCCTATATTATCTCATATTTTGCGAGAATAATACAAATCCACAACAAATATGGATAATAGTAAACTAAAGGTTTAATATTATAGTTAATATTAGTTCTCATTAAAAATTATGAACAAAAAATATAGTAAGCATCTTTTGGTTTTGTTTGTTGTTGTTTTGCTCGTCTTGGCTTTTGTGCTGATCGGGGGCGGTGGCGACAAGTCTTTTAACCTCGGTGATACTAGCACGACTACCGATAGCTCTGGGGGCAAAAATCCCGGCTCTTCTTCTAAACCGACGACCTCCAGTCAGACTCAAAATCAGTCAAACTCAAAACCCGCTGAACCTTCTCTTACTATGAAGAGTCTTGATGGTCAGGTTTTTAGGCTGGTCTCTTACAATGGTCTTGCGGTACCAAGTGAATCTAGGTATACCGTCTCTTTTGCTGGTGGTGAAATGAATGCCAAGTTTTGCAATACTCTCTCTGGAAGTTTTGTGCTCGATAGTAGTGTTATAAAATCATCAAACATTGTCGGTACCAAGATGTATTGTGGTGTTCCTTCAAACCTTATGGATATAGAAAATTCTTTTGTCTCGGTATTAAATTTTGGTGCAAACATTACCAAACTAAACAACGGCATAATGATAAGCGGTCCTAAGGGCAGTATCTTTGTCTTTAGTGGCTTTACAAATTAGGGTAGACTAAAGTTTATAAATGATATTCTATTGAAGTATCAGATCTATTACTCTTGATACAGCTCCCACAGCTAGCTCTGTCCAGACCGCAAGGAATAGCAGTATTATAAATATCACTGCAAGTATTTTTGAACTCAGATCTCCAATTTTTCTTATTGCAAAATCAATGGCTAGTCCAGTCACAAACAGCATAAAGAATGCAAAAACAAAATCCAGAGGAGACCAGTTCCACCCCTCAACAAAAAAGTTGCCAAATAGTGGTATAAGTAGTATCAAACACACAACCCCAAAAACAACTTTGATATTTTTGAAAGACATTTTTAATTTTGCTAGATAGCGACGTCTGCTCCGATGTTCATATCAGCTTTGTATCGCTCTATTACTTCTGGATACTTGCCTTCTTTACATTCAGCAACAAACTTACTAGCAGATTCTCCATCTGGGAAAGACATGTAAGAAAGGGCGCTCTCACAAACGACATTTATATCCAATTTACCAGAAGCTGTCTGGTTGTTTGTATCCTGAATTTCTGTATCTGTTTTTGCAGAATCTTTTATAAACAAGAAATATCCTAATAGAGCTAGTATCACTATAAACACTACAATATATATATTTTTCATAAAACTATTATACCAAAAAATAATAAAATCTTAAAGTTGGGTAAAGCAAACGGGCCGATCCGAAGACCGGCCCAGTAAGGTGGATCCCTGTTTGAGGCGATGGGGGTGTTAGAGAGGTATGAACGGAAGATGTTCCTTCTTTGTTCCAACGACTCTTGTGATCTTGTATGGGGGTACGCCACGAAGGGCTTTGGAGATGGATTTGTCGCTGTGGTGACCTTCCATGACTAGATGATTCGGATGGTCACAATGGCTCCATACGCCTGCACTGAAACTGTCCGTAAGGAGTTCTATTTCATGAACGGACCACTTGCTTTGCTTGCGGAAAAGTACTGTTGTCTTGAGGTTTCGGGTACTTTTCTCAAGTTGTTTTTTGTAATACGCCGAGGCCTTTTTGCACACGATTTTGTGGCAATCGTCGCAGTAGGTCCCAGGTATACCCGGAGGCATATCTCCAGACAGGCGGTTGCCTGCGTTTTTTGCACCACAGCGTTTGCATGGAACCCCGAAGCCGTCGAACTTGTGGTCGAAGCTCATGCTGTTGATTCTTGTTTCGTTAACTTTGATACATAGAACCGGCACTGGTTTTCTCCTTCTTGCATCTTTATACTAGAAATATCTAAGAATGTCTAGCTAGTCACTGATCCTTTATTAAACCCAAATCTTTTTCGTATATACGTCCATATGTACGAAAAATTGGGTAAAGCAAACGGGCCGATCCGAAGACCGGCCCAACTCTGCGCAGCCTCACCGAGGCTTGTTCGCCTCGATTGTCTGCTTGAATGCAGCGGCTAAGGCTTTGAATGGTGGCGACAATTGCTTGACCACGAAAAAGATCAATGCAATCAAAAAGATCGCCGAAACTACTTGCTTCATTCCTGCCTCCCCACATTAGGATTGGGTGGTGTTGTGAATGGCTCTCTGAGTGTATCACCTCTCACCTTTTTTGACTGCTTCAGAAGCCCCAAGGTCCTGGCGATGATTGATCCTTGGGCCATTAATTCTTCCTCAAGCTTTGCCACATCAACCTGTGGTTCGTTCGGTATCACCACCTTCTCTCCAGTCCCTTTTTCCATGTTCGTGGTACTCCTGTAATAAGGCTACTCCTCCTAATCAAAAAATCAAATCTTATTTTAAAAAAAAGATAAAAACAACAGTCAATATTATTTGAGTAAAAATGGCTAGCCGTACCTCCTCCAATCTTTGATTTCAGCACATTCGGTCTGCTGACCTCAGTACCTAGGTGCTGTAGCTAATTTCCACCTTTACTTTTTATCAGTGCCATCTTTTTACTCCTTACCCACTTTTTTATTTCGGTTTCTCTTTGCCTTGCTTCCCTTAGTGTTTTAAAACTTTCTGAATATAACAATTTAACAGGCCTTCTTATCTTGGTATAGTGGGCTCCATTTTTGGAATTGTTGTGCTCGCGGAGTCGCTTAATCAAGTTGTTGGTACTTCCGACGTACAGAGTTTTGTCTGCGCACTCTAAGATATAAGTAAAATAACTCATATCCAAATTATAGCAAAAACCCGCCGATGTAGTCGGCGGGTTTTGTCGCATTGGCGGGTGGTGTTTAAGCGTTGGAGCTTTGGTAAGCTTCCACTTCCGCCTTCAACCGTTTGCATCGGTGTATGAAGTGCCTCCACCACGAAGATACGGGACCAAGATTCAGCACCTCCCCGTCGAGAAGTCGGGTAACTTCTTCGATGAGGTGGACAACGTCGGCCGGGTCTCCCTCGATCCGCATTTCGACATTCGGAATCTTTTGGGTTTCGGGTCCCCGGGTGGCCACCACGTATGCAGACGCCGTACCGAATTTAAGGATACGGGTTTTCCAATCGAACTCAGGTCCGGGAGCAAAAACCATATATTCCCAGCTCAGAATTTGATTGGTTTCGAGTTGGATGGTGTTGAGAGCGATTCCAGCAGAGATTTTTCTTACCATCTCGCCGGTTTCCTTGTTGAGTACTGCGACACTGAGAGGGTACATCTTTCTTTCCTTTCTTCTTTCTGCCACAAGTTGTTTGTGGTCAGTGAGTGGAATCTGATTTTAAATATACTATTAATAATTGTTTTGTCAATAGCTAGCCGTACCCTTTCCTTTTAGTCACTAGTCCCTTCAATCTGAGTCTCTTTTACCACAGCTTCGGCGGATTAAATACGAAGTTGGAATTTTTTTAGATAAAAACGAAGACCGCTGGGCGAACCATGCGGTCTTGGTAACTTACTGAATGATCTAGAGCTTCTTGAACGCCATCGCGAACATACCCGGTGCTTCCTCGATCATTGAGACTTCGTACCCGAGCAAATCGGCGACAAATCGGCGGAGAAATTCTTTGGTTTCCGGAACTTGTGCTT
>CAZDPS010000018.1:0-11775 GCA_964507615.1 uncultured Candidatus Saccharibacteria bacterium | reverse complement strand
CAGAGTAGAAGTTTAGTATTCCAGAGGAGGCACTGAGGTCAAGTCCCGTACCACCACGATTAGGAGAAAGTAGTCCAATCCATGATGGAGTAAATGTGTGTGTATCACCTGACGATGTGATTGTTAATCCAATGTTTGTGTCAGAAGAAGTAGCAAGGGTTTGTGTTGCTCCAGTTTGAGCAGATGAGTATTGAGCAAGCATTGCTGATATACCAGAACCAACACCTCCAGCATCCACACCACAACCAAATTTTCCTGTTGCACTATTCCAGATTAGTTTGTCTCCTGCTCCAGAACATGACGTTAGTCCTGCACCAAAGATGTAACCGCTGTTTAGATTTAATCCTTTTGTGATTGTGAGACCCCCTGCGATAGTTGAGGTTGCAGTGGTAGATGTTGCAAAGAATGAATCTGAGACAATGTTACCAGAAACTGCAAGTGTCTCGTATGGAGTTGTTGTACCAATACCAAGTCTTACATTTACATTGTCCCAAACAAAATTTGATGATCCTGCAAATGTTCCACTTGAATTAAATTGTATTTGTGTGTCGGCTCCACCTGGTGTACCACCACCAGTACCCAAACAAACACCGTTTACTGAAACACAACCACTTGTGATGCTTAAACCTCCTGCGAATGTAGTTGTTCCTGTGCCTGTTACTGAGAGAGAAGGGGTCGAGATAGAAGTGTTTGTAATTGATCCTCCGGTGATGGTTGGGATTGTTATTGTTGTGCCATTTAAACTATCTATTCTTTGAGAGTGAGCTATTTGTTGATATATGTTGTTGATAACAGTGTTTCCACCCGTAGACAGTTTAGAAAACTCTGACATCATCTTGTTGTTTAGTTGTTCTAGTTTTAGATCTACTTCAAGTTTTGTGATGTCTGAAGATAATGTTTTTACCACTGTTCTCTCTACAACGTTTGTCGTGTTCACTACTTTGGTTGTAGGAGTAACTTGTGCTGGTTCCTTTACTGTTACAATGCTTGGAGCTACCAACTGGATAGTTGAGAAGAAGTTTGAAGAAGGTGTAACTACTTCCTTTCTCTTGAACCAACCGCTTACTTCTCTGTACACCGCTACTCCTGCCTTATCAACTGGGTTTAGTGAGGAGATAGTGTTAGCTGTCAGAGAATTTATTTTTGTAAAAGATGGTTTTCGAGACACACCGCTTGTTGAATCAGACACAAAAGCAAAAACTGCGTCTTGTGTTCCAGATACCACATGAAGAGCTTTGGTTAAACTTTTTTCCACAAACACCACTTCTTTTTTTGAAAAACGATTCGTACTGTTTACGACATAGAGAGCGGGGTTATTGAAAAACACTGTTGCCTCTCGTTTGGCCAAGGAAGATCCCTTGATGATTTTTTCCCCAAGATCAATATATTTTTTACCCAAAACCTCTACGTAAAAACGAGTTACATAATCGATTGTTTGGTACATGTCCAGAGGAACAGAAGTGATTGTCTGGGAAGCATTGAGGAGTGTGGTGTTTCCAAAAAAAGCACGCCCAAAAATAAACAAAATTAGAACCGTTAAAAAGACAACTTTTTTGGGAACTATTTTATCAAAAAATAATTCTTTTTTACCAAGTTTTGTTTCAGTAAAATCCAAACTACTGTTTCCCCTCTCCTCTAACCTAATCTCGTTTGAAGAATCTAATTCTACGGCCTTCAAAAAAGACTTCTCGTCTGACCGAGATGCCTCTCCAGTAAAAATTTTTTTATGATTTAGTATTGATTCTTCAGAAACATACCACGCACGACCAACTCTTTTTGCATCGACTTTATTACCCCTGCAAAGTTGACCAACATAGTCGTTTGAATAGCCAGAAATAGCGGCTGCTTTTTTTGTTGAGATGTATTTTTTGTTTTCAAAAAATAGTTCAGAATTCATCAATAAAATTATACCGTTTGGTTTTTCACAAAAATAGCAAAATTGTGTGGATAAACAAAAATCATTTTTACTGAAAACACGGCCTATTGTATAAATATTTTTGTGTTTTTATTTTTTATATTTTTAACAAAAAACACCTCTCTCCTTCTCTTGTCATCTCATCTACTTTTTAACACCAACACCACGATCTGAATTTCGAACAAAGAGACTTTATTCTTTCTCTTGTTCTCACACAAAACAACCAACAAAAATTTTATTAGAAAAATAAAGACGTACGAAGTTATCAACAACCAAGGTTGATAACTGATAATAAACTTTATATAATTAATATTAACCTTTAGTAAACTTTATCAAAGTACATATTATGGCAAACCAATATATAACTATAAAACAAGCCTCAAAAATTTTAGGGGTCTCAACTCTCACATTGCGCAATTGGGACAAGAACGGCAAGCTCAAAGCCTTCCGTCACCCTATGAACAACTACAGAGTTTATAAAATAGAAGACCTTGAAACCGTCATTCAAGAGATAGAAGTAGGAACAGGACTTAGAAAAAGCTCCAAAAAAGAGGTCAGAAAACTGATAGTTAAGCACCTTGAAAACGATTAACACAAAACAAAAAACCACCTTGTCAACAGGTGGTTTTTTGTTTATTTTAGTTTTTCTTAGAAACTAATTTTGATTACCTAAAATCTGAAGTATTATTTTTTTAAGAATTTCTGGATTAACACTTCCTTTTGTTTCCTTCATCCCCTGCCCTATGAAAAACTGGAGCAGTGATTCTTTACCATTCTTATATTCTTCTACTACGCTCCGATTGCTTTCTATAATTTTTTCTGCAATTATTTTTATTTCCTCAATGTTATTTTTTTGAATCAATCCTTTTTCTTCTGCTATTTGTTTTGGACTTCCTCCACTCTCAAATAATATTTTTAAAATATCCTTGACCCCTCTCGATGACAAGTCTCCAGCGGAAAGCATGGTCATAAGCTCTACAAAATTTTCTTTGTTTATTTTGCCTGTAGTAAAATCATTGCCCACTGTTTTAGACAAACCCATAAGATCGGAGGTAATGTAGTTTGACACAGTCTTCACAAATTCTACGTTTTTTGACAAGTTGGTTGTCGCCACTGATTCAAAGAATTCTCCAGCTAGTCTGTCCCCCACATACATCTCAACATCTTCTGTCTTCAGACCAAAATCTTTGGCGAACCTTTTTCTTTTTTCTTCTGGTAATTCTACAATTAGTTTTTTTAAGTTCTCCGGAGAAAATTCTGGCACCTCACTTATCATTAGTTTTGGTAAATCAGGATCTTCAAAATACCTGTAGTCATGTGCAGACTCTTTTAGTCTTTGGCTAAAAGTCGTTTCTTTTTTTTCGTCCCAACCTCTGGTTTCCTGGACTACCTTATCCCCTTTTTCCAAAAGAGCCACCTGCCTATCAACTTCAAAATCAATTGCCTTCCCTACCGCTCTAAATGAATTAATATTTTTTATTTCTACTTTGGTTCCAAAAGTTTCGGTTTTAGATATAGAAAGATTTACTTCTACACGCATCTCTCCTTTTTCCATATTAGCATCTGACACACCGAGATACTGCAATAAAAGCTGCAACTCCTTTCCAAAACGAACAGCTTCCGCACTTGTATGTATCACTGGCTCCGTAACAAGTTCCATTAGGGGCACTCCTGCTCTATTGTAGTCAACAAGACTAACACCCGGCGTATCGTGTGATGATCTAGCAGTATCCTCTTCTAAGTGTACTCTGGTTATTTCTACACCCACCAAAGAACCCCTCCTGACCAAAGGGTGTTTGTACTGACTTATTTGATATCCTTTTGGAATATCTGGATAAAAGTAGTTCTTTCTGTCGAACTCGGTAAAATCCGCTATTTCCCCTCCTAGTGCTGTACCCACAAGAAGAACTTTTTTAACAGCCTCTTTGTTTATTGTGGGCAATGTCCCTGGATGGCCCATGCACACAGGACAAATATGAACATTAGGGTCTTTTGCTTCACCAGAGTTTATACAGCCACAAAACATCTTGCTTTGGGTCTTCAGCTCTGCGTGTATTTCAAGACCAATAGTCATCTTGTATTCTTCTTTCATTGTATTTGTCTAATTTATTATAAATTTTTAAGAATTTTAGCAAGCTCATCCCCCAGTGTCTTTATTGATGAGTCGTCTATAACGGACACGTGAAGAACGTTTTGGTGGGTTTTTCTAAACAGATCTATGTTAGATTTCATTTTATCTCCGTCCACCAAATCTTCTTTGGTGAACAAAACAACTTCAGGTTTATCTAGTAAGACAGAGTCATACTTCTTTAATTCACTTCTTATTATATTGTATGTGGCCAGAGGATCATCGTTTTCACAAGAAATACAGTGGAGCAACATCTTTGTCCTGGCGACATGTCTTAGGAATTTGTGCCCCAACCCCTTTCCCTCTCCCGCTCCCTCTATTAATCCAGGAATATCAGCAATTATAAAACCATAAAAATCACCTAGGTTTGGAGAAAGTGTTGTGAATTGATAATTACCTATTTTAGCCCTAGCCCTAGTTAATTCATTGAGTAAACTTGATTTACCCGCGTTTGGTAGACCAACAAGCCCCAGATCAACAACCAACTTGAGCTCTATAAAAAATTCCCCACCCTGACCCGGTTTACCTCTTGTAGATTCCTCTGGTCTTATGTTTTTTGAGCCCTTGAAATGGTCGTTGCCGTAACCACCCCACCCACCCTTTAGAAAAAACTTTGGTTCGTCATCTAAAACCTCTACAAATTCACCTGTCTCTGTGTTTGTAACAACACTTCCTATTGGCAATTCTATTATAATGTCTGCTCCGGACTTGCCGTGCATACAATTCCCCATACCATTACCACCATTTTCAGCCTTGAAATCCTTAACGAATCTATGTTCAGACAGTCGACTAATATCATGCACCCCTTTTAAATAGACGTTACCACCTTTTCCACCATTACCTCCTCCCGGTCCCGCATGGTCAATACCCTTCTCGTGTTTCCATGAGACTATACCATCACCCCCGTTTCCTGCCCAAATATTAAGCGTTAATTCATCTATAAACATATAGGTACTTTAGCAGAAAAAACACCAAAGCACCAAACCCCAACTATTGTTTTTGGTTATCCACAATTATATAAAAAACAAACATTTGCAAAATATATATAATTTGATACAAATATGGAAAATCTAGTAAATAGAGATTTTACAAAAAAAATTATAAGATATTTTTAAAACAATTATGGATGACGATTTGGATCCAAAAGAATTAGAAGACACAGAAGAAGACAGTGATGATTTTGATGATGAACCACTCTTAGGTGGTAAAAAAGGCAAAAAAGGTTCCACAGAAGAAGACTCTTTCATTTCACTAGATGAGTTAGCTGATGAAGAGGACGGTCTTTTACCAGAGGATTCATTTGATGACGACAAAGATCTTTGGTAAAATGTGTCTTGTTAAAAACACCGCCCCGTAAGAGGCGGTGTTTTTAAATATTTATTTATAAAACATTTATTTTTAAGAATCTTCTCTTGCCTATCTTGTACACACCGCTAGAAACAGTGATGTTGGCGTCTGTTATTCTATCCCCTGTATCCATATTAGTTATCGCCCCCTCTGAAACAAGTCTTCTAAAATCAGATTTTGAAACAACCATCTCATTAACCATCAATATGTCTACAAACAAAACTCCTTTAGCCACACTAACTTCAACAACATCTTCAGGTACTCCTCCTTTTGCAAAAGTGTTTTCAAAATTTTCTTCTGCCAAATCTGCCTGTTTTTCCCCATGAAACATCCTGGTTATCTCATGCGCAAGTTTCATTTTTATATTTTTTGGATTTGCTCCGTTTTTTAGTTCCTTTTCTAGATCAGAAATTTCCGAAACTGGTGTATTTGTACACAAAAGAAAATATTTCAAGATTAATTCGTCCTTTACTGCCATTAGCTTGCCGAACATTTCCTCTTTTGTATCAACGAGAGAGATTATGTTTCCCCAAGAAGAAGACATTTTTCTACCGTCTGTCCCTTCTAACATTGATACTGTCATAATATCCTGTTCTTTTTGTCCATATCTCTTCTGTACAATGCGCCCAGCTTGCAAGTTAAACAACTGATCAAAACCACCAAGCTCAACGTCTGCCATTGTTTTTACACTATCGTATCCTTGTAGGGCCGGGTACATAAACTCAACAACAAAAATATCCTGTCCACTATCCAGTCTTTCACGAAAATTTCTTCTTCTAGACATTTGTTGCACAGTAAAACATTCTAGGAGTTTGGCTGTCTCTATGTAGTCCATTTTGGCCAACCACTCAGAATTATATCTAATCTCTGCGTTTTTAATATCAACTATTTTACCAATTTGAGCTAAATAATTTTTAAGATTGTTTTTAATTTCCACATCAGTAAGCATTGGTCTTTTTTCCAGTTTATCAGAAGGATCGCCTATTTTTGCAGTGAAATCACCTATAATCAAAACTGCCTTGTGCCCCAAGTCCTGAAAGGCTCGGAGTTTACGCAAAGCAACAGCTCTACCTAGGTGAATAGCTGGACCTGTGGGATCTATTCCTAGTTTAACCCGAAGTTGGTTTCCTGATAACAACGCGCCCCTTAGGTGATCTTTAATAAAAACCTCCTCTACTCCACGAGACAAAAGCTCGTCTATTTTCTCTGAACTCGTGTCTATTTTGTTTTTATTTTTAAGACCAAACATGTTATCAATATACCATATTTATGTTAAAATACGAGTGATGAAAAAAAATCTTTTTAAGTTTCTCAAGCAGCATGGTCTGCGTAATATTATAATTTTTCTGGTATCTTGTGGTGTTTTAACACTTGGAATGGTGCTAATCTGGCTATCTACCTTCCAAATCCCCTCTCTTGAAACAATAGAGGCTCGCAAAATAAGCCAGTCAACAAAAATTTATGATAGCACTGGAAAAATCTTACTTTTTGATGTGTATCAAAACACACAAAGGACAGTTGTGCCCTTTACAGAAATATCACAATACATAAAAGATGCCACCCTGTCTATCGAAGACAAAGAGTTTTATACCCACGGAGGAGTCAAACCTTTGTCTATTTTACGTGCAGTGCTTGTTAACACAGCTTCTTTTAGTTACAGCCAGGGAGGCTCCACCATTACTCAACAGGTTGTAAAAAACTCTATTTTAACAGGAGACAAAACACCGACAAGAAAACTTAAAGAACTTGTTTTATCTTTAAAACTGGAGAGGATGCTTTCAAAAGAAAGAATTTTTGATATGTATTTAAACGAAATACCTTACGGTGGAAGTTTGTACGGCGTAGAAGAAGCCAGCCAGGCATTTTTTGGTAAAAAATCAAAAGAAGTAACAATAGCAGAAGCTGCATATCTAGCATCTCTACCACAGGCCCCTTCTTTTTACTCTCCTTATGGAAAAAACAAAGAAAAACTAGACGAAAGAAAAAATGTGGTTCTAAAGGAAATGCTTCGTGATGGCAAGATAAGCGACTCTGAATACCAAAACGCACTAACCGAAGATGTTGTTTTTCTTCCGAAATCAGAAAAAGGTATAAAAGCTCCACATTTTGTTATGTTTGTTCGAGATTATCTAGAAAAAAAATACGGCACTGATGTTTTAGAACAAGGGGGATTAAAGGTGACCACAACACTGAACTACGATTTACAGAAAAAAACAGAGGAAGTGGCAAAAAAATACGCAGAAACAAACAAAGAGAGTTTCAATGCCACAAACAACGCATTTGTAGTAATAGACCCAAAAACAGGATCTATTCTCACAATGGTAGGATCTAGAAACTATTTTGACAAAGAGATAGATGGAAACTTTAATGTAACAACAGCTCACAGACAACCAGGATCTGCTTTTAAGCCTTTCGTATATGCCGAAGCGTTTATAAAAGGATATACCCCAGAAACTGTTTTGTTTGATTTACCCACACAATTTTCTGTAAAATGTCCTTTGGACAACTTCACAACAACCACAGACGGAACGTGTTACGCACCAGGAAACTATGATGATAAATTTAGAGGACCGATGACTCTGCGCGATGCTTTAGCACAATCCATAAACGTCCCCGCAGTAAAAACCCTCTATTTGGCTGGTATAAAAGACTCCATAGAACTAGCCACCAATATGGGCATTGGTGGTTTAGGTGATTCCAATGCTTATGGTTTGACTCTTGTTTTAGGAGGTGGTGAGGTTTCTTTGTTAGACATGACTTCTGCTTATGGGGTTTTTGCAACGGAAGGTGTTCGCTCGCCCTACACAAGTATATTGAGAGTTGAGGATAAAAATGGAAATGTTTTAGAGGAGTTGTCCAAAAAATCCACTAGAATTTTTGAACCAGAAATAGCTAGAAAAATTTCTGATATTTTATCTGACAATATAGCAAGGACACCTTTGTATGGTTCAAATTCTGTTGTTTATTTTGGAAACAGAGAGGTTGCTGTAAAAACAGGAACAACCAATAATTACAAAGATGCCTGGATTATAGGATACACACCAAGTATTGTGGTTGGAACTTGGGCTGGAAATAATGATAACACACCAATGGAAAAAAAGGTTTCTGGTCTTATTGTGGCCCCAATGTGGCGTGCCGTCATGGATGAGGTATTAAAAATCGTCCCTGTTGAAACATTTACAAAACCTCTAAAAGAGGATTCTTACAGTTTAAAACCTGTTTTGAGGGGCAAGTGGCAAGGGGGTATATCAAACACAATAGAGAGCCCAGCAATAGACCCAAACGTCCCTTACAACTCTCTGCAAGAGATTTTAACCGGTGGGGTTCACTCCATCCTATATTGGGTTGATAAAAACGACCCAAGAGGATCTAATGAAGTAAACCCCTCCCTTGATCCACAGTTTGAAAGATGGGAGTACTCTATTAGAAACTGGGCCACAAAAAACGGGTATCAGTAGAGTCTATTTAATATCTATTATTTTTTGGTTTGGAAGAAAAACAGAAACACTTTCTAAAATATTTCTCTTGTGTATAAACACTTTATTTAATGAAGCGGGAGTAGATTTGATATATATAACATAATTTTTAATCTCTACGTCTGTCAGAAAAAACTTTATTCCGGTGTGTTTTTCTAAAATTTCCAATATTTGCTTTTTGTCGTTCTCAGCAGAATTTATGTTTTTATAAAACCTATCTAAGAAGCCTTGGATATTGAACATGTTTTTATTTGTTCATAGGCATAACTAGATAAATAAAAGATTTGTCCCCCACTCCACGAACAATCATTGGTTTGTTTACATCTGAAAAAGAAAGAGAAATGCTGTCTGTGTCTATAGATTGAAAACAGTCAATAATGTATTTGTAGTTAAAGCTAATTGTGAGTTCTTCTCCTTTTACAACAGCGTCTATATTGTTCACATTTTCGCCAACATCCATATTTTTTGTGGTTATTTCAAATTTTTTATCTCTTGGATTTATATTAAAAACAACCTGACTAAATCTGTCCGAGAATATATTTGATATCCTGAGACTACTTACCAAATCTTGTTTTAAAACAACAACCTCTGTTTTTACCTCTTTTGGTATTATTTGTTTGTAGTCAGGAAAAACCCCATCTATCACCCTAGACGTAACATATAAATCCTCATGAGAAAACGATATTTGATTTTCATTCAAACAAACAACAACCTCATCTTTGATATCCTCTAACGTTCTTATTATCTCACCAACATTTTTAAAAGGAATCAATATTTGATTAAACTCCTTATGTTTTTTAACCCCCATTCTTTTTTCAGACAAACGAAATGAGTCGGTTGCCGCAAAAACCACACTATCTTCTTCAGAACAAACAAACACACTAGACAACACCGGTCTTATTGTTGACACAGATGAACTATAAATAACAGACTTGAAACCCTTTATTAAGTTTGGAGTGTTAAAAGTAAAGGTTGTTTCGTTTGAAACTTTTGGTATGTTTGGAAAATCATCTACTGGAAAAGCTTTTATTGTGGAGTTGCTGTGTCTAGTTAAAACCTTCAAATTATCTCCTACCACTTCGAGTATCACGTTTTTATCATTTGTTATATTTGATATGAAGTTATATAAGACAGATCCAGAAACCGCTATCTTACCCGGGGTAATAACCTTAACAGGTAAAGATATTTCTATCCCTAAGTCTAGGTTTGTTGCTTTGATTGTTAGGGTAGACTCATGGGCCTCCAACAGAACACAGCTCAAAACTGGTAGTGTTATGTTTTTACTTGTTATTCTTTCTGCCTTAGCTATTGCATATGCTAATTTTTCTTTAACACATTCTATATTCATAGTAGTAGTTTAATTTTATCTTTTTAAAGCTTTTATTACTATTAGATCATTTGTTTTAAACGTTTATAAACAAAATTCATATTTTAAGCCATTTTATCTATGTTTTGTATGTGTATAAGTGTGTTAAAACTGTGTATAAACTACTTAAAGTTTTAAATCATCAAACTTATACACCCGGAACCCCTTAGTTTTGCATGTACTATCTACACACTATACACAACTTTTTACACAAAGATAGACCGAAGCTGGTTGATTTCTTGTGTTAATAGTTCATCTAACTTGATATCATTTTTTATTTTTTCACACGAATGCATTACTGTTGTGTGATCTCTTCCTCCAAGCTTCTCTCCTATTGCTGGATATGAAATATTAAAATCCTCTCTCAAAATATACATAATTATTTGTCTCGGTTTAATAATCTCTTTTTTGCGAGTTTTATCATAAATCAGATGTTCTTCTATGTTATAAAATTCAGCGACTGTTTTTATAACTTCTTTTGTAGAAATCAATTTTTTTGGTTTTGTATTGTTTTTTACAAGACCTTTTACTTCAGGTAGTGTTATATCCCTGTTTTTTAGCTGCATTTGGCACGTAATAGTGTTTATAATACCCTCGAGCTCTCGTATGTTTCCAACAACAGAATAAGCTAAGTAATCAACAACCTCCTTGTTTAATGGATATGGCAAAGAAGAAGACTTCATTCTAATAATAGCAGCTCTGGATTCGTTATCTGGTGCTGGTATATCAACAATCATTCCTGCACTAAAACGAGATTTAAGCCTATCCTCTAGATCTTGGATTAGTCCCGGGTGTTTATCAGAAGAAAATATAATCTGTTTATTGTTATCATATAAATGGTTAAATAAGTGGAAGAGTTCTTCTTGAATCTTCATTTTTCCTGAAAAAAACTGAATGTCGTCCATAATTAATACATCGTATTTTCTGTATTTTTCCTTAAAAAAATTAGGTTTGTTTAACTGGAGTGCATTAACGTATTCTTGGCTAAATTTTTCTGAAGTCGTGTAAAAAACCTTTCGGTTGCTGGTTGTCTTAATATAGTTTCCTATTGCTTGGATCAGGTGAGTTTTTCCGTGGCCGGTTCCTCCATAGATAAACAAAGGGTTGTAAACAATTCCAGGTTTTTTTATTATTGCCTGGCTGGCTGCATGAGCAAATTCATTAAAAGGCCCAACAATAAAAGATTCAAAGGTGTAGCGAGGGTTAAGATTGTCATCTTTG
Source organism: uncultured Candidatus Saccharibacteria bacterium (assembly GCA_964507615.1). Lineage (GTDB taxonomy): Bacteria > Patescibacteriota > Minisyncoccia > Phycocordibacterales > DATDWN01 > C7867-006. The sequence goes on along the minus strand of CAZDPS010000018.1, from coordinate 322 downwards.
TTTATATAAATGTCTGCCATAGGCAACTCTTTTGTTGTTTGTAAGTTTTTTTCCACAACAATTTTTTCCTTAGGGTTTTCCTTCGAAATAATATAATGTAGTGACTGTATGTTTGGAGAAAGCGAGCGAATAGACTTCAAGATTGCGTTGTGAAACTTGCTTCCCAACCAATCTTGAACAAAGGTGTTTGGCACACCAAGATAAACCGCACCATCCTCTTGTTTTATTATCGCCGTATCTTTGAACCATGTATTGAAATTTGGTTTAGAGAGATTGAGTTCCATTTCGACCAGAACACTATCCCAGAGTTTTTTGTTATCCA
>CAZDPS010000017.1:0-12343 GCA_964507615.1 uncultured Candidatus Saccharibacteria bacterium | reverse complement strand
TTTTTTTCATCTGCCATAGTAATAGTATACAGCAGCTAGTATTTAGTATCTAGGGAATTTCGAGTTTCTACTTAATTTCAAATTTTTTACCTATTTCAAAAAGTCTGTCTTCACAATCATGTGGTGCCATTATCTGTAATCCCAAGGGCAAAGAAACGCCATTCTCTTCTATAAGACCACTCGGTATAGAAATTGCTGGTATCCCTACTATATTTGCAGGAACAGTAAATATGTCTTCTAGATACATAGCTAAAGGATCATTTACTCTCTCACCTATTTTAAACGCAGGTCCTGGTGTGGTTGGAGTAATAATAGCATCAACTTCAAAAAAGGCTTTTGTAAAATCTTCAGCTATTTTCTGACGAAGCATAATGGCTTTGTTGTAGTAAGCGTCATGATAACCAGCGGACAAAACATACGTACCTATAAGTATTCTCCTTCTAACTTCTTTACCAAAACCCTGACCTCTTGTTTTTAGGTAGTCCCCTAGTAAATCCTTGCCATCTATATGTAGTCCATATTTAACCCCATCAAAACGGGCAAGGTTGGATGAAACTTCTGCCGGCATCAAAATATAATAAACAGCAAGAGAATATGAAATGTTTGGTAATTTTATATCTCTAATTTCATAACCTAGACTTTTTAGTTTTTCCACTGACTCCTTAAAATTACTAAGAACCTCTTCCTTAATACCGCCATTTTCTAAAATATGATAAGGCACGCCTAAGACTTTAGGACTCTTTGGGTTTTTATTTTTCAAATCATGAGTAGTACTATCAAAACTATCAAGACCACTTATGGTATTAAATATTATTTCAGAGTCTGTAACGGTTTTTGTAATAGGACCTATAACATCAAGAGAAGAGCCCATGGCCATGAGTCCATGCCGTGACACACTACCGTATGTAGGCTTTAGCCCAACAAGTCCACAAAACGATGCTGGCTCTCTAATAGAGCCTCCTGTATCCGATCCAAGAGAAGCTAAAGCACCATCCATGGCCACAGCCGCCACCGAACCACCAGAAGAACCCCCCGGAACTCGTCTTGTATCTAGTGGATTTTTTGTCACACCAAACGCTGAATTTTCTGTAGAACTTCCCATGGCAAACTCATCCATGTTTGTACGGCCAATCGAAACTGCACCAGCCTCTTTAAGTTTTTTAATAACAGTCGCATCATAAGGAGCCACATATCCTGCCAAAATTTTCGAACCAGATGTCGCATGTTTTCCCTTGAACAAAAGGTTGTCTTTAATAGCCATCGGTATTCCAGATAGTGGAGAATGAAAACCTTTTTTATCCACCTCATCTGCCTGACTTAGAGCATCATCATAAACCTCTAAATAAGCATTTATTTCTCCATTTTTAACTGAAATTTGATCTAAATAAGCCTGTGTTAGCTCCCTTGCTGTAAAATCCTTGTTGCGGAAACCTTTGCCGGCATCTACTATTGTAAGTTTGTGAAGGTCTATCATAGAATTTTTTTAACTTTAAAATATTTTCCTTCTCTAGAAGGAGCGTTGTTCAAAAGGTCTTCTGAATATTCTCCTGGCTTATTGGTAGGAACATCTTCACGCATAACATTGTGAAGTTCTGGAACCTTTTTTTCTATGTCTCCTAATGCATCTTTGGTTTGCCCGATATAAGACAATATAGAATCCATTTCAGAAGTTAGGCTTTCAGCCTCTGATTCTGGTATTTCTATGCGAGCCAAGTCTGCTAGATTCTTTATATCTTCTTTTGTAACCATGTTTTTGATAATAACACATTTAGAGCAAAGCCAAAAACTCCTTCTCGGATATTATTTTGACACCTAATTCTTCTGCTTTTTCTGCCTTACTACCAGAATTCTCCCCCGCCACGACATAATCCGTCTTTTTTGAAACACTTTCCGAAACAATAGCACCAAGCTGTCTCAACTTTTCTTTTGCTTCGTCTCTTGGCATGGAAATAGTACCGGTCAAAACAAAAGTTTTACCAGATATAGAAGTATTTTTCTTTGGTGCTTCTATTTTTTCTACCACAACATAATTTAGGAGATTATTTATTATTTTTTGATTTTCTTTTGATTTAAAAAATTCAACAATAGAATCCGCTACTATTGGCCCCACACCTTCTACTCTTTCTAAATCCTCTTTTCTAGCCTTTTCTAGATTTTGGATATCATGAAAATTCTGGGCCAAAAGATGTGCCGTCTCTTCTCCCACCTGGGGTATTGATAATCCTATAATAAATCTTGGAAGTGTAACTTTTTTTGCTTTTAGAATGGCCTGAAGTAAATTGTCAACCGACTTCTCTGCAAACCTAGGAAGAGACAACAAATCACCCTTCTCTAGTGTGAAAATATCTGAAAATTCTACAATTAAACTATTCTCCAGAAGCATGTCCACAACTTTTGGCCCTAAATCAGTAATATCAAAAGACTTTTTAGATACAAAATGATGAAACTTTCTTTTTTGTTGTTCAAACGAATTCTTATCTACACAACGCCATGCGGCTTGGCCTGGAATCCTCATGATTGCCCCGTCCCCTCCACACAGAGGAACACGCGTTGGCCAAACAAATTTTTTCTCTTTTCCTGTGCGCAAATCCTTCATAACCGAGACTATATCAGGAATAACATCTCCCGCCTTCTGTAAAACAACTGTGTCCCCAATACGCACATCTAAACGATTTATTTCATCTTCATTGTGTAGGGTTGCCCTAGAAACTGTTGAGCCAGCCACTACCACAGGCCGTAGATGAGCAACTGGAGTCAAAACTCCTGTACGGCCTATTTGCAAAACAATATCCTCTACAACCGTCGTTACCTGTTCTGCTGGAAACTTGTAGGCCACTCCCCATCTTGGAGACTTAGCGGTGTAACCAAGGGCCTCTTGAATTTTATTTGAATTTATTTTTATAACTATTCCATCTAGTTCATAGTCTAGTTTGTGTCTTTTTTTAACCCAATTCTGATAATATTCTTCCACAGAATCTAGGTCGTGAAGTAAGGCAAAATTTGGATTTACATTAAAACCAAGTGTCTTAATTAAATCCAGTTCTTCTTTTTGGGTTTTGGGCTTCACACCATCAAAATCATCCATGTCGTATATAAAAGAGTTCAGCTTTCTCTCAGCCGTCATTTTTGGATCAAGTTGTCTTATTGAACCAGCCGCAAGATTTCTTGTGTTTGCAAAAACCGCCTCTTCTTTTGATTTTCTTTCTTTATTTATTTTCTCCAAATCTTTCTTTCCTATCCATGCCTCACCGACAACAGTAACATTAACTTTTTGGCTTAACTCCAGTGGAACACTTTGTATAGTTTTTACATTACTTGTTACATCCTCTCCCACAGTACCATCACCACGGGTTGCACCACGAACAAACCTGCCTTCTTCATAGGTTAAAACTATTTTTAATCCATCAATCTTTAACTCAACACAATACTCTATTTTCTCACCCGATAAATCCTCTTTTGCAATAAAATTTCTGAGTTTCTCATCCCATTTTTTTAATCCTTCAAAATCAAAAACGTCATCATATGACCATTGCTTCTTTGAGTGTCTGACTTTTACAAACTCTTTCAGTGGCTCAGCCCCCACCCTTTCCGAAGGACTATCTTTTGTTTTGAGTTCTGGATACTCCTCCTCAAGTCTCTCCAGGTCCCTCACTAGAGAATCGTACGCCTCATCCGAAATTTCTGGCTTGTCTAGAGTATGATAAAGACGACGATGTTTATCTATCGTTTTCTTGAGATTCTCCAACTTTTTTATGGTATCTTTTGAGGGTTTTGGGCTCATATTAGCCATTGTACCACTAAACAAAAACTAAAATAGTGGTGCTAATATGACATTATAACACCTCTCTCATAACGCCTTAGTGCGTTCACATCACAGGTGTTATACCCCTTCGAATCTATTTTTGTAGTAGTGGCAACTCCTAATTTTTTTACAACACTAACCACAGCACAACCTCTAGTAAAATTTATCTGAAAAGTAGTTGTAGAATAGTTTGCATCCATAACTAGAGACTGATAAACATATGATTCCCCACATACTTCATTGTGTGCTCCAGTATAATACGGATCAAAACGACTCAAAGCACCGTTTGCAGGAAAATCCCAATAAACCGCGCATTCAGTTCCTCCATCTGCAGCATAGAAAGCATATTGTGACTCCTTACTTGCATTAGCCAGAATTAGCTGTTTTAAAGCCACATTAACAACAACAAAACTAACTATAAGTAACATAGATGTAACTATGATCGCTATGAGTAAAGTAAACCCAGATTTTTCTTGCATTTTCGTCCTCATTTTTATTGTCTATTAAATATATTCTCTGTTATTACAAAAAACTTTAAACCCCACCTACTTGTCCAACTAATTCTAACCATTACTTCAACTTCTACATTTGGAACAACTTCTCTAATCTGTATTTCTCGTGTAAAAATGGTTGGTGTCCATCCTGCAGTATACCCAAACAAGCCAAAAGTACTGGAACTACTAACCGTATCCTGTTTTAAAGGGTCACATGTACCAAAACCTCCAGAACAATACAGCACCGTATTGCTCCATGAATCTATCGCACAAGTTTTCTGCGGTGTACTACCTCCGCCAAACCAACAAAGATCAGTCTCAACAGCAGAAATCCCAGTCAACCAAGTATTTGTACCGCCATTTATGTTATGCAAGGCATTTTCATCACGTCTGTTTTTAATAAACTCTACAGCTTCTTGAGCCAGATAAAAAGCCACTGTCTGATCTTTTGCTATTGAAGAGTTTTGTAGACTGTTTTGTACTGCAGTAAAAGTTGCTGCTATAGACATGGACAATATACTAATGGCGACCAAGGACTCCACTAGAGTGAAGCCATATTTTCTTGTTTTTTTATTTTGTATTTTTTTTGACATTTAATTTTATTGAGAATCAAAAACTCTTTGAGAAACTGTGGTCTGCATAGTGAAAGAAGACCTGCTTGTAGCTTTTGTACCGGCATTTCCTGCAATTGTAATAATAACCATTGGCTGACTAGTATCTTGACCATTACTGTAAGGAGTCGAACCTATAACCCTAAACTTTAGGCTGGTGATAGTCACATCACTTGAAGTAAGAAAATATTCTGCTCCTGCACCTATTCTCCTGGCAATTCTGCCTCCCGATAAATAATAATAAACTTTCACGCCATCCTGAGCTCTATCAACATACATAGAATCAGATGGTGGTTTAGCTACAGTAAAACAATCGCGAGTTGTTAGATTGGTCTCAAGGTTCATGTCGCAATGATAGTTGGTTGCAAAACGAATAGTTCTGGTCATGGCCTCTATTGTGAAATTTAGATTATCCATAACAGTTCGCAAATTTTGAGATTTTCTGTTTGCATCAACTATGGTAACTATGGTACCCATACTAATAACCATTATCACAACAAAAATAGAAACAGAAACCATTATTTCTATCAAAGTGAATCCTCTTTTCCTATCCTGCTTTTTTTTGTTTAACACTACGCTCATTATGTTTTTTTATATTAACCAGCTATTGATCCGACATAAACCTGTCCGGTGCTTTCGATGGTTATTGTAAGTGTTTTACCTTTTGGTGAAGTTAGTGTTACCTTGCCAGTTAAATATGGCCCGAAAGTAGAAGCTCCTCCTGTAAAATATACTCTGGCATCTGGGTTTGGTCTTAAAAAAGTCACGTGTATCTTTGTACTTGATGATGGTGGACATGCCGACTCATTACATATGCCGGTAATCCTTACACCGTTTCTTAATGTAATCTTTTCGATACATTCAGTTGTTGCACTAGCACAATTTCCACTACCAACATCATAAGTATTATTAGCGACATTCAGTGAATCAGCAAAAAGATAGTAGTTGGTTGGATCTGTTGTGTCAAAAAATACACCATAAGCCTTATCAAAAACCCCAGGAGTAGCCTTCACTTCCCTCACCGTTAGACCATATGTCTGTGCTTGCCTTATCACCAGAGCCAATTCTTGTCCAGCAGAACTTAGAGCTAACCTATCATTAAAAGATGAATAATTAAAAAGAACTGTGGCCATTATCAAGGTAATAATAGAGACAGAAACCATCATCTCTACCAAAGTAAATCCAGATGCAAACTTCGGCATCGTGCTTTTATTGCGTTGTAATAATACGGATGAATAAAATATTTTTTTATTTTTGTACTTTAAAGACATAAATTAATAGAAAATACTCAAGAACTCATTTAGGCCCATAACGTCTATTCGAGCTACAAAGACAATCATAATTGCCAATATTAGAAAAGGAGCAAATGGTAATTCCGTTTTCATCCCTATTTTTTTACCATTGCCAAATTTATTGTAAGCCAAAAGACCTAGACTCCATAAAGCTCCGAGCCAGAAAGCTAGTACAACGGCACCAATACCAAAGACAAATCCAGACATAGCACCAATACCAAAAACCAACTTTGCGTCTCCAAATCCTATCCATCTCCCACCTGAAACCAACCACAACAACGCAAAAGGTACAAAAAGCACAAATGGTGTGGACAAATCAAACAGATCTACTGGAGTCAATGTGAAATTTTTACAGTAAACAAAGACGATCATCTTAATAAAACTTAGAGCTATAAATGTGTAGACTAGTCCGTTTGGAATTATCTTGTGACGAATATCGTAGAGCATTACCACAATGAGTATGCTAAAAACAAAAGCGTAGTATATGAAAAATAGAACGGAATAAAGCATGCCATACTCAAATGCTCCGTATATTGGCCACAAATACACCTGCCTCATAGCAATAGCCAGGAAAATAATACCCGTCAGCAGCTCTATGACTGGATACTGTACTGAAATACCACTCTTACATGAACTACATCTACCACGAAGAAAGAAGAAGCTAAGTACTGGCACAAGCTCGTACCACTTTAACTCTTTATTACACGAAAAACATTTTGATCTACCTTTCACCACAGACATTCCTGTGTTAAAACGAAAAGCCACTACATTTATAAAACTACCAACAAGAGTTCCAAAAATAAATATATACAAATAATAGATTGGATTCATTGTATTTTTTTAAATAATTAAAAAATCAGAAATTAAAAATTTCTGTATGTATTATAACATTGAAAAGAACATAATTAAAACAAAGAAACAAAATAAAAGTTATGGACAGGCCGGTGCAACAACGGCCGAAGCTGACACCTTAACTGAGCCGGCACTATCAATACACCAATGCTGTCCAGATTTTAAAGGAGAACTAATGGCCCAATTGGTGGCAGAATCAGAACATCTATCAGAAGTTGTGTTACCCGCCCCAGCCTGTGAAGCTGCATTTAGCATGCTTATGATTTTAGTGTCATCACACACTCCCGTACCCTGATCTCCCCCAGAGGTAAAATCTGTAATATCTGCCCAGGTGAGTGCAACTTGTGATCTAACATTATAAAGATTTTGTTTCACGGCAGCATCGGCACCCTTAGTTCTTGAGGTGTTAAGAGAGGCCAGAACAATCGAAGATAGCACAGCAATAATAGCAATAACCACTAGCAATTCAATAAGTGTAAAACCTCTGTTTAATCTTGTGGCCATTTTATAAGTTTAACAAAATTAAGTTAGTATTAATTTTAGTATATTATATACTAAAAAGTTTTTTTATAAAAACAAAAAACCAGTTTTACCCAGTTTTTTGTTTTACAACTTACTTAAAAGTTACTGACACACTGTACCTGTTGTACTTAAGGTTGTCATATTAGCCGCAGTTTGACCCTCAGAAGCACCTGTGGCGTCAACACACCACCCTGTGAAAGTACCTTCTGCGACTTTTAAGGTTGTATATGCTGCCCAACCAGTAGCCGAAACATTACAATAGGCAGTGTTTCCAGCTGCAAAAGCTGCTGCTGCAACACCTGGACCCAGCACACCAGACCCTGTTGCAGTACAAACACCTGTGCCTCCAGTCCACACACCAGCAGAAGTAACCGAACCAGTACCTACTGTTCCATAGGTATTATTTCCGACGCCGTCATAATAAATAGCTGCCTGAGCTCTTAGATTACCTAGGTTGGATTTTATAGCAGAATTTGCACCCTTAGAACGAGCGGTATTCAAGCTTGCCAAAACAACCGAAGACAACACGCCAATGATCGCAATAACTACCAACAATTCAATTAGCGTAAAACCTCTGTTTTTTGTGTTCATTTTTTTATATTATCATTCTTAATTAAACGTCAAGAAATCTGGACGATGAAACTAGTTACACCTGCTAGTAGTTAATGCATTTGCCGGTGTACCAGTAAACTTCTTTGATGCTCCAGTACTATCAACACACCAAGCATCTGTAGTTGGACTCTTCATCTGTACAGCAACCCCCCAAGCAGAACCACTTGCTTCAGCCGAACACACCGCGTTAGCTGCAGCACCACTTGCATCGGCTGCTGCTCTAATTTGACCAGCTACTATTGTATTGGCAAAAATAGTGTCTGCCGTCGCAAATGTACAGGTACCCTCAGTAAAAGATGCACACGTAGCTCCAACTGCACCATCATCTCCGTAACAACCACTGCCATCGTAGATGATCTCTGCTTGAGCACGAACATTTGCCAAGTTTGATTTAATAGCTGCATCTGAACCCTTACTTCTTGCTGTGTTTAATGAAGCGAGTACAACTGAAGACAGAACACCTATAATTGCAATAACCACCAAGAGCTCAATAAGTGTAAAACCTTTTCTCATATTTTTCATATATAAATAATAATTATTAAAATATTAAAACCATTAATGTTATTATACTAGATTTATGGACAAAATAACAAATAACTGTTGATAACTTAAAAACATCGAGACAAACAAAAAACCGGCTTTTGCCGGTTTTTTGGATAATTATATCTAAAATAAATTATTGGCAAACATAGGAACTGGCTGCTAGGTAACCACCTGTTATTTGTTTTGATGCTCCTGTACTATCCACACACCAACTATTAGCAGGTGTTTGTTTCAAAGGTGAGTTTGCTGCCCAAGCTCCAGCAGAGTCATGACAAACAGCCCTAGTAATAAGCCCTGCATCAGTAGCTGTTGTGGATGTTGAAACACCGGCCGCAGAAGCAGCAGCATTTAATTGAGCTAAAACGTTTGCATTGGCACAAATACCAGTATAGTTTCCATTTGTATCGTAAAGAATCTCTGCTTGTGCACGGATGTTAGCCAAGTTTGACTTAATCGCTGCATCTGAACCCTTACCTCGGGCTGTGTTTAGAGAAGCAAGAACGACTGATGAAAGGATACCTATAATAGCAATAACCACTAGCAATTCAATAAGTGTAAAACCTCTTTTCATATTTTTCATATATAAATGATAAATTTATTATTAATAATTTTTTATAATATTGTTTACTTAATTCGACCATCTCTCTCTTTCAGAGAATTCCGTTTATTCAAAGGATAGATATATTATACGGCTATATCCTAATAGTGAAAAGAGGCGCTGTGGATAAGCAATGTTTTAAGGCTTAGAATGAGGCAATGTTATAGATAGGCATAAGCACAGCCGCGAGTAATATACCCACACCAAGACCTAATGCCACAATCATCACCGGCTCAATAAGACCAACAAGTGTATCGACGGCTGTGATAACTTCACGCTGGTAGAATTTAGCAAGGGATTTCAAGATATTGCCGAGTTCCCCAGTCTCCTCCCCCACTTTTATCATCTGAGTCATGAGATTAGAAATTTCCTTGTGCTGGCTAAAAGCGTTGGAAAGAGAAACACCCTCTTTAACTTTTATCAGAGCATCGTCAAGAACTGCTTTATAAATACGATTATCAACAACAGAAGCCGTAATCTCAAGAGCTTTCAATATAGGAATACCACTCATAATCATAGTGTTCATATTATCTGCTATACGTGAAAGATAAAGTTTATTATAAAGATTGCCTATATAAGGCACTTGTAATTTAAGATCATCAAAAAACATAGCCCCTTCGTCTGTTTTGTAATATCTCCAAGCCAAAAAGCCAGCTATTACAGCCCCTATACCAAGAAAAATACTGTAATTTACGAAAATATCACTAATCCAGAGTACAATTTTTGTATAAAAAGGAACTTCCTGCCCTGAGTCAGTAATCATTAACGCAATTTTTGGAATAATAAAGGTAAGCATCAACACCATTACTCCTATAAATGTTGCTATAACAAAGGCCGGATACACCAAGGCGTTTCTAGCCTTTGAAGTTACCTCATATGTTCTATCTAAATAATCAGCTAAATAATTGAATATTTCATCTAGTTTTCCAGATTCCTCTCCAGAACGAACCATGTTCACATAAAAAGTTGAAAAGGCATCTGGGTATTTAGCCAAAGCTTGGGATATAGAAGTACCACCCTGCAAATCCTCAGCTATAGTTGTAAGGTATTTTTGTAATATTGGGTTATCAGCTTGAACACTAAGTAATCGAAAGACTCGAAGCGCTGAAACTTGTGCTTGGAAAAGTGTGGCTATCTGACGAGACAATATAACGATGTCTTTATTGGAAACATGAGCCATAAAAGAAAAAATGTTTGTTTGGAGTATATCTTTTTCTTCTCCGTGAATCTCTGAGATTATCAAGTTTCTCTTTTGCAATAGATTTATTGCAACATCAACATTTATGGCCTCAATCACGCCACTTGTTTGCTCACCTTTGTCTGTAAATGCTTTGTAGTTAAATATCATCCCAGTAGTAGAAAATGACATGGCTCTGCGAGCAAAATCATTTTTTAAATTAAAAATTATCTATTAATATTAACTATATTATTGTAACACATTGATAAATTTGTTTAATGTCATTTTCACTACTGGGTTCATCCGGTTAGTGAAGTTGGTATTAATTTACGTGCCTTTGGCACTATACCAACTTCTACTACCGGGTTATAGCATCTTATCCAACCCTTTTTGGTTCTGAGAATACAAATAGGCGTTTTCTATTGTAATCTCCCCTGCCCTGACTAAATCACTCAAATATCTATTGAGATCAATCATACCTTGATCAGAACCAGTCTCAATAATAAGCCCGATCTCATGAACACGGTTATCTCGGATAAGGTTAGCCACGGCACTGTTGTTAATCAAAAGTTCAACAGCTGGTATAAGCCCACCGGAGATACGAGGAATGAGTCTTTGTGAGAAAATACCTATAAGACTTGCTGCAAGTTGTGTTCTGATCTGCGTCTGCTGTCTTGTGTCAAAAGAGTCAATAATACGTTCTATAGTTTGAGCCGCATTGTTGGTATGCATTGTAGAAAAAACAAGATGTCCGGTCTCTGCAGCTGTCACTGCAGTAGAAATATCGTCTGGTGTTCTCATTTCACCTATCATAAGAACATCTATGTCCTGACGAAATGCGCCATGAAGAGCAGTACGAAAGTCTGGCGTATCTTGCAATACTTCTCTTTGATCTATGATTGATTTTTTAGATTCAAATATAAACTCTACTGGATCTTCAATTGTAATAATATGCTCCAAACGTTGGAGATTTATCTCCTCTATCATAGAAGCCATGGTCGTGCTTTTTCCATGACCCGTTGGACCCACGATCAAGAAAAAACCTTGCTGTTTATTTATAAAAGTCTCTAGAATATCTGGCAACTTGAGCTCATTAAATGTTTTTATCTTTTTTGGAACCAAACGCAGTGCAATACTGATTTTGTCCATCTGAAAATAAGCGTTACCTCTAAATCTAGAATTGGAGCCACCATAATATGCAAAATCAACCTCCTTTTTTTCTAGAAAAATTTCCTTTTTGGATACATCAATCAGTTCGTCTAAAATATTTTTCATATCCTGCCGAGTCAAGACAGGGTGAGTAGACAACGGTATTAGAAATCCATTACTACGAATAATGGGTTGACGGCCTTCTGCCAGATGTAAATCTGAAGCCTCCTCCTTTACCACAGCAGCAATCAAACTATCAAATTCTTTTTTATAATCAGAAGACATTATTTTTTATGTTTATTATTATAAATACCCAATACTTGTTCAACTACTTCAGAAGGAATTGTTGTAGCCTTGATAATATAACCGTCAATAACAAAAGCTTTTGCTTTTTCTATGTCGTCTGATTGGTTTGTTAACATTATTACTACTGAATCTGGAGATAATTTTTCTGCTCTAATGGTTTTAAGCAAATCTATCCCATCCATAGTGGGCATTATTATATCCAAAATAATCACATCATAAATATTTCCTGCTCTTAATTTTTCTAGAGCACCAGTACTACTGCTAACAGGATCTATTTCTACTCCTGATTTTTTAAATTTGAGAGAGTACATGTCCAAAAGAAACCGGTCATCATCTACCAATAAGATTTTTAACATTTTATTTTCCATAGTAAGTTTTTATTACA
>CAZDPS010000016.1:0-14257 GCA_964507615.1 uncultured Candidatus Saccharibacteria bacterium | reverse complement strand
ACAGAAAAGGCCTCAACACGTAAAGCTCCACATTGTGTGAGAAACTTTCCTGTATTGAGACCGCTTACCTACTACTCCTTGTTCATCAGATGCCACGGAGCAGGCCAGACGTTGGCACCACAGCGCCAACAGTGGATGTACTTCGCGTACATCCGGATAGAACTCCTTGTAGTAGTCATGCGACTACCACACTTCTTGCACTTCTGGAAACCTCCATCAATCTTGAGAGTGGCGATGGTAGCCATCAAAACTACGAGGGCAATTCCAACCCCGAATTCAGTTGCAGACATTGTTAAGACCTCCTGTCCTGTATTATATCATACTTATAAATAAAAATCAATAGCATAACCAATTTGATTATTTTAATGTATAATCCACGTATATGAACGATATCAAAGAGATTTTTTCTCTTTTGAATACCAAAGATTCTAACGATACTGCGCTCATAGAAAAAGCGTACAACTTTTCCTTGAAAGCTCACGCGGGTCATGTACGAAACAGTGGAGAACCATATTTCAACCATCTATTTGCTACTGCAAAAAATATTGCAGAACTTGGAATGGGAGCAACTACCATAGCTGCTGGTTTCCTACACGATATTGTGGAAGATACTTCAGTCAAAAGAGAAGAACTAGAAAAAGAATTTGGAACAGAAATACTGTTTCTAGTTGAGGGTGTCACCAAACTTGGAAAAATAAAATACAGAGGAACAACTAGGTACAACGAGAGTTTACGAAAACTTTTTGTGGCTATGTCACAGGATATCAGAGTTCTCATTGTAAAACTGTGCGACAGACTCCACAACATGCAAACACTCCAGTACGTAAAACAGGAAAAACAAATGCGCATAGCGAAGGAAACTCTGGAAATATACGCCCCTATTGCAAGCAGACTAGGCATAAAGAAACTTCAAAGAGAATTGGAAGATCTTGCTTTCTCGTATGTATATCCAAAGGAATACAAAGATTTACAAAAATTACTCAAAACAAAAGGAGAAGAACAAGAAAGATATCTAGAAAAATTTGAAAAACAAATAAAAAAACATTTGGCAGAAAATAACATAATTCATTTTCGTATAGACCACAGGGTCAAAGGTTTGTATTCTTTGTTTAGAAAACTTTCTCGAAATGATATGGATATTGAAAAAATTTATGATATATCTGCTCTACGCATAACGGTCCCTGAAATCCCTGATTGTTACAGAATACTTGGGATAATACATGGATCGTGGAGACCTCTCCCAGGAAGAATAAAAGACTATATTGCCTCTCCAAAACTAAATGGGTACAGATCTATACACACTACTATTTTCTCTGGTGATGGAGGTATTATTGAGGTGCAAATACGAACAGAAGATATGCACAGAGAAGCAGAGTATGGAATAGCTTCACATCTATCATACAAAGAAGGGGTAAAGAAAAAAACTACTAACCCAAATCTGCTTTGGGTCACAAAAATCCTACCAGCCAAAAACCACACCGGGGAAAACACAGATAAACCTAACGCCGATATTCCTCATTGGGTAAAAGAACTAGTAGAATATCAAAAAGAAGCAGGAGATGAATTTATAGAAGACATAAAAGATGATTTTTTCAAAGAAAGAATTTTTGTTTTTACTCCTATAGGTGATGTGATAGATCTGCCAAAGGATTCATCAGTTGTTGATTTTGCTTATGCAATACACACCGATATAGGTAACAAAATGGCGGGGGCAAAAATAAATGGTAAGTTTGTGGCTATAAACACCACACTCCAAAATGGAGATTGTGTAGAAGTAGAAACCAAAAAGAATGCAAAACCTAGTAGTAAGTGGATCCCTTATTGTAAAACAACAGTAGCTAGAAGACACATCAGAAGCGAGTTAGAAAAAAACAAATAGTAAATTTTAAACGCTGAAATTTTTTATGGAATAAAGTTCATCCTCAGTGTTTTCATCTTCTTTTTGTTGTTCAGGAGTTCTGTCGTCCATATTATTTAAATCCTCTATTGTCATTTCAGCAATACTTGGGTCACGAACATAATCTGGAGTAAATCTATTTTTGGGCGGAATTGGATTTTCTGCTATATGCCTTTCTAATCTTTCTGTTGGAGAAGATACTTTGTTTGTTTTTATTAATTCCAAAATATCTTTTAGATCTTCATTGGAAAAATAGTCTATTAGAATCTTTCCTCCATTCTCTCTTTTTTCAATTGAAACCCTTGTACCAAGAGTCTCTGTCAATTTTTCTTCTAGCTCTTGCGTTTCTGGATCAAGAGTAATCCCCTTCTTTCTTATCTTGTCATAAGCTATTCTACGACCGATAGCCTCTGCTTCACGCACAGTAAGTTTCTTAAACATTATTTCTTTGAAAAGAGTGTTTTGCTCCTCTGCTCTATCACCAAGCATCATAAGAGGTCTTGCGTGACCTTCTGATATTTTCCCCAAAGACAGAGCGTCCAAAATTTCTGGAGGAAGTGCGAGGAGTCTTACAGAGTTAGAAACGTACTCACGGCTCTTTCCTACTTTCTTTGCAATATCCACATGTTTAAAACCAAACTCATCTATGAGACGCTGAAATGCGCGAGAGCGATCAACTGGATTCAAATCTTCGCGTTGTATGTTTTCTATAATAGCCAACTCAAGCTTCATCAGATCATTTTCCTCATCTCCTACTTTTATAAGTGCGGGAACTTGTGTTAAGCCGGCTAGTTTTGAAGCTCTGAGTCTTCTTTCCCCCGCTATAAGTTCATATTCAACAGCCAAACCACCATCCTCCTTTGGAACTTCTTTGCGAGTAACAACCAATGCTTGAAGAACTCCGTATTGTCTTATGGAGTCAGATAAACTTTGGAGTTGTGCTTCATCGAACTCTCTTCTTGGTTGAAATGGGTTTGGGTGTATCTTCTCTACATCAATCCAGAAAACTGAGTCATTATAAAACTGTGTCATGTGTGTATTTTATCACGAAATTGATTTTTTAGTAAAATTAACTAATTCTTCCACACACCGATATCATCAATAAATTTCTGGGTGTCTTTTGATATTCTTATTGTGTGCAATTTCTTGTCACTACTGACAGTTTTAAACATGTGCCCGAGGTCGGACTCGAACCGACACAGGATTGCTCCCACGGCATTTTGAGTGCCGCGCGGCTACCAATTACGCCACTCGGGCTTATGTGTTATAGTAACTCAAAACCATGCAAAAATCAACGAAAAATAAACCTAAAATACTAGTGATACTTGGCCCTACTGCCACAGGTAAATCTGATTTTGCTGTAAAAATTGCTAAAAAATATTATGGCGAGGTTATTTCTGCTGATTCAAGACAGATATACAAAGGGCTTGATATTGGCACGGGCAAAATTACAAAGAAAGAAATGATGGGTGTTGCCCACTATATGTTGGATGTTGTTTCTCCTAAAAAAGTATTCTCTGTATCAGATTGGCAGAAACAAACAAAAAAAATAATTGAGGAGATAATTTCCCGTGGCAATCTCCCAATTATCTGCGGAGGCACTGGATTCTATATTCAATCAATAGTAGACAATCTCGTACTCCCTGAAGTGCCTCCAAATAAAAAATTACGTTTAAAATTGGAGAAAAAAAGTTTATCCGAACTACTAATTATTCTAAAAAAATTAGATCCAGAACGTTTGAAAAACATAGATAAAAAAAATCCTGTTAGACTCATCCGAGCTATTGAAATAGCAACCAAACTTGGTTCTGTCCCAAAAATAAAAAAGAATAAAAATGATTATCAATTCCTACAAATAGGATTAACTATTCCTAACGAAGAATTGAGAGTGAGAATTCATAACAGGTTAATTTCGCGCGTTAAAAAAGGGATGATAAAAGAAGGACAGGATTTACATAAAGCCGGTTTGTCTTGGAAAAGAATGTTAGCACTCGGTTTGGAATACAGATACTTGGCCCTATATTTACAAAACAAAATAACAAAAAAAGAATTTTTGGAAAAGCTAGAAACTGAGATATGGCGATATGCAAAAAGACAGATGACATGGTTCAGGAGGGATAAAAGTATAAGGTGGGTAAAACCCAAAAATTACAGTGAAGCTGAAAAAATTGTTGGACACTTTTTGCTTAAAAGTTAAAAATTGTGTAGCATAGATGAATCTAGGGGGGTTAGTTAAGTGGTATAACTACGGTCTCCAAAACCGTTGTCGGGAGTCCGATTCTTCCACCCCCCGCAATAAAATAAAAACGCCTGATAGGCGTTTTTATTTTTTAGTTTGTTTTAGAGGAAATTTAACTTCTCCAAAAAGCACTCTCTTTCTAAGCTTCTTGTCATATTTCTTGAGAGAAATTTTACGTTCTACTTTTTTCTTGTTTTTACCAGTAAAATAAACTTCTCCTGTAGACTTGTTTTGTATTGGTATTAATCGATCTTGTGACATAAATTTGATTTATTTAAGTCCCTAGAGCATACACAAAATGAGGAAAAAATGCAAATTGTTATGAAAAAGACCCCACAACTGTTGCAGGGTCTTCTATCCAAAAAGAACCAACCAAGGTTCGTCTTGCAGTGATTAACGACGTCGCTTACCATCCTTTCCAAACTTCGAGGTCTTTCTGAGAGAAGAGAGATTACCTTGTTCCGAATCAAACTTCTTTCCGTATTCTTCTCTCAAAGTCTTTCCAACGTCTCTCCTGGCCGTTACTGCAGCTTGCAAAGCAACCGCCTCAGAACGATGTTCTTTGCAGAAAAGACGGCGTTCCAGCCTGCCTTTCAGCATTACCCTAACCGTGTAAAATCCGGTCTTACCGCAGTGACAAGAGTGATTCTTGGCCGGCCCATCAAAAACCAGCTTCCTTTTCTTGCACTCCTCCAGGATGATCAAATACATCTCGCCCTCATCTTGGGTCTTTTGCGAATTGCCCGTACGGTAGAGCTCCAACTTCTTCAGTAGAAACAGCAACCATCTGCTGTCAATCTCCGAAATCGGTGTGATTTCATTGTGTTTGTTCACCCAGAACCCTTTCTTCAATACATTGAGACGTTCTCGATTGGTCATAGTTCCTCCAAAAAGGTGAGTGAATTCCAAAAACAATAATACATTTAATTGAATATTGGTCAATTTTTATCTCTGAATTATTATATGGGAAATAAGATTTGACTCTTTCATGGTCAGTACATCTTTTCTGAGATTTGGCCATGGATATTTTTCTTACCGGCACAAGATTTGGGATTTGAAACTTACAGTTTCGGTAAACTCTACAAGTTCAGTTCAGGTTGTATTATATTTTTATTCGCTACTCTCTAAAAACATAGACAACCTTCTAAAAGAGTTTAACAAACTATTTTAGCCTTTTCTGTTTTTTGTTTCCTAAACTCACAAAAAACTATCAAAGGTTTTCAAATCCCTCACGCAAAAGCGTACCAACGCTTTTGCTCCTACGTACAACAAAAAAGACCCTTTTCGGGTTTTTTGTTGTGCAGAGTACTGGAGAATGTTAGAACTGAAATTATGAAAAGTGAAGTGAGTCCGTATATTCCGGATTTAAGTAGTTTTGCAAAATATATTTTTAAATAAGAAAGACCGCCGTTCGCTTTCGCTACTAGGCGGCCCATGGCACATGTCGTCACGCTTACTCTTCGATGACGACTTCCGACGCAGCCTTCCGCTTGGCCTGCTCGACGGCGTTCGGGTTGAGAAACCGTTCGATGTCGAGGACCTGAGGATCTTTCACCTCGACGGTCTCGCGTTTCGCCGTATCCTTGTACTTCACACGATGGCCATCGTCTTCGTCGTCCCACATCCTGCTGCCCGGTCGCACGTAGTACGACCAGCCAACTTCGGCGCTGACCTCAATCGTTCCTTCGAGTGTTTCGGGGAACAGTGCGTTGACGATCTCGCCGACGACGATTGGACCAATGCTCGTCCAATCGAAGGCTTCACCGATGCCCACCGAGATCTCGTACGGCTTGATGAAAGCGCTTGTGACCCCGGGAATTGCCTGAAGTCGCTCTACGAGCAGCTTCACGAGATCTCCGGGCTTCTTTCTGTCCATACTGTAGAAGTGATCTCCGAACCCGTACAGGTCGCAACCTCCTTCGGTCACCTCGCGGGTGACGTGGAAGGTGCGCCGCGTCGGATTCGGGTGCTGAACGGCTTTCACATGCGGTCTGATGCTTGTCATAGTGAGTCCTCAAGGGACGATGAAACTGTTGGGTAATCCAACAGTTTTGATCCTGTCCTATTGTACACTATTTAAATATTATGTCAAGTATGAGTTCTAACCCAACTACACCTAACTAAAAATAACTTTGATTCAGAAGGTTATTTTAGTGTGCGTAGGGAGAGATTTTTCCGCAACTCAAAATTTTTCGCCAAAAATTTTTAGAGATATATGGGATTTGAAACTTACAGTTTCGGTAAACTCTACAAGTTCAGTTCAGGTTGTATTATATTTTTATTCGCTACTCTCTAAAAACATAGACAACCTTCTAAAAGAGTTTAACAAACTATTTTAGCCTTTTCTGTTTTTTGTTTCCTAAACTCACAAAAAACTATCAAAGGTTTTCAAATCCCTACGTAACAGTGCCCCGCACTGTTACTCCCTACACACAAAATCCGCCTCATCGGCGGATTTTTTGGTGCGTAGGGAGGGATTTGAACCCCCGTAGCCCGAAGGCGACAGATTTACAGTCTGTTGTAATTGACCACTCTACCACCTACGCATGTTTATAACCTAACTACTTTAACACAACAAACACATCTATGCCAAGACTCCATCATGAGTGAATGAATTTGTAACAAAAGATCCGTTTTTACCTTTTTTTACATTAAAGACAAGTTCTCCTGCTTTCATATCTACCACAATTGATCCACCTTTTGATAAACCCTTGCTTACCATGAGACTTGCTATCGGAGTGAGTATCTTAGCTTGTATTAGGCGTTTCAATGGTCTTGCACCATATTGTGGACTATATCCTTCCTTGGCCAAGTACGCTAAAACAGCTGGAGAAAGATCCAGTTTTATTTCTTTTTGAAGTAATCTCTCGCGTACGATGTTTACCTGTATTTTAACTATTTCCTCGATTGCCTCGTGACTCAAAATATCAAACACAATAATATCATCCAAGCGATTCAAAAATTCTGGTCGGAAATTGTCTTTCAATGCGTCCATCACTCTATTTTTTGCATCTTCATAACTTGCTTTTTCACTGCCATCAGAAGCAAAACCTATTTTCTCCATTCTATCTATATAGTGCGCACCAATGTTTGAAGTCAGAATAATAACTGTATTCCTGAAATTTACTACCCTACCCTTTGCATCAGTAAGTTTTCCGTTATCAAGAATTTGCAAAAGCACATTGAAAACTTCCGGATGAGCTTTTTCAATTTCATCAAAAAGAATTACAGAGTATGGCCTATGTCTAACTGTCTCTGTTATTGTTCCTCCTTCTTCATGCCCTACATATCCCGGAGGTGCACCTAAAATCTTGGAGACACTATGTTTCTCCATAAACTCTGACATATCCACACGTATCAGAGATTTTTCATCATTAAACATAAATTGTGCCAAAGCTTTTGTAAGCTCTGTCTTACCCACACCTGTTGGACCCAAGAATAGGAATGAACCTATTGGTCTGTTTGGATCCGCAATACCAGCACGACTTCTTTTTATTGTATCTGAAATCTTTTTTACGGCTTCCTTCTGACCAACAATAGTTTTCTCCAGAACATTTTCCATTCTATTTAGTTTGTCTGCTTCTTCTTCTAGCATTCTGGAAACAGGTATGCCAGTCCATTTTGAAACTATAGTAGCCACATCATTTTCCGTAATTTCCTCTTTCAAAATCCTGCGAGACGACTGAAGCTTCTTTAATCTTTTTGCTTTATTATCCAAATCTTTTTCCAAAGCAGGAATTTTGCCATATCTTATTTCTGCGGCCAAAGCCAGATCAGCTCTAGCTTCAGCTGTTTCTGCCTCACGACGAAGTTCCTCAAGTTGTTTCTTGATGCTTTTTATATCATTAACGGTTTCCTTTTCATTATTCCATTTGAGTTCTATCTCTCCAGTCTCTTCCTTTAGATCTGCTATAGATTTTTCTATTTCTTTAATTCTGGTTTTTGATTTTGCATCTGTTTCTTTTTTCAAAGCCTCATGCTCTATTTGAAGTTTTACTATTTTTGAATGCGCGTTTTGCAAGACTGGAGGTTTGTTTTCAAGTGCTATCTTTAGGTAAGAAGCGGATTCATCAATAAGATCAACAGCCTTATCTGGTAAAAATCTATCAGAAATATATCTACTAGAAAGATTAACTGCTGCAACTATTGCTTCATCTGTAATACGAACACCATGATAAAGTTCATATTTTTCCTTGAGCCCCCTTAGAATAGTTATGGCATCCTCTATACTTGGCTCATTTACATAAACAGGTTGAAATCTTCTTGAGAGGGCTGGGTCTTTTTCTATATGCTTTTGATATTCTTTTAGAGTTGTTGCCCCTATAGCGCGCAATTCTCCTCGCGCCAAAGCTGGTTTCAACATATTTGATGCATCAAGTGATCCTTCGGCAGAACCAGCACCAACTATTGTGTGTATTTCATCTACAAAAAGAATAATTTTGCCGTCTGATTTTTCAATTTCCTTCAAAATATTTTTCAACCTTTCTTCAAATTCACCTCTATATTTTGTTCCTGCTACTAGCAATCCAAGATCCAACGAAACAAGTTCTTTGTCTTTCAAAGACTCTGGGACCTCACCCATTGCCATTCTAATAGCCAAGCCTTCTGCTATGGCAGTTTTACCTACACCAGCTTCTCCTATAAGAATTGGGTTGTTTTTAGTCCTACGAGAAAGAATTTGTATCACTCTGGATATTTCGTCATCCCGTCCAATAACAGGATCGAGTTTGTTCATGCCCACTAGTTTTGTTAGATTTCTTGTGTATTTTGAAAGTGATTTATATTTTTTTGTTGAATCCGTGCCTACTGTCTTTGTGTTTCTTATTTCCTCCACAACTCTAAGCACAGAATCTTTTTCTATTTTAAATTTCATCAACAGATCTCTAGCTGGGCTTGGAACTTCTATCAATGCTAAAAATAGATGTTCAGTAGAAACAAAATCATCATGCAATTTAGATATTTGTTTTAGAGAAGTTTCTAAAACAGATGCCAAATCTGGAGTTAGGTAAACCTGGTAAGATGCGGACAGGGTTTGTCCAACATCTGATCCTTCTATGGCTTCCAAGACAGAGTCGGTTAGTAATATTGTATCAACCTCTAATTTATCCAAAATTGAAGAAACAATACCCTCTTCTTGCAGAACTAATGCCACCAAAAGATGCAATGAATTAACATGGTTTTGACCACGTTCAATTGCGACCTCATGAGCCTTACGTATAGCCTCTTTTGCTTTTGTTGTAAATTGATTAAATGGCGGCATAATTTCGCTTATTATAGCCTTATAATTGGCCAAAGTCAACTGACTTAAGGTATGTTTGGTTGTGTTTCTCTCAGTCCTCAAGTAAACCTAAGTTTTGTTTGAGAATAGCTACAGGAGTAAAAGATTTCGAAGAGTTTTGGGATATTTTAACACCAACAATCTCTCCCGTCAGATTAAAAATAGGGCTTCCGTTTTCTAAATTTGTTGCCGAAATATCTGTGTTTATACTTGATACATACTTCACAGTAGAAGTACCGGTGCCAGATTCTTTGACATCAAGAGATATCACCCTACCCACTGACACTGAATTATTTTGCTCCCCTCCTAAACTTGTTAAGGTTTGACCGAGTTTCACTTCCTTATCACCAAAAACTGCTGGGACAAGACCGTAGGAAGATATGGCCACATTATTTTCTGGAATTATTTTAAATAAAATAAAATCTGTTTGTTTATCTACCCCCTGAGGACTAAGGTTTACTTCTTTTCCATCACTTAGTGTCGCAGTATAAACTATTATATTAGATATTGATTTTCTATCAGCAACAATAAAACCTTCTTTATTTACAATCAAACCTATCCCATAAAAGTTTTTTGCTTCAGAAACAGAATTTTTTTCGTTTATACGAACAATACTTTTTATATTCTTATCAATTGAACTAACAATCATGTCTTCTTCCTTTACTATAACTGTGGTTATCTCTTTCTGTCCTGGAGTTGTAACCGACGGAGTAGTAACTGTTTCGATGGTTTTTTCAACTATGCGGTTTATGTTTCTGGTCACTTCAATCGGTGCTTCCTGTAAAAGAGAAGTGGTCATGATCCCTGTAGCGATTGACGTTACAAAACTGATAAGTAAGGTCAGCAAAACAATTTGGTTTTTATTTAAATCCTCCATCCGGTTAGTGAAAAATGACATAGCTCAGGGAGCTAGATGTAATTTTAAAATTATATGTTATTAATTTCGACTGTTTCACTTAATTGATAATATGGATTTATCCAATGTCATTTTCTACTACCGGACTCCATGTTTTTTATTATAACACAATCCTCTTTAGAGAAGTAATCAAAGAATCTATATCACTTTTTTTTGTTTCTCTACCAAAAGTAAAACGCAGACTAGATTTACTACAACCTTCCTTACCCAAACTTTCTACCACATATGAAGAGGAATCCTCTTTCAAAGTTCTACAAGAAGAAGAATATGAGGTTGAAATTCCCGCAACGTCTAAAGAAATTACTGCAAATTCTGCATCTAGACCATCAAAACAAATATTTACATTATTAGGTAATCTGTATTTTCTTGAACCGTTCAATGATGACTTCGGAAAAAGATTTAACATCTTATCAATAGCATAATCCTGTATTTTGCCTAATCTCAAAGTCTCCTTATCACGCATTTTATTAGCAATTTCAAACGCCAATGACAAACCAGATATATTAGCTATATTTTCTGTTCCACTTCGCAGTCCCCTCTCCTGACCACCACCAAAAAATACAGGATCCATCTCTACATTATTTTTCACATACAATATTCCACTTCCTCTAGGTCCGTATATTTTTATACCATCCAAAGTCATCATATCCACACCAAGCTTCAATACGTCCAAGGACAAATACAACCCAGCCTGACAAGCGTCAGTATGTAAATAAGGAAAAACTGTATTATTTTTTAACCTGAAATCCTTTATGATTCTAGCGATACTGTGTATAGGTTGTATCGTACCTATTTCATTATTTGCATAGGACACACTGACGAGAACTGTATTTTTCTTTAAAGATTGTCTGAGGTCCTGAAGCGATAATAACCCATCCTCATCCACTGGAAGTACTGTTACTTCCCCACCTCTGCGCTCTACCTCTTTGAAAACCTCCAGGACTGCCGGATGTTCAGTGGAGATTGTAATAAAATGGGGCGTGAAATTTTTTGTTTTGTTTTTTTGAAAAACACCAAGAATAGCCAAGTTGTTTCCCTCTGTACCACCACTAGTGAAAATGATTTCTTTGCTTTGAGCATGCAAAATTTGAGCTATATTTTCCCTAGCTCGCAACATAATCTCTTTGGCAACAATAGCCTCCCCATACAGTGCAGAAGGGTTCGCAAAAGTAGATTTCTGAATCTGATCCATTTTGTCTTTCACCCTTTTATCTATTGGTGTAATAGACGCATAATCTAAAAATATTCTTTTTTTGTTTTTATTCATCTTCATCTTGTCTCTAATTATGAAATTTCGTTGAACCAAAACCTTTTCAACCACCATTTTAATCTTATTGAAGTTATATTCTTTTGAGAGGCCCCACAGTGCCTCCAGCTTGGTGTTGTCAACGACCCTGAGGTAATCCAAAGGGTTCTTGACAACTGGAGGCCGAGGACCGGCCTTTAATTTCCGCAGGAAAATTAAAGGTTACTCTCAAAAGTAATATGATGAAATAAGATTAAATCTACTATACCTTTTATTTTGCAAAAGACAATAATATGTGTAATAATCAGCAGGATGCTATCTAACCCTCTATTTGTTACATATGGCCTAATATCCTGTATTGTAATACTTGTTGGTTGGATTGTGCGTCTTGAAATAAAGATGTGGAGACTTTTGAGGGGTAAAAACGCAAAATCCCTGGAGGACTCCATAGTCTCAGCACACAACAATTTAGACAAATTAAATGAGTTCCAAAAGGAATCTGTCTCATATTTCATAAATATAGAGAAGCGTCTGAATCGTAGTATACAAGCAGTAGAGACAATACGCTTCAATCCATTTAAAGGAACTGGAGAAGGAGGCAGCCAAAGTTTTTCAACTTCATTTTTAAGTGAAAACGGAGATGGAGTCGTTATTTCAAGCTTGTATTCAAGAGACAGAGTTAGTGTATTTTCAAAACCACTCATAAAATTTGAAAGTAATTTTGAGTTAACAGATGAAGAAAAAGAGGTGGTAGATGGAGCTAAGAAAAATCTAGAAAAATAAATTTAATCATGAACCCATTAACCAATTACCACAATGCAGACTACGAATACAAAAACTATAGAACGCGGACCTGTTGTGGCAATAATGGGTCATATTGATCACGGCAAATCAACCCTTCTTTCCTATATACGTAAAAGTTCAGAACCATTAAATGAAGCAGGTGGAATCACCCAACATATTTCCGCATACGAAGTAGAACACGTATCAAAAGAAGGTAAGAAACACAATATAACTTTTGTAGATACCCCAGGACACGAGGCGTTTTGTGGTATAAGACGAAGAGGTGCATCCGTTGCTGATGTTGTAGTGCTTGTTGTCTCTGCTGAAGATGGAGTGAAGCCTCAGACTCTTGAGGCACTGTCATCTATCAAAGGAGCAAATACACCATTCATTATTGCCATAAACAAAATAGATAAACCAGAGGCCAATATAGAGAAAACGAAACAAAGTCTTACAGAAAATGAAATATACATAGAAGGTTATGGTGGAGACATACCAGTTGTTGCTCTTTCAGCAAAAAGCGGAGAAGGAGTACAGGAACTACTTGATATGATTATTCTCGTAGCAGAAATGGAAAACCTTATAGGAAACCCAAACATTCCCGCCGAAGGAACTATTATTGAGAGCAATAGAGATATTAAAAAAGGAATATCCGCTACGTGTATTATAAAAAACGGTACTTTGGAAAAAGGTATGTACATAACCTCTGGAATATCTACTGCTCCTATCCGCATGATGGAAAATTACCTAGGCAAACCAATACACAGCGCTTCTTTTTCAAGCCCGATAAAAATAATCGGCTGGGATGAATTACCTATAGTAGGAGACTCATTTGAAACACACAAAACTCGAGAAGAAGCCAAAGAAAAAATAGAAAAAGAAAAAACTTTTAGAAACTCCTCAAAGTATCAGGAAAGTAAAATCGAGAATACCGAAATATCTTCAATCAACAACACCCCAGTAATAGTAAAAGCAGATACGGGAAGTAGTTTAGAGGCTCTAGTTTCTGAAATTAAGAAACTAAAAACAGAAAGAATGTCCGCACAAGTGATATCTTGTGGTATAGGAAACATCTCTGAAAATGACATAAGACTTGCCGACGGAAAAGAAAAAGCTATTGTTATTGGATTTAATGTCAAAATAGACTCCCCTGCTAAACACCTAGCAGATAGAAACGAGATAGAAGTCAAAACCTTTGACATTATATACAAAATGAACGAGTGGCTCAAAGAGGTCTTGGAAACAAGAACGCCAAAAATAAAAATGACCGAATCACTAGGTATAGCAAAAGTTCTAAAAATATTTAGTAAGGTTAAAGACAAACAGATACTGGGAGCCAGAATTGAAAAAGGAGTTGTCTCTCTAGGGTCTCAAGTAAAAATAATAAGGCGAGATGAAAACATAGGGGAAGGAAAAGTCAGAGAATTACAACAACAAAAAGTGGCGACTAGCGAGGTAGATAGAGGAGAATTTGGAACTATGATAGTAGCAAACGTAGAGATAGCTCCTGGAGACTCAATAGAAAGCTTTATAATTACTGAAAAATAAATCCGGTAGTAGAAGTTGGCATTGCGCCAGTGGTGCATGTAAGTCCAGATACCAACTTCACTACGGGACTAATCCAGTAGTGAAAATGAAATGAAGAAACGGAATTTTATGATAAACATAATAAAGTCGAAATTAGCAATACTTAATTTAAAAATGAGAATAAGCTCGTAGAGCTATTTCATTTTCTACTACTGGGATGGCAAATAGAAACGAAAAAATAAAAGAAATTCTTCATGATCTAGGAGCCAGATTTTTATCCTTAAACGGAAACGGTTCTTCTCTTATAACAGTTACGGATGTTAATTTAACGAGAGATGGAAAATATGCTACTATTTTGTTTACGGTTTTTC
>CAZDPS010000015.1:0-15144 GCA_964507615.1 uncultured Candidatus Saccharibacteria bacterium | reverse complement strand
TTTGACAGCGGAATGTAATATAAATAGATTAAAAAATAGAGCAAAAGAAAAAAATAAGGACCCTCTAATGTCGGATGAGGAAAAGGATCTGGTGGGAGAGGTTTTCGCTTTAGGGGCTTTGAAGTTTTCTATTTTAAGACAGGCTATAGGAGGTGATATTGTTTTTGATATAAACAAAGCCCTCTCTCTTGAGGGTGATTCTGGTCCATATTTACAATATGCTACTGTAAGAGCTGGGGCGGTTTTGAGAAAAGCTAAAGAAGTTGTAAACATTTCCTCTGTGGAGCCAGTTGGATGGCAGACTACTTTAATTGAAAAACTTCTTGAGAGATTTCCTTCTGTTTTAGAAAGATCTGCGGTGGAATACGCTCCACATTATTTGGTCACATATCTAACCAATCTTGCTTCTGAATTTAATTCTTTTTATGCAAAAGAAAAGATAATTGATTCAGAAAATAAAAACTCATCATATAGACTGGCAATAGTTAGAGCTTTTGTTTCTGTTATGACATCAGGATTGCACTTATTAGGCATTTCTGTTCCAGACAGAATGTAGTATTCTAAAGTGTCAAAGATTCCCTTTGACATTATAATAAAAAACCACCCGGGGTATTTTTGTGCTCTGAAGTTGCTTTTTTGCTGGGGGGGGGGTAAAATTAGGTTATTAATATCTAATTTAAAAACATGAGTGAAGAAGGATACAAACCAAGTGCCGAAGAAGTAGCTGCCAATCAAAAATCCAGAACATTATCTGATGCTGAATTAATAAAATTTGGTGCAGAGTATGTTCCAAATGAAGATGGTAACAATCCCAGATTAGAGGTTACTAGTGATCAATGGAAAAACAGAGAATATGAAATGAATTCAGAAAATGAACCTAAGCGCCAAGAAATAATTAAAAGAAATGAAAAAATTGATTTTCAGTCACTTGTTCAATCTACTCCAGAGCTAAAAGATAAAATAGATTGTATTGATATAGAAAAAGAAAACAAAAATTTTTTAATTAGACTTAAAGACTTTCCAACTATTGGAATTATAGTTTCGGAAGTTGATCATGGAGGAGATCAAACCAGGTTGCATTTCAATTATGTTGATGAAAATGCACCAATGAGGACTGTATATAAGGAGGTTGTTTCACCGGTTCCGGGAGATTTGATAAGGAATAAGGACGGATCCTCCATTCTAAGAAGTTTTCAAGATAATTCAAAAAACGATGAATATTTTAGAAAAGCAACAGAGATTGTGGGGGTTTTGGAAAAAATTTGTGCTGAAAATGGTATCACTACTCTTGCAATTCGCCAGGGTAATGCTTGGGAGGATTGGAAATTACCTAAGCCGCATGGCATAGAAATTGTAGATGCGAGGTATGAAGATGTTTTCACTGATACACTAGGAATGCCAGATTACGTATATGATGATTTAGGGGGTAGTTCTGAAAGATTCGGATATGATGCAAAAAAACCATATCCGACTTTTGATTGGCATCGAGAAAATTAAATGATTGGATTGGGGGTGAGGATAATCATAAACCCGTCAACCTGCCAGGTTGACGGGTTTCTCCGTATCTATAAATGTTTTTGAAAAAAGCCGTGAAAGTGCTAGTATATTCCTATGGCTGAAAATGAAAAACTAACAAAAAGTGAGGTAGCAGAAAAAGAGGAAAAAATACTGGATTTTTGGGATAAGAATGGAATTTTCAAAAAGACTTTAGAAAAAGATGCCCCAGAAGGAGATTTTGTGTTTTTCGATGGACCTCCTTTTGCTACAGGATTACCACATTATGGGCATATACTTCCTGGAACTATAAAAGATATTATTCCTCGTTATCAAACAATGAGAGGTAAGCGAGTTTCTCGTAGATGGGGGTGGGATTGTCACGGACTTCCTGTTGAAAATCTAATTGAAAAAGAATTGTCTCTTGCAAGCAAGAAAGATATTGAAACTTATGGAATAGAAAATTTTAACAAATATGCTAGAGATATAGTTTTTAGATACGCAGATGAATGGAAAAAAATAATTCCTAGAAGTGGTAGGTGGGTAGACATGGAAAACGATTATAGAACTATGGATGCTACCTATACCGAGTCTGTTTGGTGGGCCTTTAAGACTTTATATGGCAAAGGTCTGATTTATCAAGGTTTCAAATCGATGCTTCTCTGTCCAAGATGCGAAACGACACTTTCAAATTTTGAGGTAAACCAAGGTTACAAAGATATTACTGATATTTCAGTTACAGTAGAGTTGGAGCTTTTGGATAAACCTAGGACTTATCTTTTGGCTTGGACAACTACACCTTGGACTTTGCCTGGAAATGTGGCTTTGGCTGTAAATCCAGATATGGAATATGTAGAAGTTTCAGGTAGCGAAGAAGGCAATACTTATATACTTTTGAAATCCAGAGTAGAGGCTGTTTTTGGAAAAGATTTTAAAATCTTAAGAAGTGTAGATCCTAAAGAAATTATAGGTAAAAAATACAAACCTCTTTTTAATTATTATGACAATGACAAATTAGAAAAAATAGAAAATGCTTGGAAAGTGTATCCTGGCAATTTTGTAACTTCTGAGGACGGTACTGGAATAGTTCACATAGCTCCTGCCTTTGGTGATGATGATATGAACTTGGGTAAGGAAAATGATCTTCCTTTTATTCAGCATGTTAATCGTGACGGAACTTTTAAAGTAGAAGTACTGGATTTTGCTGGGCAAAAAGTAAAACCAATAGAAGATCACCAAAAAACCGATGTTGAAATAATAAAATATTTAGCCAAACAAGGAACTTTGTTTTCAAAAGAAAAAATAGTTCACTCTTATCCCCATTGTTGGCGATGTAACACACCTCTCTTGAATTACGCTACCACTTCTTGGTTTATAAAAGTTACAGATTTAAAAGATCGCTTACTTGATATAAACAGAGATATATCTTGGACACCGGATGATATTAGAGATGGTAGGTTTGGTAAATGGCTTGAGGGTGCAAGGGATTGGGCCATTTCTCGTTCTAGATATTGGGGTGCACCACTACCGGTATGGGAGAAAGAATCGGGAGAAAGGTTGGTCGTTGGATCAATAGAAGAATTGAAAAAATATATAAAAAAGAGAAACAATTATTTTTTGGTTAGACATGGTGGAACAGAGAGTAATTTAACTGGAAAAGTATCTTCTCTTAAAGAAAACACAGATGGATTGACTTCTGAAGGAAAGGAACAGGTTAGAAATAATGCAACACAATTAAAGGATAAAAAAATTGATTTAATTTTTGCTTCTCCATTTTTGAGAGTAAAGGAAACCGTGGAAATTATTTGTTCAGAGATTGATTATTCTGGGGAGGTTATTTTTGATGATCGGTTAGGAGAGGTGTTTTATGGTAAGGAATGGGAAGGTAAAACCTGGTCTGAATATGCAAGAACCTTTCCTGTGTTATCAGAGAGATTTTATAAGAGGAACAGCTCAGCAGAGAATTTTGAGGATGTTCGTCGTAGAGTCATGGAATTTTTGTATGAAATAAATGAAAAGTATGAAGGTAAAAATATAGTTATTGTCGGACACGGAGGACCATTATCATTACTAGATTTGTCTGCTTCTGGGAAATCTGTTAAAGAGATGAGCACTAGTTATCGAGACGACATGTTTTACAATGCAGAAATAAGAGAAGTTGATTTCAGGTCTCTACCTCATAATGAAAATTATGATTTAGACTTACACCGACCTTATATAGATAATATTGTGTTGATTGATGAAGATGGCAACAAATTAAAAAGAGTTCCAGAAGTTTTTGATTGTTGGCTAGAATCAGGTTCTATGTCTTTTGCTCAATATCATTATCCTTTTGAAAATAAAGAAAATTTTGAGAAGGAAGGATCAATCTTTCCAGCAGATTTTATTGCCGAAGGCCTGGATCAAACACGGGGATGGTTTTATACATTACTCGTTTTGTCTACGGGTCTTTTTGATAAATCACCTTATAAGCATGTTTTAGTTAATGGTTTGGTTTTGGCTGAGGATGGAAGAAAAATGAGTAAAAGTTTGAATAATTACCCAGATCTAATGGAAATAGTTAATAAATATGGTGCAGACGCCCTACGGTATTATTTAGTGTCATCTCCTCTGGTTAAAGCAGAAGATTTCAATTTTTCCGAAAAGGGTGTTGATGAAATATACAAAAAGTTAATACAGAAAACTTACAATGTCCTGTCTTTCTATGAAATGTATCCATCAGACAAAACAGGAAAACCAAAAGAATCTGTATTAGATACTTGGATTATGGCACGTCTCGCAGGACTCACAGAAACAATAACTGTTTCTTTGGACAAGTATGAGTTGGATAGGGCTTCTAGACCAATTTTGGACTTTGTGGATGATTTATCTACCTGGTATCTGAGACGATCAAGAGACAGGTTTAAATCTGATAATGCCGAGGAGCGTTTTAGTGCTTCCTATTACACAGCTCTTGTTTTAAGAGAGTTCTCAAAAGTAGTAGCCCCATTTATACCTTTTATGGCTGAAGAGGTTTATTCTAGGGTTGGGGGAGAAAAAGAAAGTGTTCATTTAGAGGATTGGCCAAAAATAAAAAAGATAGATTCAAAAATTATTGAAGATATGCAGAAGGTAAGAAATGTTGTTACAGAGGCCCTTGAGCTTCGTCAGAAAGCAGGACACAAAGTTCGTCAGCCACTAGCCACTCTTGTTGTTCCAGAGAAATTTACTGAAGATTTGCTTGAAATAATAGCAGATGAAGTAAATGTTAAGGATATTAAGGTTGGAGAGGGAGAAATAAAATTAGACACAATTTTGACCGATACGCTAAAAGAAGAAGGATTTATTCGGGATGTTATTAGAGCCATTCAGGATGCACGAAAAAAAGAAAACCTGAGTCCAAATGACAAAATACAACTGGTCATAAATACCGATAAGCGGCCAATTGTAGATTCTTATTTAGAAATGATTAAGTATCCAACCCAAACAACTGATGTTTCGTATTCAGAAAAAACAGAGAATTATGTTGTTGAGGGGTGTAACACTACTTTCTCAATAGTTAAATAATGTGGGGCATCACATATATACAACTGATGGAATAATTCTAAAGAGATCAACTTTTGGTGAGGCCAATGTGCTATTACATATTTTGACCCTAGATTTGGGTTTGATTTTGGCTTCTGCACGATCTGCCCGGTTGGCAGTTTCCAAACTTAGACCTGCTTTACAGGAATATTCATTTGTAAGTGTTTCTTGTATAAAAGGGAAAAACGGCTGGAAAATAACAAACGTTTTGGAAAAAAATAATTTTTATTTTGGTAAAAAAAATTATCAACATAAAATTTTATCTCAAGTATCTTTTGTGTTACAAAAAATGATTCCAGGTGAGTCTCCACAACAAGAAATATTTAATACTACAAAAAATGGCTTTGATTTTTTGGGATCTTTAACAGAAGAGGAATCTGGCAATCTAGAAATACTCTTGGTCTTTCGTATTTTGTTTTTGTTAGGATATGTTGATGACGTAGACAACGTAAAGTTTTTTCTAGAAAACATAAAAGATTACAATACGAATATACTTTACCAAGTTGATAAAAATAAAAAAAATCTAATTATGCTTATAAACAAAGCTTTAAAAGAGAGTCAGTTGTAAATTATGTTTTTTATGAATTTTTTGATAATATTATATATAAGAAGTTTATCTGTAGATTAAATCTAAAAATATGGAATTTGAAAAAAGCAGCATAGAACGTCTAAAAAGAACACTATATTCAAGGAATGAGAATGTCATACCAAAAGAAAAGAGAACTCCGGTCTCAGGACGAGAGACCGACGTTCCTAAAGACTGGGGTACACCACCATCCTTTGATATTTCAAACGAAACCATGATTAAACACAACAATTCTTTTTTTAACAAATTTCTTATTGGATCTATTATATTTTTCCTAGTGGCTCTCGGTATAGCAGTTTTTATATTTTTTGGGGGATTAAATATGATATCTTCAAACAACTTGGATATAAAAATAGTAGCTCCAAGTTCAATATCTTCTGGAGAAGAGCTTATTATGGGGCTATCTATTGTAAACAGTAATCGTACTGACCTAGAGAGTGTGGATTTTTTCATAGATTATCCAGATGGTGCGGTGTCTGTGGGAGAAGGGGAACCATTAACTCGTGAAAAAATAGATTTGGAAACTATACCTAGTGGTGAAAGTAAAAATTATACAGTCAGAACTGTGCTTTCTGGAGAAAAGGAGGCCATTAAATCTTTTAAATTTAGAATTGAGTATAGAGTAAAAAATTCAAACGCTACTTTTTCAAAGGAAAAAACATATGAGGTTGTAATAAACTCTTCACCAATTATATTAAATGTTTCTTATCCAAAAGAGATAAATTCTGGTCAGAACATGACTCTTGTAATAGATCTGGTATCCAATTCAAGTATAGTGCTGAAAAATTCTTTGATCAGAATAGAATATCCTTATGGTTTTACATATAAAGATTCTAATATAAAACCTTTGCGCGATAATTCAGTTTGGAATGTGGGCGACCTAAAGGATGGAGACAAAAAAACTCTTTCAGTTACAGGAGTTTTGGTGGGTCAAAATCTTGAAGATAGAACATTTAACATCAGAGCTGGTATACCAAAACTAGGGGAAACATCAGATTTTGATATTCCTCTGGCTACTGGTCTTGCTACAATAGGTATAAGAAAAACTTTTTTTGATCTTAACGTGGTGGCCGACACTGTTTCTTCTTTTGGTCGTTTGGTTATAGTTAATGTCAAATGGCAAAATATCTTACCAGATAATATATTGAATACACGCGTGTCTGCGAATATTTCTGGTTCTGTTTTTGATAGGACAACAGTTAAGGCTAACAACGGTGGATTTTTTAGGTCTACAGACGACACAGTAATTTGGGATAAAAACAGTACGTCTAATCTAGCCATCTTTTCTCCAGGTGATTCCGGAGATGTGTCTTTTTCTTTTTATTCCTTTCCAAATTCAGTTCAAATTAAATCAATAAAAAATCCACATATCAATATAAAAGTTAAGCTTGTCGGGGACAGATCTGGGTCAGAAACTAGCACTATTTCTACTGAAGAAACAATAACTATAAAATTTCCTTCCACCATAACTTTTGGAGCAAAATCGTTTCGTAGTGTTGGACCATTCGTAAATACAGGATCTATTCCCCCAAAAGCAGATAAAGAATCAACTTACACTGTGACTTGGACGATAACGAATGCAAACAATGATCTAAAAGATTCGACAGTGACAGCTGTTTTGCCGGCCGGGGTTGAGTGGAAAAATGAAACATTCCCATCTAATGAAAGGTTAGTTTTTAACCCTGAGACCAGAGTTGTGACTTGGAATATTGGTAATATATCTTCAGGAACGGGTTTTACATATTCTCCAAAGGAAGTGTCTTTTAAGGTGGGTATTGTACCTAGCGTTAGTCAAGTTGGTTCAAATCCAGATTTGGTTACAGGTATTAAATTATCTACAGCAGATACTTACACCGAAACCCAAGTGGTTATTGAAACACAAGCTGTTACTACGCAATTTTCTGACCCGAGTTATGTTCACAATGAAAGTATTGTCGGCCAATAAACTAATAGTGGTAAGCAAACGATATCTAGGTTAATATAGGATATTATGATAGAAAATAAGAACGAATTGATGGAAAAAATAGTGTCGCTTTGTAAGAGACGCGGTTTCATTTTTCAAGGATCAGAAATTTACGGTGGACTTGCTGGTACCTGGGATTACGGTCCTCATGGGGTAGCTCTATTAAATAATATAAAAAATATTTGGTGGAAAAAATTTGTTTCAGATAGAGAGGATATGTATGGTGTAGATGCTGCAATAATTATGAATCCGAAAGTTTGGGAAGCAAGTGGTCATGTTTCGGGGTTTAGTGATCCACTCATAGAGTGTCAAAAATGTCATCACCGTTTTCGCTCGGATCAACTAGAGGATAAGAACAAGTGTCCTGATTGTGGGGGAAATTTTGGAGAGGAGAAACAATTTAATATGATGTTTAAAACATATGTGGGGGCCACGGAAGATGAGGCTTCGGTTTCTTATTTACGTCCAGAAACCGCAGGAGGTATGTTTGTCAATTTCAAAAATATTGTTGATTCAATGCATCCTAAAATTCCTTTTGGACTTGGACAGATAGGGAAGGCTTTTAGAAATGAAATAGCCCCTAGAGATTTTATCTTTCGTTCTAGGGAGTTTAGTCAGATGGAAGTGGAATATTTTGTTAACCCTAAAGATTGGGAAGAATCTTTTGAAAATTGGAGAAAAATCATTCTTTCTTGGTGTGACGAAATAGGTCTAGATTCTTCCAAAGTCCATGAGTTGGAAGTAGCGGATTCCGATAGGGCACATTATTCTAAGAGAACAATTGATTTTGAATTCGACTATCCATTTGGAAGAAAAGAACTTTATGGTCTTGCCTATAGAACAGATTTTGATTTACAAAGTCATTCAACCGCATCAGGTCAGGATATTTCTTATTTTGATGAGGAAAGTAAAGAAAGGTTTATTCCTCACGTTATAGAACCATCTCTTGGTTTGGACAGAACGGTTTTGGCTATCCTTTGTAACGCATATACAGAAGATAATTTGGGTGATGAAACCAGGGTGTTTTTGAAATTTAAACCTTCTATAGCTCCAGTTAAGTGTGCGGTATTTCCTTTGCTAAAAAATAAACCAGAACTTGTTCTGAAGGCTAGAGAGGTTTTTGGAATGTTGAAGAAAGAGTTTTCCGGGGTAGTATTTGATGACAACGGCAACATAGGTAAGAGATATCGTCGTCAGGATGAAATAGGTACACCATTTTGTGTAACTGTTGATTTTGAAACCATAGAAGACAATGCTGGAGTTACTGTTAGAGACAGAGATACAGGAAAACAAGAGAGGGTCTCTCTGGAGGAGCTTGTCACTTATATCAAGTCAAAAATATAAATCCCCACACTAACTTTAGTATCGTTGCATTGCCTCAGAGTTTGGGTGTATATCCACATTGAAATATAGCAGCGTATTTTGTGTAAAAATTGATATATCAACAGGGAGACCATGCTAAAGTTAGTGTGGGGGTAAATTTTTACAAAACTCTAACCTGGTGGTATCATGGGTTTATATGGAACACAGGGAAGAGAGTATTAGTATAAGTCTTGGTACAATTGTAAAATTTATACTTGTAGTATTGTTTTTTGTGCTCATCTTTGTTTTAAAAGATCTTGTTTTGGTACTGCTCATGTCTATTGTTATTGCCTCAGCCGTGGAACCGGGTACTCAGTGGTTTGTTAGAAGAAGAATCCCACGTTTGTTCGCTGTCATTGCAATATACGTTGCAATAGCAACGTGTTTGGCTGGGGTCATATTTTTCTTGTTTTTACCACTTTTGTCAGAATCCAGTGATTTTCTGAGAAATTTCCCCACATATTTTAATGCTGGAACAATAAGTGATACTCTGAATAATGGATTTTTAGGATCAGGTTCTCTTTCTAATTTTACTAACACAATTGATCTGGAGAATGTGGTTTCTCAAATAAATCATGTGGCAGGGAGTGTAACTTCAAATGCTTTTGGAACAGTCGCGTCTTTTTTTGGTGGAGTAATGTCTTTCTTTTTGATAGTTGTGCTGTCTTTCTATTTGGCAGTAGAGGAGGACGGTGTTGGTAAGTTTTTGAAGGCAGTTACCACTCTCAAACATGAAAAATATGTAATATCTCTTTGGAAAAGGTCTCAGAGAAAAATAGGACTTTGGATGCAAGGTCAGCTTGTGTTGGCTATTATAGTTGGAATGTTGGTTTATTTGGGACTACTTATTATAAATGTTCCAAATGCTCTTCTGCTTGCCTTTCTTGCAGCTGCTTTTGAAATAATTCCTTTGTTTGGTCCAATATTGGCTTCTATACCGGCCATAGCCATCGCTTTTGTCACTGGCGGGATTCCTTTAGCTGGAATTGTAGTTGGTCTTTATGTAATAATTCAACAATTTGAAAATCAGCTGATATATCCATTAGTGGTTAAAAAAGTGGTTGGGGTTTCTCCAATAGTATCTATCGTAGCCCTAGCAGTTGGCTGGCAACTAGCTGGACTTACTGGTCTTATTTTGTCAGTACCAATAGCTGCTGTGATCATTGAGCTTTTTGATGATTTTGAAAAAGATAAAATCGAAAAACATGAGAAGATGAGTACACAAGGCTAAACACTCTTAACTTCTAATTGAATGAAAAATCATTTTTATATAACTACAACTTTGCCCTATGTTAATTCTGAACCACATATAGGTTTTGCTATGGAGATTGTCCGTGCCGATATAATTGCTAGGGTTAAGAACTTGCAGGGCTATGATGTGTTTTTTAACACGGGAACAGATGAACACGGTTCCAAAATATATGAAAATGCCATATCGCAATCAATAACTCCACAAGAATATGTTGATAAGGCTGCAGTAAAATTTAAAGAACTAGGAAGTTTGCTAGGGTTAGCGACTGGTGTTTCTGGAATAAAATATAATTTTATACGTACAACAGATGAGGAGCATTTAAAATCAGCCCAAGCTTTTTGGGAAAAATGTTTGAATAATGGAGATATATACAAAAAGAATTATAGAGTTAAGTATTGTGTTGGTTGTGAGTTGGAAAAAACAGATTCAGAATTGGTAGATGACAAGTGTCCACTTCATCCAAATCGTGAAATAGAGATTAGGGAAGAAGAAAATTATTTTTTCAAGTTTTCTAAATACCAAAAAATACTCTTGGATTTATACGAATCTAATCCAAACTTTGTTGTACCTGATTTTCGTCAAAACGAAATCAAAAAATTTGTGGAAAGGGGACTCGAAGATTTTAGTATCTCAAGGTTAAAATCCAAGATGCCTTGGGGTGTAGATGTTCCAAATGATCCAGATCATGCTATGTATGTGTGGTTTGATGCCTTGGTCAATTATATTTCTGCCGTTGGTTGGCCGCATAATATGGATGAATTCAAAAAGTGGTGGATGGAAACCGGTGGGGTTGTTCAATATGCCGGAAAGGATAATCTACGCCAGCAGTCGGCCATGTGGCAGGCAATGCTCTCTTCAGCCGGACTTCCTTTTTCTAAACAAATAGTTATAGATGGTTTTATAAATGCTGAAGGTGGGGTAAAGATGAGCAAAAGCCTAGGTAACACGGTCTCTCCCGGAGAAATAGTTTCGGAGTACGGTGCTGATGTTTTAAGATACTACATGGCTCGGGAAATTATGCCGTTTGAGGACGGGGTTTTTACTAAGGAGAGATTTAAAGATTCTTATAACGCCAATTTAGCTAATGGTCTAGGTAATCTTGTTTCGAGAATAATGAAAATGGCTGAATCTAATCTAGGTGGACCAGTGGAAATATCTAAATCAGAAGATATGGAGAATTACTTCTCATTTTTTGAAACCTATGAAATAAATAAAGCCGCGGATTATATCTGGGCAGAAATTGGTAGTATGGATTTGTTTATACAACAGAACCAGCCTTTCAAGGTAGTTAAAACAGACAAAATAGCAGGGCAAAAAATGATATCAGATTTAGTAGTGAGGCTTTATTCTGTGGCTAGAATGCTCTATCCAATAATGCCAGAAACTTCTAGTAAGATAAAAGAATTAATAAAAAATAATAAAAGCCCAGAAACACCGCTTTTTATACGTAAAGACTAGATTTTTATTTTTAAAACTCGATAAAGAGTTAGTAAAAAATAAGGGAAGATTAAAAAGAATAAATATTCTTCTAAGGGTAACAATCCTATTTTTATGCCAATTAGGTTATTGTAGTCGAAATACCAGTGTCCAGACACTACTGCGTATGAATCCCAGATGGTTCCTATAATAAAAAATATTACAGGTATAGTAATTCTTTCTTTTTTTGAGGAGAAAAGACGAACTTTGTACTTATTCTCTAGATAGAGACTTATTATTAACAATAATGCTAGTATAGTAATGTATCCCATAAGTAAATTATAACACAAATATGTTTGAATATTTTGACATACATTCTCATCTCAATCTTCCAGATTTTGATTTGGATAGGGAAGAACAAATAGCAAAAATGAAGGAACAAAAAATAGGCACCACAATGATAGGTGTTGATTTTGATTCCTCTCAGAAATTATTAGATTTGGCCAAGGGTCATGAAAACTTGTTTGCTTGTGTAGGACAACACCCCGATGACCTAACTCCTGACTCAGTTTTTGATGAACGTCTTGGTTTTTTGGCAAATGATAAAAAAACAGTTGCTATAGGAGAGTGCGGATTGGATTATTTTCGATTGAACTCTGTGCTTGGTGGAGAAGGTTTGAAGTTGATTCAAAAAACTGTATTTGAATATCATATAGATTTGGCTTTGATGGTTGGTAAACCGTTGATGCTTCATGTACGTCCTAGTAAAGGCACAATGGATGCTTACTTAGATACACTGGATATATTAGAACATCACGCAAAGCTTTCTGGAAACAAACTAAAAGGAAATGCACATTTTTTTGCGGGAGATAAAGATATCCTAAAGCGGTTTCTCGACATAGGTTTTACAGTTTCTTTTACTGGAGTGCTTACTTTTACAAGTGATTACGATGAGCTAGTTAGATACACGCCTTTAGACATGATTATGGCTGAAACAGACGCCCCTTTTGTTGCTCCGGTGCCATATAGGGGACAGAGGAACTCTCCTTTGTATGTGCCAGAAGTTGTTAAAAAGATTGCCGAGCTGAAGGCCCATAGCTACAAGGGGGTAAAGGAGGTTTTAATGGCTAATGTATTGAGGAATTTCCCTCAAATTTCTGCTATTGCACCGGAGGCCGAATTGTGATACTCTGACACACATGGAAACAGAAAAAACACTGGAAAAAGGGGATACTTTGACCATATATGAGGTCTCGTATTTACTCCTTCCATCCCTTGCTGTAGAGCAAGTTCCTGCTAAAGTAGCGTCCCTAAAAGGCGTATTAACTTCTGCAGGTGGCCAAGTGATATCTGATGAGAATCCAATTCTCATTGACCTCGCTTATCCAATGACTAAGGTTGTTCAGACTATTCGCCACAAGTGCACAAAAGGCTACTTTGGTTGGATAAAGTTTGAAGTAACTAAAGAAGGGGTTGGAGCTGTAAAGAAAAGTCTCGATATGGATAATGAAATCCTTCGTTATATTATTATAAAAACCGTGCGTGAAAATACTCTTTTGACTGGAAAAATGAAATTAAAGTCAGAAGATAGAGTAAGAAAAGAAGAAGATGAAGTTTTAGTAGAGGTGCCAGCGGTCGAAAAAGAATCTACACCAGAGGAACTTGATAAGAGTATTGATGACCTTGTGATAGCTTAATAGCATAATATTAAATACCATGTATTTAAATAAAGCGATTATCATAGGGAATTTAACTCGAGACCCTGAGGTTCGAGCTATTCCTTCAGGAGTAAAAGTTGCAAGTTTTAGTGTTGCTACAAACAGAGTTTGGAAAGATAAAAACGGAGTAAAGCAAGAAAACGTTGATTATCATAATGTTGTAGTTTTTGGAAGACAAGCAGAAATTTGTGGACAATACTTGAAAAAAGGCGGTTCAGTTTTGGTTGAAGGCAGAATGCAAACACGAAGCTGGGATGATGCAGGTGGGGTAAAAAAATACCGCACAGAAGTTATCGCAGATCGTATACAATTCGGTCCAAGACGAGACGTGCCAGCAGGACATAGTGATGCTCCGGTTCCAGCAGAAGAAGATCACAAAAAAGCTCTAGATACCATAGAGTATCCAGAAGAAGAGATTAATCCCGAGGACATTCCATTTTAAAATTAAAAATTAAATTTATGAATTCCAAGAAGTGTTACTTTACTGAAAACAATATAAAATATATAGACTACAAGGATGTGGATTTGCTGAAAAAATTCCTTAATCCTCACGCCCGCATAATTTCTCGAAAGAGAACAGGGGTGGCTGCAAAGCATCAGAGAAATCTGGCTATGGCTATCAAGCGAGCTCGCTTCATGGGCCTCCTACCATTCGTTAGTAGATAAACTCCCAAATTTGGCCAATCTCATCGCCAAAAATAAAAACCAGTTTCATCAATGTACGACAGTACACCTCCGAAACTGGTTTTTATTTTTTGCGCGACCCTGTCTCAAATTTTAAAGTTTATGAAATCCTCCGAGATTCTTTGTGTTGAGTAGACTCGAACTAGCTAGAAATTTGCCCCACCAACTCTTTCTGCGTATTCTCCCGTTTCAGAATTTATTCTAATTATTTCTCCTTCTTTTATAAACATTGGTACCTGGACATCTGCTCCAGTTTCTACTTTTACTATTTTTGAACCACCTTGAGCAGTATTTCCCTTAACCGCAGGATGTGCCTCTGTA
The DNA here is from genome assembly GCA_964507615.1 of uncultured Candidatus Saccharibacteria bacterium. GTDB lineage: Bacteria > Patescibacteriota > Minisyncoccia > Phycocordibacterales > DATDWN01 > C7867-006. The sequence continues at coordinate 784 of CAZDPS010000015.1, read as the reverse complement.
ACTTTCAATTCCACTTTTATGGGCATATCTACTCCAATTATTTGCTCCCCAAATCTCATTATTTTTATTATAGAGTTGGTTTTTAGAAAGTCTCCTCTTTTTCCTATAGTGTCTTCTGGTAGAGAGAATCTTTTTGATGGATCGTTTGGCTCACAAAACCAGAACTCTCCTTTGTTTTTATATAAATATTTTGCATCACTTTTATCTATCTCTGCTTCTTCTACTTTTTCAGATACATGAAAAGATTGTTCAGTAACTTTGCCTGTAATCAAGTTTTTTAATTTTGTGGCATTAACAGGTTTTCTTTGTTGTTTTCTGAAAACGTGAGAGGTGAGTACCTCCCAAGGTTCATTATTAAAAACAATATATTTTCTTTCTTTTATTTCGTCGTATTCAAGCATTGCCATACAATTTGGGGGCACCACGAGTTTTTAACTCTGATACAATGTTAACTATTAAGTGTTTATAACTTTCAAAATATAGCTTATTTAAGCCAAAAAAGCTACATTGACTTTTACCCAATTTGGGTGTATAATAGTACTTGGGAGGTGCAACATGGAGCGTAAGGTTCTGGTTGTTCACAACGGTTCAGGATCAGGGTTTTCTCTTCAGCAAAGTGTCGATCTTGCAATTCGTGATTTGGGTCGTGGTTGGGAAATCATCTCAGCTACATCCTCGGTCGCGACGTGTCAGAATCACAGTCAACACATCTACACCGAGTGGGTCACGACCATCGTGCTCGAGAAGAAGTAACACCGGCTAGCGGAGAATCGTCTCTCGCTGA
>CAZDPS010000014.1:0-16605 GCA_964507615.1 uncultured Candidatus Saccharibacteria bacterium | reverse complement strand
TCCATAAAAGAAAAATCTCCGTGACCCGGAGCAAATTCTCTTACATTACGCTTAAAAATTTCAATAACCTCACTTGAATCCTTAGAAGCAAAATCCCACTCAAAGAGTGTTTGTAATACAATAGATCTGGAAAGGTGCCTGTTTGCCATACTATAACTATAGTATAAAACTTATTTCAAAATTAAACAAAGTCTGAAAACTTTTATCTTCCCTCTTTTTTATTTTCTTTCTCTTTCTTTGCTTTTTTTGCGATCTTTGCTTGCATATCAATAACAACACGGCCTTTGTATTGACCGGTAACTAGAGATGCTCTGTGTCGCAAATGTGGAACATTTGTATTTTTGTCCACTGTAACAGCAGGAGAAGACAAACGATGGTGAGATCGAGTTCTGTTTCTTTGACTTTTTGTATGACGCATTCTTACAACCATACGAGATACACTACATTAAAGCTCAAAAAAAATCAACTCTATTAAAAAAGCCCGACAGATTGTCGGGCCGCTTGGCCTGGAATGGTAAAGACTCTTACAAGTCAACCATCCCAGGCCTTATTGACTCTAGTAGACAGGAAGAGCTGGTTCCTTTTTCAGGAAAACAAACCCGGTATTCGGCAACCACTCTCTAGAGTCATTCCCCGGATACGGGTTCAGTGCCGGAGTGTTGCCGTTCTGAGCCAAGCCCAGACGACATGGATACCCCGATGAATCATTGATCAAGTTGTGCATGACCACAATCCATCGAAAACCCAGTCTTTCGTGATCGGTGGGAATGATCAATCGCCGGAGAAGAGCCGCCAGCTCGGCTGGTGGAACCAGAAGCCCTAGTTCCTCGGTTGCCACCCTGATGACATTCTCTGAGATACGCTGAGCATCAGAGAAATTCGCGCCATCGACAACCACTGGCCGATAGGTCACACCAGCAGCAGAGACCTTGAAATCAGAGCTGCGCATGACACTCTTGGCCACATGACCAACGTGGTACCCACCACCACGGAGCCTGTTTACCATCTCGATCCCTGAACGTCCCTCCGACACGACCTCTGGTAAAGACAGGAACCACCTCTTTCTGGGAGTTGATTTGGCCGCCTCCTCGTAGACGATTTTTGCCTCTCCATCAAGAGCACTGATCAAGCCACGAATCGTACCAGGTGAATGGATCAGAAGTTTGATGTGACTAACTAGAGCACCTTCCTGTTCCAACACCTCTCCGAGCTCTCGGAGGAGATCTTCGTCGTAACTCATCTTATTCCTTCCTGGGTAATAACCCTCTATGGTTTGGCCCAAAGGGCCTACCGCAAGATACAAAGAACATTTCAAATTAACTTGATATATCTAAAAACCAATCATGTCAAGGGATAACTATATATTTTTACAAAAACTTTCCCTATGAATTTCAGACAATCCGTATTTTTTTATTAACTCTCTGTGTTTCTTTGTTCCGTAACCCTTGTGAATCTCAAACCCATATTGAGAATATTTTTTTACCACTCGACACATAAAATTATCTCTTGAAACCTTCGCCAATATAGAAGCCCAAGCAATTATTTTCTCTTTTTCGTCTCCCTTTACTATTGTTTTTTGTTTTAAAAATTCCCGTGGAGCTTTCAACCCTCCATCAAGCAACACTTCACTCTGTTTAGGGTTTAAATTAAGTTTTTTGATTCCCCGACCTATCGCCTTCGCAATACAAAAGGAAATCCCTCTTTTATCGATCTCCTTATTTGAAATACTAACCACAACATACCCAAACCTATCCAAGGACTCCCCTTGGATTTTTTTAAGTGTGTTGTAATATTGTTCTCGTAAAGCAGGAGTCAGTTTTTTGCTATCTTTGCCTAAAGGAGGAAGGTTTTTGTCTTTTTTTAATTTGTCGTAAATTTTCTCATCGCAAGAAACCACACAAACTGTCACAGGACCCGCCAAAGGCCCTCTACCAACCTCATCGATTCCCACTATTTTTTTCATGTTATAATCATCTCATGTCTTCCAAATTCGTCCACCTACACACCCATAGTCACTACTCCCTACTCAATGCGTTGCCAAAAATTGACGCCCTGATTGCCGAAGCCAAGAAAAATGATATGACGGCTTTGGCCCTGACCGACAACTGCAACCTGTATGGTGCTATTGAGTTCTACAAATCATGTAAGAAAAAAGAAATAAAGCCAATAATAGGAATTGATGCCTATGTGGCCTATAGAAGTCGTCTAGACAAACAATCAGGAATAGACAAGGAAAGATATCGACTTATTCTACTTGCAGAAAATGAAAAGGGCTACAAAAACTTGATAAAATTAGTCACGCTTGCCCATCTCGAAGGTTTTTATTACAAACCACGAATAGATCGCGAACTCCTAGAAAAATATCATGAAGGACTTATCGCCATAGCTCCGTCTTTTTCCAGTGATATTCTAAAATCCATACAACTCTCCAACCTGGATCAAGCCAAAGAAAGATTAGACTGGTACAAAAAAACATTTGGAAATAACACAGCAGGAGACCCAAATTTTTTCATAGAAATAACTCACCATCCTGAAATAAAAGGCCATGAGGAAAACATGGTGAAGCTAGTAAAATTTGCAAAAGAAACAAATACTCCTTTGGTGGCAGCTCACGATGTCTACTACATAAATAAAGAAGATAGGCCGGCTAGAGAAACTTTGATCGCCATACAATCACAAAATGATGAAAAAATAGAAGAAGGAGATGATGATTTTTCTTTTATAGATCAAAAACAAGCAACAAAGTATTTCAAGCATTTACCAGAAGCGCTAGAAAACAACGAAAAAATTGCCGAGAGGTGTAATGTGGAAATTTCAATTGGTAAATGGTTTCTGCCAAACTATGTAGTCGAGAGTGGATTATCTTACGATGAAGAACTGAGACGTATCACAGAGGAAGGTATAGCCAAGAGAGGACTTCAAAAAACTCCAGAAATTATGGAGCGCATGGAATATGAATTACAAATCATAAAAGATAAAGGATATGCTCCGTACTTTTTGGTTGTATCTGACCTGCTACACTATGCTCATGATCACGGCATACTAACCACTATCAGAGGATCAGTCGCTGGTTCACTTGTGACATATTTGTCTCGTATTACAAACGTGGATCCACTCTTGTATAATCTACCTTTTGAAAGATTTTTAAATCCAGAAAGACCATCCGCTCCTGATATTGATATGGATTACGCCGACAACAGAAGAGATGAAATGATTGATTATGCCCGCCACAAATACGGAGAAGACAAAGTGGCACAAATAGGTACTTTTGGAACAATGGCCGCACGTGGAGCCGTCAGAGACGTCACACGAGCCCTTGGTTTCCCTTATGGAGTCGGAGACTCTATTGCCAAACTCATACCCATGGGAGCCCAAGGATTCCCCATGACAATAGACAGGGCCTTGAAAGAGACTCCAGAACTGAAAGAAATGTACACCTCAGATGCTGATGTTAAGAAAATTATTGACATGGCTAAAAAAATAGAAGGCTGTGCAAGGCACATCTCCGTGCACGCTGCGGGGGTCGTCATATCCCCCACACCTCTTACTGACTACGTACCACTACAATACGATACAAAAGGCGACAACAAAATAATTACCCAATATGACATGAATGATGTCGGAGAAGATGGTGTGGGTCTTTTGAAATTTGATTTTCTTGGTATTAGAAATCTATCCATACTAGCTGACGCGGTAAAACTGACAGAAATACTGGAAGGTATAAAAATAGACATAGAAAATGTACCAGTAGATGACAAAAAAACTTTTGAGATGTTGGCTCGTGGAGAAACCATTGGTTTATTTCAATTGAACGGAGAAGGGATGACTCATGCCTTGATGGAACTGAAACCGACAGTTATTTACGACATCAACGTTATGGTGGCTCTATACCGCCCGGGCCCAATGAACAACATTCACGAATACATCGCGCGTAAACATGGAAAAAGCCCCACAACATATTTACATCCAAAGATGAAAAACTTTTTGGACAGAACATTTGGTGTGCTTGTTTATCAAGATGACTTGTTGATGACAGCCATTGAGGTTGCAGGTTACACCTGGGGAGAAGTAGATAAATTTCGAAAAGCCGTTGGTAAAAAAATTCGCGAGGAAATGGCAAAACAACATATTAAATTCGTGGAAGGATGTCAGAAACATGGAGGCATGACTGAGAAAAAAGCAGAGGAATTGTGGAACCTCTTTGAACCATTCCAGGGGTATGGATTCAACAAAGCCCATGCTGCAAGTTATGGAAAGGTGGCTTATCAAACAGCATATATGAAAGCCAACTTCCCCGCCATATATATGTCCGCGGTACTAACAGCAGAATCTGGAGATGTAGAAAAAATCGCAGAAATAATTGGAGAATGCAAAAGAATGGGTATCGCAGTTTTGCCACCAGATGTAAACGAATCATTTGAGGGTTTTACTGTGATAAAAAATCAAAATAAAGATGAAAAAGACTCCATACGTTTTGGATTAACGACCATCAAGAACTTTGGCGAAGGTATCGCCACATCCATCATTAACGAGAGAAAAGAAAACGGTAAGTTTGCTTCTCTAACAGATTTTCTACGCAGAATTAAAGATAAAAATTTAAATAAAAAATCTCTAGAGTCACTCGTCAAAACAGGAGCCATGGATTCTTTAATGGAAGAAGGTGCTAGCCGAGCAACTCTTTTGCACAACCTCGAGAGACTGCTTACCTTTAACAAAGAAGAAAGAGCTAAAGAAAGCGACCAGGATTCATTGTTCTCTGGACTAGCAGAAACAACCCACGCTGCTAACATTACTCTACTTCCAGCACCAGAGTGGAATCCTACTGACCAGCTCGTCTGGGAGAAAGAACTCCTCGGCCTCTACATTTCTGGACACCCATTGGATAGTTATAAACACAAATTAGAAAACAAAGAAACAAATATAAAAAAGATAAAAGAAACGGCCAAGGAAAAAACGCCAATTGTTGTGGGTGGAATAATAGAGGAAGTACGAGCCGTTATGACCAAAAATGGAGACAAAATGGTTTTCCTCAAGATTGCAGATCTAACTGATTCTATAGAAGCTGTAGCCTTCCCAAAAATTTTTGAAGAATTTCAAGACATTTTAATTCCTGAAAGTTGTATTGTTATAAAAGGCACATTCTCCACAAGAAATGCTGGAAAAAGTATTTTGATAGATAAGGTTAAGCTTATGGAATAAAAGCTACATAAAAATACTTTTCTGGAGCAACCTCTCGTTCGCCAGCAAAGTATTTTTATTCCGCACTGGACTGTTGTTTTCTAATTAACTGCGCGATGTCTTGAAAAATCATTGATAAACTCAAATAGTTTTGAATGGAATATAAATATATACGACGAAGGGCTGGTCACGTTGACCAGCCCCTTATTAGAACTTTCTACCACGGAACGTACTTGGCACACTGATTGAAGTGGTCACGCACCTCTTTCATGTGCTGATTCTTGGGAAAACAGCTGGGACAGGCAGTGACCATAGACTGACCCTGATCGATCTGCCAAGTGATCACCCCTTCTCCCTTGCACTCCCCACAGTTCTTATTGGAGTGTTCCTTGAACCACTCCTCGCTCAGATTACCAGAACCATCAATTGCGTAATTGAATCCGGGCATATGTCTCTCCTCTGACCCATTTATATTACTTAAAAGCAATACCGTCAATATCACTAAATATACAAAAATATATAAATAGTGATATGCTATAAGCATCATGACAAACGACAAATTAGATAAGGCACGTCACTCACTTGCCCATTTATTGGCCTCAGCTATATTAGAATTATATCCAGACACATTGGTCACTTTGGGACCTTCTATTGATACTGGGTTTTACTATGACTTTGAATTCAAATCACCTGTGTCAGAAAAAGACTTTGAGAAAATAGAAAATGTGATGCGAAAACACGCCAAATCATGGAAAAGTTTTGTTGGCACAGATGTTTCTTATGAAGAAGCTAAAAATATTTTTGCTGGTAACCCATACAAACTTGAACTGATAGAAGGTATAAAAGAAAAGGGAGAGCAGATAACAACATATAAATCTGGTGACTTTGTTGACCTATGTCGTGGAGGACATGTAGATGATATGAGTGTCATTCCGATGGACTCCTGGAAACTAGACAGGGTCGCTGGAGCTTACTGGAGAGGAGATGAAAAAAATAAAATGCTAACTCGTATTTACGGTCTTGCCTTTGAAACAAAAGAGGATTTGGATGCTTACTTACTTCAAAGAGAAGAGGCCAAAAAAAGAGACCACAAAAAACTAGGTGCCGATCTTGATCTGTTTTATTTTTCTGAAACTGTCGGTAAAGGTCTACCACTTTTCACACCAAAAGGTGCAACGATAAGACGTGAATTAGAAAGATTTATAGTAGACGAAGAAATAAAGCGTGGATATCTACATGTTAGAACTCCTGACATTGCAAAACTTGACCTATATAGAAAATCTGGACACTACCCACACTACAAAGACTCCATGTATGCACCTATAAAAATAGATGAGGACGAATTTATGCTACGCCCAATGACTTGCCCACATCATTTTGAACTTTATTTAAGAGGACCTCACACATACAAGGAACTACCAATGAGAATTGCTGAATTGGCACAACTATATAGATACGAACAGTCTGGAGAACTATCAGGACTCCTACGCGTCAGATCTTTTTGTTTAGCAGATGCCCATATAATCTGTGCTTCTCCAGAACAAGCTGTTTCCGAAATAGGAAAAGCTTTAGATCTAATAGAATATGTAGCCGGTGTCTTTGGTTTGAAACATGGAGAAAACTTCTCGTACAGGCTGTCTTTAGGAGACAGAACAAACTCCGAAAAATACTATAAAAATGACTCAGCTTGGGATATAGGTGAAGATCTTTTGAGAAAACATCTACAATCTAGAGGTTGTGGTTTTGTAGAAGCACCAGGAGAAGCAGCGTTCTACGGACCAAAGGTTGATATACAAATGAAAAATGTGAATGGTAAAGAAGATACCGCCTTTACTGTGCAATATGACTTTTGTATGCCAGAAAGATTTCAGCTATCCTACATTGCAGAAGACGGAACAAAAAAACAAGCAGTTGTGGTTCACAGATCATCAATAGGAGCAATAGAGAGAATAATGGCTTTTCTCATAGAGCACTATGCAGGTAATTTCCCTCTTTGGTTGTCCCCTGTTCAAGTGAAAATTATACCTGTTAGAACAAACCACAATGAATATGCAAAACAAGTTTTTAATTTGTTAAAAGAAAAAAATATTCGTGCTGAACTAGATGATGCAGATTCAAACCTTGGAGGAAAAGTTCGTGACGCAAAAAACCAAAAAATACCTTATTGGGTGGTTATAGGTGATAAAGAAATAGAAGCTGACAAAGTAACTCTTGAATCACGTGATCAAGGACAACTTGGTCAAATATCAAAAGATGAACTACTTTCAAAACTATTACAAGAAATCGCTAATAAAAAATAATCATGATAAAAAAAAGATTATACAAAAGTAAAGATGATAAAATTTTTACAGGAGTTATAGGTGGAATTGGAGAATATTTTGACGTAGATCCAACCATTTTAAGACTCCTCTATATTTTGATAGCAGTCATGACCGCCCTATTTCCTGCAATTATTGGTTACGTAATTGCAGCACTTGTTGTTCCAAATAGACCTGAGGTGCACCATGTACACCACACAGAACCAAAACCAGAACCTGAATCAGGAAAGAACTAACTAGTTAAAAAACTTTGAAGCTCTAGATTTTATAATTTGGATTAATCCTTCGCAAAAGTATGAAAATGCGAAGAGTCTTACTGTCGTAAGGTGATAATAATTTTTATATTTTCAACAAAGGAGTTCGCCAAATTTAAATGTCTAGATTTGCTTTTGTGGCGTTTGATTGTATAAAAGACTTCCTCGACGGCACATCCGTTCCCATCAAAACGTCAAATACTTTGTCAGCTGATTGCGTATCATCTATGATGACTTGTTTCAAAATTCTTCTAGCAGGATCCATTGTGGTCTCCCATAATTCTTCAGAATTCATCTCTCCAAGACCTTTGTAGCGCTGAATATGTATTTTTGTAGATTTAGATTTGTCTGTTTTACCACCTGCTTTGCCCTTACTATTCTCTTCAGCAGAATCACTGTCTTCTTCTCCATCTTCTGGTACTAATTCTTCTACTTCCGATATTTCCTCAACTATTTCTTTACCTACGATTTTTGCCTTGTCATCATCAGAATAAGCGTAGAATATTTCCTTACCTTTCTTTATTTTGTAAAGTGGCGGTTGAGCAATATAAATAAATCCACCATCTATAAGAGGTCTGAAATATCTGTATAACAATGTCAAAATAAGAGTACGAATATGGGCACCATCAACATCGGCATCTGTTGCTATTATTATTTTGTGATATCTCAATTTTTCAACATCAAAAGTATCTCCGATTGCAGTACCCAAAGCAATAACCAAATTTCTGATTTGTTCTGACTCAAGTAATCTATCAAGTCTTGCTCTTTCAATGTTTAGAATTTTTCCACGAAGAGGAAGTATGGCCTGTGTTCTTCTGTCTCGTCCTGATTTGGCAGTACCACCCGCAGAATCTCCCTCCACAATAAACAATTCTGAATCTTCTGCACTTTTTGATTGACAGTCAGCTAGTTTTCCGGGAAGCGTCATCCCCTCCAAAGCACCCTTACGAAGCACAGAGTCTTTTGCTGCCTTTGCCGCCTTGCGAGCCTTGAGAGCTAGAACCACCTTGTTTATTATCGCCTTTGCATCATCTGGATTCTCTTCTAGGAAATAAGTAAATGCTTCGGAAAAAACAGTGTTAACTGAACTTTGGGCTTCAACAGAACCCAGCTTTGCTTTTGTTTGACCCTCAAACTGAATTTCTCGTAGTTTTACTGAAACTACAGCAGTTAATCCTTCCAAAACATCATCACCGGTAAAATTATCCTCAGTTTCTTTTATTAAATTATTTTTTCTTCCATAAGTATTTAGTGTTCTGGTTAAAGCAGTTTTGAAACCAGTAACATGCGTACCACCCTCTGGTGTATTTATATTATTCGCAAAAGCCAAAAGTCTACAAGAAATATCATCTACATACTGTAAAGACACTTCTACCGACTCATATTCGTTTATCTTTTTTTCTACGTAAAAAACGTTTTTGTGAATTGGTTTTTGTATACTATTGTAGAATCTAACCAACGACAAAAGACCGCCTTCAAAATAGAAAGACATTGACGGGATTTCCAATTCTAAATCACTCAAGTAGAAGGTCTCGTCTTCTTTTATCTTGCCATCATACTTACTTGCATCATTTACGGTAATTCTTAAACCCTTAACCAAATATGCCTGTTGTCTCAAATGATCTATCACTCTTTCTGCGCTAAATTCTATTATCGGAAAAATAGCTGGATCTGGTTCAAAAACCACAATAGTTCCTTTTTCTTTTGTACTTCCAATTTTCTTTACTAATGCTTTTCTCTTGCCTTGAGAGTATTCCTGCATATAAACACCTCCGTCTTTGTGAACAACTACTTTACAATAAATAGAAAGGGCATTTACAACCGATGCTCCCACTCCGTGCAAACCCCCAGAAACTTTATAACCACCATCCTCACCTCCAAACTTACCTCCTGCGTGAAGAGTAGTCATGATGGTTTCAAGTGCTGAAACCTTTGTTTGTTTATGAATATCTACAGGAATACCTCGCCCATTATCCACCACCCGTATCCTATTTCCTGGCAACAAAGTAACCTCTATGTGATCAGCAAAACCACCCATCGCCTCGTCTCGAGAGTTATCAAAAATTTCTGTTATAAGGTGATGTAGTCCATCAAGTCCTGTTGTACCTATGTACATACCTGGACGCTTTCTAACTGGCTCTAGACCCTCTAGAATTGTGATTGCATCTGCCCCGTAACTATCCTTTTTACCTGTATTTTTCACTGGTTTTTCCTTCGTCATGCGTACTCTATTATAGCAAAAAGCCCGGTTAAATGCTAGTGCTTTTTTGTTGTTTTACTTGAATTTTTAACCATTTTCCAATACACTAGGAATTATGACAAATACTATGGACAATCTATATAATGATCCATCACTTTCTCGCAATATATTCGAGACACCTCTAGACGAACAAGAAAAATTGTTGGCAGGTCTTTTCTCTAGAAATGACACCGAAGCGCTCAGAATGAAGCATTACTTGGCCATGAAGGACCTCTCTAGAACAAAAGAAAGTCCCCTTTACGAGATGATAGAAAGGGTGACAAATATTCCCATACTAAGTAATTTTGATTTGATAAAAGTCCCAGAAGTTGTGACTGCAGAAATCACTTTTGATTTGTTTAATTTTCCCGCAAACCATCCAGCAAGAAGTAAATCTGATACATATTATGTAGATGATAAAAACATTCTTAGGACTCACTGTACGGTAATGTGGTATTACTACCTGGCCTTAAAGGAAATAAGAGAAAAAATAGACAAAGGAGAGCCTGTGGGGGTACTTTCTCATGGCAAGGTTTACCGCAAAGACGAGATAGATAGAAATCACATGAATATATTCCACCAGATTGATGGTTTATATTTATGCAAAACAGAAAATCACGTCATTACTCAGGAAGACTTGCGAAATGTCTTGGAAGAAATCGCTAAATCTGTTTTTGGACAAGACATAAAATTTAGATTCAATGATGACACATTCCCCTACACCAACCAAAGTATAGAGATGGAAATAGACAAAGACGGTAAATGGATAGAAGTTTTAGGAGCAGGTGTCGTACAACCTGGAGTGTTGGAAAAACTGGGAGTAGACTCCACAAAATACAATGGCTGGGCCTTTGGATTCGGATTAGAAAGACTGGCAATAATAAGTATGGAGCTTCCAGATATTCGCTTACTTTGGTCAGATGACGAAAGGGTTAAAAAACAATTGAAACTTGGAAATAAATTTGTTGAAGTAAGTAAGTACCCACCAATAGTCAGAGATATTTCTTTCGTAGTTAAAAATGACTTCGTTGTAAATGACTATTTTGACCTTGTTCGTGAAATTGCTCCAAACCTTATAGAAGAAGTAGCTCTTTTGGATAAATATGAGAACGCAGAAAAATTCGGTAAAGATATGATAAGTTATGCTTACCGTATCACTTACAGGTCAACAGAAAGAACTCTACAATCTACAGAAGTTGACACTCTACACAAAAAACTTGAAGCAGAAACCAGAAGAATATACGATGCCACTGTGCGCTAAAAATAAAAAATGTTTGATATTACAAATTCAATAGCATATATTTTTCTATTTATCTCACTAAACTTTGAGGTTTTTTTACTGATCACTTACTTTGAAAATAGAATTAGTATAGAAGAAGAAGCCGGTCTTATATCAATAGGACCAAAAAGATACCCAACGGTTACAATAATAGTTCCTTGCTGGAACGAGGAAAACACTGTGTCAAAAACAATACACTCATTATTGTCTCTAGACTACCCAAAAAACAAGCTAAAAATAATGATTGTAGATGACGGCTCTACCGACAAAACCTGGGAAAGGATACAAAAATTTAAAAACAACCCCCAAATAGAAATCTATACTAAACCAAACGGTGGTAAATATACAGCGCTTAATTTTGGTATCTCAAAACTTTCTAGTGATTTAGTGGGCTGTCTCGATGCTGATTCTTATGTACACAAAGACGCTCTAAAACACATAATCATGCATTTTGAAAATAAGGAAATTATGGCAGTAGCTCCATCTGTAAAACTTTGGCAACCAAAAGGTCCACTCCAACTCTTACAAAAGGTTGAGTATGGTTTTGGTATATTTACCAGAAAAATGTTCCATTACATGCAGGCTGTATACATAACACCAGGCCCATTTTCTATATTTCGTACAAATGTTTTTAAAGAGCTTGGTGGCTATAGACATGCCCACAACACAGAAGATATTGAAATAGCTCTGCGTATGCAAAAAAATGGTTACAAGATAGCACACGCTCACAATGCCATGGTTTACACTGTTCCTCCAGATACACTACGCAAACTTCTAAAACAACGCGTTAGATGGTCATATGGTTTTATCAAAAATGCGGAAGATTATCGTGATATGTTTTTTAGAAGAAAATATGGGAACCTTGGTATATTTATTTTACCAATGGCCGCACTTTCAGTTATATCTATAATAAGTGTTACTTCTCTATCAGTTATAAGCGTAATCAGAATGATATTCAATAAATACCTAGAAATACAAACTGTTGGATGGAACTTGCATTGGACCGGCTTTGATTTTGACTGGTTTTACATAAATACAGAACTTATAGCCATCATCGGTCTGGTCACAACACTAGGAACCCTAACTATGATTATCATATCTAAAAGAATGTCTGAAGGTAAAATAGTTTTGGGATTAGATTTGATTTTTTTCATGACATTGTATATGTTTATAGCGCCTCTGTGGATTGGAAAGGCCACGTATAACGCTATATTCGGAGTTAAGGCCTCCTGGAGGTAAATAAATCTTATATGGAATCCGGTAGTAGAAAATGACATTGAATAAATTCAAACATATAAAATGATAAAAGGATCGATATTAACAATAATTAATCTTAAAATCACATTCTGCTCATAGAGCGATGTCATTTTTCACTAACCGGATGGAACCTAGAAAAATAAGTACAAGAAAATATCTATATTCTTTCATAATTACAGCAATTATTTTTTCAACTGCCATTTTTTTGAGCAACTATTTTAGTCAAAAAAGAATGGAAGAGATTAGAAATATACAAGACAAGATATCTATAGACATTTTATCATCAGAGACACAATTTTCTCTTCTTGAAGAATCACTTTGTAAAGATATTGGCACAGGAACTCTATCCACAGAACTAGCAAACTTAGAAGAAAGACTGTCTTACACAGAAAGCCAGAGAGGTGTTAATGATCCTGAAGTACAAACTCTAAAAAAATATTATTCTTTATTAGAGATCAAAGACTATCTACTGATGAATAGAATTAGTGAAAAATGTAAAAGAAACCCATTATCTATAATATATTTCTACTCAACAAATAATGATTGCGAGGATTGTGAAAAAGAGGGCTATGTACTAACTAAATTGCGAGAAACTTATCCAGAATTGCGTATATACTCCTTTGATTACAACATGGATATATCTGCAATAAAAACTCTCATTTCCATAAATAAAGTAGAAAACAAATTACCTGCACTCATAATAAAAGATAAAACATATTACGGTTTCCAAAGCATAGAGGATCTAGAAAAGGCTGTGCCAGAATTAAAAGCATTCAAAATAGCCAAAGAAGCCACAACAACTACTGCCACAAGCACTAAAAAGAGATAACTCGCTTCCTTACAGGAACTGTACACTCTTCACCTCTGATTACAGACTCAGAGTCTTGCGAAGCCGCAACACGGCTTCTCACCCCTCAGATCTTCCACAGTCAAATCTGACGTAAAATCCCCGCTTTACAGCGGGGATTTTCTGGAGCCACCCGTCAGATTTGAACTGACGACCCATGCTTTACAAAAGCATTGCTCTACCAACTGAGCTAGGGTGGCAAAAATAATTTTTCTAAGCAATACTGAACAAATTTAGCACAACTAGGACTTTTTTTCAAGAGATTTATCTTCCGCCAACTGCTCAAGAAAAGATGACACTGATCCGTTACTTTTTAATATTCTTCTACCTCTTATATTATCTCCTGCATTATAGTATTTCTTTGCTACATAATCCTTCATTTTGACCAATAACTCATAAAGATATGACGGCAAAAAATCAAAAATAAATATATTGAGAATCTTTTTGTATCTATTATATTTAAATATAAGAATATCCCCCAGTTGACGTATCAACCTATCACCGACCAAAAAAAGTTTAACCAAAAAATCTATCTTTCTGACTTTTATTTCAAATATTTTAGATGCTATCAAACCAGCCAATACGAACATAGATATTATGAAAAACGTAATTGTGGTTGTCATAAATAAAATTTATTTATTGAGAAATTGAGAAACGCACAAATCTTCCGATTTCAATTTTTTCACCAAATTTTTGGACAGCCGACTGCAGTAGGTTTGTTATGGTCAACTCCGGATTCTTTATAAAAGCCTGAGTCAATAGCACTCTCTCGCCCCAATAAGCAGCAAGTTTCCCTTCCAAAATCTTTGCTTTCATATCCTCTGGTTTACCTTCTACTTCCTTAGCAAACATTTCCTTTGCTAGCTCCATAGCGTGCTCA
Source organism: uncultured Candidatus Saccharibacteria bacterium (assembly GCA_964507615.1). GTDB lineage: Bacteria > Patescibacteriota > Minisyncoccia > Phycocordibacterales > DATDWN01 > C7867-006. The sequence continues at coordinate 2,353 of CAZDPS010000014.1, read as the reverse complement.
TCTATATCTTCCATTTTTAAAAACTGAGGGTTTGTAGCTGTAGCGTGCATAGCTATATCTCGGGCAATCTTTTTGAACTCTTCATTGTTGGCCACAAAATCAGTCTCGCACAATAATTCTATCATTGTACCCACATTACCAGTAGCGTGAATGTAAGAAGCCACAACACCCGAATTAAGTGTTCTACCTTGTTTTGAACTAGCAATATCAGCACTTTTCTTCTGTAAAAGCATTACTGCCTTCTCCATATCACCACCTGTCTCGTCTAAAGCTTTTTTGCACTGCATAACAGATATGCCGGTCTTGTCACGTAACTGTTTTATAAGTTCTGTTGTTATTTCATTAGAGTTTCCTGTCATATTTTTATCTGGTTAAATTAACTTTAATATAATTATAATAACATTAAACCTGAGTAAAACACATCAAACCTTCCTAGGTAAGTCTCTGAAAAATTAAGGCTAAACTGTCGCTGGCTTCTTCATTTGACCAGCTTTATAGCCTTCCGCTATTTTTTGTAGGAAAAACTCTATACTTGTTCGACTTGCATCATTACCTGGAATTGGAAAATCTACTTCATTTAGGTTGTTGTCTGTACCAGACAAACTGATAACTGGAATTCCCATCATCTTTGCTTCCTTCACTGCTATAGATTCTTTCTTGCTGTCCACCACAAACAGAGCTGATGGAAGATTTTTCATAACACTCAAACCAAAGAAAAATTCTCTTAGTTTGTTTATTTCGCGATCAATAAGTAATCTTTCTTTTTTTGTATATTTAATAAGTTCACCTTTTTCTTTTTGTGACACAAGAGATTCTAGCTTCTCTACTCTTTTACGAATTTCTGGGAAGTTAGTCAAAGTTCCTCCAATAAATCGCCCTGCAACATAAGGCATGTTAATACTCTCAGCAACTAGTGTGATTGCTGCTTTGGCCTCATTCTTGCCACTAACAAATAGGATCTTTGCGTTTCTAGTACCAAGATCTTGAACAAATTCAAGAGCTTTATTTAGAGACTGACTTGTCTTTTCTAGGTCAAAAATCTCAATCTTGTTTTTAACCCCAAAAATGAAAGGTTTTGTACTTGGGTGTCGTCTAGATTTTATAAAGCCAAAGTGTGCCCCAACAGAAAAAAGAGCGTCTACCACGCTGTTATCTGTCTTCAAAGTGATGTTTGCGGCGTTTGTTTTGTCTGTCATATGTGGTTACTATCCTATCAGAAAGCCAAAGTAAGTGCAACTGTCATAGCTCGGGTCTTTTTACCCGACTTCTGTGTTGGAATTTCCAAAATCCTCGTCAATGTACGACAAGTACATCTTCTCGTATTTTGTTATTCCGTCTTGAATTCGACCAAAAATCCTCCGAGTTTCATTATACAACGCTTTTTCAGACAAAACTAAAGCCCCGTGCGCGATGCACGAGGCCTGTCCGATTTTGTATAGCGATGGACGAGTCGCTTTAGGAAACTACTTGCGAGAACGGAAGACGAAGCGATGGTCACCATCCCAGACACCCGCCGGATTGGCGTAGTTGCCGTCGAGCCCGAGCTCGTCGTTATCGTGCTCAACGCGGAACACGTTGAGGCGGCCGATGTAGTCCTTGATCGGTTCCATCGCGATGAAAAGCAACTCACCATCCGGCTGGTCTAGATACTGCTCCCGAAGGGCAGGGCCGACTTCAGCCGGACAGAGATCACCAACCAACTTGATAGCGTTGAAGACCTCCGTGGTTGTTGCTCGGTCCTTACCCGTCAGCTCCTTGACCGTGGCAACGCAGAGCGAGATGTCTTCCTCGACCTGTGCCAATGTGAACGCCGGCTTGCCGAGAATTTTCTTCGCCCAGTCGCTCACTCTGAACTTCGTGGGCATCGTGGTGATGGCAGCGAGTTTCTTGTGAAGACCAATCTTGATCGTCTTCCAGACGGCGAACTGCGGGACGTTGAGCGAAAGCTCGCCACACAGAAAGCGACGAACACCCTCCATTCCCCCGAGCTTGTTGACGATGGCTTCCATCTGCCCGAACGTCAGTTCGTTGTACTTCATGATGGTCTCCTTGGAGCTCTTAGCTCCTTGGTTTCTCACTGCCCGTGAGCTGAGGGGCGTTTGACTGTTGTAGTCATAGCCAAAAAGTGCCTCCGTTTTATCCTTTTGTAAGCCTCTTTTGGCTATGACTACCTCTTTATTCGCAAGTTGTGTTAAAGAACTGTACATTAGTAGTATACCACCTTTCAGTATTTATGTCAAGCATTTTATATCAAAAACACCAAAAAAGACCTGAGTTAGGCCATTTTTCTAAAAATCTCGTTGAACCAAAATCTTTTCAGAGCATCCGCAACCCTCTAGCATGGTTCCGTCAA
>CAZDPS010000013.1:0-17901 GCA_964507615.1 uncultured Candidatus Saccharibacteria bacterium | reverse complement strand
TAATCCACCATTTACTTTTCTGACTTTCTTCATCAAACCACCAATCATTTGAATCTGTCTTCATTATCTCTTTTGCTATTTTTTGTGCATGTGGAGTTTTAAGCCTTTTAACAGCAGAACTGATCCACTTTAAAGCTCTAGTATTGCCAGTATCCACTTCTTCTTTTAAAGACAATATCCACTCCAAATTGTCTGCATCTTTCACCAAAAGAGACTCTTTGCTTTTTCTTTCTTCGTATTCACCTATGGTATCAAAAATATCATGGCCAAAGGGAACCGAGTCAGAAATATCTTTTACGGCACTGTGCTCTTTCCTATCTACATATTTTTGGTGCACATAATTCAAATCAGATATTCTTGTCTCCGATATATCATGCAGTAAACTCATTTTTAAAACTTTCAAAATATCCACTGAACCATCCATAATAGCTAAAATATAACCAATAAAAGCTACTCTGTTTACATGTTCTGCCACAGACTGGTTACCTGTACCCAAAAAATGAAAACCACTTCTAGGAGTTTTTGCTAGAATTCCGTATTCAAACATAAGATTTGCTATGTTTCTTATTGAGCTATTTTTATTTTTATTATTTTTTTTCATCCGGATAGTGAAAAATGACATAGCTCAAAGAGCTAAATGTAATTTTTAATATTATACATTGTTAATTTCGATCGTTTCATTTGATTGATAATATGGATTTATCCAATGTCATTTTCTACTACCGGATTCATTCTTCTATAAATTCCTAATTTCCTCCAAAACCTTTTTTGATTTAGCATCATTGAGACCTATAGCAAACAACAAGTCTGGATTATCGGCTATGGTTTTACACAAAACCACCCCTCTCTCAAGTAACAGCTTCTTCTCTCTTCCCACCATAGAGGTAAGACAAGTTATAGGATGAAGTTTTGATTCTATTATCATATCGTGCAAATTACCCACGGGAGGATAGTTCCAACCTATCATTTTCATACCACCCTGACATGATCCATATTCTATGGCAGTAGAAGTAAATTTAGTATTTGTCACAAGCCACCCCTCATCAAGCTTTCTCTCCTTGCCGTATTTATATGTCATTTTAGCCAAGTCTTCAAATCTGGCCTTAACATACAAAGCTATTTTCAAATCTGATTTTACACCTAACTCGTTATGAAATTTAGCCTCAACCATAATTAGTTTTTCATCGTTCCAAGCTACAACATCCACCTCGTGTTCTACACAAAAACCTCTAATTATTTTTCCTGTTTCAGCCTTAAAGCCCCTAGCTCTAAATATTTCTGCAACAAAATCTTCAAAAGGAAATCCGGATGGCCCCAATTCCATAATAGCCCTCTTAAGAGAGTATTTCAAAGCAACTGGTTTTTCCTGTTTATGCAACTGCTCAAAAGCTATCCTATATATCTGATGAGTAGTAATATCAGGAGTTAAATGATCCCTGACATATGCTATGGTTTGTTCTGCGGAAAGACTAGAAGCCCCCGCTCTTTTTAAAGAATAATCTAATTTTTTAACATCAAACAACTCTCTATCGCCATTGGCTTTTAAAACATAAATTGGTTCCATTTTGACATTATCTCACAACTATTCAGTTTTTTCTATAATACCACCTCCTATACAAATCTCTTTATTGTAGAAAACAGCTGATTGACCGACAGCTATTGCATTTTGTGGTTTTTCAAAGATAACTATGTAACCATCATCTTTTATATCTAAAACGCAACTTATTTTTTCTTGTCTATAACGTATCCTTACACTTGTTTTCATTGGAAGTTTTGAGAGCTTTTCCCCAATAATATTTAGATTATCTATTGTTATATTTTTTACAGAAAAAACACTATCAGATTCCCTGTCTTTGTCTGCCACGGTAATAGTATTATTTTTGATATTTTTTGAAATCACAAAAAATCTTGGATCATTGGAAGTTTTTTTTGTAATAGTAAAACCATGCCTCTGACCTATAGTGTAAAATACTGCTCCATTATGGAAACCTATTTTTTCTCCTCTTAAATCCAAAACATCACCTCTTTTCATTTCTATGTAATGAGATAAAAAGTCTTGCATATCAACTTTACCTATAAAACACAAACCCTGACTATCTTTTTTTGTAGCAGTAGGTAAACCAAATTTTTCTGCCATTTTTCTAACTTTAGACTTCAACATATCACCAATTGGAAACAGAGCATGTGAAAGTTGTTCCTGAGTCAGTGTATGCAAAAAGTATGACTGATCCTTATTTTTATCTTTTGCTTCCCACAGCTCAAATTTTCCGTTTTTATTTTTTATTTTTCTTGCATAATGACCCGTGGCCACAAAATCCGCACCCATCTCTAAAGCTTTTTCCAAAAAAACTCCAAACTTTACATATTTATTACAAAAAACATCAGGATTAGGAACCCTACCTGCAGAGTATTCTCTTATCATATAATCCACCACTTCTTTTTTGTATTCTTTTTCACAATCCAAAGTTATAAAAGGTACATTTAAGGTTGCACAAACTCTCATTGCACTTCTTCTCTCTTCTCTCCAATCACAAGGCAAAAAGTCGGGGTGCCAAACCTTAAGAAAAACCCCTGTAACATCAAACCCTTCTTTTTTGAGCAATGCCAAAGCTACAGAGGAATCTACTCCCCCCGACACACCCACAAAAACCTTTGGCTTTTTATTCATGAGCCATTTATATCACAATGTGAGAAATTTTATAAATACAATTCTTTATTTCTCTTGTGTTCTTCAAAAGTTTTAGCGTAATGAATTGTTCCGTCTTTTTCAGTCAAAAAGTATAAATATTTGGTTTTTATTGGATTTAATGCACTTGTTATTGCCTCTAATCCTGGATTATTTATAGGACCAGGGGGAAGACCTTTGTATTTGTATGTATTATAAAGAGAGTCTATTTTTAGATCATCCAGTGTCAACTCGTATGTATTCTTTCCATTAATGTAAGAGAATGTAGAATCCACCTGCAAAGGCATTCCCATATCTAACCTCTTCCACAAAATACCAGCAACAACATTTCTGTCTTTTGGTAACGCTTCTCCTTCTAAGATAGATGCCATAATTATAATTTCCTTTTTTGTATAACCAGATCTGGATATTTTTTCTTCTAAAACATCTATTCTCTTTAGAAAATTATTCTCCATCATTTTTATTATTTCTGTGGGCTTTACGGAACCCAAAACAAAATAAGTATCAGGAAATAAATACCCTTCTTTATCCTTTGCTAAATCTATAAAATCTTTTTTATTGAACAAAACAAGATTTTTTTCCAAATAATCTGCTATTTGAAAGATATTCCATCCTTCAGGTATAGTGATTTTTAGAGTATCTATGCCAAATTTGCCGTTAACCAGACGTCTTGCCATAGAAAAAGCATTTTCTTTTCTGGCCAACAAATAATCACCTGCTATAACTTTCTTCTCGCCACCAAAGGCTATAACCAGTGAACGAAATATAAACTCTGATCTTATAATGTTATCCTGCCGGAGTTTGACTGTAATTGATTGTAGAGATTCTCCAGATTTAATTTCCACCACTGTTCCCACTGGGAATCTAGATGTAGAGCTAAAAACTAAAACTAAAAACAGGGATATGACAAAAGCTAACACAAAAGCCAAAATGACTCTTTTTTTGTTTAAATTTTCAGGAAAAATATATTTGTAAATTTCCATCCAGAGTTTTTTTGTAAAGTTTTGTTTCTGTTCCTCCATGAGTTATAGTGGTAAATTGGCAGGTGCCTCTCCCTTTCTTGATTCAACTCTTGTGAATGTAGGTGTCATTGAAACCATTCCAGGAAGATGAAACAGAGTTGCTAGTTCCTCCGTATTCAAGATAAAATATTTTTCTCTTCTATATGGTTCATAGAAATATGCTCTGCGTTTATATGCATCAAGAAATTCTTGTTTTTCACCATCTATCAGTTTTTTACTTCTATCTTTCCACTGTAAAAGCAAATGTTTATATTTTGGAGAGGAATTGGAACCGGACGGAGCAAAACCATTAAGACCTGAGTCTGAATTAAAATGCATAATACCACCAACTAGACCACCGATATTAGATGGGTCAAAAATATCTTTTGGAGCAAGATATATAAGCCGCATTCCGGTATCAAAACCTTTTTTAGAAACACTTCTTCCTAAAGCTTTTATAGTGTTTTGCTCATCTTCAGTCAGAAATCTTGTTGTTCCGGGTATAATTTTTCCATCTTCCCCTTTTTCTCCCTTTCCTTTTGCTAGTATCTTCTCAATCTCTGCATTAGCACCTTCTTTCCATCTTAGATCTTTTTTTTCCAAGAAATCCCACTTGTCACCCAAATCCCAAGTCTCCCATATTTTCCACTTAGAAAAAGTCTTTTTTGGATCTTTTTCTTCAGCCACATGTGCTCTTATTATTATTTGAAGCCAGGCTTGATTACCACGAGGTAAAGAGCCCATGAACTCTATGAGAGGTGTTAATGGATCTATTTTAAATTCTTCTTTTGGATCTTTATCCATACCATAGTCAATATATGTTTTTATAGGATAGGCATCTGCTTTGGTTAGTTTAAACTCCATCATGAACATGCCATTTAATTCTGGGTTATATACAGCGGGCAGTGTATAGTCAGGAACTATATATATTTCAATTCCAGGATATTGAGAATATAAATTGGCTTCAATTTTATTTTTTTCCCCTTTTTTTGTCCAGATATAAAAATGAACAGCACCGTCTATTGATACAATTTCAAGAGAAAAAGAACTACGCACCGAACCTTTCCAGTACTTTTCATACCAATTTCCTTCCCCTAAAGTACTATGCAAACTAGATATAAAAAACTCCATCGCTCTTGGTGATTTAAAAATTTCTTTAGGTATTTTTATTTCAAGTAAAATGTATTCTTGCTTAGCAAAAAACAACGCTCTTCTATACAAAACCCACAAATACCATGCGGTATCAATAACAACCAAAGGTACAAAAACAAATGAAAAGTAATAAAGTACCTTTAGTGTGGTGAGCACCATATCATTTGACAGCAACTTAACGTAAGGTTCAAACATGATATAATTATATATAAACTATAACAAAAAAACCACCTGTTGGGTGGTTTTTTGTATTTTATACTGCACTATATTTACCGTCTTTTGATTTTTTGAAGTATTTTGGGTTTTGAAGGTTTACCATAATAGTGTTTTCTTTAACATATCTTTCTTTCAAAACTTTTTTTGTTATTTCTTCTTTTGTCATTGGTCCATTCTTGTCTAGAATATTTTTTATGACGTCTTTCACCACACCACTCATATAACCCCACTCAGACAACGCGTACAAACCTCTTCCCACGAGAACAAACCTTGGATCCTTTATCAGTTCGTTATGTGTAGTTGCGATGTGTGCCTTTTTCTTGAAAAGTTCTGTTATAAGCTTGGCCACTTCTCTAAAGTGAATTGGAGAACCATGTCTTCTAATAACTAGAAACGCATAATCTCGCATACCTTTTGCATTTATGTTTGGAGATTTTGACTTACCCCACTCTCCCAATGGGTTTTTGTCTATTAGTTTTGATAGAGCCAACCATCTCTTTGCTATTTCTTGATTTTTGTATTTATCTGAAACATCTTTTAGATTTTCCAGGAACTTTTCTACCATATCTGATTCCAACAATATTTCATCATCAGACAACGTTGAATAAAGCTGCCTTAAGGAAGAATGAATCTTTTTTGATAGATCTTTATCCACAGTCCATCGATGCTTAAACTCATTGTCCTCTTTTTCTTTATGAAAATCCTCCCCAACAACCAACAAAAAATGAATCTGATTTTGCGTACTTTTGTCTTTTGAAAGATGTTTAAGCAAAGATTCTTCGGAAATAGTAGTACCTAGACTGGACATAATATCTCTCAATTCATCAAAAACAGATTTTTCCTTTGTATATTCTTTTGATTTTCTTATGTTTACTACAGAATAGTTTTCTATCTGTCGAACTCTTTCACGAGTAATTTTGTATTTTTTACCAATCGCCTCAAGAGTCATTCTTTTTGTATCATTACCCAAACCAAAACGACTAGTTAAGACATCCTGTGATCTATCCCCCAATACTGATAGTAATTTTTTTACGACCTGTTTTGGTTTAAATGTGATTGGTGTTTTTTCTATCATGTTTTCTTTAATAATAGACTATTAAAATTTAGTTACAACAAATGTATACTTATTTGTATCATTATTGTCCATCCAAGTCAAGTCTTGACCTTTTACCTCTAAAATAACAAAAAACTAGCTAGTTACGAAATTGATAATCTTATTTGGTACAAAAAATATTTTCCTTATTTCTTTATTCATTAGCCATTTTTCTACCTCTGGCATAGCCCTAGAAAGAGCTACTATCTCCTCTTCTTTAGCACCAAAATGTGTTTGAATAGTAGCCCGAACCTTACCATTAATTTGTATTACCATTCTCACTTCTAATTCTTGTGTTTTTTTGATGTCTGATTTTGGCCATTTCTCTAAAACAATTAGATTTTTATTACCAAAAGACCTCCATATCTCCTCTGTTATGTGTGGGGCAAAGGGAGATAATACTTTTAAAAATAATTCAAAGTCTTTCTTAGATATTTTTCTATCTTGTGATATTCCAGATTCTATTTCGTTAACTAATATCATCATAGCAGATATAGCTGTGTTAAAAGCAAAATTATCTATATCTTCTGTAACTTTTTTTATTGTTTTGTGAACAGCAGTTTCTATTTTCTCATCTGACCTAACCTTACCATCTATTTTTTGTGACAATCTCCAAATTTTTTCCAAAAAACGTCTAGAACCTATAATATTATCCGTACTCCACGGTAAGGATGCATCAAACGGTCCCATAAACATCTCATAAACGCGTAACGTATCTGCACCATAATTTTTTATAATATCATCTGGATTTATGACATTACCCCATCTTTTACTCATTTTACGATTGTCTGGACCAAGAATCATTCCCTGATTTCTCAGTGTTTGAAAAGGTTCTTCTGTAACAACTAAATCTAAATCTTTCAAAAACTTATTCCAGAAACGAGAATACAGCAAATGACCAGTTGCGTGTTCCTGACCACCCACATACATATCTACATTTTTCCAATATTTAATAGCTTTTTTGTCCGCAAAAACTTTTTTATTTTTTGGATCCATGTATCGCAAAAAATACCAAGAAGACCCTGCCCAACCAGGCATTGTGTTGGTCTCTAAACCCTTTTTAACCCAAGAAGAAACACCTGCCAAAGGTGACTCACCTGTTCCTGTGGGCATATATGATTTTACTTTAGGTAAATTCAAAGGAAGTTTTTTTTCAGGAACTTCGTGAATTATTCCATTTTTATCTTTAAACAAAGGAATGGGTTCTCCCCAATATCTTTGTCTTGCAAAAATCGCATCACGCATTTTATATGTGGTGACTTGTTTTGCAAACCCACGAGAAACTACATGTTTTATTATTTCAGTCTTTAAATCTCCTGCTTTTCTACCGTAAAATTCTTTTGGTTCCAACAAAATACCATGCTCCATATCTGTAAAACAAACTTCTTGTGACATCACTTTTTTACCCAAACTCTCATCTGTCGGCAATAAAACAACCTTCAGTTTTATTCCAAACTTTTTCGCAAAAGCAAAATCTCTCACATCATGAGCAGAGCATTTTACTATTCCTGTTCCATAATCCTTCAAAGCGAAGCTAGCAACCCATATAGGTAAATTACCATTACCTAAAGGATCTTCTGCATATCTGCCAGTAAATATGCCGTCTATCTCTCTATATTCACCTTCGGCAAATTTACTTCGCTCCAACACAATTTCCTTGGCTTTCTTCAAAACCGAAACTTCTTCTGGAATACCTTCAACTAATTTTGGAAGTAATGGGTGATCCGGAGCAATAACAAAAAATGTGTCTGCATAACATGCCTGAAAATGAGCAGAAAATGTTTCAATGACCAAATCCGAATCTTTTACTTTTGCCTTGAAAAGCAATCCATGACTTTCTCCTATCCAATTTTTTTGAATTTCTTTTATGTGTCCAGACCAATCAAGCCCCTCAAGACCAGACAACAACCTTCCTGCATATGCAGTGATTCTCAAAAACCACTGTCTCATTTCTTTTTTTACCACTGGAAAACCTCCTCTTTCTGAAACTGGACCTTTTGGACTATCTACAATTTCATCATTTGCCAACACCGTACCAAGAACTGAACACCAATTTACTTCACTATATCCCTCATAAGCCAACCTGTACCCCATCAGTATATTTTGTTTTTCTTTTTCAGTTTTTATTCTCCATTCATCTGCAGAAAAAATTTCTGTAATACTAGAAACTGCATTTATTTTTTCATTACCACTCTTTTCAAATATCTTTACCAACTCTTTTATATTCTCGGCTTTATTTTTGTCTTTGTTATACCAAGAATTATAAAGCTTAAGAAAAATCCACTGAGTCCAATGATAAAAATTCGGATCGGTTGTGTTAACTTTTCTATCCCAGTCATAAGACAAGCCGATTTTATTTAATTGTTTTTCAAATGTTTTTACGTTTTCTTTTACCGCATTCTGAGGCGCTATTTTGTGCTCTAGGGCATATTGTTCTGCAGGCAAACCAAAAGCGTCATAACCCATAGGATGAAGCACATTAAACCCTTGCATTCTCCTCATGCGAGCATAAACATCAGAACCTATATAACCCTTTGGATGACCGACATGTAATCCCATTCCTGATGGATATGGAAACATGTCCAAGACATAACATTTTTTCTTTTTGGACTTATTTTCAGTTCTATAAGCCTTTTTTCTGTCCCATTCTTTTTGCCACTTTTTTTCAATCTCTATATGGTTATATTCACTTTGAGCTTTATTTTTCATGTTTATACATATTACCAAAACTAACCCTATTTGCAAAAACACACGGATTTTACCCGTGTGTTTTTTGTTTTTATTTTTAGTGTCTATTTATCTAATCAGAACAGGTTTTTGGTAAGAATTTGGGTTGACTGTTTTTTCTAGACAATCTCTTCCAACATCATGATCCCAATTTGTATAACCATAAGAATAATCACCAGAATCTTGCTTTCTTGATTCTTTATTAAAGTCTGCACACAAAGAATAGGAGACGTCTCCTGTTTTTATGTATTCATATGGTTTACCAGTTTGAGAATCATTGTACATTGAATCTGAATATGAATCATATGATTTCAGATCATCCATAGAACTAGGCAATACTCCTTTAGACATGTAGTAAGACTCTACCCTGTAAGACAATGAGAACAATTCACTAACCTTTTGTTCATCATACTTATAAAGTCTTTGTGTTCTTGGAGAACCTAGTATAGAAAAACCTAAAACAATAGAGGCTAGAACAACGATAAGAACCCCGATAAACCACATTTTTCTTTTTCCATTATCTAATTTCTCTCTTATTTCGGCCAAGAAGTAAGAGAAAACACCCAAAAATACCACCAGGACAGTTATTACTTTGAGAATGAAGCCTGTTGTCATTTCTTGCCCATCAATAAAGTAATAAAGTACCATTATCAAATCTATCGCCAAAACAACCCCAGAAATAAACAGGGTTATGTATGTAAGCCAACGTTTTATACCCAAATATCTTCGTTCTGGCTCAGTCAAATAACTTTTCTCCAAAATTAAAGTCAACATAACCAAAACTGGAAAAACTATGATTAGCGTGGCTACTGGCCAACTAATACTAAAACTTCCAAAATAATTATAACCAGACACTTTTGGATAAGCCTTATTTATTACAGTAAATAATAATGCCAGTAGATTACCTACCAACATATAAACTGAAACTATTACCCCAAGATTTAGAAAAAAATCCTTGGCACTTGTTTTTGTTTGTGAATTCATGTTTATAAATTAATTAATAATTAAAATTCTATTCTGTTGTAACACCATCAAATTCCTCTTCTTTGGCCATAGCCTCTTCTTTGGTTTCTCTCACTATTCCATCCTTATGGTGAGCCGGACTATAGATTGTGTAAAATCTCAATGGTTTATCTCCTATGTTTATAACATTATGTGTGGCTCCCTTTGGAACAACCACAGCATCCCCGTCTGAAACAGAATATTCTGTTTCATTTATAATCACATTTCCATCGCCCTCTTCAAATCTGAAAAATTGGTCATTTTCAGAATGAACTTCACTTCCTATGTCCTCACCAGGAAGCAAACTCATGAGCACAAGCTGGCTTTCTTCGCCTGTGTACAAAACTTTTCTAAAATTATTATTTTCTTCAGTTAAATTCTCTATATTAGCTTTATATCCTTTTTTCATGGCTTAAAGTTGGATTAATTTTAATCCAACTCATTATACCATATTTTTAACAAAGAAGTTCGCTAAATTGAGAGTTATATTTTGAACTCAATGACATCGCCATCTTTGACGATATACTCCTTTCCTTCGGTTCTAACCAATCCTTTCTCACGAGCTGTAGCATAGGATCCACACCTCAACAAATCTTCATTAAAAACCACTTCTGCACGAATAAATTTGTCTTTAAAATCAGTATGTATAGCCTGACCCGCCACTGGAGCTGTAGAATCACGGAGAACTGTCCAAGCACGTGTCTCGTCTTCCCCAGTGGTAAAGTAAGTTATTAAATTAAGTAGTTTATATCCGGATTTAATTAGGTTATCTATGCCGTCATCTTTTCCTCCAAGCTCTGCACGAAACATCTCCTTCTCTTCTCCTTCCAAATCTTTTAACTCATTTTCTATACCAGCATCTATAACAACATACTGGTAATTTTCTTTGTGGAAAAAATCTATAAGATCTTTATATCTTGGGTCATTCATCTCATCCAAATTTTTGCCACCTCCTTTTTTATTCAACGCGTACATTATTGGTTTGAAAGTTAGGAGATTTAACATTTTTACAACCATTTTTTCCTTTTCATCCAATTCAAGAGAATTAACTAGTTTTCCCATCTTTATGTGCGCCTCTACCTTAGACAAAACTTCATTTTCAAAAACCGCCTCCTTTTTTGCCATTCTGACATCTTTTTGTAAATTGTTTATTCTTTTTGAAACAGTTTCTTGGTCAACCAAAATTAATTCAAAATTTATAACCTCTATATCAGAAACTGGATTGATCTGGTTGTGAACATGAATGATTTTGTCATCTTCAAAAATTCTTACAACTTCTACTATTGCATCTACCTCACGAATGTTCGACAGAAACTTATTTCCCAAACCTTCTCCATCCGCCGCACCCTTCACAAGCCCTGCAATATCCACAAATTCAACAACCGCCGGTATTGTTTTAGCTGACTTTGATAGTTTTGAAAGCTTCCACAATCTCTCATCTGGCACAGGAACAATACCCACCGATGGATCTATGGTACAAAATGGATAATTTTCAGCCGGTACAGCCTTTTTTGTTAATGCATTAAAAAGAGTGGATTTCCCCACATTTGGTAACCCGACAATTCCGATTGATAGTGACATAACCTAAAGATACAACAAAAATAAAGATTTTGGAATTACAACAAACCCTTTAGATCTGCTTCGTGTCTCTTGGCTACTTCCATGGTTGCTGCCATTTGGTCCTTTCCCTTTTTTATTTCCTCTTGCACTTCCAGCGCTATTTTTTGGAATAATTCTGGGTTTTTTTCTATCATATTGAAAATCTTATTCTGCTCTTCTTGTGGAACACCCTTCATCTTTGAAGCTAACATTTTCTTCATTAAGAAATTTTTTATTGACATAGTTCAACCATATTACCAATTTAAAACAATAAAATCCAGTGACAAAAACATACCAAGAAAAAAGCATTATGATATAATAAAAAAGTAAATTCTGGTAGAAATTATGGCGAAATCAAATAACAAAAAAACCAAAGTAGTAAAATTATATAGTAAATTAGATTTACGACACACACTTGCTTTATTTGTTGTATCTCTGGGAACTCTCTTAGGAATAATGTCTTACTACAACATAGATATATCACTTTTAACCTCTCTTTCTTTTTATGAAAATCTAGCAAACCCATCAGTTAAAGCCATACAAATAAAAGAAGGCCTCAGAAAAGAAGAGATCGTGGAAATATTGAGTACAAAATTTAATTGGGATGAACACCAAAAGAATGATTTTCTAAATGCACACCTGGCTTACCAGGTGGAGAGTTTTGAGGGAAAATATTTTCCAAAAACTTACTTGATACACAAGGACTCTGACCCTCTGGTTGTAAGTAAAACTATGACCGATGAATACAGAAAAAAAATAGAGTCTGTTAAAAAAGCAAAATCAACAAAAATAATAAATGAAGAAACTGCCTTGATAATTGCATCACTCATTCAAAGAGAAGCTGCCGGAAAAAGTGATATGAAATTAATATCTGGAATTATTTGGAATAGAGTATTTAGTGGAATGAAACTTCAAATAGATGCGACTCTGCAATACGCCAAAGGTGACGAGGAATTGTGGTGGCCACAAGTAGAATCAGAAGACAAAAACATTGATTCGCCATTTAATACCTATATATACGCAATGCCTCCTTCTCCTATAGCAAACCCTGGAATAGCAGCTATAGAAGCAGCTTATAACCCACAAAAAACTAGTTGTCTATTCTATTTGCATGACAAATACAGAAAAATCCACTGCTCAAAAACATACGAGGAACACAAGAAGAATATAAAGAAATACTTATAGAGCACTAGCAACTAAACCTATAAGAACGATACCAGCGAAATTGAATATGAAAGATATTGGTATAAACCAAGAGGTTTTTACATGAAGAAAACCAAATATACTAACCGCCAATTCATCGGGAAAAGGAGAAGCTAGGATAAGACCCCCCAAAAGAAATGTGAACCATCTAAAAATCTTCAGTTTAAATAAAGTTTTTGTTCTTTTTGTGAAACCTTGATGTTTTACCAGTTCCGCCAGATGTTCAGAGAGCCTGTCTCGTATAAATCTAAAGATTATCAAATCTCCTAACACCGCGCCCATAGCTCCAAACAAGGCTGTAGTTAAAATTGAGTTATTTTGGGCTATCTCACCCAATGTTGCTATAGCTGGTGCAGTGGTAAAAATAGAAGTAAAAAATATTCCAGCTATTAGACTGCCGAACATTTGGAGTTCCTTTGTAGAGGTTAATATGTTTACTAACAGGTTTGTATTTGCCAGAAAAACAGCAAGAAAAATACTTAGACCTATGATAAACATGTCTTTCAAGATAAAATTATTATTACGTGGATTATTTTCTGAAATTGTTGTATTCATTATTTTGTATAAATTATAACACATAATTCTGTGTTATAATATTTTTGTATTACTTTCAACTTTATAAACTTTTAACTTTAAACTTCTACTATGTCTCTATTTGCAGAATTAAGTATCGTTATAGGTGTGGCATTCGCTATGTCTATTGTTATGACTCTTCTAAGACAGCCTCTCATAATAGGCCACATCATCACAGGCCTCTTGGTGGGCCCCATGATCGCATCCTCACTATCTCCTGACACTTTCAGCTTATTTTCTGAAATAGGTATAGCTATACTGCTCTTTACTGTAGGATTAAATCTAAGCCCAAAAACAATAAAAGAATTTGGTTCTGTGGCCCTGATCACGGGAATAAGTCAGGTACTCATTACCTCTGTCGCTGGTTATTTTTTGGCTTTTTCTATAGGTTTCAATCATTTAACATCACTCTATATAGGCGTCGCCTTAGCTTTCAGTAGTACAATTATTATATTGAAACTTATTTCTGACCGCGGTGATATGGAAACACTGTACGCAAAAATTTCCATAGGATTCCTTTTGGTACAAGATTTCATTGCTATTATCCTCATATTTATTATTCCACTTTTATCCACAGAAAACTCTTCAATTGGAAACATGAGTTTACTTATTGGCCAAGGCATCATTCTAATAGCCCTGGTTTTGTTCACTGGCTTCTATTTTCTCTCAAAAATAAACAAATTTATTTCAAAAAACATAGAGTTATTGTTTTTGTTCGCCACAGTTTGGGGGCTTGGTATAGCAAGCCTATTTAAATTCACCGGCTTCTCCATAGAAACAGGAGCTCTCATAGCTGGTATTGCGCTGTCCAACCTTCCATCAAGACACGAGATAAGTGCCAGGATGACCCCGCTTCGCGACTTCTTCATCGTACTGTTCTTTATAATGCTTGGCACACACATGACCACCACAAGCGTCATGGAAATCTTACCTCAAGCTATTATCTTTTCTATTCTTGTTTTGATAGGTAACCCACTAATACTCATGATTATCATGGGAATACTTGGTTACAAAAAAAGAACAGGTCTTCAAACAGGATTCACAGTAGCCCAAATCAGTGAGTTTTCTCTTATTCTTGTGGCTATGGGAGTCAGTTTCGGACACGTTAGTACAAGAGCCCTCTCACTCGTAACACTAGTTGGTCTCATAACAATATTTGGCTCGACTTATCTTATTTTGTACTCAGATAAAATATACAAATGCCTAAGTCCTTACCTATCTATTTTCGAACGAAAATCTGCAAAAGATAAAAAACTGGAAATAGTGAAATATCCTATTATTCTCTTTGGTGGAAACAGAGTGGGGTTTGACTTTATTGAAGAGTTTAAAAAAATTGGTAAGCCTTTTCTTGTGGTAGATCATGACCCAGAGAATGTAGAGACTCTTCGCAAGCAAGGAATAAATGTAGACTATGGAGACGCAATGGACATAGACTATCTTGATTCTCTAGAGTTGTCCCAGATAGAACTCGTAGTATCTACTATCCCCGACCCAGAAACCAACACTCTGATAAATCGTGTGGTCAAATCCTGGAACAAAGATGCAACAGTTGTTGTGGTTTCTCACAAGATAAAAGATGCATTATCTCACTACGATAACGGGGTAAACTATGTTATCTTGCCTCACTTCCTTGGAGGACAATATGCATCAAAAATAGTTGTCGACATGCACGGCAACTTAACCAAACGCGATGAGATAAAAGAAACACATATCAAAACCTTGCACGACAGACTATCTGTTGGACACGAACATCCAAGTATTAGTTCTCATAATTAAGAATCCAAAAAATCGCCCACTCGGGCGATTTTTGTTTATCTTTAAGTCAAGATTAAATTGATTTCACTATTTGGGCCTTTGCTCGAAGTCCAGCAATGAACTCGTTTACCAATGCTTGTTGTTTATTTAGAGTTATTTGTTGCTTGATCTGATCTGTTAACTCTTTTTGGGTTGGAACTGTTTTAACACCTGCATCCTTTTGTGATTTTGCATAGTCTGTATAGAACTGAGTAACTTCAGCATCTGTTACAGTAACCCCTGCGATATTTACATTAGCTGCTAGGTAAGCTTGGATAGCTACTTGTCTTGTAACATTCTCTCTTAGTTGCGCTTCTGTCAAATTCGCCTTAACAAGCTCGCCCAAAAGTTTCTCTTGTCCTCCAGCTTGATCTGTTATTGCTTTCAATTGTTTATCAACCTCTTCTGTACTTGCTGTAATACCTGCTGCTGCGATACCTTGATTAACCAATTCATTATTTATCATGTCATCCAAAACCTGAGTTCTTATTTGCACTAAAGTATCTGCGTTTTCAACATCAACTCCTTGTGTTTTAAATGTTGCAATGGAATTGGCTAATTGAGTTTCATAAGTAGTTTTTGGAATAACGACTCCGTTCACAGTGGCAACACTTTCTACTACTGCAGGAGGAGTCTCTGTCTTGTCTCCACCTCTAAAGACAAAATAACCAGCCAAAGCCAAAACAATCACCGCTACCACCATAGAAACAATTTTGCTTGTATTCATATAATTTATATCCTAGTTAATAATATATCTTCTCTTAATTAGATTAGAGTACCGAATATTTTAACATACTCATTTTTTACCTACAAGCACAAAGAAGTGTATTACTTATATTTTAAAATATATCAATAAGCAAAAAGGCCTGGCGTTGACAACGCCCGGCCCTTTGGGGGGATGGATGTGGTGGGAAACCAGGCTACTGCCTGTGGTCACCCTCGAGAAGGCAGTGGATACCCACGCAGGATGAGGACAGTGGGCATTTGAGCTCACCATCCAGAGGGCACCGAGTGCCGTCGTGTGTGAGCTCAAGGAGCTCCTCGGTGGAGAGCTTCACTCTTCCCTCCCATCTGCGTGATGACACCTGGTCGACACCGAACTGGGAGAACATCTCTCCGAGATGCTCTTCCCAAGCCTTCTGCTTCTCTCGCCTTGCACTTACTTGTGGCATACAACCTCCATCCATGTGAGGAACTACAGCCCTTAATGGTAATACCATAAAAAACAAATGTCAAAGCATATGTTATAATCCAAAGACAAAAATTTATCCCTTTAGAGATATGAAAAAAAACAAAATCATAATTTTTGGAGAGAAACCTGAAGAATTACATGAACTAGCAAACAAACATGGTTTTATTTTAGTAGATAAAGACCCTGATTTTATTGTTAGCTTTGGTGGAGACGGAACTGTAATGCAATCAGAAGCTACATACCCAGAGATTCCAAAGATTATTTTGAGAAACAGTAGAATTTGTAAACTATGCTCTCAGGCAAATAACGACGAGATACTAGAGTTAATAAAATCAGGAAAATATAATATAGAAAATCACCCAAAACTGGTGGCCAGAGCAAAAAACAAAGAGCTCTTAGCTATGAACGATATTACTGTCCACAACGGAGACCCTAGAAAAGCCATAAGATACAAATTTGCAATAAACGGTAAATGGACTGCTCACGAAATCATAGGTGATGGTGTTGTTCTGGCCACTCCTATTGGCTCCACAGGCTATTATCGCTCTATTACGGATAGTTTTTTTGAGTTGGGTATAGGTTTGGCTTTCAACAATAGTACAGAGCAGTCAGATCACATGGTTCTAAAGGAAAACACAAAAATAGAGCTAGAAATAACACGTGGACCAGCCACAGTTTTTGCAGACAACATAAACGACAACATCACCCTAGACGTGGGTGATGTTGTTAGTTTAGAAAAATCAGATCGCTCTACAAAAATCGTCAGAGTGAGCTAGACTAGCTCTCTCAACTATTTTATGAAAGATGTTTTGAAACAAGTTTTGTCATTTCAAACATATTCACAACTGATTTACCTCCAAAAACTTTTTTTAGATTTTCATCTGCATTAATATTTCGTTTATTTTTTGGATCCTGAAGATTATTTTTCTTTATATATACCCATATCTTTTTTACAACTTCAGATCTAGGCATAGGACCATTACCAACGACTGTAGATAATTCATCACTAACAGACATTGGTTTCATAAATGCAGAATTCGCTTTTTGCGCCATATTTTTATCAATAAATATTAATACTAGTATTATACAACTAGCGATCTAGCAAGTAAATGGCTATTTCACCAGTTCTCCACCTTTTTCCTGCCAATGTATTGTACCTCCAATATTCAAAACATTACTAAAACCCAACTGTTTTAATACTGTCACAGCCTGACCAGCCCTACTACCAGACCTACAATAAACATAAATTGGTATATCTTTAGGCAAATCTTTTGTTGTTTCTGTGTTTATGTTACCAAGTGATATGAGTTTCGCACCTGCAATGTGTCCCAGATCCCATTCGTGTTGCTCTCTCACATCAAGAAGAAATATTTCATTATTTTCAACTTGTTTCTTTATTTGTTCTGGATTCATTTTTGTATTAATTTGGTTATCTGCCTTTTTAATATCACACTCTGCCCCACTACACCGAGAGGCATACCCACCATACACAATCAAACCTCCGGCAATGATGATGCTAATAAATATGTACTTGTTCATAAAATAATTATAACATTTTTGAAAAAACCGGCACACCCTGTGAGGGTAGCCGGCTTTGTCTCTACTGCGGAAGATTGAATCCCGCGGTGAGTGACTGTCTGCTACTAGCTAGAACAGTCTGAAT
>CAZDPS010000012.1:0-20897 GCA_964507615.1 uncultured Candidatus Saccharibacteria bacterium | reverse complement strand
TAAAATAGTAAGACCCTAGTGTATACACACCAGGGCCTAACTATTTTATGCTCCGAACTTGGGACAATGTTCGCTTAGCCATAATAGAGGAATTATCAGCTCAAAATCAGAGTTAGTCAAATTAAAATTGATAGTCGATACTTGTCCATTCTCTAGATTGAGGTGGAATATAATATTGGCTTTCGTAGTTTTTAAGTTTGACTGTAATAAGTCCAAAAGTAGAGTTCGTTAGATGTTGAGGATAAAAAGGCGTGCCCCATCTAAACCCAAACTGGGCACCAATCATTACAAATGCGGCACCTACAGAAGTTATAGCATTTTCCAAAGTCGCAAGTTTTAAATTATTTTCCCTATCGTGTTTTATCTTGTTATATGAATTATACCAAGCCAGAGAACCAGTCGGATCCTTTTCGCTCCAGTTCTCAAACGGAGCAAACATTGGATATTGAGGGTATAAACTAAGCTTCAGCTCGTATCCATCCAGAAACATTGGATCTTTCAATTTAAAATAATCTTTTGTAGTAAAAAATTTACCTTTAGTTTTATAATTATTTTCATTTAATACTGCAGACCATGAAGACTCTACTTCCATACAAGCAAGCAATATGATCTCTCTGATTTTATGACCATAGACCAAAAGATTATCCTGGCATGGCTCTATCGTTTCAAATAGTTCTTCTAGTCTTTCTACAAGCACTTTTAATGCAACAAGAGAGTTGACCAACTTTTCTCTATCCACTGGAGGTGGAGGGCAGGGAGGATTAGGATTTTGTGGCCTCCATATCCTTTTGTAGTATGTGCCTGGTGAATAACTATTTTGCATCTTTAAATATAAAACCTTCTTTAAGAGCATCAATTGCCCACTTAGAAGAAACGAAAATATTTTCAGGAATATTATTTATATCAAACCACTTCCACTCTTCGCATTTGTGAGGTTCTAAAACTTGAGGTTCTCCTGATTTCCAATCGCAAATCATTCCGATATGGCAGTAATGTTTCGGAGCATATTCTTTCATGTTTGCTAAATATTGAAATCTAATGTTTTCAACTTCTACCCCACATTCTTCTACAAGTTCTCTCAACACACAATCTTTAAAACCCCTCCATGTATTCCAGATGTCCTCCTGGGGTAGCCCACTGTCCTTCTCCATGAGCATTTTTTCTTTTACCCAGTAAAACTAAGTTTTTATTCCTTATTATTGTTATTCCAACCCCAACCCTAGTTTTTTGTTCTGATTCCATAATTTTATTCAATAAAACCTCCGTGATAATGGGCTTCGTAAAGTAGTTCAGAACCACGATAAATTTCTTCTTTGCCTATAAAGCGGTTTAACTCACCTTTAGCTTCATTCACATATTTCCACCCATTGTTTTCAAAAGATTTGGGACCTCTTACTGGAATAATGTCTGAATATTCCTGTATCAAAGCTTTTCTCAAAAATCCATAAAGTTCTTTCTCATCTGTTTCTAGGTAGAACATATATCCATAATAATTCATGCCCCAAACTGGTTTGTTTTCTTTATATACAATTTCTTCTCCGATAAAGTCTCTTCCTCCAAAGTAAGTATCGTGGTAAATCAGGTCTCCTTTTTCAAAATGGTAATCTTCTGATTTCAGACGAGAAGGCGTAGTTTTTGGAGCATCTTTATTAGCATAAGTGCTTTTGTTTGCTTCTTCTAAAAAATCAGCTAATTCTTTTGTGGAGATTTTAGGCATTTGAGATTTCTAAAACTGCTTCTAACGCTGATGGTAATTCAGTTATTCCAGCATCATCGCTGAAGTGTCCTTTATTGTGTTCAACAATAGTTTTGGCATTAAGATTTTTCTCAAATAGTTCTTTATCACTCAAATCCACATCAGGATCATCGTCAGAAAATATGGCTGTAATTTGGGGAAGATTTTGTTTAATTTTTTCAAAATTTATTGAAGTCTCTAACCAAGGTTTAGCAATTTTCTTTTCTCCGTCAGTTTCTAGGAAAGGTAAATTAAACCAAGGAGCTATAAATACTGCGCCTTTAGCTTTAGTAGTTTGTAATTCAAAGTAACGCATTATAGTCTGGCATCCAATACTATGACCGACAAAAATAGTATTCTCTTCATAAACTTTTACTTGATTGGCTAGATAACTTACCCAATCATCAATTACTGGAAAATCAGGGTTCGGCATAGCAAGAGCTTTCACCTCAAACCCCTTCTTTTCTAGCTCTTCTTTTAACCAAGGAAAAAATGAATTTTCTGGTGAACCACTCCAGCCGTGAATTAAGTATACTTTTTTCATAAATTATTTTTTGCTCAAATACTCTTGAACTCCTTTAAGCCATCCTCCTTGAAAATAATCTTCAGGTTTAAAATCTTTCGGATCTACCCATAGTAATTCAGTATGTCTCTGTGAAAGTTTAATCTCGCCACTTAGTAATTTTCCTTCATAACCTACTGCGAAGATACGAACGGTGGGGTTTCCTGGTGCGTGCTCAACTCTCTCGTGCCTCATAAACACATTTGGCTTACCAATTTCATATTCAATCTTATCTCCAAGCTCTTCTTTTATCTTTCTCTTCACAATATCTTCCATTGGAGTTTCAAACTCGTCTGGCTTAATTCTACCTCCTGGTAAATCCCAAACACCAAAGTTATCTTTCATTATTAAAAGTTTTCCCTCTTTCTCCATAAAAACTTTTACAGCTACAAAATATAAATCTTTGCCATTCATAAATTTTCTTTTAATTCGTCCCAATAAATAACCTCTGCCCAGTTTGGAAGCGGAGTTTTAATCACTGAATCTTTTGCTTCTTTTGTAGCCAAGTAATGATCTACTCCTTCATAGATAACTTTTGGATAATATCCTCGCCAGTTGAGTTCTTGGAGAGTGGAGAGAACACAACAATCAATGGTTAGACCAAAAAGGACAGGAGTAACTTCCTTAGGATTACCAAAATTTTCCTCAAGCCATTTGCCGAACTTTTCGGTATCTTGGTATGGAAGTCCTGCTGTTTTTTCAGGGATACTACCATTTTCTCTAACCCAGATTGGAGAATTCATACATTTAATCCACTGAGACTTAACTATTTCTTTCGGAACTATAGATTCATAACCCCAAGTGCCTGGGACGCAACTTTCATCTCGGTCTCCTGGACGAGGTTGCCTGTAGTCAGAAATTATTTCGTTTACTTTTATACCTTTTTCTCTAAGGAACGGGAATACATTTTCTTTGAGAAAATCAGTGCAAGGTCTATGGATATAATGTTTGCCACCTTCGGTAGTAAAGTCATTTTGGAGGTCTACTGCTAGAAGCTGGTATTTCATACGATCAGTTTAGTTCAAAAATACTAAAAAATAAAGGACTAATTTTTGCTATAATTTACCTAATTATCAGGCATTTTACAGGCACATTATGGCTCGACATGCTACAAAAACATCATTTCAGAAAGGGAAAAGTGGGAATCCAAGTGGGCGACCAGTTGGCTCATTTTCTCTTTCTTCAATATTAAAAACTCAACTCCAAAAAGTGCCAGCTGGACAACAAAAATCCCTTGCCGAAGCCCTGGTTATCTCTCTACTCAACAAAGCAATAAATGACGGCGATCATTCCTCTCAAAAATTGATTTTCAATTACATTGAAGGTGCCCCACCATCTTCTTTAAATATTCAATCTCAAACCTCTTCTGAAGGAGGGGTGATTCTTTTACCCTATAGAGAATTTAGTGTTTAGATAGCTGGTCTAAAATTTTTGCCGCTTCTGCATATCCAATCCGATACCTGCGCTGTAACCAAGAAGTTGAGGGTTCAATATGATAATTCTCTGCTAAAAAGGATTTGATCTCTTTAATGTCAACTGGGATTTCATACTGATCTAAAATCTCGTCTACTCTTTCAGAAAAAAGATGTAATTCTTCTCTAATTTCTCTGATATCTTCCAAGACATCGTTAGGAATTTTCTTTTTCATGTCTCTTTTTCAGTTTCCTATGCACTAGCTTTTTAGTAAGCCAGACGGCAAAGATAAGAGAGCCGATATTTAGAGCGGCTCGGATATCTAGAGCCACTTCACCACTTGCTATGCCAGATACAACCAGAAGAAAAAATATTACTTTTCCTAAAATAAAAGCTCCAATCAGAGACAATATGGCTTCAAAGAATGAATTTGAAAAAGTCATTTTTGGTTTGAAGCCAACAGTTGAAATATTTTCCATAAAATAAAACTAGCCAATAATGGCCAGCGTAGAAATTTAGATACACTAAGCCCCACGCCAGCAGAGCCCGTGAGGGCCCCTATACGAGTTTCCCCGTATAACCCAACGAAGAGCGCTGAACGTGGGGTTCAGTATCTTCGTTGGGATTCCTCCTGTCCATGCCAATTACTTGGTTTAGGTCAGTCCTCTTTCGAGGAATATTCAGTTGTATTTACATCTTAGCACAGGACAAATGGAAAGTGAGGGGATGAAGAAATCCCTATCTTTCAAGAACAGACTCAACCTGGTCGATTTTAAGAGCAACAGGAGCTATTTGGGAGCGAGAGTTTGGAAAGTAGGCCTAAGAATAGGTGGTTTTTAGAAAACCTTGTATTTTTATATAAATATGGTAGTATGGTAAATAGAAATCATGTGTAGCGAATTGATGATAAATCTTGTCATCAGCTTGCTACATGTGAGTAGCTGTCGGTGCATCTCTTCACAGAGAAATTACAACATCGACAAAGATTGGAGTTTGAAATGAACTGCTATACAGTTGTGGAAGGTAAAGTCCACGTCGGCATCGCTCTTACTCAGGAGGAGAGGAAACGAGGTCATCTCTACCTCTCTCTCGGAAAGAAGACGGGTCAAGCGGGTGTGCAGAAGAGTATCATCCTCGCACCATCAGATCCTGCTTCGTATGTTCTTATGGCTGGCGGAATCCATCTCATGAGAACTGCGAACCTTCTTCAGAAGGGTGAAAAGGAGAACGCTGAATTCGTGCTTGCGAAGGCAAAGTATGGACTGAAAGCGGACTCAACCGATCGTCGAGCACTCGTTCTCGTCGATTTCACGAGCCATTCGAGTAGCGCAGGGTATATTCCTAGCACCTACGAAAACATTCCCATTCATGGCTTCGAAGTTTTGGAAGTCAGAGGATTTGCAGACAGTTTGTATAGGGTGCAGGCACTGGTAATTCTGCAACCTGGTCAGCACTTCCACTATCATGATAAGGGTGCAGGGATCAGTTACGCCGTCGCCTACGATTTTGACGAGAAGCAGGATCACTTCCCCAAGCTCTCTTGCGTGCTCAATCAAGAGTATCGCATGCGGGAATCCAAGAAGTTCGTTACAGTTTAAGTTCTTTCGTGGGGCGAGCCAGCAATGGTTCGCCCTTCCGTCAAAGTATTTTTGTTAAAGAATATTTTGGTGGGAGTTTTCCCAGAAAGGAGTTCTTTCACATGAAGAAAGACTGGAAGTTCTACGGCTCTATCGCTCTGTTTGTCGTGTATCTGCTGTTTATGGGATACATGACCTACCACAACTACAAGCACCCGAATCCTCGGATCGTCGAGTTCGTGAGGACACCCGTGAGTTGGATCGACGTCGGCCTGGGTTTCGTCATGGGCGCCGTTCTAATGATCGTCGTCATGATGCTCCCGCTCGTTTGGCCCTATCGAAAAAACGACGGAAGTGGCCCTAGTGGCAATGGTGGTCCCAAGAGACAGATCAATTTGCCGATTATCGGTAAGGTGGTCTCGATCGAGCAGTTGAAGAAGATGCCGCCGAAAGGCCCCGTGCAATTGGCACCGACGGGATCGTAGGAGGATCAATGGAGCGCATACTTCAACCTCACCAGTTCAGAGTAAATGATGGTCAAAAAATCTGGGCTGGGCAGGAAATCATCGAGTTTTTCAAGTTCGATCCACAGAAATGTAAGATCGAGCTGAAGGATATGGGTGTCCACATTACCCAAGAGGGATGCTCCAGTCTCATACTGGCGCACGGACTCGAGATCCTACAGTCTTCAGAAGCTGGTCAGTAACCATTCAACCGCCCCTACGGACAAAATCCGTTGGAGGGCGGATTTTGTTTTTATAAAGAAAAAGAGCTAAATTGGAGTTGATGTCCAAGGGAATCAAAAATAAAAAAGCTCTGAGAATTTGGCAAACAACTCTTCAGTCAGATTTTGTCAGTAAGAAAGCTGGAACCTATAGAGAAATGACTCATATTCCTCAGAATGGTTTTCTTACGAAAGAAAATGCTGATAAATGGCTTGATAATGCAAGAAGACATAAAGATAAGCTTCCATTTCTCGCAGAAACTCTTTTTATACAGTCAGTTGAAAAGAAATTTCCTGAATTAGAAGATTATGAAAATTTACTCTCTGATTTCTTTTTTACGGGCAATACATCTGTTGCTAATTTAAATTTAGCTAATACTACTGGATGCGAACTAATACTCAAAAATGGTATTTATATAAAAATTGGAAATAAATCTGATTTGAATGATATAAAATATTTCCTCGAATTGTATTACCACATTATTGAGAAAATCAGAAACAGAAAGCGTTTGACATCTCCACGACAAAACAAATCTTACTCTCCTAAAAAATTCGATAAGCATAAAATCATTGCTGCTCTTTATGCTCGCAGCGTGGAAGATTTAATGGAAATTTTGAGACTTCGCCATTTATCCACAATCAAGGCGGATAAAGTTATTCTGATTCAAAGAATATTAGAATCTTGTGGAATAAGAGGAATTTCGGCCGAAAATATGAGGAAAATAGCTTCAAGAATGAACAAAATGAGAAAATTGTGACATTTTTTGAGTGATAAAAATGTCCAACTTGGATTTTTAATTCCATCCTAAAATCGACTGCAGACAAGCGGTCATTTTCGACAGCTAGTCCAAGGGAAAGAACCTATCGTTCTGGGCAGGACTCATCCCTTGGATCCTGCCGAGAACAATGGGTTTTTATTTTATTAGATTTATGCAACTAAGCGTTAAAGCAAAAACTGATCTTAGGCAAATTCTTGAAAAAGAAATTGGACCTAAATGCACAGAAGAATTCCAGGATACAGATTTGGATAATTTTGGCATGTTTTTACTCTCAATATTTGCAGAATCTCTAAAACTAAAAACTCATAGCTACCAACCTGAAAAAAGTAGCGCCTAAATAGATAAACAGACAATTCAGGCAACCATCGATGCGCCTTATGTTTTCAAGACATCGGGCCGTAAATTCTAAGATGAACTGAGCGCCAGTTAGCGAAGTCTGGTGTATTAAAACTTCTGGGCCAATAACGGACCTAGTGACCAGCGTTATTTGCAAAATTTAACCAAGCAAGCAGTGGAGACACTCTGTAGAACTTGCTTGGCCACTGATGTTGTCTCCGACCGTCATGAAAAGGGTTTTCTGGGGTGCGACTTCCTCAAAATAGTCGCCTTTATGCCAAGAGACCAAAATCGCTCGGGAAAATTGTTTATCACAAAATATTTCTACTTCTTGCTCGCTTGTCGGGTAATCTACAGCATTGTCCAAGTTTTAGATTATCTACAAATTATTAAAAGCCAAGAGACCCAGAACGCTATAATTTAAGCATGAATCAAATTGATGAAAAAAGTCTCAATTTTGGCAAGTATAGGAGGAAATCAAGTGTGCCAGAAGATAAACAAGTTCAATCTTTAGAAAACCAAGAAAGAGAACTGAGCGAGTTTGGAGAAAAAAATGATTTAAATATTTTAAAAGATTGGGCAGAAGAAAAGAGTGCTTTTAAAGTTGGAAGAGAAAAATTCGAGGACATGATGAATTCTATCGAGAAAGGTGAGATAAATGCTTTATTAGTTGTTCATCCGAATCGAATTGCTAGAAATACTATTGATGCCGCAAGAATAATTGATGCGATGGATCGAAAAAAATTACTCTGTGTTCGGTCTCCCCACAGAGTATATTTCAATACCTCTATTGATAAAATGTTGCTTGCTTTAGAGTTTATTTTTTCAAAAAAAGACTCCGATGATAAAAGCGATTTTGTAAAAACTGGACAGAAAACAAAAGCTTTAAAAGGTTACCCTCATGGATTGGCTGCACTCGGTTTTACAAACGATAAAACTGAAGAAAAAGGAAATAGAAAATGGTTGGTTGATGAGATTAGATTACCGATGGTTAAAGATTTGCTAGATAAATTTTTAACAGGCACTTGGTCTGGGGGTAAACTTCTAAAATATGCTAGAGAAGAACTAAAACTTACAACTCCAAAACATAAAAAGCTTGGCGGTAAGCTGATAGTGCGCTCAATGCTCTACACTATGCTTGCGAATACGGTCTACGCTGGTTTTTTCTTTCAAAATGGAGCTAGATACGAACTTAATGATAATCTACCTCGCCTAATTACAGAAGAACAACATTATAGAATTAAACAGCTTCTTAGAAGAAGAAAATCGCCAAAAATAAAGAATCACATGCTCGTTTTTAGTGGATTTGTAAAATCTCCAGCAGGAGAGTTTGTGGGGCAAGATGTTAAATTCCAAGTTATTTGTGATTGTAGATTTAAATTTGCTTATATGAATAAAGACACTTGTCCAAAGTGTGGAAAGTTGATTGACGATATTGAGAACACTACTTATTTAGAATATCGCAAGTTCTATAATGTTAAACGAAAAAAGAGTGGTTTAAAGACCCGATCAATAAATGAGTATGAACTTCAAGACTATTTACTCGATTACTTCCAAGAAAATATTCAATTATCTCCCGCCTTGGCAGAATGGAGTAGGAAATATATTCACGAACTACACGATAAAGAAATCGAGAAAAATCAGGTTGTAGCCAAACTTGAGGGTAATAAAGTCGAAGAAGCTATTAGGAGAAAGAAAAATATCATTCAACTCATGGCTGATGAGCAAATGACTCCCGAAGATGGTAAATACACATTGGATGAGCTTAACAAGATTATAGCTTCTAAAGATTCTGTAAAACCAACTACAAACTGGTTAAGTAAGGCAAACGAAATAATTGACCTGAACTTAGAATTTGCAAGCGTAATGAAGTCCGATAATACTCAAGCTAAAAGAGAGGTTTTAAGCCGATTGGGTTCTAACCTAATCTGGAATGAAGAAAAACTGAGTATTTGCAACGCAAAATGGTTAGACACTCTAATTCATGGATTAAAATTAGCCAAAACGAAAAATCCGAGGTTCGAACCTAGAAATATCGTTGATACTTCAAGCTCAAATTCGGATTTTTCGTCAATTAGTATTCCTTTGCTCCGCACCTGGGACAATGTTCGGAAAGCGATAATAGAGGAAAACCAACAGTATTTATGATGTTATCTGCTCAATTATATTCCTAAATTCAACACTGTAAACATTCGTATCATCTGCTAGGAATGTTTTGAGGTTGTTATTACAGAAGTCAATTGTTTCTGAAAGACCCTTAGTTATTGCAAGGTATTGCTCTAAGTCTCCATTTTTTAGTATGTAGATTTTATTTGCATATTCAGAGTCTATGTTTGACTCCCAATTAGAATGACTTGTCTTAAAACTTTGTATCTCAACCTGTGTCTTTAAGGATGTCCCTCTTTCAGAGGTGTAAAATCTTTCAATAATGAAATCAAAGTCAGCAACAAAATAAACAATGAGTCCAAAGCTTTCAAAAAGGTTTTTCCAATCGTTATAGTTACCTTTGCCGTTGATATGAAGTATTGCTATCTCTTGGTCAAGCTGAGGGTATTTCTCCTGAATAACAGATTTGAAAAAATATCTGTCAGTGTCTCCCTCTACAAGTAATACTTTCTTTGCAAAAAAAGCGTATGTAGAGCGAGTATTGTCTAGAATTCTGATTAATACCTTTTGGTCAGCATTAAGCTTGGGTGCTTTTATTTCTGTATATCCGTCTTTGTTGAGAGAAAATCTTCGAACCTGATTTATTGTTGATGAGTTAATAAGAGCTTCTGAATGCGTGACAAGAACATACTGACAGTTTTGTTCCTTGTTCAATTCTCGAATAACCTGAAGATATTCATTTTGGAATTGATAATGTAAATGGATTTCTGGCTCGTCAATAATTACCAGACCTCCTTTCAAGTCACCTCTACCGTAAGCCTCAAATACTAGATGGATTATGGCTTTTTGACCGGCACTTAAACTATTAATATCAGCCAAAATCTTATCTCGTCTGAGGTCGTGAAATTCAAAGTGATACTGCCAAGTACGCAAATCAAGAAGCTTTATCTTGCATTCCAAATTCACAACCTTTAAGCGTTTATTTATCTCAATAATAAAAGGTTGTTTGTTTGCTTCCGCTTCGCATTCTGCTTGGTCAAGTTTTTGAGAAATAAGATTAAAATGCTTTTCCGCTATCCTTAGTCTCACAAGCCCAAAAATAGTAGGCTCAGATTTGTCGCTAGTATTTAAGCTTTTTGAAAAATCAAGATTTCTTATATGTTGCATTTGTTGTGCAGGATGCTGGTCCTTAAGAGATATTGATTTTTCGAATGCGTGGTAGTTTCTGTAACTACTAATTAGAGTGAATGACTCATATAAATTATTGATAGGTTCACCTGAGTTTTCTAGATTATAAATTGCAATAGACTCTTTATAAAAATTATAGTCAGTCAAATATTCATAACCGAAATCGTGAGTACTTCCAGCTAGGAATGCAACACTAAAATTAGATGAATTTTTATCAAGTGTTATGTCTAGTGTGTAAACCTCCTGATTGGTGGTTAACCCTGTAGAACCTCTTGAAGTATATGGGCTAATAAAGCCGTTTAGTTTATCGAGATTAGTTTTTAGATTTTCGATATTTTGTTTATCAATGTCATCAAGTTTTATTTCAATCCTAATGACTTGGGATTTATCTTCTGTATCCCAATTGGGGTCAAGTCTAAAACCGTTGTATGAGTTATGGTTGGAGGGCTGAAGAATTTGTCTCTTTTCATCAGCCGTAATCATAGATTTTCTTGAATAGAGTTCTTGATTTACATTGTATTGCTTATAAAGAACCCTTTTGAACAAGAAGTTGATTACTTCCAGAGCTGTCGATTTGCCTGAGCCGTTTTCTCCAATCACAATATTCAAACCACTGTCAAAAGTAATTTTCTCAGCATCAGCAATATTATCGTAGTGCTTAAAACTTAGAATGTTTGATATTTGTAGAGATTGTATTTTCACAAAGCTATTTTACCATTTTCAGCCGTTTTTTGATATAATATTTCTGCTACTGCCATAGCGAAAATCACTATGGCAAAACCTACTAAACCGTACAAAATGACTCCTGAGAGGGTCGCAATAATCCTTGAGGGTCTTTCTAATGGTCTGACTCAAAGAGATTGTGCTTTGCTTGCCGGTATACACGAAGACACCTTGTGTAGCTGGAAGTTCAACAATTCAGAATTTTCAGAACAAATGGGTCAAAAATTGATTGAATATAAGCAAAAGCTACTCAAAAGGATTGAAAAAGCTGGCGAGAAAGACTGGAAAGCTACCGCTTGGATACTTGAGCGTAAATTTAAAAATGATTGGGGTACAAATGCTCGGTATGACACCTCAGATTTGTATGATATGCCACCACTAGCAAGTAGAGGGCTGGACCACGATATTCTTGCTGACCGTATGCTAAAAAAGTTTATCGAGAGCTCCTAAAGAATTACTCTACTCCATTTGGATAGCCGGTTCCGTTTGTTTTGGTCCAGTACGCTTTTTCTTCAGGAGTCATAATCTTATCTAATTCTTCTTTTGTTAACTTTGGTTGCTTATTTCTTTCCTCAATTCTCTTTTCAAGTTCAGTAGGCTTATCAATTTTTTCATTGAGCCTAAACTCAATACTAAAAAGCTGTTTCTTTATTCTTCCTAACTCGTGTACGAAAGCACCAAACACGATAGCTAGAATTAGTAGCTCGATTGCATTCATAATATTGCTTTTGCGGTTTTTTGTTGGTAATGCACTTGGCATTTTTGGGCATACAAAAAGCCCCTAGCCAAGCGTACGCTCTCCGAGGAGAGCAACACCACCAGTTTCCCGATGGGACCGCAAAAGTCTGACCCTGACTAGGGGTTCTTTATACTTTTGCGGATTTTGACCATATCTCACCGCAAGCGGTAAGGGTTAGGTCGGCAATATTAAATTGTCCAGTGCATTATACCAAAAACAGCTTCATTTCACCACGAAAATTTGTTACAATGATTTTCATATGAAGCTACACCAAGATTTAATAGCGGTATTAAAAAAAGATGACCGTCTTGTAGTAGACGGCAAACTGGCAAAAAATAAAGTCATAGAATTAGCACTACAACTTGATGCGGATTTGCTCAAGTTACTTCGTTCTTCAAAAGACCTTTCAAAAACCTTTTTTCAACAAGTAGATGATGTTCTCATTTTCGATAAAGTAAAGTTTCAAAGCTTCGTTTCCAATAAGCAATTTCTACCGGATAGTTTTACCGAGTATAAGAATAAAATTGGTCTCATTTCAGATAAGCAATACCTCACGGACAATGAAGAGGTTGTTTTAGCTTTTCCATATAAAGATTGTGTTCTTGAGGGTGGTCAAGACAAGGATGATGCCAAGCGAAGTGAAGTCTTTTGGAATGAAACACTTGCTCCTGATGAAATTGATAAACTGCTAGAGCCTAAAGTTCTCACCAATTTCAGACTAATCACAACAGATGGGGACAAAAAAGTTAGTGATTTTTCAACATCTACAAATTTCGTCTTAAAAGGAAATAATCTTATTAGTCTTTATACTCTCAAAGAACACTATAAGGAAAAGGTTAAATTGATTTATATTGACCCTCCTTACAATACATCAGGAGATAGTAATACTTTTGCATATAACAACAGTTTCAATCATTCAACTTGGCTTACTTTTATGAAAAATCGTCTAAAAATCGCTAGAGATTTTTTGACGGAGGATGGAGTTATTGCTATAGCGATTGATGATGAGGAGCAAGCTTATTTGAAGGTTTTGTGCGATGAAGTATTTCGTAGAGAAAATTATTTAGGTACACTTGTCGTTCAGATTAAACCTAGTGGTAGAACAACAGATACATATCTTGCCACCAGTCACGAATATGTGATGTTCTACTCAAAAAATCCAGGAGCACCTGAAATTAACTTTTTTGAACTAAGTGAAGAGCAGAAAAATCAGTATAAAGAGGGTGATGGTGAAGATGCATTCAAGTGGCGAGATTTTCTTCGAACAGGTGGTTTTTCAACCCCCGAAGAGCGTCCTAATTCATTTTATCCAATATATTTTAATCCAAAAAATAAAGATATTTCCCTCGAAAATAAAGGTAAGGATTTTATTGAAATATTTCCAATTGATAGTACCGGCAAGAAGCGTGTTTGGAGAAAAACACCATCTTCCTTTATTGAGCACGCTAATAAACAGGAAATTAACATTTCTAAGAATAATAAGGGTGAGTGGAGAGTTCAAATAATAGACCGGATAAAGAAAGGTTTTAGACCTAAAAGTGTCTGGGTTGGTAGTAAATATGACGCTTCGTCACACGGTACAAAACTACTAAAAAATATTTTTGAAGGTGAAAAGGTCTTCAGTTTTCCAAAATCAATATTTGCTGTAAAAGATGTAATTGATTTGTTTACTGAAAAAGGTGGAGACGATATAGTTATGGATTTCTTCGCTGGTAGTGGTACAACCGCACACGCTGTTTTGATGTTGAATAAAGAAGATGAGGGACAGAGAAAATTCATCCTATGTGAACAAATGGAGTACATAAACGATGTCACTTCGAAGCGAATACAGAAAGTACTTAAAGACTATGGAAGTACATCTTTTGTTTTTGCGGAGTTAGCTGAAGCAAACCAATCTTTTGTAGATAAAATTCAAGACTCAAAAAACACGAAAGAGCTTATTAAGGTGTGGGACGAAATGAAGAAAACAGCGTTTCTAAGCTACAAAGTAAAGCCTGAGGAAATTGATAATTCAAAGAAAGATTTTGAGGCTCTTTCATTTGAAGACCAACAGAAATTTCTCATCTCTATCCTCGATAAGAACCTCCTGTATGTTCCTTACTCAGAGATTGAGGATAAAACCTACAAAGTGTCCAAGGAAGACATCGCATTAAACAATAAATTCTATGGACGAGATTAAGACCCTCAATAAAATACTTGAGTCTGAATTTGGAAAGCGTGGTATAGAAGCTACTCCGGTCCCTGAAATAATCACCACAAATCTTAATCAGAAGTTTCAAATTAGACCTTATCAAACGAGGGCTTTTCAATATTTCATAAAGTACTGGACCGAAACATTTGAGGGTAAGCCTGGCAAGAATCAGCTCCTTTTCCATATGGCTACTGGTAGCGGTAAGACACTGATGATGGCTGGTCTTATCCTCTATCTCTATGAGCAAGGTTATAGAAATTTTCTTTTCTTCGTAAACAGCACGAATATTATCGACAAAACACGAGATAACTTTTTCAATGACTCATCAATCAAGTATCTTTTTGATAAAGGGATTACTCAAGGTGACAAAAAGATTTATTTGAAAGAGGTAGATAATTTTCAGGTTACTAATGATGACAGCATTAACATCGCTTTTTCTACTATTCAGGGACTCCACACGAGACTAAATAATCCTCAAGAAAACAGCCTTACTTTTGATGATTTTCAGGATAAGAAAATCGCTCTCATTTCAGACGAGGCTCACCATATCAATGTTGAGACAAAAGCTGGTCTTCGAACTGGTATGTTTGGTGAAGTAACTATCAATGGCTCAGTTTCAAAGGAAGAAGCTGAAGAGATTATCTCTTGGGAAAGCACGGTCAATAAGATATTCAATGCAAACCCTCAGAATGTACTTTTGGAGTTTACTGCTACGGTAGATTTCAATAATCCAAATATCGCAAAGAAGTATGCTGAGAGACTTATCTTTGACTATCCTCTCAAGCAATTCCGTATAGATGGGTACTCGAAAGATGTGCAGGTACTTCAAGCGGATGCGGACCTTTTTGACCGTGCCTTGCAAGCTATCCTATTGAGCCAATATCGAAGAAAAATATTTGAAAAGAATAAGCAGGTTATCAAGCCAGTCCTATTGTTCAAATCAAAAACTATTGCTGATAGCAAAGCCTTTCAAGAAGAGTTCACCAAAGGTGCTGAGTCACTGACCGTAAAGAAACTCGCTGATATTAAATCAAAGGCAAAGGATGAAGTATTGGTCCGAATGTTTGCTTATTTTGATGCAAATAAGATTACTCTTGAAAACCTCGTAAGCGAATTGAAAGAAGATTTTTCTGCTGAGAAAACCATCTCAGTAAACAGTAAAGAAGAAAGTGAAGAGAAACAACTTGCTATCAATACTCTCGAAGCTCCTGATAATGAATATCGAGCCGTCTTTGCGGTAGATAAACTTAATGAGGGATGGGATGTCTTGAACCTTTTCGATATTGTTCGCTTGTACGATACTCGTGACGCTAAAAATAATAAGCCTGGAGAGACCACCATCAGAGAAGCTCAGCTTATTGGTCGTGGAGCAAGATATTGTCCATTCAAAATCAATGACACCGATGACGCTTCCAAGCGAAAATTTGATAATGACGCAGATAATGAAATGAGGATTTGCGAAGAACTTTATTATCACAGCACATACAATCCTAAGTACATTCAGGAGCTTAATTCTGCTCTTGTTAAGACCGGTATTGTGGCAGATAAAACCGTGAAGAGAAATCTGACCATCAAAGATGAGTTCAAAGACACCAAGTTCTATAAGTCAGGTATGTTGTTCCTCAACGAGCAAGAAAAATACACACGAGAGGATGTTTTTGGATTACCATCATCTATCAGAGATACGGTCCATCCTGTCTCTCTCCGAACCGGCTTCAATGTATCAAGTGGTCTTTTCGATGAACAATCAAAAAAAGGTATTGAGCGAAAAGAAAGAGATTTTGCTATCAAGGACTTGAACAAAACCGTAGTCAAAAAAGCTATCTATAAGCTCGATTTCTACTCATTCTCAAACCTTAAGAACTACTTCCCAAACCTTGAGAGCATTGATGATTTTATAACTGACAAAAGCTATCTAGGGA
The DNA here is from genome assembly GCA_964507615.1 of uncultured Candidatus Saccharibacteria bacterium. Classification (GTDB taxonomy): domain Bacteria; phylum Patescibacteriota; class Minisyncoccia; order Phycocordibacterales; family DATDWN01; genus C7867-006. Next base: position 4,902 of record CAZDPS010000012.1, on the reverse strand, counting down.
GCATTAAAATGACCGTATCCGGTCTAGCAAGCCAACTGGACAATTTAAGCCCTGATGACGCTCTAGATGCCGTTTTACAGGTCCTGGAGAGGATTTCTAAGGGTATATCGAGTGAAAAGCTGGAATACAAAGGAAGCAAGGAATTCAAGCCGTATATGGTCAAAGATAAAATCTCTGACAAGGTCCTTACTTTTGCTGAAAATGAGAGCGATGATAAGGAGTTTGGTAAATCAATCAACAGTGCACAGGAGACCAATATTTACTTGGACCTCAGCAACAAGTCTTGGTATGTGTTCAATGATAGCTTTGGTACTTCTGAAGAAAAGCATTTTGTAAAATATATCGACAAGATATATCACCAGCTCAAAGATAAATATGATGAGGTGTATCTAGTTCGAAACGAACGCTTCTTCAAGCTATATAACTTTGATGATGGAAGACCTCTTGAACCGGACTATGTGCTTTTCTTGTATCAGAAAGCAAAGCCTAAAAGCGTGTACTATCAAGTGTTTATCGAGCCTAAAGGAAATCATTTGAAAGAAACAGATGCTTGGAAGCAGAATTTTCTTGTCTCTCTCAAGAAAGAACATAAGGTTGAGCAACTATGGGAAGACCGGAAATATGTTGTATGGGGTATGCCTTTCTACAATAACGGAGAAGAGACTCTCTTTGGTGATGAGTTTGCAAAGCAACTACTCTAAACAAATATGACCGCTTATGAAAAATGCTACACCAAGCGACATTGCAATAAAAAATACCATCAAGGATATTGATGACCTTATTTCTTTTGCTGGAGATTTCATAAAATCTGGTCACAATGATGCATCTATATTTTTGACTGAAAACGGTCCTCTCAAACATAGATTTGATAAGGTTTTAAATGCATTAGAACAGCTTAGAACTCTTGGATATATAAAAGAAAATCAATTTGCTCAGATAAAAAGTCACTTCTATATCAAGGATGATGCTGTGGCTGGTGCTCTCCTAGATGTATCTACTGATTATTTGAATACAAACAAGGGTGGTCATATTGCTGACATTGTAGAGGGTATTTTCCCACAATCTGAGAATAATCTTTTTGTTCGAAGAGTATCAGAAATAAAGAAGTTATTGCAGAAAAATCTATCAAAAGAAGAAAAAGCAAAAGGACTTATAAAGGGACTCAAACAGCCTGTTAGATGGGAAGATATTACTATGCTTTTTGATGGTGCGAATATCGAAGTGATACAGGATGACAGAAACCTAGGCACATACTCTTTGGATGATTTAAACTTCCCAAAGCACAGAACAAGCAAGCAGGAGAAAATTCTCAGAGGTGTCAAAGGTCTTTTTATGAGTTTGTTTTTCAATGCTACAGATAAAAGCATATCTGTTATTGACTCAAAGGATAATAACAATCAAAAGCTAAAAAGCGGTCTATCGAAAGTATTGTGTGAGGCTTTTGGTACAAACAAGAACCCTATTGAAATTAGAGATGGAATATACAGACCAGTATTTATTGCTCGATTTGGAGGTGAATTGAGAGTGGATGAATATCGGTCCGGAGGACAGCTTTTCGAAAACCACGAATACTAAAAACAACCTGAAATAAGGCTGTTTTTGTTATAGCTGATTAATCAGCAGATAAGGATAGAGACAAGAAGTCTCAAATCCTTATGCAGTTATCAGCCAAAGCACTAACAGAACTAAAAGAAATACTTCGCAAGAATAAAGGCGAAGATTTTGTGCGTGCTTTGACTGATGATGACCTCAATCAAATAGGTCTTTTTTACCTTGAGATTACGGTCCAAGGATTGAAATTGAGAGTGAAGAATAATTGCTAGTTCAGAACACTACCTATGGCAGTAGGTGGTGTTCTGAGTCAGTAATGACTCAGGCTGAGAGTGTTGGTGGGCTAACTTGTGAGCCACCTCTTGGATGCCAATTAAATCACAAGGTGGAGGAAACCTCATCGGCGGAAATAATTTCCAAAGTTTTAGGTCTCTTCTGTCCTCTTATTCCCACTGGTCGAAGTGTGGGGGTAAGGGGGCTGTGGAGTCTTCCTATCTCTAGAAATAATTATTAGTAATAAAGAATAAATAACTAATTATGAAATCAGATAATAAACAAGACTTTTGTTGTAAATATATGGATGAAGTGGAAATTGAGTGGTTTGAAAATCAAACACTAGATGAGATTGATGAAAAGATTAAGGAATTGGTGCTTCGTAAAAAATATCTCCTTAAGCTTTTCAATAGAGAAAAGTAACTATTATAAACACTGAATTCTTGTTAAAATAAAAGAGCTACACCAGGCGGTCATCCATAAAAACACAACCAGTAAAGATTATCAGAAAAGTGTTTTTGTGAATAAAAACGAGGTAATGACAACGCTTGGTGTAGCAACTAAAGTAATTGTCGTTACCTCATTTTTGTTAACAATATGAACAACTATAACAACCTAGATACAAGCAAACTAAACTATGTAATTTACTGTCGTAAATCAAGCGAGGGTGAAGATAAGCAGGTTCAATCTCTCGATACGCAAATCAGAGAGCTACAGGAACACGCTGACAGAAATAAGCTGAACATCGTAAAGGTGATTTCAGAAAGTAAAAGTGCATTTAAGACTGGTCGAGAGGGTTTCAATGAAATGATGGAGCTTTTGAGGACCGGTAAAGCAAATGCAATTCTTGTTATTCGTGCTAATCGTATATCAAGAAATCCTGTAGATGCCGGATATGTAATTTCTATGATGGATGAGAAGAAATTGCTGTATATCCGTACTCCTAACTCAACCTGTTACACCTCTTCGTCTACTGACAAGATGATGATTGCTCTTGAGCTTATCTTCTCAAAGAAAGACAGTGACGATAAAGGAGATATGGTGAAAGAGGGTCAGAAAACCAAAGCTCTCAAAGGTATTCCTCACGGAGTAGCTACGCTTGGTTTCTTGAACGATAAGACAGAAGAAAAAGGAAATCGTAAGTGGTATGTGGACCAAGAGAGATTTCCTAAGATACAGATGCTTCTCAAGATGTTTCTTACTGGTGAATGGTCAGCCGGAAAGCTTCATAAATATGCCGTAAACGAGCTTAAATTGACCACGGTAAAGCATAAGAAGATTGGCGGTCAGCTTATTCAGCTCTCACGAATATACGAAATACTTGTTGACCCTATCTATGCTGGTTTCTTCTTCTATGGCGGTAACAGATATGAACTTGATGCAAATCTTCCTCGCATCATCACAGAGGATGAACATAACAAAATCAAAATGATTTTGACCAAGCGAAATATTCCAAAGACTCAGAAACACGAGTGTGTCTTTGCTGGCTTCATCACTTCACCAGACGGTAACTATATTGGTCCTGATATGAAGTTTCAGCTCATTTGTCAGTGTGGCAAGAAGTTCGCATATCGAGATAAAGAAAACTGTCCGCATTGTGAGACTTCTATTGAACAGATGGATAGCCCAAAGTACCTTGATTACACTTACTACTACAATATCGCTAAGAAGAAGCGTGGTGAGGAGTATAAATCAATCAATGAGAATAAGGTCCTAGAACAGCTAATCAAGGAGGTTGTTGATTATATGCCTTTCTCAAAGGAACTTGCTGATTGGAGCAAGAGAAATATCAAAGAGATGCGTGACAAGGAGGTAAATGAAAATCTATTCAAGGAAGACATTCTTAAAAGTGAAGCTGAAGACTTTATAGCAAAGAAAAAGCGAAGACGAGAGATGCTTGCTGAGGGTCTCATTAGTGAAGATGAATATAAGTCTGATATTGCGGACCTAGAAGCTCGCTATAAGCCACAAGAGAAGCGTAGTGACTTTGATTGGACCAAGCGTGCAAATGAAATTGTAGACCTCGCTCAAGAGTTTGTAACTGTGATGAGTACAAAAGACCAAATTCAATCCAAGCGAGCGATACTTACAAGACTTGGTTCGAACATAGTGTGGGATGATGAAAAACTTAGTATTTACTTCCCAAAACCGATACAAGCTCTATTCAAGGGCTTCGATGAGATGAAATCTCTAAATGAAGAGTTCGAACCTAAAAAGTATCAAGTACCACAAGGCTCAAATGAAAAAACAGAGCCAAAAGACCCTGTTTTTTCTACTATGCTCCGCGGGTAGGATTCGAACCTACGACCAATCGCTTAACAGGCGACTGCGCTACCGCTGCGCCACCGCGGAATGTCTTTAAAACATAACCATTCTATCAAAATAATTCCAATTAGCAATAATCTATAAAATTCTATAAAAAACAAAAAAGACAGGGCAGACTAGCTTGGTCTGCCCATGACATCTTTCTTGTTTCCTAGAGCCTATCTGCGTTTGCAGATTATGTACAGCTCAGGAAGATCCTCCACCACTCGTGTTCTTATTTCATACCGAGGATCGATCCAGATATTGTTGATGTCTTTTAGGATCTGATCCAGAGACTTGTTCCTGAACAAACACCTCCAGGCCCGTTCAAGTTTTGCCTTCGGCCTCCGCCGGTTCCATTTCCAAGATGGAAGCCCGTACGATTCTACTTCTAGCCGCCCAGGGCCGAAGATGTAGTAAAAATGCTCGAACTCGTTAAAAACTTGTCGGGGCGGGAAGTTGTCAAAGAGTGTGTGCCAAGCGCGATGTTTGCCTCTGGGCACACGGATTCTGTTTCCTGGTTCGTCTTTACCACCAAGACTAAGAGGCTCTCGGTGATGGATATTGAGGCTTCGGACGCCCCATTTGGAATACCGCCGTTTTCTTTTCGCCGTAGGTACCTCCCTTCTGTTTCTAGAGTAGAACTTTGTGTTCAAAATGTGAAGTATTTAAAGGGGATTTCTTTTTTATCTGTAGACTATCAACTGTTTAGCTGAGCGATATGATATAATATACCCATATTAGGCTAATTTTTATTTATGAAAATAAATATAA
>CAZDPS010000011.1:0-20950 GCA_964507615.1 uncultured Candidatus Saccharibacteria bacterium | reverse complement strand
CCGACGGCGCGGGGCATCTTCCACCTTTCGGATTCGGAAGTTTCAATCTGCGGAGGAGGAGAGATTCGAACTCTCGACACCTTGCGGCGTACCCGTTTTCAAGACGGGCGCACTAGACCAACTATGCGACTCCTCCGTGTTTGTGGTGCTTGTGCAATACTGACATATTTCAGCAATATTTTCAACTTTTTAAAAAAACAAAAAACCGCTCAGATTGAGCCAGAGCGGTTTTTGTTTTTATTAATTCAAATTTTTATTACATCAGGTTGTTATCTTTTTTTCCGACAAAGAAAAAATAGATAATTTCTAACAAACCTAGAGTGTTAACGATAAGCAAAATAACAAACCAAGGTTTGCTTCCTAGACGAGCTGCTTTCCATAGTGCCAAACCCTTCCAAACTAGAGACCAAGCTATTAATACAACCAAAACCCATGGGACTACATTAACCCATGCTTCAACTTGTGGTTGTGCAAGTAACTTTGATATTGTTTCCATAGTCTATATTCTATCAAATTTTTTGTTATATGACAATTTTTGTTATACACTGTCTATATGAGATATTTAGGTATTGATTTTGGTTCAAAACGTGTTGGTTTAGCTATTTCTGATGAGACCGGTAGCTTCGCCTTTCCTTTGAGTGTTATTGAAAATTCTACAGATATAGTAGAAGATATAATTGCTTTGTGTAAAGAAAATGATATAAGTGAGATTGTTGTAGGGGAGTCTAGAGATTTTTCTCAAAAAAATAACAAAATCATGGAAGAGATAATTCCTTTTGTGGAAAAGTTAAAAAAGGAAATTGGTTTGTCGGTACATATGCATCCAGAGTTTTTGACTTCCCAAGAGGCAGAGAGGTTGCAAGGAAAAAATGATATGCACGATGCCTCAGCTGCCGCTATAATATTAAAAAGTTTTTTGGATTTAAAAAATAATAAAAATTAAATATTCAAATGACAATATCAATAGATGATTTCAAAAAAATAGAAATAAAAATAGGACATATTTTGTCTGCAGAAAAAATAGAGGACACAGACAAATTATTAAAACTTTCTGTTGATTTTGGTGAAGAAAATCCACGGCAGATAGTTTCTGGTATAGCCACACATTTTCCAACAACCGAAGATTTAGTTGGAAAAAAATGCGCTTTCGCTACAAATTTGGAACCTAGGATTATAAAAAATATTGAAAGTCAGGGAATGATTCTGGCAGTGAGTGGTCATAATTTCTTTTCTCTATTAGAGGTTTCAAAGGATGTTCCTTCAGGAAGTATGACGCACTAAAAAAGTATTGAATTATTTAAATTATGATATAATTTAGGTAATGATTTTTAAAAATATATCTAATTTTTTTCCAACCCCAAAGTTTTTAGATATTCCTTATGCAGGTTTGGCAATTTCTGATTCTTCTATTCATTGTGTTCAGTTTGGTTCAAAAAATAATTCTTTGTACATTGAAAAGCATGTAGAAAAAACCATTCCTGCTGGTGTTGTTGTATCCGGTCAGATATATGACAAAGATGCTCTAATAGAGATATTAAGGGCTCTAAAAAAAGAACTTAAACTGGGCTATGTTAAAGTTTCTCTACCAGAGGAAAAGGCTTATTTATTTACCGCCAAGATTCCCAGGGTTAAGCAAAAAGAACTTAGGAGCGCTATAGAATCAAAAATAGAAGAAAATGTACCTGTTCCTCCAAATGAACTTTTGTTTGATTATAAGTTGATAGATATCAGTCAACCAGACTATTTTATAGTTGCTGTTTCTAATCTTCCAGTTAGTCTTATTGATTTGTACGTTGATATTTTTCAAAAAGTTGAGTTACCACTACTTTCTTTAGAGATAGAATCTCAGGCAGTTGTTCGTGCTTTAATACCCAGAGAAACTCAAAAAGATTTGGGTGCAGTTCTTGTTGTAAATTTTGGGCTAGAGAAAGTTGGTTTATATGTTGCTGTAGATAGATTAGTGCATTTTACTTCAACCGTTCCTATGAAAGGAGAGGTTTCAAAGAGTCCAGACTTCCTTTCTCACGAGATAAATAAACTATATATGTATTGGCACACATTAAAACAAAATGTCGGTAAGCCAGGTAAAAAAATAAATAAAATTATTGTTTGTGGCGACGGTTTTGGCGATGACGTTGTTTCTTATTTGTCTACGCACAACCATACCCCGACAGTTTTAGGAAATGTATGGGTCAATGCTTTTGATGTAAATAAAAATGTTCCCGGGATATCATTTGAAGAATCTTTGCGTTATGTTACAGCAATCGGATTGGCTCTTCCTGCGGTTGTATTAATTCAAGAATAATATGTTTAATTTACTTCCAAGCAGTTTAAAAGAGAAGGTCAGGTCGGAGTATTATCTCAGGTTGTTTATTGTTATTTTTGTTTTTGTTTTTTTAATTCAAATATTTTTTTTAATATTTTTATCACCAACTTGGTTTGTGTCTTTAAATAAAGAACAAGAAATAGTTTTACAATCGGAGAAAGCCAACAAAGCAACGTTGGATTTAAAAGTAGACACAATTAATGATCAGATAAGATTAATAAACAAAAAGTTAGAAATAATAAACTCCAAACTAGAGTATCCCAAAGGTGTGCCTGTTGTGGACGATATTCTGTCTAGAAAAAATGAAAATATTACTATCAGGGAGTTGATGTATGAAGTGTCTGATGAAAAAACAGCCAAGGTCACTCTTAAGGGTACCAGTGATACACGTGATTCCCTGGTTAATTTTGTGAAAGATTTAGAAGAATCAAGTCTTCTTGGCGAAGTAGATTTACCAATATCTAATCTAACTAAGGACAAAAATATAGATTTTTCATTGTTAATAGGAATTGCATTATAAAAATATGTATAGTGTTCAAAAATTAAAAAAAATATTAATAGTGCTCGGCATTCTCATCTTGGCAATTTTTGTATCGTACTATTTTATTTATAAAGAAGTTAGATTTAGAGATGAAACATACCAAACTCTTTTGAGAGATTTGTCTTTCCAGGATTCAAAACAAGAGTATCTTATCTCCACACAAAAAATAGTAGATGGTTTGGTGCTGGATATAAATCATGTAAATGACACAATTGTTCCCAAAGAAGGGGAGGTTGAGTTTATTGAAAGTTTGGAGATTATGGCAAAGGAAAGTGGATTGTCTATAGAGATAGATTCTATAGTGTTTAGCAATGATGCCACAATTATCTCTGAATCCATTGATGTTTTAAAAATAAAAGCAAAAACAAAAGGTTCTTGGGAGGATAATTATTTATTCTTATCTAGACTTGAGTCTTTGTCACTTAAATTGAAGATAGATAGTTTTGGTTTATCCAATACTCTAGCAGATGTGGTTTTGACCAATAAAAAAGTTATAAAAACTAGTGTCTGGCAAGGCGTTTTTGAAATAAGTGTTTTAAAATACAAATAACATGAAAGATTTTTTCTCAAAATTAAAATTATTCTATAAAAAAATCGTTACGCGAGAGGAGAATTATAAAAGACGTGGAGTGGAGCCATCATCGGATTGGTCTGTTATAGTAATTATTAGCGCAATAATTTTTTGTATGATTGGTTTATTTGGATATTATGTTTTCTACAAAATAAAAAACGATCAGCTTTTTACCGTAAAAGAAGTTGGAGGATTCAGTGAGGTTAGAATAAATAAGGCACTCTTAAAAAAAATAGTAGACGATATTGATGCTAGAGAAGCTTCAACAACTATTCTAAGAATTAATGGAGTGGAGACTGATGATCCTTCGTTGTAGAGAGGAGTGAGGTAAACTTTTAGCAGGATATCGACCGTTACACGGTCAGTATCCCAATTGGATATTTTGTTTCGTTTCGCTCACAAAATATCGCAATTGGGCTTCGATTTTCGGCAGGGTAATCTTTTCCACTTTTGATTTTTCGTCAAAAATCAAAAGTGGAAACGGGGATTTCCGACACAAGCTACTGCTCGTGTAAACCGGAAATCCCTTCGATTCCTGCTCACAAAACTTCGTTTTGTTCGAGAGCACAATTTAAAATAACCGCTTTTGGCGGTTATTTTAAATTGTGCTCTCGGCAGGAATCGAACCTACATCAAAGCCTTAGAAGAGCTCTGTTCTATCCATTGAACTACGAGAGCAATACCAACAGACTAGCATAAAATTGAAATAAGGAAAATAAGATACAGGAACTCGGTCGTTACAGGACCAGTACCTCTTTTCTTGATGCACCATACAGGAATCTCTTTTTAAATTTTGATTTTTCGTCAAAAATCAAAATTTAAAACGCAGATTAGCGACACTTGCTGGTGCAAGCGTAGACCGCTAATCTGTTCGAGTCCTGGCACAAGACTCCGTCTTTGTGCGCGATACAGTAACTCGGTCGTTACACGACCAGTACCCCAATTGGATATTTTGTTTCGAAAACTCACAAAATATCGCAATCGGGCTTCGAGTCCCGACGAAAACCATAACATGGTTTTCTTATCGCGCATCAAAAAATCGCCTAAAGGCGAATTTTTTGGTGCGCGATACAGGACTCGAACCTATGACCTTCCCGGTGTAAACGGGTTGCTCTACCAACTGAGCTAATCGCGCGATGTGTACAGTCTATAGGAAAACAGGTTTTACTTCAAGTTGTGTCTAGGAAAAAGATAAATAATGTTATATTATTGACAAAATGAATACAGAAATGAAGATCCCTAATTGCGTGGGCATTATTATGGATGGAAATCGTCGATGGGCCAGAGAGAAAGGGATGCCTGCTCTAAAAGGACACCATGCTGGTGGGGAAACACTAAAAAAAGTGGTTAGATTTGCCAAAGATGTTGGTGTTAAGCATATAATTTTTTATACATTTTCAACTGAAAACTGGAAACGTTCTCCCGAAGAAGTTTCTTATCTTATTGGTTTGATTGCGGAGTTTTTAAAAAACGAACTGGACTATTTTAATAAAGAAGGCGGGGTTTTGCACTATGCTGGAGATTTATCACGATTTTCTCCTGATTTACAGAAAATCTTGATAGAGGCTAAAGAAAAAACAGCAAACAATAAGGGACCTCATGTTTATTTTGCATTGAATTATGGTGGTAGGCAGGAAATATTATCTGTGGTAAAAAAAATTATTTTAGATAATCCCAAAATAGAAGATGTAACAGAAGATTATTTTGCAAAACATCTAGATACTTTTCCTATGCCAGATCCAGATATCATTATACGTACGTCGGGGGAAATGAGGTTATCCGGTTTTCTGCCATGGCAAGGAGTATACAGCGAGTTATTTTTTACAAAAACTTTATGGCCGGATTTTTCTAGGGAGGAGTTTCTGCAAATCGTAGAGGAATATTCAAACAGGGATCGTCGTATGGGTAAATAATATGGTACCTACTATTTTATATGAAGATAAAGATGTGTTGGCGGTAAATAAACCGGCGGGTCTCGTCGTGCATAGTGACGGGAAAACAAAAGAAGAAACTTTGGTTGATTGGGTCCTCCAAAAACATCCAGAGATAAAAAATGTTGGTGAACCAGGCAGAAATTCAGATGGTGAGGTGATACCGAGACCAGGAATAGTTCATAGACTCGATAGAGAAACATCTGGTGTTATGCTCATCGCTAAAACCAATGAATCTTTTGAGTCGCTAAAAAAACAATTTCAGAATCATGAAATTAAAAAAACATATCACGCTTTTGTGGTAGGAGAAATGAAAACAGAAAAAGGCACAATAGACCGACCTATTGGTAGAAGTTCAAAAGATTTTCGTATGTGGTCAGCCCAAAGGGGTGCGAGAGGTGAGATGAGAGAGGCAGTAACGGATTACAAGGTTTTACTGCGGGGCCTGGGGTATTCATTTGTAGAAGTTAGTCCAAGAACAGGTAGAACGCATCAAATAAGAGTGCATTTCAAAGCTATAAGCTACCCACTTGTAGCGGATTCTCTATACGCCCCAAAGCACAAAAATACCCTAGGTTTCAATAGACAAGCTCTGCATTCATACAAGATTGGTTTTGCGGATACTCTCGGGGTAGAGAGGGAGGTGACTGCTCCATACCCACAAGATTTCACTCGTGCTCTGGATTTGTTGCAAAACCATTAGTCCTGTGGTAGATTGCTTCTATTATGGCAGAAACAAAAACAGAGAAAATACAATCTCCAGTAAAGGTGGCCGATAGAAAAGCACTTGATATAAAATCAGGTGACACTGTTCGTGTTTGGCAGAAAATTAGAGAAAAAGATAAAACCAGACTTCAGGCCTTCGAAGGTCTTATTATTGCTGTTAAGCATGGTAAGGAAGCTGGCGCTACGTTTACAGTTAGAAGAGTGGCTTCAGGTGTAGGTGTTGAGAAGATATTCCCGCTATACTCTCCAATGATAGATTCTATTGAGACTCTGAAGAGATCAAAGGTAAGACGAGCAAAACTTTATCATATACGTGATAAGGCAGCCAAAGAGATTCGTCGACAGATGAGAAACATTCGTTCTTTACCTGACAATACCCCAAGTGCAGAAGAGGTGATAGAGGAAGTAGTGGTAGAGACTCCAGCAGAATAATAAAAACAAAAATCACCCCACTCGGGGTGTTTTTTGACATTGAAAAAAAGCTTAAATTCTCATATACTTCATTGGTTGAATATGCGCGAGTGGCGAAATTAGCAGACGCACTACCATGAGGTGGTAGCGCCGTAAGGTGTGCAGGTGCAAGTCCTGTCTCGCGCACCAGAAATAAAATTGTCACAACAGTGGAGATTTTATTTGACTATTACGATACATTATGTTACTTTTCGGGCAGAAACAGACACGATCCGTGATCTGTCGGATTTTTGAAAGAGGTGAGACATGAAGAGACTTGCTGTGTTGTTTATGCTGTTCTCGTTGCTTGGGCTGGAAGTCTACGCCCAGGGAGTTGTCCGGGAAATCTGGGTCGGTAAGACCCTGGTTAACCCCGGGGATCTTATCGTAAACCCAAATCTCCTCGGAGAACCAACAACGATCGAAACACTAACCACCGGCAAGTTCTCTTCTGTGAACGTGCAAGGGCCGTTCACGGCCCGGTACACTACACAACTCAATGTTCCTGTAACAGGGAACTACCCATTTTTCTTCACAGCGAGTGGAGAGTCGGGGGTGTGGATAAACACCACAACCAACTTCTCAAAGCTCACCGCGGGGATGGGGCTTCTCGGTAGTGTGACTTTGTCTACACCGGTGAAGATCACTGAGTGGACTAAGTATGCTGGTCAGAAATCGGCCAAGATACCACTGGTCAAGGGAGCGACTTACTTTCTCCAAGCAATCCAGGTGGAGAAGGATACCGACAAGGTCAATCACCTTGCGGTTGGGTGGCAACTTGCGACTGGTCTCTTTGAGAGGCCGATTCCGAGCAGTCGTCTTACGGCAGTGGTGCCAGACTACACAGTCCCCACGATGGCAATAACATCTGTTGCGTCGGGACAAGTGGTGTCCAACAGAACAACCGTTGCGATCAGTGTTGCGGATGTCACAAAAGTGGCTGCTGTTCAGTTTCAAGTGGACGGTGTCAATCAAGGGCCGGAGATTGTGGCGGCGCCATATTTCTTCGACCTGGACACTACGAAGCTTGTGAATGGAAGCCATGTGGTGACTTTCATCGCTCGTGGTACCAACGGTAGTCTAACTACCGGGTCTGTGACGATTTTTGTTGCAAACGCGGTTTCGAACTATGAACCACCACCAGGCGGTATGCCGGTGAACCCAAAGGCGATTGATTTCATACCTTCGCCTGAGCATAACGTCCTGATCAACGGTGTGCCATCAGTAACTTTCTACCAGATGGGCTTTTACGCTCTAGGAGCGTCAAGTCCTGTGATAGCCTGGAGTTTTGGCAAGCCGAACATCCAGACTGACGGGAGGATTCGTTACGACTTCTCCAACCAGCCATATCTGTACATGATGCCTCTCGGCGTCTATGAGATCAGGGTGACTGCTGTTAGTTTTGATGGCAAGAAGGGGTTAAGTGACCCCACCGTACCTCTACAGATTGTTCGTTAGTGGTGCGCACAAGGTTGCCGGGGGGATTCGTCCCCCTGGTGATTTTTTTAATAAAAAATCTGATCTGATATAATCAGTAAATGCTTTATACAAAGAAGGGGGATGATGGCACAACCAAAACATTTGGTTGTGACCAGAGAATTTCAAAAAGCTCTGCCATCGCTGAGGCACTGGGGGCTATGGATGAAATAAATTCTTTTTTAGGAATTTGTAAAATAAAATCTACAGAAAAGAATTTTATTTTTAATGACCAAAATATTAGCGAGATAGTTCATGGAATTCAAGAAACACTTTTCATTATCCAGGCAGAACTTGCCGGAGCTGATAAAAAAGTAGGAGAAAAAAAAGTTTTAGAACTTGAGAAACTAATAAATGAGATAGAGACAACAATGCCTCCTATTAAAACATTTTTTATTTCTGGAGGAACAGAGTTAGGTGCTACTTTTGATGTTGCACGAACAATAGCACGTAGGGCCGAAAGGAGAGTGGTGAGGGTTTTGGAAGAGGGGCAGAGACCTATTGGGGATAACACAAAAAAGTACTTAAATCGCTTGTCCAGTGTTCTCTATGCCCTTGCTAGACTTTCTAACCACTTGTCTGGTATTGTAGAGACACCTCCAAGTTATAAGTAGGTTTTTGTTGGAGTAGATGGTGGCTATGGTGTAGCGGTAACACAGAAGCTTGTGGAGCTTTTATCTCCGGTTCGACCCCGGATAGCCACCCAAAAAAACAAAACCCGTGAAAGCGGGTTTTGTTGTATATATTTATCCACACTTGACTTATACCCCTGGGGGGGTATAACATACCCAATATATGAAACAACAGGGTTTATCAAAGGAAAAACTGGTACTTCGTCTGAAAATAATAGAGGGTCAGGTTAGGGGGCTTCAAGAAATGTTGGAGGAAAATACTTACTGTATAGATATTATTACTCAAACATCAGCCGTCAAAAAAGCTCTGTCTTCCGTGGAGGATGCTCTTATGGAAGATCACTTGAGTACTTGTTTGGTAGATCAAATTAAAGAAGGAAAAGGTAAAGAGAAAAAGGCGACAGAGGAGATATTGAAAGTTTATAAATTAAAGAGAAAATAATTTACGTACCCAGAGAAAGGATTCAAAATTCTTTCCCTGGGCAGGTGAAACCAATTTCCCAGGAGAAAGGAGTTCTTTTATGAAGCACTGGATGATTCCAGCCGTGGCTCACTGCGATGAGGGTTGCAGTAGATAGCCCTCACTAGAAGTGGGGGCGGAACGCGAGGGTGTGGACCCGTCGGTGAGGTGTTCCTTGCCGGCGGGTTTCTTTTTAAATTTTTTAATTGATATAATTCACATTATGCAAAGTGGGGTTACATACAAATTTTATATTAAAGGAATGCACTGCAAATCGTGTGCATTATTTATACAGCAGGAACTTTCAGACCTGTCTTATGTTACTAGAGCTATAGTGGATGTCAGTAAGAGCACCGTAGAAGTAACAGGAGATTTTGAAGGTGTACCCCAAGAAGAACTAGCAAAAGATTTCTCGGCTATGTTCATTGATCGAGGATATTCATTTTTCACAGAAAAAAAACAGGAAGCCAAAAACTGGTCAGATTTTAAAGTGGCTATACCTGTGGCTCTGGCTTTTGTGGTTATTTTTTTGTTACTACAAAAAACCGGATTAGTTAGTGCTGTAGATTCTAGCAATATAAATTTCAGTACGGCTTTTGTATTAGGGTTGGTTGCCTCAATATCTTCTTGTGCTGCAGTCGTTGGAGGTCTTGTCCTATCGATGTCCGCAACTTTTGCAAAAGAGGGGGATAAAATAAAACCTCAGCTATTTTTTCACTTTGGTCGCATGATTTCTTTTTTTGTTTTTGGTGGGGTAATAGGTGTTATTGGTTCAGCTTTTACTTTGAGTAGTACAGCATCCTCCGTTTTGAGTTTAATAATTGGTTTAGTCATGCTTGTGCTTGGAATAAATCTTTTAGGAGTTTTTGATTTTACAAAAAAACTACAGCCATCAATGCCTAAATTTATTTCTAATCATGTTTTGGGTGTTTCTCGGTGGAATCATAAAATAACACCTTTTTTGGTTGGGGTTGTAACTTTTTTCTTGCCTTGTGGTTTTACTCAATCCATGCAGATTTATACTCTTTCAACTGGAACATTTTTGGAGGGAGGTTTGACTATGTTTGTTTTTGCCTTGGGTACACTTCCTGCTCTTGCTCTAATTAGTTTTAGTTCTTTAGGTGCTACTACCAATTCAAAATCTGGAGTTTTCTTTAAATCAGCCGGCATTATAGTTATTGTTTTTGCTATTTTTAATTTACTTAATAGTTTGGTGGTTATGGGATTATTACCTGCAATTTTTCATTTTTAATAAAAAAATATGAAATCCATTTTAATCTCAATTCTTATTTCTTTGTCTCTCATAGTTGGGGTTATTATTTTGAGTAAAAATTCTACACAGGAAGAAGTTTTATCGGTTAATAATGTAACAATGATAGACGGAACCCAGTTCATAGATTTGACCGCTAAAGCTGGGTATTCTCCTAGAAAAAGTATGGCAAAAGCAGGAGTGTCTACTGTTCTTCGTGTTAATACTAACGGGACATTTGATTGCTCATCTATAGTCAGAATTCCTAGTATGGATCTTTCAAAAAATCTGGCATTGTCTGGAGTTACAGAAATATCTCTAGGTAGTCCATCCGTAGGAATTTTGAAAGGCACCTGTGGCATGGGAATGTATCCGTTTGAAATAGATTTTCAATAATTTGGATTAAATTCGCTGAAAGGTTATACTTTTTATATGTTTGATATTCTACTTACAGAAAAATCGTCCGACTACGAGCTTTTAGATAGTGGAGGAGGAGAAAAACTTGAAAGATATGGCAAGATCGTTCTTCGTCGACCTGATTTACAAGCTATTTGGGAAAAGTCGCTAGGAGAAGAGGAGTGGAGAAAGACCGATGCAACTTTTACTAGAATTGGAACATCTGGTAATTGGAAAAAATCAAACACGAATAAAGACTCCTGGAGTATTTCTTTAGAAGGTTTGGTTTTTGAGTTACAGCTTTTACCATCAAAGCATTTAGGAGTTTTTCCAGAACAAAGTGCACAGTGGAGGTGGTTAAGAGAAAAAATTAAAGAAAGAAAGTTAAAGGCAGAAAGTAATAAAATACAAGTACTAAATCTTTTTGGATACACAGGTGGAGCAAGTTTAGCTTGCGCTAAAGCGGGGGCCGAGGTCTGTCATGTAGACTCATCAAAATTTGCAGTAGATTTGGCCAACACAAATATGAAGTCGTCTGGATTGGGAGGTACAAAAATTAGATTTATAGTTGATGATGTTAGGAAGTTTGTAGAGAGAGAAATAAAAAGAGGAGTAAAGTATGACGTTGTTCTGCTTGATCCTCCTGTTTATGGTAAGGGTGTAAAAAAAGAGGTTTGGAAGATAGAAGAGGATTTGTTGCCTCTCTTAGGTAGAATAAAACAAATACTTTCACCTAACCCACTCGCTATAGTATTGAACGGGTATTCTTCTGGATATTCTAGTGTTACTTATAAACAAGTGCTAGAGAGTATAACAAAGGATTTAGAAGGTGAGGTCACTTGTGGAGAACTGGCTATTAAAGAGTCGTCAACCAATAGGTTGTTGAATTGTGGCATTTTTGCTAGGTGGGAAAAATAAAACTCATGAATTTTATTGACACTTTTGTACAAAACTATTTTGTATTAAATCGTACCCCAGGTATGACGGATTTTATGTATTTTGTTACGAGTATTTTTGATGTGACGGATGTGTGGAGTTTCCTTCGTTTTATGATTATTGTTTTGTGTGTATCCGTTTTAATTTATTTTGTGAGAAACGCCAAATATAGTTTACTGTTTGTTGTGGTTCTTTTTGTGGGGGCCGCCTCCTCTTATTTTTTGAAAATATTTTTTGATGTCAGTCGACCTGCGATGGGAGTAGTTTCTGTTTTGGGGCAGAGCTTTCCAAGTTATCACGCCACAGCAGCCACATTGTTTTTTATAATGCTCATATATATATTTGATGACTATCTAGGTGGTATGAGACGTAAAATGTTTAATTTTCTTTGCGTTCTCAGTATTTTCCTGGTTGCTGGTAGTCGAATCTATTTAGGTGTACATTGGGTGAGTGATGTTGTTGGGGGTATGGTTTTGGGTATTCTGATATCATACATTTCCATCAAAATATTTCAGTTTTATATAAACAAATAAATCAACATGATTTTATTGTCAGGAATACAGACTCGGGATTTTTTAAAGGAGCAACTCATGGAGGAGATCGGTCTTTTGCCTGTAAAACCAAAACTAGTTATTTTACAAATAGGTGATAATGAAGAATCTAACGTTTATATTAGACAGAAGAAAAATTTTGGAGAAAAGCTGGGTATTGTTGTGGAACACAAAAAATTATCGTCTGATGTAAAAGAACAAGAAGTGATAGATATTATTGATAAAGATAATAAGGACAATGAAATCAGAGGTATTATAGTTCAACTACCAATTCCAAAAAATTTAAATCTTTCTAATATATTAAATTCAATAGAATACAAAAAAGATGTTGATGGTTTGGGTTTTGTGCAGAGAGGTATGTTTTACGGCGGTAATATTAATGCCCTTGTTCCAGCCACGGCCAGAGGGGTCATGTCTCTGCTTGATTATTACAAAATAAATATTGAATCGAAACATGTGGTTGTTATAGGACGATCTAGTTTGGTTGGTGGACCGATATCACAGTCTTGTTTAAAAAGGAACGCAACGGTCACAGTATGTCATTCAAAAACCGAGAATATTAAAGATATAACAAAAACGGCTGATGTCCTCATTGTTGCTTGTGGGGTTATGGGTATGGTTGATTCTTCTTATGTGAGAGAAGGTCAAGTGGTGATAGATGTTGGTATACATAAAACTGATCGAGGTTTAAGAGGGGATGTGGTGTTTGATGATGTAAAAGACATGGTTTCGGCCATTTCTCCTGTACCAGGAGGGGTTGGACCACTCACGGTTTTCTCTTTGTTCCAAAACCTCATTGATGCACAAAAAATATAGATTATGTTAGAATAGCCACATAATTAACAGTTAACCAAAAAAATTATGCACCAACTATTTGAAAACATAGACAATACTCAAAAAAAGAGGCTTTTTAACGCTTTTCTAACAACAATTATATTGCTAGCAGTTTTTCTAGGAGTTAAAGCATTGAGTGCAGTTAAAGAATATGCATACATAGGAGGTGGAGTATATCCTTCAAGTACTATCACTGTTTCAGGCACAGGAGAAGTTTTCTCAATTCCTGATACAGGATCTTTCTCTTTCACTGTTACCGAAGAAGCTAAAACTCTAAAAGAGGCACAGGAAAAATCAAGTAAAAAAACAAATGCTATTCTAGCCGCTTTGAAAGATATGGGAATAGAAGATAAAGACGTAAAGACTGCCGGATATTATTCAGGTCCAAAATATGAATGGAGACAAGCTTCTTGTCCGACATCTTCAGCTTCTTATGATATGGGTATGCCGGTATATTGTCCTCCAGGAAAAAGTATTCTTACTGGTTATGAGGTAAATCAAACTATTTCAGTGAAAGTTCGCGACACAGAGAAAGCTGGTGATGCTTTGGTAAAAGTGGGTGAACTTGGTGCTACAAACATAAGCGGTCTTGATTTTGTGGTAGATGATTTGGAGGCTGTAAAAGCAGAGGCAAGAGAGATAGCTATTAAGAATGCAAAAGAAAAAGCAAAGAAACTTTCAAAAGCTCTAGATATTAAATTAGTTAAAATAGTAAGTTATAACGATTCAAGTGATTATCCAGGACCTATGTATTACGCGATGGATTCAATGAGCAGTGTAAAAGGTGCAGGAGAAGTTAGAGCAACGGTCACTCCAGAAGTTCCAATGGGAGAAAATAAAACAGTAGCTAATGTAACGATTACCTACGAAGTAAAATAAAACCTTTAGTATAGGCTGTATAATAGACTATTGACTTATGGGGAGATAGAGAGTATTATTATCTCTGACTCCCCAGACGGGGTTTTTTAATAGGAGAGCAAATATTCTAAAAACTCTCTTTAACACAAAAATATGAGCTTAATTACTTATCTAAAAGATACACAAGGAGAATTAAAACATGTTAGTTGGCCTACTCGTAATCAAACGATAGTTTTTACTATAGTTGTAGTTTTGATTTCAGTTTTTGTTTCATTCTTTCTTGGTTTCTTTGATTATCTCTTTGGACTAATTCTAGAAAAATTTGTTATCTAATCTATTATGTCAAAACAACAAACAAACAGTACAAGAAATTGGTATGTGGTTCATACTTATGCTGGATATGAAAACGCAGTTATGCGTAATCTAAAACAGCGCATAGAATCTCTAGGTATGGAGGACAAAATATTTAATGTTATTGTTCCAACAGAAAAGAAAATTAAAATAAAGGGTGGTAAAAGAGTAGAGGAGGAAGAAAAAATATATCCTGGATACATTCTTGTAGACATGATAGTTACCGAAGACTCATGGTTTGTTGTTAGAAACACTCCTCGTGTAACTGGTTTTGTTGGTTCTGGAATTTATCCTGTACCAATAGATCCAAAAGAAGCAGAGGACTTGTTCCGACGTATGGACGCTCACACAGTTAGACATAAAATAGATTTATCTTTGAACGATGCTGTTACTATTGTTGATGGTCCATTTAAGGATCTTGATGGTAAGGTGAACGAAGTTGATGAAGAAAGGGGCAAGGTTAAAGTCCTAGTAGCTATGTTCGGTAGAGAGACGCCAGTGGAACTAGATTTTCTTCAAGTAAAGAAAATCTAGTTCAGAGACTTTCAAATCTGGCGAACTCCTCGTTCCCAGTTTGAAAATGCTCGTCACCTTACGACAGTAAGGCTCCTCGAATTTTCAAACTCTCACGTCGGATTTCATCTAGATTTGAAAGTCTTGGAATGCTGAGAAATTTGAATTTTTTAAGGAATTATTGTATATTAGGTCATCTCGCGCTTCTCGGGAATTAACGTAAAAATAACAAAATGGCAAAGAAAATAACAAAAAAACTTAAATTAGTGATAGCTGCGGGTAAAGCAACTCCAGCTCCTCCAGTAGGTCCTGCTCTAGGTCAGGCTGGTATAAACATAGGTGAGTTCGTAAAACAGTTCAATGACGCCACAGCAAAGATGGTTGGGGATGTTGTGCCTGTAGATATATCAGTTTACGAGGACAGGACATTCTCTTTTGTGTTAAAAACTCCTCCAGCATCAAATCTTATCTTAAAGGCACTTGGTAAAGAAAAAGGTTCTGGGAAAAATGCAGTTTCAAAAATTGGAAGCATAACAAAAGCACAACTTAAAGAAATCGCAGAAAAGAAAATGCCAGATCTAAACGCTAATGATGTTGAGGCCGCGATGAAAATTATTGCAGGTACAGCTCGAAGCATGGGGGTGGACGTGAAATAGGCAACATCAACGAACCTTGAGTATTTTGTAGTCAAAATACGAAAGGTGTACTGCTCCTGTAAGGAGGGTACGTGAAGTAGATTTGAATTTAATTTAAAACAAAAAAAGATACTTTAGTAAAGTATCTTTTTTTGTTTATTGTGATACTACTAAACCAGAAGTTCTTCTCACGTATTCCAAAAAAGGAGGGCAGAAATGCCTAATGTTAAGACGATTCTCGGGGCAAGACACAGCGTCCAAGACAAGTACATCCAGAGTTATGACGATCTGGAGGTCGCTGTTAGGCTCCTGAAAGAGAGCGGTTTCACGATCGCCCTCACACAAGGTGTCTACGACATGTTCCATGTCGGTCATGGTAGGTACTTGGCAGAAGCGAGTAGCTGTGGTGATGTTCTTATCGTTGGTGTCGACTCGGATGAGCTGACTCGGTCCATGAAGGGTCCAGATCGACCGTTCGACACTTTCGACCAGAGGATCGAAGTGTTGGCAATGCTGTCTTTTGTTCACATCATTGCAAGACGTGACGAGGGTCAGCACATGTACGATCTCATCAAGTTGGTTCGGCCTGACGTTCTGGTTATGTCAAAAACGACTAGGTCGTTCACGGACCAGGACAGCGAGGCTCTGCAGGAGTTCTGTGGAGAAATCAAGCACTTGGAAGCCAAGGCTGCAACCTCCACCACAGCGAAGCTTCGTCGCCTGAAGATTGACGGAGCAAGGGAGCTGGCAGATAAGGTTAAGGGGAAACTCGAAATCTTTTCTGCTGAAATCGTGGATCTAATGCAGGAGTCACTCAAAGGAGAAGGGGATGAGTAGTAGTCTCATCGCGTACATTCCAACCTTGAACCAGAGACACATCGACTGGTTCAAGGTGAGGAAGCCAGGGGACCTCTACCTCATCTCGCAAGAGATGGCGGAGAGTCTGTTGCCGAGATTGTCTCGTAACATGTCGGCTCTGCCGACAGAGATGGTCCAACAATTCGTTCGAGAAACAAAACTCGTTCGAAATGTCGGCATCTTCTACCCTGAGATGCGCTCACTGTCTTGGAGTCCGTGGGTTTTGCCAGATGAAGACGTGTCGCATCTTCTGTCGGAAAAGTACCTTCGTCCTAATCATGTGAAGGTTGAGTACGACATGATTTGGGCCAGGTGGGACATGAAGGCTGTGGAGAGTAAGCAACCGATCATCTCTGGTGTATCGATCAGTTCCTCAGATTTGGACAAATGGAGGATGAAGTGGGCAACCGCGGAGTCCGCAAAGAGTCCAGATTGGTGGCGTCAGATCGGAGCTGTTGTGGTTGGTGCTGGAGGTGAAACTCTGGCTATAGCGCACAACACACACCTGCCGAACGAGTATGAGACTTACGTGTTTGGTGATCCGCGTCTCAACGTGGATGCTGGACAGAAGGGGAAGTATTGTGCTCTGCATGCTGAGCGAGCGGTTATTGCTTTGTGTGCGAGACGAGGACTACCTCTTCAGGGATCATCTCTCTACGTGACGACGTTTCCCTGTGAAGACTGCGCTCGCGAGATTGTTTTCGCAGGTGTGGAGCAAGTGTTCTTTCGTGATGGATACTCTGTTTTGAACGCGCAGGAAGTTTTGCGTTCAAATGGAGTGGAGATCATCCAAGTAGTACAAAACCCCGAGTCCGCGTAAGCGGGCCCGGGGTTTGATCGTTCACTCTACTTTTTCTTGTAGCCGAGAGTGACCATGAGCCACTCTGTGTTCTCTGTCTTTCTCTCGCCGACAAGAAAGTGAAAGTGTAGGTGATCCAGGGTGGCTCCTGTTAAGGCCATATCACCAGATCTTGCAAAGACAGAGAAACCTTTGACATCGAGCTCTTTTTCAAGCCAACCGATTGCGTCAAAGAGGTTCAACTGGTCATCTGGCGATAGATCGGTCAGTCTGGTAATGTGAGACGTTGGTACGATGAGGTAGTGATGGGTACTACCATGATAGGGAAAATCATTCGCTACAATGAACCATTTCTGGTTCCTGTAGATGACCGGGGCTGTGTGTTTCTTGGTTATGTCTCCACAGAAGTGACACTCACCTTTCTTTTCCAACTCTTTCATTCTGCGGAGCTGCTCAATGTGCCGAGCATTGTCCATTTTCATTTCTGCCACAGGTTTTCCTCCAGAATCATTTTTACCATTTTACACAAAAAAAACAAGCCACCCCCCACGAATGGGTGCGACTTGTTTAAGAAAACAAAAGAACAGTTGCTTAGGTTGTGACCGGGATACCAGCGATTCCCGGATGGGGGTCGTAGTCACACAACTCGAAGTGTTCCGGTCTGAACTCGAAGAGGTCGGTGACCTTTCTGCCTTCTCTGGTCAGGTGAAGACTTGGGAACACCCTCGGCTCCCTTTTGAGTAGATCCCACATCGGATCCACTTGATCTTCGTACACTTGTGCGTCGTGTGTCGCGTGGATGTACATATGTGGTTCGTTTCCAGTGACGTGAGCGATCATGATTGTGAGCGCCGCGTACTGTATGATGTTCGACGGAACTCCAATGGGGAAGTCCGCCGAGCGTTGATCCATGCGAAGAGTCAACTTGCCATTTATCACGGTGATCTGGATCCATCCGTGACAGGGCGCGACCACGACCTGTCTTTGAAGATCCTTGTGCCCCAAGGCGTACTGCGGAATCCAGGGACTGACCACGTGCGTTCGGATGGACGGGTATTCCTTCATCTGTTTAACCAGATGTTCGAACTGGTTAAACGATCCGCCGTCAATCATGGGGAAGTCGTGGAAGGCGGCTCCGTAGGACCCTGGTCCGAGGTCTCCTGGTGGGAGACCAAACTGCGCACATTTCTCGGCGGTAGCCCACTGCTTGCCCCACCAGTCGCAACCCCACTTCTCGAGCTCCTCTCCGGTGCGGGCACCGTTGATGAAGGCCAGGAGTTCTGCGATGGGTTTTCTCCAGAACCCGATTTTCCGTTCAGTGATGATCGGAAAACCATTGGAGAGGAGAAACACCATTGGTGCGAGCGTGAGGAGAGTGTAAGTGCCCATGGTTTGAAATGGGTTCTTGGTGTACTCTCCGTTTACCAAGATTTTTCCAAGACTTTCCCTGTATTGGGTGTCCGGGGTGCGTTCACTCACAGGCAGATATTTTGGTTCCATTCCTATTCCTCTCAAAGAGCCCTTGTGAATTCGTGGATCGAGAAGGAGTATTGATTCTTCTCGTCCGCTTCGTGGTGTGCGATCACACACTCTTTCCACCCATCACCAATATTCGGGAAGAAAGCGTCTCCACTCTCTATGGTGGCGTCGACTTTTGTTACAAGTAGACGTCGGGTGTGTGGCAGGAACAGTTTATATATCTCTGCCCCTCCAATTATGACAACCTCCCAAGCGATTGATGTTTGCAGAACCTCTTCCATGGAATGCATTACAATGCATCCCGGGGCTTCAAAATTCATGTCTCTGGTCAGGACGATGTTTGCTCGTCCAGGTAGAGGTTTGAATTTTGTGGGTAGGGAGTCATATGTCTTTCGACCCATGACTACTGCTTTTCCCATGGTACTATCCGCGAAGTGTTTCATGTCGGCAGACAGACGCCAAGGTATTTTGCCGTTTTTCCCTATCACACCTTTCTCGTCGGTTGCAACGATCATCACCATCTTCATCAGCGAGTCTCCATTTCTAAGGCGATATTAACCTTTATAAACAGTGTGGTCAATGATATGATTTATCTATGGAGTTAAAAGTAAAAAAACTAAGTCCTGATGCCGTACTGCCTAGTTATGCACATTCTTTTGATGCTGGAATGGACATGTATTGTAATGAAACAGTTACTCTAGAACCTGGACAAATTTCTAAGATAAAAAGTGGTATCTCAATAGAAATACCAGATGGTTATGTTGGACTTTGTTGGGACAAGAGTGGTTTATCTATGAATCACGGAATAAAAATGTTGGGTGGGGTTATAGATTCAGGTTATAGAGGAGAAATAACATACGGCGCTATTAATTTAGGAAAGGAGCCTTATAAATTTGAAAAGGGTCACAAGGTTTTACAAATGCTTATACAAAAAGTTGAGAAAGTGGATGTGATAGAAGTGGATGAGCTTTCTGATTCAGATCGTGGAGAAAAAGGTTTTGGAAGCACGGGAAAATAGGATGGTTTTACATGTTTATAAATATACGGTTTGTGCTATTATGACTTTCATATGACACTGCACGATACAGTAAAAAAATGGATTAAAGATTCTCTGTCTGTAGAGGTTGATTTCGTTTTGGAATATCCCGTAGATTCAAGTCACGGTGATTTTGCTACAAACGTTGCCATGGTTATGGCTCAAAAAGAGAAAACCAATCCCAGAGATTTGGCAGAGAAGTACGTTCTTATCTTGCAAAAAAATAAAATAGACGAAGTCTCGGGAGTAGAAATGGCCGGACCGGGTTTTATAAACATAAATATTGATTCAAAAGTTTTTTCTTCCTCCATAGACAAGATAAACAAAGCTGGAGATACGTTCGGAGAAAACAAACATTATACAGGTTCAAGATTTTTAATAGAACATACTCAACCAAATCCTTTTAAGGAATTTCATATTGGTCACATGATGAACAATGTCATTGGGGAATCTGTCGCTAGACTTATAGAAAATCAAGGAAATGAAGTTGTTAGAGCTTCTTATCATGGAGATGTTGGTTTGCATGTGGCCAAAGCTATTTGGGGCATTATAAATCTTGGGATTGGTACAAATGTAGATGTTAAGACATTAGGACAAGCCTATTCTCTTGGTGCCAAAATGTACGAGAGTGATGAATTAGCCAAAGCAGAAATTATAGAAATAAACAAAAAGGTTTATGATGGATCAGATGATGAGATAAATAGTTTATATAAAACTGGAAGACAGGTTTCGTTGGATTATTTTGAAAAAATGTACGAGCGTTTAGGTAATAAATTTGATTTTCATTTTTATGAAAGCGAATCAGCTCCTGTTGGAAAAAAAATAGTAGAAGAGTTTTTGGACAAGGGTGTTTTTGAAAAAAGTGAAGGGGCTGTTATATTTCCAGGTGAAAAATTTGGTCTACACACTAGGGTTTTTCTCAATTCTGATGGCTTACCGACATATGAGGCAAAAGAGATCGGCTTGATGCAAATAAAGAGAGATAAATGTTATCCGTTTAATTTATCCATTACTGTTACAGCAAATGAGCAGGATGCATTCTTCAAAGTTACAGAAAAAGCGTTAGAGCAAGTTTTTCCAGATTTGCCCGGAAAAGTTTTTCACCTATCGCACGGCATGCTCAAGTTGCCTTCTGGCAAAATGTCCTCTAGAACTGGCGACATTTTGACAGCGGAATGGATTATAAATAGCTTAAAAAATGGAGCAAAAGAAAAAATTAAGGAACCTCTAATGTCGGATGAGGAAAAGGATCTGGTGGGAGAGGTTGTCGCTTTAGGGGCTTTGACGTTTTCTATTTTAAGACAAGATATAGGAGGTGCTATTGTTTTTGATATAATCAGAG
>CAZDPS010000010.1:0-22577 GCA_964507615.1 uncultured Candidatus Saccharibacteria bacterium | reverse complement strand
CCGCAAAATCTAACCACCCGCAATGGGTGGTTTTGATTTTGCGAGAGGAGAACAATGCGAAGCATTGTGAGTGAGATTCGAACGGATTCGCGGTTTACGCTCGCACCAGCGAGTGTCGCGAATCAGGCGCCTAGGATTTTTTCGAGTGACGATGAGAAAAAATTGTAGGAGAAATTCTCTCCTCCTCCACCCAAAAACACCTGGTGTTTTTTTGTTTCTATAAATCTAGTATACTTATACTAATGGAAAAAATTTCTTGGAATACCGTCGAGTATCTACACACAGAAAAAACGTCTGATTGGTATTGGATAGTGGCTATCATCACCATATCAATAGCACTGATTTCAATAATTTTGAACAATATTATTTTTGCCATTCTTGTTATCGTGTCCTCCTTTACTTTGTCTCTGTTTGCTTCTAGGAAACCAGAGATAATCAATATAGAAATGAACAACTCTGCCATTCTGATTGGCAAAGAACGTCACGCATACAAAGATATAGAATCATTTTGGGTAGAGACGCGAGATTTTAACCCGAGAGTATTGCTGAAATCAAAAAAGGTGTTTATGCCTTTTATTGTAATCCTAATAGACAACATTGAACCCGAGGAAGTACAGAACTTTCTTTTAAAACACTTACCCGAAGAAGAACATTCTGAACCTCTGTTAGAAAAACTACTATTATACTTTGGCTTCTAATGTTTTTGTGCTCCCGCCAGGAATCGAACCTGGATCGCCAGCTTCGCAGGCCGACATTCTATCCATTAAACTACGAGAGCAATACCAACAGACTAACACAAATTTGGGCCCACTAAAACCAAAAACACCATCTCTGGTGTTTTTGGTTTTAAGCCTTCTTTATCATTGAAACAATTCTGGACTTCTTTCTGGCTGCTGTATTTTTCTTAAGCAACCCTGTCTTTACAGACTTATCTATTATCTTTTGGACCTCAGGCATTAGGGCCAGAGCTTCCTTGTTTTTCTTCTCAGAAACTAGTTTTTTAACTTTTTTTACAGCTTTGTTTAAAAGCTCTTTTTTAGCAGTATTAAAACCCCTCTTTCTCTTTGAGCTTCTTAGGGCTTTTTTAGCTGATTGTGTTATAGGCATGTCGAACATCCTATAATAAAACCTGCAATAAATCAACTGTTTTATAAATATTGGATTTATACAAGACTTCTACTACCCCAATAAATAGAGTATTATATTGGTATGATAGGATATCTAAAAGGAACCATTATCAGCCAAGATCTAAAGTCCATAGTTCTAAACGTCTCTGGTGTTGGGTATAAAATATATACAAATACAGCCATTTTAGAGGAACCGAAGCAAAAGGAAGCTGAATTTTGGACTTATTTAGCTGTCAGAGAAAACGCTTTGGATTTGTTTGGTTTTAGAACAAAAGAAGAACTCGAATTTTTTGAACTTCTAATATCCGTATCTGGAATAGGACCAAAATCCGCAATGGGCATTTTGACAATCGCCTCTATACCCAACTTGAGACACGCTATTTCTACCGGTGACATTAGCCACCTAATAAAAGTCTCGGGTGTCGGAAAAAAGAATGCTGAAAAAATAGTTATTGAACTCAAAGATAAAATACAAACCATCACTGGAGATACCATGCACTTGAACTCTAGTAGTGACGTGGACGCACTAGAAGCCCTAAAATCTTTGGGGTTTGGAGAAAGAGAAGTACGCGAAGCTCTGAAAAAGGTTTCCAGTACACCAGACACTGGAGAAAAGATTAAAAAAGCTCTAAAACTTTTATCGTAAAATACGATTAATAATATGCCAGAACTCCCAGAAGTAACGACAACCGTAAACGGTCTGAATGAGGTTCTACACAAACTAACCATTAAAGATGTGTGGTCTGACTATTTCTTGCGTACAAAAAACAAACGCAAAGACAATATAAAAAACAAGAACTATTTTGATAAATTCAAAAAGGAAATTTTGGGAGAAAAATTCAAAAATGCAGAACGTAGAGGTAAAAACGTATTAATTCATTTATCAAATAACAAAACTATTTTGATACACATGAAAATGACTGGCCATCTCTTGTACGGAAAATATACTTTTAGAAACAACAAATGGGAAAGTGAAGAAAAATTTCTATCGGATCCATTTAACAAATTTATTCATCTTATATTCAAACTTTCAAATGGAAAACACTTAGCTTTTTCTGACATGCGTAAATTTGCCAAAGTTATTATTTTTGAAACCGATAGAAGACATGATGTTATTGACCTGACTGGGTTGGGACCAGAACCTATCCCCGACCTAAGCCTAGACTTATTTAAAAACCAAATACTAAAAAAACCCAATGGAAAAATAAAAACTGTCTTAATGGACCAGACAGTCGTAGCTGGTATTGGTAATATATACTCAGATGAGATATTGTGGACATCAGGTGTTCATCCAGAAAGAGCCTCCTCTAGCCTAGACAATAAAGAACTAAAAAACATGTGGGAAGCCACAAAAAAGATCTTGATATCATCCATAAAAATGGGCGGTGATTCCATGTCCGACTACAGAAATATATATGGCCAAAAAGGAAACTTTCAAAACGCACACAAGGTATACAGAAGAACAAAGGAGAAGTGTCTGAGAAAGGGTTGTAAAGGAATAATAGTTAGAAAAATAATAGGAGGAAGAAGTAGCCACTTTTGTAATATCCACCAGAAATAGAGTAATTTATATAAATTTGTTGTAAAATATTGACATGGACAAAGACAACTCTACTGGAATAATAGTGATACTGATTATATTAGGCATAGCTCTATTTGGTGGTTTCAAAAATTCAAATAACACTGGCGGGATTTTGTATACCAAAAAAACACCCCCTACAAAAGAAGTAAATGTAGAAAAAGAGACAAAAAGAATTGAAAGTGAAATAGAAAAACTAAAAAGACAAATACAAACAGAAGAGGACAAACTAACCCAAAGCCGATATAAGGATATTGTAACTCTTTCATCTGTAACTAGATCTACAAACCCGAGTAAAGAGTACCTAACTATCAGAGTAAAAAATACAGCAACCACAACCATACCGGTAACAGGCTGGACACTGAAAAGTTTAAGCACGGGTACACAAATAGCAATACCAAAAGGAACATATTTGTATTTTACAGGCATGCTTAATACCGAAGAAAATATCTTATTAACTGGAGGCGACACCCTGTATCTCGTTACTGGAATATCTCCAAACGGAGCGAGTTTCAAGATAAACAAGTGCTCCGGATACTTGGGCCAATTTCAAACCTTTGTACCCTATATCAGAAATGAATGCCCTCGACCAAGAGACGAGAATCTTTCCTCTATACCAAATCTGGTTATAAATGACGCCTGTTTAGATTATATTGACTCTATGTCACAATGCAAAATACAAACAAAACCCCTTCCCACAGGCTGGAGCTATGAATGTACAAATTTCATATACCAAAAAATAAATTACCCTAGCTGCGTAAATACTCATAAAAATGATAGTGATTTTTATAAAAAAGAATGGCGTGTCTATTTAAAACGCAGCAGTAGCGTCTGGAAAACCAGAAAAGAAACTATTGTTTTATACGACGATATAGGAAAAGTTGTGGACACTATTCAATACTAAATATTCAAAATTCTAAACAACGCAACCCCAAAAGCTACGGAAACATTGAGAGATTCCTTGTCCCCTTTCATTGGTATTTCTGCAACAATATCACAAAGTTTTAAAATGTTTTTTTCTATTCCATCTACCTCATTACCTACAATAAATAAGATTTTGTTTGTTGGTTTTACCTTTTTGTAATCCTGCGAATTTTCAGATTGCTCCAATCCTATTATTTTAAAATTATTATTTTTTAAAGTATTTATTATTTTTTTTGGATCATTTAAATATTCCCAAGGCATGGTTTTTTCTGCTCCGAGAGCCACTTTTGATACATCTTTTCTATTTCTACCAAATCTGTCCTTTGGAGTCGGTGTAAAGCCAGATAGATATATTTTATCCACTCCCAACGCATCTGAAGTCCTAAAAATGGAACCCACATTGTGAACACTGCGGATATTATGTAACAAAACAAATACCTCCCTGTTTTTCATAACGTGGACTATAGCATATTGATTGGAATTTAAAAAACACGTACAATATCTAAATGCATCCACTTTTAACCTTTCCTCAAATATTATTTCTAGGAATATTTGGAGTGTTTTTACTAAGAATAGCCATAGGTTTAACAATTGTTTCTATAGGTTGGGATAGATATGGTAAAAAAATGGACCCATTATTTGTAATATATTTTATTCCTGGAATACTCACCTTTATGGGTATATATACACAAATAGGAGCCGTCTTAGGAATTCTGGTAGTAATTTTTGATTTTTATATAGAAAGCAAAGATAGATCTGTATCGAAAGATAAAAAAACTCTGTACATGTTATCTTTAGTAATTTTGATATCTCTTTTAGTTCTAGGCCCCGGAATTCCTGCTTTTGATAGACCATTATAAAACTGGACTTTGTTTATTTTTCTGATATATTTTGATAGTAATCATTTGGTCAGGGATAACCTTGTTTTCGTCAAAACAAAGTTTCCACGACCCTGCCTCGACCGTTTTTTCTGGTGAAAAAACATGTCTCCGGCTCGCATAAGTCTTTGAGTAATCAAAGCAGTTTGATTACTCAAAGCGTTATGCGCCCGTAGCTCAGTCGGTACCTGCCTGCCGGCAGGCAGGGATCAGCTCCCTTTTAAGGAGATGACATGCAAAGATATTATGTATATGCTATAAAAAGTAGAGTTGACGGAAGGTTGTATGTTGGTATGAGTACCAACCCAGAAAAAAGACTGGTTGAACACAATTCCGGACAAACCAAGTCAACAAAAGGGTTCAGGCCGTGGGAAGTGGTTTATATAAAAATGATTGGAACAAGGCTTGAAGCAAGAAAGGAGGAAAAGAGACTAAAGTCAGGTTATGGTAAAGAGTTTTTGAAAAATTTATTGCGCCCGTAGCTCAGTCGGTAGAGCAGCTCCCTTTTAAGGAGATGGTCGCAGGTTCGATTCCTGCCGGGCGCACTAGTCGAAACAAATCCCATCTGCATGGGATTTTTTCGTACTAGTGCGCGACGGAGGCATGTTTTTCGAGTACGAAAAACAGCCGAGTCGTGGGCCGAAGGAAGTTTGATTTTGACGAAAATCAAACTATCCGAAGCGCACAAAAAGTTTTTTCCTACCTTTCCCAATTCTTGGTCATACTTATGATTCTGGGGTATAAATTTTCTCAACCTGGTGTCCTAATGGGAAATTATTATAAATAAGAAAAAACCGCGAGACGCGTGAGACTTAGCGTCTCGCGATTCTCGCGGTTGTGTTCATCAGCTAGACGATGTAAACCCCTTCGCCATCCTCCCAGCAGGCCGAGAGAACTTTCTCATCCCCATGCCCAGGAAGAATGCGAAACCTGGGACACTCACTGTAGAGAGCCCAGAGCACGTCCTTGGCCCAACCAGCAGGGACGAAGACTTGCTTCGCATTACTGCAGTAGAAGACCATGGAAGCTTCTTGCCGACGGAACGGTGCGAACTGACCTCCGTTCTTGTCGACGATGTAGAAGCCCATCGGCGGAACGTGCTTCTTGTTTGAAGTTGCACGAACTTCCTGGTGCTCGAAGCAGAACCGTTCCATGATTTCTCGTCGATCCCAGGACTTTCTGTAGGTGCGGTTGATCAGGGCAATCAGTTCGTCGAGGTTGCACCACGACCATGATTGCCACTTGATGTTCCACTTGCCGATGAAGTAGTCGAGACCACGCTCACCACCGAAAAACTGATAGGTGGCAGGGAGGGTTGGGACCAGATTTGCATTTGTCATCGAAGTCTCCTTCCCAGCTTTTGCTGGGTGGTGTAAGGAGTCTCTGGCAGGATTGCCAAAGAACAGTACAGTTCAAATTTTAACATGATAAATACCTATTTGTCAAGCACAAAATAAGCCCTTTATTCAAGGCTTTTTTGAGCATATTCCCTTATGTACAGCAACTTAAAATACAGTGCCTCCATGTAAGATTTGTCGCCTAATAGGTTCAGAATAATCTCTGGTTCTGGGCACACGATTCAAAAACAGCATGGGATGCTGTTTTTGTTTGCGTGTGCGGACCGGAGCGGGCACCAAGTCAGCAGACTTGGTCGCGAGGTCAGGGTCCGAGCAAACTTTGTTTTGACGAAAACAAAGTTATGCAGGACACATGATTTTATATTTAAAACAGAAAAGGTGTCCGTCTCTCCATGAGAAACGGACACCTTGCAGATTCACGAGAACACCTCGACAGCTCGCTCTAGATACCGATCAGCCATATTCCAGTCGATCGGATCCATTGCGTTACCACTCGGACGAAGTCTCCCTTGAGCATCGATGCTCACCCTGGGAAACTCGCGAACGATTGGAAGAACGAGATCCATCGTATCGGGACCGAGACCACCAGCAACAGCAATTCCCATGTTCGGCAAGTTCTCGGCAATTGCCATCGCGAACGGAAGAAGACCTTCTGCATCCATGCCGAGACCTTTGCCGTGGCTCTTGTCGAGCAGAGCGTAGTCTACACTCTCACCGTATCGTGCTAGTTGTTGGGTCACGAGGGTAGGCTTGTCATCCATCTGTGCCAATGCGTTCGCATTGACCTGGAGGACGATTTTCAGTTCTGGATGCAATTCACGAAGCAGTCGAATCATTCCAGAACGTGGCCACACCATGTCGAGTTGCAGAGCATGGAGATTTTTACCTCCCCAATGCACTGCATCCAAGAGATGCTCTAGATAGGTGGTATCGTCGTAATCGGCATAATGGAGCGTGTTGAACGCTCGTGAATGCTCGACGAAGATACTTCCCACCTCTTCCTTCTGTGGCCAGACGGAAGCCCACTTGGATTCCGCTCCCGTCATTGTCTTGAAACTCATCATCACACCGATCATGAGCTTGCGTTCACTCATTTTCGGTGGACAGAGTCGGTCGAAGAGCGAGGCGGATTTCAAGGCCTGCTCTCCCGTGGGGACGTCGCAAATACCAATGTAGGGAAACATATTGGCTACTCCTTTTCTGAAAGTGATAATACTAACTTTTTACATTAGGTCAAGATTTACTGAGAATTTTCCTAATATTTAAAATCTTAAAATACAGTGCCTCCATGTAAGATTTGTCGCCTAATAGGTTCAGAATAATCTCTGGTTCTGGGCACATATTAATACCTCCCCCATGCTATACTTCCCTTATGACTCCAAAAAATTTAAAAATAATAACTGCAGGTTTAGTCCTCATAATTCTAGCTATACTCACCTATTCCTCACTTACCAAAAAACCAGGAGAAACAGCTTCTGTTTCAACACAATACAAAAACATAGAATACGGTTTCACTTTTGACCTGCCTCAATCATGGATTGGGTATTCTGTCGTATCAGAAAAATGGGAAGGCACTTACCTAGATAACTCTACAAAAACTGAAGGTCCAAAAATATTAATTCGACATCCAGCATGGACCAATGAAATTCCAAGACAGGATATACCAATAATGATATTTACCCCAGAGCAGTGGGACTCAATCTTAAAAGAAAATTTGGCTGTTGGGGCTGCGCCCATAGGACCAAGTGAATTGGGACGAAACAGCAAATACATCTTTGCACTACCTGCAAGATATAATTACGCATTCCTTATTGGCTTTGAGGAGGTTGAAAATGTTTTAAAAGAAAAACCTTTAAAAACTTTCTGATTTGACTATTTCAAAAAAATATAATTTAATAAACACAGAACCGTAAATTTTGGTCTAGGAGGACCACTATGTCGCTTCGTCAAAAAGCAAGATCCCTGGCTCGATTCTGCTTTGGGTGCGTTTTTGTAATTGTAGCTCTCTCCATCCTCACAGTAATGTGGTTATTCGGAATAGATCTCCGAATTCTGGACGACAATTGTGGGGGTCACTGACCCCTCAACCACCCCACCGCCGAGTCTCACAAGAGACCCGGCGGTTATGCTTTACTTTAAACAGAAGCCGGAGTAAAGTTTCTTTTGGAGGTTCCAATGTACACAAACTCTCTTCCGTGGTACATCGTAGTTCCCTACATCATCACACTGATATTGGTTGGGTTGTACACCCGATTCAAGACATGTCCGTTGTGTGCGCACCCAGAAATGATGTACGATTGGTACTACACAACTGACGGCACAGACCCGTACTGGTTCGAAGTTCGCAAGTGCGAACATTGCAACCTCGGACAACACAGGCCTTCAAACATGGTCGCGTGGTGTGACGGATTCACACCGTATGAATAAACAAGTCGCCAGGAGGTCGCCCCTCTAGGCGACTTTTCTGGTATTAATTTACCTACCCATACTATAAAGCAACTTAACTTCTGACGGTGAAACGGCTCTATTATAAATCCTAAGCTCATCCAGTCTTCCCCTCCAAGGGGAACTATTGGCTATTTCAAAGTTACCTATTTTGGGTGGATCTGGAGTGCTGTATGAAGGGGTTGCAGTCTGGGCATATGTATTGACCAATTCACCATCTGCATAACCCCTTATGTTAGTGTTATCCCAAGTCACAACATAATGTCTCCACTTATTTACAGAACTTCCAACACTAAAAAACACTAGCTGACTATCCTGTATATAGAAAGAAAGTCTTTCATCATCATCATATTTGTAAAGACGATATGCGGTGGTCCCAGAGTTAGGAGCTCTTGGGTAACTAAATATTGAATACTCTATCGCATTATTTGCTTCACTTTGATATGCCCAAACACTTATTGATCCTGAAGTCGTTAACTTCAAAGAATCTGTAGCCACCAAACTAATCCTATTGGTTGTTGGTATAAAACTAAGAGCTTGGCCAAGCTTACCTATTACGGGAGAAGAAGATCTGAACATGTCATACATTGTTCCAGTATTATTATTCCCAGATTTGTCGCTCACCGTACCCGCAGTAGCAGAGCTCCAATATGTATCTGCACCATCAAAAGTCCAATGACCCACGAGCCCCGAAGAAACAGAGGATGTCGGAGTTTTTATTTTGTTTGCATTGCTCATATTATACAGTTGCAGAACATCACTTTCACCAAGAGCTTTGTTAAAAACCCTTACATCATCTATCTTTCCGTCAAAATTAGCGGCACACGGACCGGTGTTACCACCAACATACGTATTTACAGACAAATCATTTCTTATAGCGGATTTGGCCACATTTGACGAATACTTGACCCCGTTAACATAAATATTATGTGTATCACTTATAGAATCAAAAACTCCAACTATGTGTACCCATGTGTTATCCTTCAAAACAATAGAAGGTGAGCTTACTAGGGATGAGCCCTCAACAAACAAACTTACTGTTGTACCGGCCACGAAAGTATCGTTGTCCTGTACAATCAATTTAAACAACGAGTAACCACAATCTCCCGTCCAAATTTCACCATAAATAGTTTTACCGACAGTAGATACTGCGGTTGGTGTGTTTATCCAGGCTGAAACGGAATACTGAGTTGCGTTTGGTGAATTGCCTGTAACAGTCAGTATTTGTGAACTATTGGTAAAATTTAAGCTCTGACCAAAAACACCTAAAGCCTTGGTGGCACCTGTTATTACACCATTATTTCCCGCAGAAGATTTATCATAAACTGTTGTTCCATAAATATCTCCTCCATCAAAAGTCCAATGACCTAGAAGATCTGAAGATGTGGAAGTTTTTTGGATTTTAACCTTACTTGAGACTCCGATGTTATACAGACGACTAGCTTCATTTGCCGAAATAGTTCGATTGTATATTCTAACATCGTCTATTCTACCTTTAAAAGAGTTTGTACTGAGACTTATGTGATACATCCAAAAACCAAAACCACCAGAACCACTGCCGTCTGCGACTCCATTAATATAAAAAGTGTAGTTACCAGAATCATTTACTAAAACAATATGATTCCAAGAATTTTCTACTAATTGGGTATTATTGAATCTATCACCTAAATATGAATAATTAACTTTTTTACTGGTTCCGTTATAAAATAATCCTATATCACTTTGTGCTACTAGTAATGATGTGTTGCCACTAGAACCAGATAATGGATAAATCCACATGGATATTGTGAAAACGGTACCAGGATTTATAAATCTACTGGACAGATCCACCTCATCATTAGATCCATCAAAAACAAGAGATTGGCCTATTTTACCACTTGCAGGAGAAATGTTGCGAGACATGTTGGTCAACACTCCTGTGTTATTTTGCCCAGATTTGTCCACTACATTACCAGCAGTATCAGAACTCCAATAAGTGTCTGCACCATCAAAGGTCCAGTATCCAACAAGACCCGAAGCAAGACCAAGAGAGGTTGGAGTTTTTAGGATTACCCCTGCACGAACTACAAATGGGAAAAACAATATCAAGCCAAAAATTAAAAATCTCTTAACCATAGTAATATTTTAACACACAATTATTTATTTAAATTGCCAACTTTTCATAATTTCCTGTAATTCACGGCTGAATTCTCTGTATGTTTGTATTTGATAGAAATTACCAGAATAGACAAACCACACCTCAAATGTACCCCCCACACTCTCATCTACAGATTTAAACTGAAGTGTTTCTACTCCGGCCACAGAAACACTCTTTGCTTCTAGAACAGCGAGACCTGGTAGATCCTTTTTTATACGTTCTTCTGTTGGGGGTCCTGGTTCATCAAAAGGAAAAATTGTTATTTGAAACCCCTTTCTCGGTTCCAATAATTCAAAAACAATTTTACCTCCAACATCCAAAGAAACAGGGGTAATGACAAAACTATCTTCGTATTCAAAGGAGAATCTATATTCAGGAAATTCATAGGTTTTTTTAGCAACTTCTTTTGTTTTTTTATCAAATACCCCACCAGTGATCGCAGAATTATTTCGTAAAAACAAAAAACCAACAAAACCAAGAATGGCCAATATTAAAAGTATGATATTAAATCTTTTTGACATACAAATGTAAACTTAATTTTCCAAAATCCACCTCTCCAACATTATTTCAAGTTCCCCCTCTCCTCTTCTCACTTTGTGTATCATACCCACCAAACCGGAAGACATTTTTTCCAATTCTTCGTTTTTGTAATTTCTTCCACCAGATAAAGCTTTGCTGTATGAAAACGGTGCGAGGCCGGATTCTTTCTGGCCTTTTACTCGACTAGCGATAATCATATTTTTGATTGCCCAAAAAAACACCCCATGTATCTCCTCTGCAGGTATACCCTGTCTTATCAAATCTACAAACGATACCCACAAACTTTTTTTATCTCTATTCAAAAGTTTATCTGTAATAGAAAAAATGATAGGTGATTCCTTCTTTTTTTCTGCTAATTCAAATTGTTGGGTCTTATAAGAAACTTTTTCTATTTTTTTAGCAGTCAAAGCGTCTACCTTACCATCAAGTATTAGAAACCAATGTTCTGCATTTTGCATTTTGTTTATATTTTCCAAAATACTTTCCTTAGCTTCCTTGTTTCCAAAAAGAAAATCCAAAACCACTATGTATTTTTGATCAAATAAACCAATAGATTCTACTAATTCACTTAATTGTGCTGCATTCCAATTTTCTGTATTTAATTTGAAAATTTCCGAGTTTGGTCTTTTAGTAGAAAGACTTTGCAATATATCATGCATTTTTCTACGAGCTTTATGAGTATCTGTTCCGTATAAAAAATAAATCATATTTTTTTTAAAACCATATATGCCTGCATAGCACCATTTAAAGCATTGTGTGGCATAGGTTCTTCTGGAATACCCAAAATCTTTGAGGCTGAATTTAATGACACACTATCCATATCTTTTTTATATTTTCCAAAAACCATAGACATAATATCAAAACGATGATAATCCATGTTATTCTTAAAACCAGTTTGCCTAAAAGCCTCATTTATAAAACCCCAATCAAAAGTGACATTGTAAGCACAAAAAACCGCATCACAGGTTTTTTCTGAATAAATCTTCATAGCCTCACCCAGAGTTACCTCATCTTTCCAATTTTCTTCTTTATACCCATTTCTCTCTAATGCTGCAGGAACGGCCTTTTCTATATGGTTGGGTTTTATTTTTATATTTAAACGATCGACTATTTCAAAACTATCTGGTCTACACAAAACCAAACCTATTTCTATGATTTCATGAACAACAGGATTATCTCCTGTTGTTTCTATATCTGTTATAGCCAAAAGTCTTTCTTTAAAATTCAACATATTATTTTATTTCTTCTGTCTCTGCCCAGTTGTCTCCTGCCTCGGCATTGGCAACACAGACTATTCCATAAACTTTCTTTGGATCAATAATGCTTTCCATTATTCTTTTTATTTCAGGAGATACAGAATCAATAATTCCTTCTTTTACCTCATAAACTAACTCATCGTGAACTTGAAGCAATAGTCTCACATCTTTTTTTAAATTTTTACTTTTAAGAAACTTGTCTATCTCTATCATGGCTAGTTTTATAACATCTGCTTCTGTTCCCTGTATAGGAGCATTTATCGCCATCCTCTCGGCTGAAGCCTTCATGAAAGGAAGCCTGGAATTAATATCTGGGAAATATCTTCGGCGACCAAAAAATGTCTCAGTAAATCCTTTTTGAGCAGTTTCTGTTTTTATTTTTTGTAAATATTCTGCCAACCCTGAAAATTTATTAAAATACTCATCCAAAAATTTTTGTGCATCTTCTTTTGTAGTGCCTATGTTCTGTTTCAGAGCCATTACACCCATACCATACATAACACCAAAGTTTATAGTTTTGGCCTTTCCTCTCATTTCTTTTGTAACCTTATCTGGGGTGACACCAAAAACCTCACTTGCTACCGCCGTGTGAACATCTTGTCCTTTTTTAAAAATATCAATCAATTTCTCATCTTGTGACAGAAAAGCTGCGATACGTAACTCTATCTGAGAGTAATCAAAAGAAACAAGCTTGAATCCCTTTTCAGCTATAAAAGACTTGCGGATCTCACGTCCCAAATCAGTTTTATTTGGAATATTCTGTAAATTCGGATTTCCAGAAGCCATTCTACCTGTAGTTGTACCCATCTGAATAAAATCTGCATGAAGTCTGTTGTTCTGGTCCACCTGAACAGGAATAGTATCAATATAAGTACCCAAAAGTTTCGCCAACTCACGATATTCCAGGACAAGCCCAGCAATAGGATTTTCCTCTTTCAATTTCTCTAATTCTGACTCTTTGGTTGAAAATCCACCACTAGCAGTCTTCTTTTGGTTCTTTGCTTTAAGTCCCATTTTTACAAAAAGCATTTCGCCAAGTTGCTTTGGTGAGTTTATATTGAACTCTTCCCCAACGATTTTCCATATCTTTTTTTCTAAACTAGATAACTCAGTATGATATTTTTTTGATAGCTCTTTTAACCTCTCCGTATCTACTTTTATACCAACCTCTTTCATTTCTTTTACAATAGGAATCAGAGGTTTTTCTATGTCATCAAAAACAAAATTAAGGTTTTGATCTTTTATGGTTTGTTCCAAAACAACTCTCGCATCTTTTATATTGTCAGTGTGAGTGTAAGACAAAATATCCTCTAATGAAGGGTTTGTTTTGTTTGAGTCGATAACCCAAAGCAAAAGGCCAGACTCAAGAACATCTTCCGGATCGGCTTCTACTATTAATTTTTCTGGAACATCTAGAGACAAGCTTTCAGCAAACTTCTGGCTAAGTGTTCTGAACTCGAATAATGCAAACAAATCCTGAACTTTTTTCATATCAACATCTTCACGCCAAACTTTTTCTGGCAACACGAAATATATTGGAGCGTCTGTACGAATCGTTGCCAACATTTTTGAAAAAAGCGCTTCTTCTTCACCTGCTTTTAAAAGTTCTATTATTCTTTTTTTGATTCCAGCATCTATAAAAACTTTTTCGTCTTTTTTTAATTTTTTGTAGATTTCTTCAATTGAGCCGAATTTTTGTATAAGTTCCTCTGCGGTTTTTTCTCCTATACCCGCAATGCCCACTATATTGTCAGACGGATCACCTCGAAGACCTTTGTAGTCAGTCAAATACTTTGGACCAAATCCCCATCTCTCGAGCACTGCTTCTTCATTATAAATAATTGTGTCTTTGATTCCCTTTTTCAAAGTATAAACACGAACTTTGTCTCCATTTATTAATTGCATAGTATCCATATCTCCAGAAGCTATGACAATATCTATTTCGGAATTTTTCTTTAGAGTTTCTACTATAGTGCCGAGCATGTCATCCGCCTCAAAACCAGGAGAAGAATACATTGGTATGTTCATTGCCTTAAAAATATCTTTGGATCTCTCAAGCTGAACAACCAAATTGTCATCTGTCTTTTTGCGACCAGCTTTGTACTCACCATAGGCCTCGTGTCGCACGGTTGGTTCTGGCAAATCATAGCAAGCCACAACATAATCTGGCTTCAAATCTTTTGTTATTTTTATGAGCATCGTACAGAGTCCGTACAGTGCCCCAGTTGGTTCCCCTTTGCTTGATTCAAATTCTGGAAGCGCATGATAAGCTCTATGCAATATCGCATGTACATCTAACAAAACTAATGTTTTTTTGGTTTTAGATTTGGACATAATGAGCTATGAGTCAATTATACCATTTTCTAAAAGACCACCTCTATTTCTCTGGAAGTCTCATCTTCAAGAGTTTTGAGTACTACTTTTATGTGTTCTGGCATAATATCAGAAACTTTTTCTGGCCACTCAATCAATATCAAGTTTTGAGAATCTGAAATAATCTCTTGCCAGCCTAGACGCAACAATTCTTCTGATTTTTCTATTCTATAAGCATCAATATGTATAAGATGAGTAAATTTTTGATCAGCCAATTCATATATTTTTTCTATAACAAATGTGGGGCTGGTTACTGTCTCACCCACACCAAGACCCCTAGCAACAGACTGAGTCAAAGTAGTTTTTCCGGCACCCAAATTTCCATATAAACCAACGACAGTAGCACCATTACTTTTTGGCGAAAGATTTCGAATAAAATCACTGGCAAATCTTTGGGTATCTTCTAGGTTTTTGGAAATAAAATTCATAGGAACATATTAGCATTTTTTGTATAAAAAAACCGCCGGCGGAGGAAGGGCCTTAACCCTTCCTCCCCGGACAGCTACTACCTCCTCCGTTGTGGTCGCCTGACGGTCTGGATGACCCACGACTTTGTTTCGCCAATGCGACCACTCGATCGGAAGCTCCTTTCAGCCAGACCGACGTATACACGCTGGCCATCCTGCACCTCGAAGACCTTGAACGTCAGTAAGGTGTCCTGACTGATTCCGAGTGGAACGTTGACTGACTGTCCGACCGACAGAGTCGCGACCGGCATGCCACCCCTTTCGAGGTCGCCGTCGTACCCGGAGTTGTTGGTCACAGTCACCTTCTCAGTGACCCCGAAGGTGTAAACGCGCCCGCCACTCATAGTGACGGAACACCCAGACGACAAGAACACCAGCATGACCAGAATGGCCAACGCCAGCAAGTTGTTCTTTTTCTGTGCCATGTGGCACCTCCCACATACAATTGTACACCCTTTTAGTCTTTTTGTCAATACATATAAATAACGCTAACCATGAATCTCTTTTGAAATCTGATTTGTTTAAAAATCATAAATTAAAAAATTAAAGTTATGTTATTATATTCATATGGTCACATTCGATGAAGATAAACAAAATAGACGAGTAGATGATTTGCGAAAACAGGAGGAAGAAGATCTTGCCAAAACACTGTCCTCGAAATACGGAATCCCCTATCTTGATCTATCGGTTACACCAATAAACATAGATTCTTTACGTGTCATAACAGAAGCAGAGACTCGTGAGGCTCAGATAGCTGTTTTTAATGATGTTGATAAGGTTTTAAGCATAGGAGCCTTATCGCCTCAAAACCCAAAGACAGTAGAGGCTCTAAACAAACTAAAAAGCAAAGGCTATACCATAGAACTGTTCATGATCTCACACGCTAGTCTAAACAAGGTTTGGGATAGATATAAAGATCTATCTTATTCTTTTGAAACCAAGTCAGGAGCACTCGATATTTCAAACGAACAAATAACTGACTTTCTATCCCAAGTTCATACTATCCCAGACGTTCAAAATCTTATTGGTGAAGTTCTACAGATGAAAAAAAGTTACAGGATATCTAGAATTATGGAAATTATTCTGGCAGGAGCTATAGCTACAAACTCTTCTGACGTTCACCTTGAACCAGAGGATGAATATGTAAGACTGAGATATAGACTAGACGGAATCTTGACTGACATCTTGGAATTTGATCTTGATACTTACAAACTTCTTTTGTCTCGTATAAAACTTATATCAAACTTGAAACTAAATATTTCTGGAGCGCAGGATGGACGTTTTAGTATAAAAATTGGCGAAGATGAAATAGAAATAAGAACTTCACTCCTCCCTGGAGCACGTAGTGAATCAGTTGTTTTAAGAGTCTTGAATCCAAATTCGATATCTGTTCCACTCAACGAACTCGGTATAAATCCAAGACTTTTGGAAACTATTTTTCACGAATTAACAAAACCAAATGGTATGATGTTGATAACGGGTCCCACAGGTTCTGGAAAGACAACCACCCTGTACGCGTTCCTAAAAAAAATCCATACCTCAGAAATTAAAATAATCACAATAGAAAACCCTATAGAATATCACCTTCCGGGAGTAGTGCAGACACAAACAGACGAAAAAAAGAACTATGGGTTTGCAGAGGGTCTACGAAGTGCATTGCGCCAGGATCCTGACGTAATCATGGTTGGTGAGATCAGAGACAGTGAAACAGCAGAAATCGCCATAAACTCCTCTTTGACAGGACACTTGGTTTTCTCTACCCTTCACACCAACAACGCAGCTGGTACGTTTCCCCGTCTTATAGACCTTGGAGTAAATCCAAAAATAATTTCATCGGCAATAAACCTGGCCATGGCCCAAAGACTAGTTAGGAAACTTTGTACAACCTGTCGAAAACAAGTTGAAATTAAAGATGTAGACA
The DNA here is from genome assembly GCA_964507615.1 of uncultured Candidatus Saccharibacteria bacterium. GTDB lineage: Bacteria > Patescibacteriota > Minisyncoccia > Phycocordibacterales > DATDWN01 > C7867-006. The sequence goes on along the minus strand of CAZDPS010000010.1, from coordinate 5,572 downwards.
AAAATACAGTTGAACAAATCACTAACTCAATAGTGGACAAAAGTTATTTGGAAGGTATCGACACCCTACACTATTTTGAATCTGTTGGATGTGACAAATGCAATATGACAGGATTCAAAGGACGTATTGGAATACACGAAGCCATAATCATGGATGAAAAAATTGAAATGGTTGTTCGTGAAAGCCCAAGTGAAAGAGAAATAAAAAAAGCCGCATTAGGACAAAATCTCCTAACCCTAAACCAAGACGGCATAATAAAAGTATTACAAGGAATAACTACCATCAACGAATTACGTAGAATTATAGATATAGAAAAAGAGTAGTTTTTAAAAAGCAAGTTTTATATGTTTGCCACACGAAATTTTTGAGGTTGTAATAACAAAAACCCTTGCGAAAAGTGCCTCTCTCACTATAATTAATAGCAGGAGGTTGTGTAAAAAACAGAAAACCCACCAGAGTGGTGGATGGGGTTCCAAAGCATAAATCTCTAAGCAACACTTTTAATAATCAAACCAAAAGCTAAGTATTTCACAAAGGATAATTCCAGAATATTACACAAGGTAATACCCAGAATGTCCTCGTAGAAAGACTCGTAAACGTAAACGCTTAGTTGCTTAGAGATTTATATTTTGGAGCTGAAAAACCTGAAGTTTTTTATTTTTATAGCCCTCTTTTTTCAAACTTTCGAATCACTGAAGAGTCTAGCATAAAAAACTTTTTGTGTCAAGTAGATTTTTAATAGATGACACCCTCCCTCTAATCAAGGATAGTATATAATATACTGTATATGATTACAAACAAAAAAACAGCGGCTAAAAACAAGACAGGAAAAGATGAGGATCTGGGTGTCGTTTCAGAAAAAGACAGCCTGTTTTTAGATACTACCCTCCGACCTGGAAGATGGGATGATTATGTTGGACAAACTAATATAAAAAACAACCTACAAATACTCTTAACCGCTGCAAAAGAAAGAAATCATCCACCCGAACACATACTTTTTTATGGTCCTCCTGGACTTGGAAAAACTACTCTGGCGCATCTCATATCAAAAGAAATAAATGCTCAGATGAAAGTAACATCTGGACCTGCAATAGAAAAGGTTGGAGATTTGGCTTCTATTCTGACGAATCTTACTCCGGGAGATATTCTCTTTATAGACGAAATACACCGCTTGAATAAAACTATTGAGGAAGTCTTGTATCCGGCCATGGAGTCAGGTTCATTGGACATTATTATAGGAAAAGGACCGTCCGCACGCACCATCCAACTAGAACTTCCACCCTTTACACTCATTGGTGCCACGACAAGAATAGCAATGATATCGTCCCCTCTTCGTTCTAGATTTTCTGGAGGAATATTCAAACTAGAATTTTATACCAATGAAGAAATTCAAAAAATCCTACATCGTTCAGCAAAAATCTTGGGAATAGAACTAGAAAAAGACGCCTCTTCAGAAATAGCAAAACGCAGTAGATACACTCCTCGCACAGCAAACTACTTCCTTAAACGTTGTAGAGATTTTGCCCAAGTAAACAAAACCAGTCTTACGCAGGAGTCGGTTGATAAAGCCTTGAAACTTCTCGGCATAGACCAGGTTGGGTTGTCCCCTGCAGATAGAGATATATTACATACTATTATAAATAAATTTGCTGGAGGACCTGTGGGACTCAACACCCTGGCAGCTGCTATGTCAGAAGAGCAAGCTACCATAGAAGAATTCAACGAACCATACCTTATACAACTCGGTTTCCTAGACAGAACTCCCCGTGGAAGAACTGTCACCTCTTCTGCCTATGAACACCTGGGGTTAACAGCACCAAACAAAGGTACTTTATTATAAAAAATAATTAATTTTAAATTTTATGTCCGGACACAACAAATGGTCAAAGATTAAAAGGCAAAAAGGAGAAACTGATGCACAAAAATCAAAGATTTACGGCAAGATGGTTAAACTTATAACAACAGAAGCTAAAAAAGCTGGTGGTAATGTTTCCTCCCCTGGTCTAAAGTCAGCCATAGAAAAAGCAAAAGCCGCTAACGTTCCAAAAGACAACATAGAGAGAGCAATTAAAAAATTTTCTGAAGGAGGCACGGCCATGGAAGCTATTACTTATGAAGCATATGGACCAGGTGGGTGTGCGCTGGTCATAGATGTTCTTACTGACAACCACAATAAAGCAGCTCAGGAGGTAAAAGCTATTCTCTCTAGGCACGGATATTCTTTAGCTGGTATTGGTTCTGCAACTTGGGCCTTTATGCATACACCTGGAAGTGGTTGGGTAGCCCAATCTACCATTCCCTTAACAGATGAGGATGGTCAGAAACTGGGAGAACTAATTGACGATCTAGAAGAAAATGACGAGGTGCAGGATGTTTACACAAATGCAGAATAACAAAATACAATTAACCTAATTATTCTAATTGACATAATTTCTAAATAAACCCCAATGAACAATAAATTTGACCTTGAAGAAAGAACTGCTAAATTTGGGGAAAATATTATTTTATTTTGTAATGGACTAATAAAAAACGATATCACTAAACCAATAATAAATCAGTTGGTAAAATGTGGTACGAGTGTTGGGGCAAATTATTGTGAAGCCGATGATGCTGAAAGTAGTAAAGACTTTAAACATAAAATTGGAATCTGTAAAAAAGAATCTAGGGAGTCAAAGCATTTTTTAAGAATGGCATCTGTTGCGGTACCGGATTCTAGAGAAAAAGCTATTAAATTGTGGATGGAAGCAAAAGAATTAAATTTAATTTTTAATAGTATATTTAAAAAAGTAAAATAATTATTAATTGCTTATTGGTCATTATTTAGAAATTAGAATAATTAGGTTAATTAGAAATTATTATGATTATCATTTCAATAGATCCAGGATATGAGCGTCTGGGAGTGGCCGTTATAGAAAAGGAAAAGAACAAAAAAGAGAATCTGATATTCTCTGAATGTTTTAAAACGTCAGCCAAACTTCCCCATCACGAGAGACTAACCCTGATCGGAAACCGAATTAAAGAAATAATAAAAAAATACAAACCAGAAAAACTCGCAACGGAAAAACTTTTCTTCAGTGGCAACCAGAAAACCGCACTGCTCGTAGCAGAGGCTCGTGGAGTAATACTTTACACCGCAAGCTCTCTAGGGCTCCAAGTTTTCGAATACACACCAAATGAAGTCAAAATAGCCATAACAGGCTATGGCAGGAGCGAAAAAAAACAAATAATAGATATGGTCCGAAAACTAATTGTTGTAACATCAAAAACCAAATCTGATGATGAATTTGACGCAATAGCTATTGGACTTACCCATTTTGCAATACAACATTAAGATCTCATCATCTTGAGAAAAACGTCATGAGGAATATCAACTGAACCACGGCCTCTTTCTTTCATTTTCTTTTTACCTTTTTTTTGCTTCTCACGAAGTTTCATTTTACGAGTGATATCTCCGCCGTACATGTGCTGTGTCACATCCTTACTATATGCTGATACTGTCCTACTTGAGATTATCCTGCCCAAAGCTTTTGCTTGAATCTTCATAACGAACATTTGACGAGGCAGTATTGCGTGAAGCTTCTCAACTGCACTTTCTGCTTCTTGTTCAACTATTCTTCTAGACACGACCCTTGAGAAAGCAGGTAAAACTTCATCTGCCACCAAAATGTCCATACGTACAACATTGGCGTCTCTCATGCCTTCTATTTCATAAGAGATAGAAGCAAAACCACTTGATGCACTTTTCAATTTATCAAAAAAATTTCTCATAAGTTCCCTTAGTGGCATCTTTAAAGATAGTTTTGTTCTATCATCTCCAAAGTTTTCTGATTCACCGAGTTCAGCCTCGTGCTCATACAAAAGTGGCATTATGTTACTAAGTTTTGAAGCTGGAGTAATAATTGTACAATGCACCCAAGGTTCTCTTATTTTAGACAAGAGACCTTCATCTGGAAAAAAAGATGGTGAATATATGGTTTCTGTCTTACCTTGCTTTGGTCCGATTTTATACGTCACTTCATATGTAATTGTTGGCATCGTCACAACAAGTTCCAGGTTAAATTCGCGATGGAGTCTTTCCGATATAATTTCCAAATGGAGCATTCCCAAAAAACCACACCTAAAGCCTCGGCCAAGCGCACCTGAGGATTCTTCTTCGTATGTATACGAGGAATCTGATAATTTAAGTTTACCTAAAGATTGTTTCAGTAAAATGAAATCATCCTGGCTTTCTGGATAAATAGAGGCCCAAACAACAGGACGGGGTAACATGTAGCCGTGAAGTGGAGGAAGAGTATCCCCTTGTACAGCCACTGTATCACCCACAGAAGCAATTCCTGGTTGTTTTATTCCTGTTACAATATAGCCAATCTCTCCAGCAGATAAAACATCAACAGGTTTTTCGTCTGGGGAAAATATACCAACTTCTATTGAATTAAAATTTTCTTTAGCAATTTTAAAAACAAGGGGGGTATTTCTCCTGACCTCTCCACTCATTACCCGCACAAAAACAATTACTCCTCGGTGAGTTGAATACTTAAAATCAAATATTAATGACTGAAAATTTTTACTGTCACTTTGTTCCGGGGATGGAATCTTTTTTATAATTTCTCTGAGCAAATTCTCAACACCTTCTCCGGTTTTACCAGAAACTTCCAAGATGTCTTCTTGTTTACAATCCAAAAGTTTTACCACTTCCTCTCTTACCTCACTGACTCTAGCCAAAGGAGAATCGATTTTGGAAAGTACCGGTATTATCTTGAGACCGGCTTCACGAGCCATGTTGAGGGTGGTGAGTGTTTGAGCTTGTACTCCTTGAGTAGAATCAACCAAAAGAATCGAGCCTTCAACAGCTTTTAAGGCACGGGAAACTTCATAATAAAAGTCTATGTGTCCCGGAGTATCTATTAGATTAAGAACGTATGATTTTCCATCATGGTGATAATTCATACGAACCGGCTGCATTTTTATGGTTATTCCCCTTTCACGTTCAAGTTCCATCGAGTCAAGAACTTGATCCTGCATTTTTCTTTTCTCTATAGTGCCTGTTATCTCAAGCATTCTATCCGCTAGAGTCGATTTGCCATGATCTATATGGGCAATAATACTGAAGTTTCTAATATTCTGCATAGGATACATTAAAGCATGAAAAGCTAGAGTAAACCACCATTAGTTCAGTTCTGGGTCTGGCACAATAACTTTTGCTCCCCAAATTCTCTTGTGTAGAGTGCCCCAAACCTCCTGTAATTCTTTGTTTTTTAACAAAATTAAAGTTATGACCGCAGATATAATACCTATAATTCCAGAAGAAAAACCCTGCATGAAAATACCTACCAAAGTATTGATATCAAAAACAGAATCAAAAACTGCCAAAAAGCTATAAGTGACAAAACCCATAATGACCGAGGCACTGAAAACGTCAAAAAATGTACGAGACACACACGAAGAAAAAGTTTTAAATTGGCGACTGAAAGCGATCCAGTAAATAACTAGATTTATTATTGACCCCAAAGTAAATCCTAGGGGCAACATAAGCACCACCGTACCAGGTGTATCGGACACTTTCAATATTGAT
>CAZDPS010000009.1:0-26064 GCA_964507615.1 uncultured Candidatus Saccharibacteria bacterium | reverse complement strand
GCGCCTTAGCCTCAATCTGTCTGATACGCTCACGAGTAACCCCAAACTCCTTGCCCACTTCCTCTAATGTGTGTGTCACACCATCTACAAGTCCGTGACGAAGCTCTAGAATTTTTCTTTCTTTCTCTGGTAAGTCATTTAGAATTTCCTTAACCTGGTCAGATATTATTCTTCGTGAAGATTCTTGATCTGGAGACAATATTTTTTCATCCGCAAGAAAATCTCCGAGCTTACTTTTACTCTCATCCCCTTCATCCCCTATGGGACTCTCGAGTGACAATGTACTCTGATCTATTTTTTCTATTGTATAAACTTTATCTACCGGAAGATTCATTTCTATTGCTATTTCTTCAGGCAATGGATCTCGTCCTAGATCTTGAGAAAGTCTCCTTACCACTTGCTTGTATTTAGCAATGGTTTCCACCATGTGCACAGGAACACGAATAGTGCGGGACTGATCAGCTAGGGCACGAGTTATTGCCTGACGAATCCACCATGTTGCATATGTAGAAAACTTATATCCCTTAGTCCAATCAAACTTACTGACAGCCTTAAATAGTCCCAGGTTTCCCTCTTGTATCAAGTCAAGAAGAGTTAGATCGGGACTACGATTCGCGTATTTCTTGGCAATAGAAACCACCAAACGGAGGTTTGCCCTAGCCAAAAGATTTATAGCCTCTATATCCCCTTTTTCTATTCTCTTTGCTAGTTCCTTTTCTTGCCCGCCTGAAATAAGCTGATATTGACCGATCTCTTTCAAATACATCTGTATTGAATCATAAGAAGATTCTCCACCTCGCCCGTATGAATATTTCTTGTTTATCAAATCATCGTTTGAGTTAGATTCAAGTAAACCACCACCTTCCAAAACATCTATACCGCTTCCTGAAAGCTTTTCATACAACTCATCTAGAAAGATAATATCGTCCTCTACCGTAGGAAACTCTTTTAGAATTTCATCATAAGTTACATAACCCCTATCCTTCCCCTTGGCCAAAAGTTTTATCATTCCCTCACCTTGTCTCTCTGATTTCTTTTGAACTGGCACATTCTTTTTAGGCACAGTTTTGGCCGCTCTCATAGCAAGAGAAGTTCTGGTGTTCTTTTTCTTGCGAACTTTAGGTACAACAAATTTCTTAGCTTTCTTTGTCTTTTTTGCTTTGGCCTTAACTTTTACCAACTTTTTGGTATGTTTTTTGCCACCCGAGCTATTCTTTTTTATCTTTTTATTTTTCATAATTATTTTTAATTGTATTTATTTGTTTTGAAATTTCTTGACACTCCGTTAAATATTTTAATATTTCCTCTCCGTTTTTTAACTGTTCCGCTTTTTGCAAACTGACCATGGCAACCGAGAGTCTTTGCTTCAGATACTCCTCCTCTAGCCCCAGAAGTAAGTACTCTATATCTTTTCTTAAATCAGGCTTACCTCCATAATAACTCTCTATTTCAAATAATAATAAATCTTTTTCTTTTAGAAACAATTCCTCTAGTTCAGTCTTTCTTCCTCCAAAAATTTTATCAGCTCTTTTTTCTATTTCTTCTATATTTATATTCTCGTCTCTATTTGGACTTTCTTTCTGCCAAATGATAATACCAAAAACTCGTCTCTCTATTGCTTCTGTACGTTTTATACCAGAATGAGTTCCTCTTTCTACTTTTGGTAAACTTGCCTGCTCCATCCCAATGTGCTTCAAATCATCCCACAAGGCCTCTTCTTTTATGAAAGTTTTCTGAGCAATACTTTTTATAAAGTGCGATTTCTCTATAGTACTAGTGAGAAGAGCTATGTAAGGCAAAACGTGTTTTTGTATTTCTTGACCAAGCTTTCTTGGCTCCAGACCATGAGACAGGAGTGAATCCGTATAGAAATCTATAATATGCTTTGAGTGCTTTAAGGATTCCTTTAGCTTCTCCACATCTTCTTTTGCTAGATCCGCAGGATCTTTCCCTTCTGGCATAACAGCGAGTTTTAGTTCCATTCCCAAAGACAAAGCCAATTGACTACTTCTATTTGACGCAGAAAATCCCGCACTATCTCCATCGTATGACATTATTATTCTGTTTGATAATCTACGAAGCTTAACCAAATGGTTTTCTGTCAAAGCTGTACCAGAGGAAGCTACTGTGTTATTTATACCAACTTGGTGGAGCATAATAAGATCCATCTGTCCCTCGACCAAAATAGAATAATCTTTCAGTCTAATGTTACTTTTTGCTTTATCTAAACCAAACAATATTTCTGATTTATTAAACAAAGACGTTTCAGGGCTATTCAAATATTTTGGTGACTTATCATCGGCAACAAGTATTCTTCCCGAAAATCCCACAACCCTGCCAGAAGAATCGTTTATTGGAAACATTATTCTCCCTCTGAAAGTATCATAATAAGAATCGATGCTTCCCTCCTTTCTTTTAATTAGCCCCACAAGTAACATGTCCTTCTCTGACACTCCACGTCCTAAAAGATACTCAAACAAACTTCTCCATTCTGCTGGAGCAAAACCAATTCTAAAATCTTTTATTGTACTATCCAAAACTCCTCTATTGTGAAGATATTCCAAAGCAGTTTTATTGTTGGCAAGGTTTTTTTCGTAGAAAAAAACTGCTTGCTCAAGCACAGAATGAAGACGTTGTTTCTCCGTCTTGTCTTCAGAATTGTAATTATCTAAAACTACACCTGCTCTGTCTGCTAAAACTTTTAAACTTCCGATAAAATCCAAACCCTCAAACTCCTGAACAAAAGTAAAAATATCCCCTTTGGCCTGACAACCAAAACAATAGTAACTTCCCCTATCAGGAGACACGAAAAATGATGGCGTCTTTTCATTGTGAAAAGGACATCTGCCCTTAAAATTCGTTCCCGCCTTATCTAATTTTATATAACTAGAAATTAGCGAAACAATGTCTATTTTTGATTTTATTTGATCAACTGAAGACATGAGGTTTAAATATCTAATTGACCTAATTACCCTAATTTCTAAAGAAAACTACAAACATCAAATCTTAAATGCTCAGTGTTTATTCTATTACTGTCTAGGTTAATTATAATAATTAGAAATTAGATTAGTTGAATCTGTCCCTGTTTTCTATTATCTCTGGTCTATCTGCTCTCATTTCAGTAATCATAGCTGACTTTTTACTGCCTTTAAACCCTGTTCCTGCTGGTATGAGTCTGCCCAAAATAACATTCTCCATAAGACCGGCTAGTTTATCAGCAGTTCCTTTGATTGCACTTGAGATAAGCATACGAGTTGTGTGCTGGAATGATGCAGCCGCAAGGAAACTCTTTCGTGAAAGAGAAACATCTGTGATACCCATAACCACTCCTTCTGCCTTGGCCTCTTCCTTACCCAATGCTTTTACTCTTTCGTTTTCTTCGGCCAGGAATGCCAGTTCAACCAAATCACCTTCCAGGAATACAGTGTCTCCTGGATTCTTTATTCTCTTTCTTGAGAACATTTGTCTAACAATTGTTTCAATGTGTTTTCTAGATACATTTTCTCCTTGTAGTTCGTAAGGTTTATTGATTTCATGAATGATATAATCAATAGTCTTATCCTTGCCTGCGTATTTGAACAATTCATCTATATCAGCAGAACCATCAGTAATCATATCTCCCTTTTTAACCTCATCCCCTATTTTAACGTGAATAGTACGATTAAGAGATGTTGAGTATTCAATTTTATCTTTAGTTTTTGTCCTGTCTTCTAGGTTTGGAGTGATTATTATAACTTTCTCTTTATCTGTGATCCTTATGTCAGATATAGTACCACTAACTGAACAAACCACAGCAGGATTTTTTGGTTTTCTTTTCTCGAACAACTCCTCAACTCTTGGAAGACCGGAAATAATATCTCCTCCAACTGAAGCGGCACCTCCGGCGTGTTTTGTGTTCATTGAAAGCTGTGTTCCTGGTTCACCGATAGCTTGTCCTGCTATAGTTCCAACCGCCTCACCCAATTCAACTATTTTGTTTCTACCAAGATCTGTACCATAACACTTTACACAAATACCATTCAAGGTTTTACATGAAAGTGGAGACCTGACACTAACAGAAGTAATTCCTGCTGACTCTATTGTCTGAGCGTCTTTTTTACTCAATAAATCATCTTTTTTGAATAGAACCTTGCCATCACCCGTAACAACATCAGCCGCAAGGAACCTACCTTTGATGTGTTTTACAATAGGTACTTCTATTCCTGATATAGCGAATTTATCAATAACAACCCCTTCTTTGGTGCCACAATCTTCTTCTGTGATAATAGTATCTTGTGCTACGACGAACATTTTTCTAGTTAGATATCCAGACTTTGCAGTGTTTAGAGCAGTATCTGTAAGGCCCTTTCTCGAACCATGGGTAGTGATGAAATACTCAAGGGGAGTCAGACCTTCCTTCGAACAAGAAATAATTGGGAATTCAATTGTCTCTCCCTCAATATTTGTAATAAGCCCTTGCATTCCGGCCATCTGAGTAATGTTACCCATAGAGCCTCTAGCTCCAGAATAAACCATGTCTCCCACTGAACCGTCTTTGGGAAGAGTGTCTGGCATGAGTTTTTCTAGCTCAGCCTTTGCTCCGTGCCAAATCTCTATGATTTGTCTTAATCTTTCTTCTTTTGAGATAAGACCCATGTTGAAGTGATCAACTATGGCTTTAGATTTTTCTTTTGATCTATCTACAATTTCTTTCTTTCCTTCAGGGATGATTATGTCATCAATACCCCAAGTAGTTCCAGAATGTGTTGCGTATTTGAATCCGAAATTTTTAATTTGGTCTATGATTTTTGGCACATTTTCAATGCCATATTTTTCAATCAAATCATCCACCAATGAAACAGTCTTCTTTTTGTTTATTTCGCCATTCATAAAAGGATAATCTCTTGGCAAAACTGAGTTGAACAAGAGTCTTCCCACTGTAGTTTCAAACAATTTACCATCAAATTGTTTATACTTTTCTGAAGAAGAAGGCAAAACTTTTATCTTAGCTCTAAATGATACTGCGTTCAAATCGTATGCAGTTATGGCCGCATTTGGAGATGAGAAAAACTTACCTTCACCCATTTCTCCATCAATCTCTTTAGTCATCCAATAACAACCCAAAACAATATCTAGCATTTTTGCAGATACAGTTGGATCACCAGATCCAGGTTTTAGAATGTTTTTATCAGATGCCATTATCTCGCGAGCCTCTAGCTGAGCTTCGTCTGACAAGGGAACATGAACTGCCATCTGATCACCATCAAAGTCTGCGTTGAAGGCAGAACAAACTAGTGGGTGAAGTTGAATGGCATTTCCTTCTATAAGAATTGGTTTGAAAGCTTGAATACCCAATCTGTGAAGAGTCGGCGCACGATTGAGCAAAACGTACCTATTTGAAATCACATCTTCAAGAATTGACCAAACTTCTGGGATACCGTCTTCAATAAGTTTTGAAGCTCCTCTTATGTTGTAGGCGAGTTCTTTTGCAAGAATTTGTGAAATAATAAAAGGCTTGAACAATTCAAGGGCCATGTGTTTTGGCAAACCACATTGGTTTAGATGCAGATCGGGACCCACGACGATAACTGAACGTCCAGAATAATCCACTCTTTTACCCAAAAGGTTTTGTCGGAAAATACCTCTCTTGCCTTTCAAGTTATCAGCTATAGATTTAAGTGGTCGTCTTTGTGACTGATTTATTGCACCAGAAGCAGAACCATGTCTTATTGTGTTGTCTATCAAAGCATCTACTGCCTCCTGTAGAATTCTTTTTTCGTTTCTCAAAATAACATCAGGAGCATGAATTTCCTTTAATTTCTTCAAACGATTGTTTCGGTTTATAACTCTTCTGTACAAGTCGTTCACATCTGAAGTAGCATACCTACCTCCATCAAGTGGAACCATCGGTCGAAGAGCTGGTGGCATGACTGGAATGTTTGTTAGGAACATCCATTCAGGTCTTATGTTTGAACTAATCATGGCACCAACAACCCCCATTCTTTTGTTTATTCTTGCAACATCAATACTACTTGCTTTTTCAAGCTCTTTTTTAAGTTGATCTAGAAGTTTGTTTAAATCTAGTTTTTTGAAAATATTGTAGATTGCTTCGGCACCGATACTTGCTTCGAACATTGTGCCGTATTTCATTCCGAAGTTATAATATTCAACTTCGTCCAAAACTCTACCCTCTTGGATAGATTCTATTTCTCTCTTTGCGTTAAGAAGCATCTCCTTTACAGCCTCTTTTGTTTTTTCATCTTGAAGAGATTTTACTTTGGCTTTGTATTCAGAATCAAGATCTTTCAAAGTTCTTGTTCTGTCTTCCTCTGAAACTTTTGTGATGATATATCCAGCGAAATAAATAACTTTTTCTATATCTGCAGTAGGAATACCAAGTATCATACTGATGCGACTTGGCATTGATTTCAAAAACCAAATATGGGAAACGACTGTGGCTAGCTCTATGTGACCCATTCTCTCTCGACGAACTATTGAACGTGTTATTTCCACTCCACATTTTTCACAAACAATACCTTTGTAGCGAATTCCTCGATATTTTCCACAATAACATTCGTAATCCTTGTCTGGACCGAATATTTTTTCATCAAATAAACCATTTTTCTCACTACGTTGTGTACGATAGTTTATTGTTTCTGGTTTTGTAACCTCACCAAATGACCACTCTTTTATTCTCTCAGGAGAAGCAATTTTCAGTGCTATTGTTTCGAAATCATTTGAGTCTGTTGTTGTTCTTGTTTTCATGTTGTTTTTTAAAATTAGAAATTAAATTAGATATTTTATAATTTTAACTTTCTAATTTTTCATCATTTAGTTCTTTCGACCCTTTTTTGATTTGAACATCTAGTGCCAATCCACGTAAGTTATTTAGCAATACGTTGAAAGACGCTGGTGTGTTGAGTTGTGTAATTGGTAGACCTTTTACAATAGCATCAAAGGCTGCTGATCTACCTACAATATCATCTGATTTGATAGTCAAAATCTCTTGCAAAGTATGCGCTGCTCCGTGACCAAGTAATGCCCACACTTCCATCTCTCCAAATCTCTGCCCTCCGTTTTGTGCTTTTCCTCCTAGTGGTTGTTGAGTAATGAGAGAGTAAGGTCCGATTGATCGCATGTGTATCTTGTCCTCCACCATGTGATGAAGTTTCAAAATATACATGTATCCCACAGCAATATCTTGCTGGAACATTTCTCCAGTTCTTCCGTCAAATAGTTTCATCTTACCAGTCTCACTGAATCCAGCTTTCTTCAATTCTTCTTTTATTTCTTCACCTGTTGCCCCGACAAATGGTGGAACGATAGCTTGGTAACCCAAAGTATGAGCAGCAAGTCCCAAGTGTAATTCCAAAATCTGACCCAAGTTCATACGACTTGGCACACCAAGCGGAGTTAGAATAACATCAATAGGGGTTCCGTCTTCCATGTATGGCATATCTTCTTCTGGAAGAATTCTTGAAATAACTCCTTTGTTTCCGTGTCGTCCTGCAAGTTTGTCCCCAACTGAAACATTTCTAAGTTGTGCAACTTCTATATAAATTCTTTTTATGATTCCTGAATCCAGTTTGTCACCATTCTCTCTTGAGAAAATTTGTACCTTGATAACTCTTCCTTTTTTGCCACCCTCCATTCTTTTTGATGTATCCTTTACATCATGTGCTTTTTCACCAAAGAGCGATCGAAGCAATCTCTCTTCTGGAGTAAGTTGTGTCTCTCCTTTTGGAGTGATTTTACCAACCAATATATCTCCTGGTCTAACCTCTGCTCCCACCTGAACGATTCCGTCTTCTGCTAGATTTTTTAATTTACTTTCTCCTACGTTTGGAATATCACAAGTTGTTACTTCTGGACCAAGTTTTGTATCACGTACGTTGACCACGAAGTCCTCTATATGAATAGATGTGAATTTACTATCTTTCACAACTCTTTCTGAAAGAATAATAGCGTCTTCATAGTTTGAACCACTCCAAGACATGAAGGCAACTAGCATGTTCTGTCCGATTGCTGACTGTCCATCTTTACTTGCGGATGTATCAGCGAGAATCTCACCCTTCTTTATCTTGTCACCAACATTCACCCTAGGTCTCTGATGAAAAGCAGTAAAACCGTTTGTTCTAGAAAATCTTATTAGTGTGTATTCCTTGTCTTTTCCTTGATCATTTTTTACTACAACTTTCATACCATCAGAATGTGTAACCACTCCGCCTTCTGTGGCAATAACTAATCTTCCTGTTTCCAAAATAGCATCAGCCTCCATACCAGTAGCAACTAGAGGTGCCTCTGGAACAATACATGGTGTAGCTTGCTTCTGCATGTTAGATGCCATCAGAGCTCTGGCAGCAAGGTCGTGGTTTAGAAACGGAATCATTGAAGTTGCAATTGAAAACGCCTGGTTTGCAGAAACATCAATAAAATCAACTTTGTCTCTAGGTATCATACTTGGGTTTCCTTCTATACGAACCTCTACCTCTAGAGCCTCTATCCTTCCGTCTTTATCCACTGGAGTTGCAGCATGGGCTATCGCATATCTCTCTTCCTCTGATGCATTTAGATAAACAATTTCGTCTGTAACTTTTCCATGTTTAACTTTTGCATATGGAGTTTCTATCATTCCGAAACTGTTGATTCTTGCATAAATAGCAAGACGCAACACAAGACCAATGTTTGGACCTTCTGGTGTATGTATTGGACAAATACGTCCATAGTGAGAAGTATGCACATCACGAACCTCAAATCCCGCTCGTGTTCTATTTAAACCTCCGGGACCAAGAGCTGAAAGAGTTCTTAGGTGTTCGATTTCTGCCAAAGGATTCTCCTGTAGCATGAACTGTGATAACTGGTTTGTTGTAAAAAATTCTTTGATTCTAGCTTGAAGTGGTTTTGGAGAAATAAACTGAACTGGAAGTGTAACATCTGTATCAATAGTAGACATTCTGTTTTGAATGTTTCTTTTGATCTGGGCCATACCTGTGCGAATTTTTTGCTGAAATAGCTCTCCAACAAATCTAACTCGACGACTACCTAGGTGATCAATATCATCCTCTACTGCGTTTGGAGTATTATTTAAAAGCGCTATGTGAGAGATTATAGTTACCAAATCATCAAGAGATATTGTTTTCTTCTTTAACTCCTTATCATCCATCTTTTTATTGAATCTTTTGTTAAATCTGTACCTTCCGACTGGAGACAGATCGTATCTTTCTTCTTCAAAGATAGAGTTTATAAACTCCCTAGCATTGTCCGCGGTAGCCAAATCACCATCACGTAATCTTTTGTGAATTTCTATAAATGCCTCATCTACTGTCTTGTCTTTATCTTTAAGTAGTGTTTTTTCTATCGCCCCTGTTGCAAATTTATCATCAGCAAATAGTTTCTTAATGGCAGCATCATCTTTTGCACCCAAAACCCTTAGAAGAGTCGTACCAGCAAATTTTCTCTTTCTGTCTATGCGTACGTATATAACACCATCTGCATCAGACTCTATTTCTATCCAAGCACCACGAGAAGGTATTATTTTAGCACCGAAAAGTTTTCTACCCTTTACTTCAGAAGCTGTGAAGAAAACTCCGTATGAACGTGCGAGTTGTGGAATTATAACTCTCTCGATACCAGATATAATGAAAGTTCCGTGAGAAGTCATTATAGGGAAATCAGCCATGAATATCTCCTGCTCTTTTTCTGTACCTAATATATGGTTCTTTAGTTTAACCTTAACCTTTAGAGGGGCCTCATATGAGAGTTTGTTGTCTTTGGCATAATATTCGTCATGTTTTGCTTGTGCAAGCTCAAAACCTGTGAAATCCAAGGTGAATTTCTTCTCCGAAAAGTCCTTTATGGAAGAAAACTCCTCAAAAACCTCCTTGAGACCTTTTTCTATAAGCCATTTGAAAGAGTCCAGCTGTGGTTCAACAAAATTGGGTGTAGAAATAAGAGGCTTCTTGAAACGACTGAAAAACTTTTGTGGACGAGCAGTTGTAATATTCATAAAAAATAATATCTTTAAACTTTCTTATTAATAAATCCGAACACCAACTTTAACATCGTTACCCCGTCTCAAAACCTATTAACCAAGTTTTCTCATTGATCTAATCATCACTTCTAATTCTATGTTTTTACAGAAGTAACTATAGAGACAATGTCAAAGTTGGTGTGCGGATAAAACAAATTTTATAACCAATTAAATTGCCTTAGATGCTAGACGCGGAAGAGTTTGTGAGTGAGCTGTACACTAGTACAGTGAACGAACAAACTTGAACCGCAACAACGCAGATGAGGTAATTTTATTGGTTATTACACAAACAAAAACAGACCCTTCCTCCAAGGGCGCCGTATTTCGTTATTAATTTTTTAGCGATTTTGTCGCAAAATAGTGTAAGTAGACCAAATACCTTGTAATCTCTTAACTTCCTATCAAGACTCAATCGTATGAAGTTAAGGTAGAGTATACGTCAACAGACAGTCATCTGTCAACCCTTTTATTATGGTATCTAAGTCAAGTTACAGATGTGTATATCTTTTTCTTTAAACAATGGCTTAAAATAAGTACATTTATAAAAAATAAAAACTGGCCGAACCAATCTAAAGTCAATATGGTTATCCACACAATATTCACAGCCCCACAATTTCGTAAACTTTTTTCCTGCTTGATTGACCCGAAACCATACGCACAAGCGAAGGAGAAACATTAAAGTACTTTGCCAAAGCCCGAATAATAGCATCGTTAGCCTTGCCTCTTACAGGAGGTTCTTTGATTGAAACTTTGTATTCAATCATACCTCTCTTGAAATCTAATAAATCCAGAGTCGGCTGATTCATTCTCTCTACGAGTTCTACTTTTGATCCTGGTTTAGCTTTTACTATTATTTTCATCCCGCTAGTAGAAAATGACATAGCTCAAAGAGCAGTCTGACATTTTGAAATTAATTGTTAATAATATTGAACTGTGTGTGTTTCTATACATAATTAGAATTATTTAATGTCATTTTCACTACGGGATAGTCCGGTAGTGAACTTGGTATTGTTCTTGCGCACGGTATCCCGTGCTATACCAAGTTCTACTACTGGGCTTTGAAGTAGAAAAGAAACATTAACTTCATCATCTTCCCATATTCCTTCTTTTTGGCGTATTTGTTTCTTAACTGACATTATATATGAATCTGATTTTTTGTCTGGAAACAGAGCTGTGACCCAAGTACTTTTACCCAAAGTGACTCTGACCTTAATAAATCCCGCCCCATAAGGAACACCAGTTTTTCTTATCTTTTTAGCTAAATCTTTGGGTAGATTAACAAAATGCCAACCAAAATCCCCTGGCCATCGCCAAACTCGAGCTTTGAATTTAAAGATTTTAGCCATTTTGGATCAACTCCTAAACTCTCTACGTATCTCACTTAGTGTTTTACCTGAACTCTTTAATTCTTTTACATCAACAAAAATCGGAAACCAATTAGGAACACCCAAAACATTACCATTTCCATCATAAGCTACCTTACCCATACGTCTAGTGGTCCATTTCATATCATTGAATTTTTTAAAATCACTATTTGTGAAAAATACTTCATTTAGTCGTTGTTCTGGATGTATAAAATTATTCATAAATTTAATATTTTCGAATTACTCCCTTGACTATAGCGGCCACCTTCAAGTCATATTGAGGATATATTGGTGAATAATTTTTGTTTGCAGGTTTTAAATATATCAGACTTCCTTTTTTCTTGAAATATTTCATGGTCCAACCACCATCCACCTCTGCTATAACTATATCTCCATCTTTGGGATCACCTCGTCTCTCAACAATAACCAAATCACCCTCTTTTATACCTTCATCTATCATGGAGTCACCCTTTACTTCAAGTAAATATGTTGATTGTTTATTACCCACAAGATATTGGTCAAGATTTAGTGAATCGAGCTGATTAGGATCTACACTTGTCGGAATACCCGCTTCTACTAGACCCAAAAGAGGTATCTCTCCAAATATTTTCATTGGAGTTAGCCTGCCGCTTGAGTCTTTATCCACCACTTCATCCTCTACAAGTTTGTTTATGAGTTTATATACTGCGTTCTTGGATTTGAAACCAACAAGCCCCATTATTTCTTTGTATCCGGGCATTCGTCTGTTTTTCTGATAGAAAGAAATTATTTTATTTTTCTGTATTGTATAATTTTCTTCTGACATAAGATTTATATTATAGAAAATGTTCTTGTGAGCCACCCTGAATTAGATCTAGCTTCTCGTCGCACACTAGCCAAACTTGAGAGTAAAAACTTGTGACGTTTTGCTTCGCGAGTATACGAAAGACCTTTTATTATTTTTTCATCTATTTGATCATTCAATGCTTCTAATTCCCTTCTTAAAATTTTTTCTAAGTTTTGTTTACTCATAATTTTTTCTATTAATACTTGTATGTTTTTATTATAAGTGAACCAGGGTTCACCAGTCAAATATCTTGCTGTGGATAACCTCATCTGCTAGACTTACGACTAGAAGGAGACCCTCAAAATGGAGACACTAAACACTGACCGCGAGAACTTTCATTACCTGAGTCTAGGTAGGTTAATATCCATTGAGGTTCCACACGATGAGAACTTGGTAGTTGCGAGTAAAGTCCGTATTGACTGCGGACTTGACTCTAGAGTTGCTGAAATAGTGATGGTGAACCGACGGGCACAAACCAACAAGATGTTGGTGGTTCTAAAAAAATACCCCCCTTTGTAACCCCCTACCCCGCCCACACGACCCCGTCGCGTGCGGCGGGTTCGTTTTATACAATATTCCCTTTTATTGGATTTACCACATTTACATAGTCAGTGGTTTTCATACCTATCGAAAAACTTTTGTCCCCAGCATTAAAAACTATTCTTTCATTTTCTAATAACCCATAGTCAACATAAACAGTTAAACCAAACAGATTGCCAAATGGAGGAACTCCTCCCACAAGCACACCTCCCGTTATTTCAAAAACCTCTTCTTCGGTAGCAAACCGAACATCAGTTAAACCAAAATTATCTTTTAATTTTTCTTTATTAAATTTCTTGTTGCCCTGCAAAACAAACATTGCAAACGACTTACCTTCTCCAGATTTTTTTACCCTCACAATAATAGACTTGGCTCCTTGTTCTATTTTGTATCCATGACGAAGCTTAGAAGCCTCTTCACTAGTGCGAACTGGCTCGTGTTCAAAGGTCTCAAATTCAAAACCTTTTTCTTTCAATATTTCTTGTATTTTTTCTGTTAACGGATGATATTTCATATAGATTATATTCTAATTGTTTACATAAAACCGACAACTATCATGTTCTAAATTTTTCAGATAATTATCACAAAACAAATCCCGGCTCTCACCCATCATAAATTCTGGTGCAAAAACTTTTATATTAAAAGGAAATATATTGAAAACACTTTTATTCTCTTCAAATTCCACACTAGCACCCAAACCAACCGTAGTATCCCCAAAATCCTGATCAAACACAAAATTACCTAATGAATAAAATATGACCTTACCTTTGTATATTTCAACAGGCTCTAAAACATGTGGATGATGCCCAAAAATAACATCAGCACCATTATCTATAAGTGCGTGGGCTATAGCCATTTGTTTTTCTGTTTTACCCAACTCATATTCGGTACCCCAATGAATATTAACTATCACATAGTCACTAGCCTTATTTAGCTCATTTATAAGTGGATAAAAATCAGAAACAGGAATTTGAGCTACTGTTTCGTCTATTCCAATAAATGTTATGACTTTTCCTTTTATTACCTTCGTGATATAACTTTTTTCTAAAAAATTGTCTCCAATATAGTCTATACCTGCACTATTTAGATACTCCTTGGTTTTGGTAAAACCTGTCTTGTAACAATCGTAGCTATGGTTATTTGCTATATTAACCATATTAATACCCACACTCTTTAATAAATTTGGTGTAGTAGATGCAAATTGAAAATTATAGGCTTTAGCCTGACACTCTTTCCTATTCATTTCTACTATTGGACCTTCAAGATTAACAATAAAAACATCGTAACCCTGAACCAACTTTAAATCTTTCTTCACATATTCAAAAGGGTCTCGGCCACGATTTTCCACTATATTTCTGACTCCTCTATCAAACATAACATCACCGAAATTTAAAACCGATGGATAGTTTTTTACTTCTTTTTTAGGGATTTTTACAAAATTATCTTTTATATCAAAAGGCCTCGTGTATACAAAAACATTAAACGCAAAAAATAGTATCAGGAGCACACCCAGTAATAAATAATGTTTTTTAGTCATTATCCTTGAATTCTAACACAAACAAAAAAGCGGGTGGTCTCGCAAAGGAAACCACCCACCACGCCCACAACCTACTTTTTACCAGACAGCTTTTCCACATCACGCTTGGCATTCTCGAGTCGACGTTCAGCATCGAGAACCGCCTGCAGACGCCGGCGTTCAGCACGATTAGATTCGTAGGTCCTCAGGAAGATTGCCGCCTGTGAACCAGCGAAACAGGCCTCGTCAAGTGTGACCACTCGCCGATCCGTGCTAACAGGGTAGGTGTAGCGGGACATCTCCGTCTGCATGGCGATGTCTCGTATGTGCTTGAGGCTCGCATCGTCGAGCTCGTATTGGTACAGCACTCCAAGACTTCCCAGGAGACTCAAGACATCGATCGTCCAAGGTTTCGCCTTTTCCAGTCGATCCCTGGTTGAGATGTTGGACGCCATTACCTTGGCGTTCTCTTCTTGTTTCAACCAGCTCTTTATCTCTTCCTCCTTCCACTCCCAGATGTTACCCACCATGTTGAGCAGGAAACTCCTGGCCAGTCCTTCCCCGTGGGAGACCCTCGTGTCTTCAGGCAGGTTGCGGACACGAAGTCTGCCGAACATGTTATCCTCGACACGAAAGAAGTCCGTCAGGGCAGAGAAGAGTCGCTCAGAAGCGATCTCGCCCCTTCCCGTACGAGTTATTTCTCGACTGGGCCAGCGGTCATCGCTTTCGGTCAACCTGAAGAACCCGTGACAGAGAATCTCGAATGCCTTCTTGGCCACTCGTTGGCTCAATTCGTTCTGTGTCTCATGCACTTCTTTACCCGAAACATAACGGGTAAGTCTCCGTGAGACACCTTCTCCGAAATTTCGATGGTCATCTCTCCAGTTGTCGGCAATGCCGAGATAGAAGACGACACGATCAACTGCGTCGTACTCAGGCTCACCGTATCGAGAGGAGCCACGGTAGAAAGCCCAGCCCTCATGGAGAGCACCGAGCATAGCGAAAAGGTCGCCATCTTCCGCGTACCTGTTCCACCTCGTGAGGAACTGGTGCCAGTTCTTTGGTGGTGTTGGGTTGCACCCAACGAGCATTGTTGCTACGATTTTTTCTGCTTTGTCAGCCACTTCACACTTCCTTTGTTATGCCCCGTTCTGTGACGGGACTGTTGTACTACCTAGCCAGAACTTTACACCCATTAAACCTGTTGTCAAATTATTATTTCATATCACAAGAACAACCTGGCTAAACGAATTTTGAGATATGTGGTTTTCTTTTTTTCTTTTTGTAAATAATTGAATACTGGAGACAGGGTTGTTGTTTTACATTTTTTGAAAGCTGTCAAAATCTCATCTAGTTCATTGCGTTTTAATTCTCTCTTCAAATAAGTAATATCCGGACAGTTTTTCCTATCCTCAGCTAACAAATCTTCTATATGTGACACTATGGTTTCTTGCTTTACTCCTCTTGCCTCTGCGATATCCTCTAATGGCACTTCTTGTTCCAAAAATCCTGCGGTTATCTCCTGCGTACTCTTCTTAATTTCTTTATTTTCCTCCTTTTCTTTTCTCCTTATCTTTATACTCTCCTCTGGCTCAATCTTTTTCATCCATTGTTTTTGTTTTTCTAAAACTTCTTCATTGCTCATATCAGCTAGAACCCTGCAAGCAGATTCAGACATCTTTTGAAACTCTCTATCTTTTTCCAACACTTCGCTATCAACCTCAAGGGACATGTCATTAAAACCTAGGAGTTTCATTCCTCCTAGCGAACGAACCCTTGAAAGCGCCACATAACCCATACCAGATACAAAAGATTTGGACAGATCTACCTCCATAGCATCTAGAGACATTCCCTGACTTTTGTGCACTGTTATAGCCCAGGCAAGACGCAACGGAAGTTGAGATATCTCTGCTTTAACCTTACCTTCTTCTTCAATTTTCCAGGACTGGGGAGTAACAGAAAACTTCATACCATTATTTGTTTCAATAACCGGATCTCCAAAAGAATTAAAATCTACAACAAAACCTAGAGTACCATTTACATAACCGCCCTCCATGTGGTTTTTTGTAAACATTACTCTTGCCCCCCTTTTTAACTCCAAAGTTTCAGGTGACAAACAACTTTTTTTCAAAGTTTCTGTCAAATTTTTTGAACCCTTAGAACTCATTTTATACTCCTTTTTTTCGGCATCTATTAAATCTAGGTGTCTTTTGTTAACAATATCAACATCTATGTTGTGTGTATATAAACGAGTGAATTCCCTGCCAGATTCTGGATCTTTATTGAGACGAGATTTCAAAAGCTCAATAGTATTTGTATTAACATTGTTCTGACGAATCTGATTTAAAATAGAAAGATAGATATTATCTTTCTGGCGATGCTGTTCGGACAAATAACAAATAGTGAGTTTAGCATCCTGCCAAGAATCAGCTTTATAAGCAAACTCCGATTCAATTAGACCTCCTCGTGTTACAGGAGGAAGTTGAAAAAAATCTCCACACAAAACCACTTGCATCCCGCCAAATGGTTTTTCATTATGCTTCATCTGGCGACAAATCCAATCAATTAAATCTAGTCTGTAGTGATGAAGCATCGAAACCTCATCTATTATTAAAACTTTTGTTCTATCAAATCTTTTATATAGATATGACCTCTGCATGAGCTCGTCTATATCATAATCAGTTAAAGTATCACGCACACCAATACCAGACCATGAATGTATCGTCATCCCTCCCAGGTGTGTTGCTGCGATACCCGTGGATGCTGTAACAGCTACGTCCACAGCATGAGACTTCAGATATTCAATATATGAATTAAGCACATGGGTTTTACCGCTCCCAGCAGGACCAGTTAAAAAAACATTTTTACCCATCTTTAAAATATCAAGAGCTTCAGATTGAGTCATGCACTCATTGTACCTATTTCTTCTTCATCTTCCAATCCTCAATCTTTTTATGATCTCCTGAAAGTAGTACTTTTGGAACTTTATATTTTTTACCCTTGTACTCAAAAACCTCCGGCCTAGTATAAACATCGTGACTCGAGACTCTAGACTCCTCTAGTGAAGAGAAATTGCCCAATACGCCCTCTATCTGCCTTGAAACGCAATCAAGGACTATCATGGCTGGTAATTCTCCACCAGTCAGAACAAAGTCACCCACAGAAATATCCTCCATTTTGAATATCTTTTTTACCCTAGCATCTATACCTTCATATCTCCCACACACAAAAATAATATCTGTGTACTTTTTGGCAACATTTTTTGCATAGGTTGTCGTGAACTGTTTACCACCTGGAGAAAAGAAAATTATCTTAGTCTTGGCTTTTTTATTTCTCTTTATCTTTGTCAGCGCCTTTTCTATTGCTTTTGCTGTCGGTAGAGCCTGTATGACCATTCCTGGACCACCACTGTATGGTTTTTGGTCCACTCTTTTCCACTTATCATCAGAGTAATCCCTCGGATTATAAAACTCCACTTTAATTTTTTTATCTTCTATGGCACGCGAAATTATAGACTCATTTAGATATGAATCAAAAGCTCCAGGAAAAAGTGAAATTATATGAAATCGCATAGTTTGTATAATTAAAAAACCGTGGTAATACCATACCACGGTTTTTTAATTTTGACTATATTTAAGATTATATCTTCCATATTTGAAGACAATATAATTTTCAAATTTATATGAAATTCTAGGAGGAAAAGAAAAATGACCCGAGCCTTACTTGTCGTAAGGTGAGGGCCATTTTTCGAATTCCGACAACGAAGTTCGCTAAATTTGGAAACTTATATCTTCAAATCTGCCATGGCATCGTCTAAACTCTTTGTAGCGCCCGCCTTAACTTCTGGCATTCCTCCTGCTGGCTCGTTAATTTTCAAATTAACCCTTGAGTTGTTCTTCATTCCCACAACTCTTAGCAAAGTTCTTATAGCCTTTGCTGTATTACCTTCTCGTCCAATTATTTTACCCATATCATCCTTGTGAACATCTAGGTTCATAAGGACACCCATTTCATCTACTGTTCTAACTATTTTTACATCTTCTGGGTGCTCAACTAATGCTTTGACTACAAAATCCAAAAATTTTACGTCTTGTTCCATAATGAATTCTATCGATTAATTGTAAAAGGATACCGTATTATTATATCAACGAAAACTAAAAATAGTCAATCTTGTGGTGAACTCCAGTACCCCCTTAAGGAGTTAGGTTACCTTAGTACTGAAAATCCACCACAAGACTGACTATTCTCTTTTATTATGCTGTTTTTTCTGTCTCTACAGCTTCAACCACAGCCTCTGCTGGAGCGTCTTCAGCCGGCACAACAGATGCTGGTGTTTCTACCACTTTTTCTTCGACTGTAACAGGTTCTGCGACCACAGTATCAGGAGCCACTTCCTTAACTATAGCTTTCTTCAAAGGAAGGACGTTTATTTTCTTTCCTTCAATAAGTTTCTTACTTACAAGCATGTTGTGAACAGTAGCGGAAACTTGGGCTCCTTGTGACATCCAGTGTTTTATTCTGTCTGCTTTGAAGTTTGCATCTTCTCCGTGTCTTGAATCATAACTTCCTAGATTTTCTAGGTATCTTCCGCTTTTTGTAGAGTTTTTTGAGTCAGTCAAAACCAAACGAAATGTTGGTTCGTGTTTTCTTCCCACTCTCTGTAGTCTTATCTTTAACATGCTGGCTATACTAACAGAATACTATAAAAGGGTCAACTATGTTATAATACCCGGGTGAAAAAACAGATAACAAATAAGACCTTAATAGGCCCCATAAGCATCAACACAAAAGGTGTTGGTTTTTTTGACATACCCACCACTATACAAGGAAAACAAGGTGGTACAAGTGATAAAAATAGCATAGAAATACAACCACAATACATAAACAGAGCATTCCCAGGAGACATAGTGGAAATTTCTTTAACTGGTGAAAAAATCAGAAATCGACCTCAAGGCAAAGTCACAAAAATCATCACCAGATCCAAAAAAGAATTTGTGGGAGTAATAGATCAGCATGATGGAAAAACATTTGTCGTTCCTGACGACAAGAGATTGTATGTTGATATCTTCTTGCCAAAAAATATAAAAGTTTCTATAGGTAACAAGGTTTTAGTAAAAATCATTGATTGGGATTCAGAATATCCTGAAGGTGAGCTAGTAAAAATAATAGGTCAAAAGGGTGAAAATAATACAGAGATGGAATCTATTGTGTTAGAAAAAGGTTTTCGTATTGAATTTCCTTCAGAAGTAGAAAAAGAAGCTGAAAAAATAAAAAAAGAATACAAAACTCACTTTGAAACAGAAATAAAAAATCGAAAAGACATGAGAGGTGTAACCACTGTGACTATTGACCCTGCTGATGCAAAAGACTTTGACGACGCTATTTCTTTTCAAGATTTAGGAAATAACCAATATGAGGTTGGGGTTCACATAGCAGACGTTTCTTATTTTGTGACACCAGGAACTAGACTTGATCATGAATCAGAAAAAAGAGGTCTGTCGGTTTATCTTGTAGACCGTACTATACCAATGCTCCCTGAAATACTATCTAATGACCTGTGTTCTCTAAACCCAAACGAAGACAAATTTACATTTTCAGCTATATTTAAGATAACTGGAGATGGAGAAGTTTTGGAAGAATGGTTTGGACGAACCATAATTCATAGTGACAAAAGATTTTCATACGAAGAGGCTCAGGATGTAATAGACGGCAAAAAAAATGGTCCATACCAAACAGAACTACGTAAATTAAAAGATATTGCCCAAAAACTAGAGAAGAAAAAATTTAATGCCGGAGCAATTAATTTTGAAACAGAAGAAGTAAAATTCCTACTTGATGAAAAAGGAAAACCAATAAAAGTATATAAAAAGAGTCGTCTAGAAACACACAAACTTGTTGAGGAATACATGTTACTCGCCAATAGAGCTGTAGCCAAATTTATCTTCATGTCTCAAAACAAAGACATAAGAAAAAAGGGTTCTCAATCAGTTTATAGGATACATGCCAATCCCGACCCAGAAAGAATAGAAAATCTTTCTATATTTCTAAAAGCTCTTGGTTTTGACCTGAAAAATAAGGACGGGAAAGTAACTTCAAAAGATATAAACAACCTTCTAAAACAAGTTGAAGGTACACCGAACGAGGAGCTAATAAAAACAGCAACTATTCGTAGTATGGCCAAAGCCGTTTATTCCACAAAAAATATCGGGCATTTTGGTTTAGCTTTCACATATTACACACATTTCACTTCCCCGATCCGCAGATATCCAGACCTTTTAGTACACAGATTTCTTGAGAGAGAGCTTAAGGGTGGAAAAATTGAGCAGGATGAATACCAGAAGTTTGAAAGCATTTGTTTGGCTTCTTCCGAACTCGAGAAAAAAGCCTCAGATGCCGAAAGAGCAAGTATAAAATACAAACAAGTAGAATATATGTCAGAACATATTGATGAAGAATTTGATGGAACAATAACAGGAGTTACAGACTGGGGTATATATATTGAAGAAAAGGAAACAAAATGTGAAGGTATGGTAAAAATCCGAGATATTGGAGACGACTTTTATACTTTAGATGAAAAAAATTATTCTCTAAAAGGAGAAAAGACTGGAAGAAAGTTTACTCTGGGAGATTCTTTGAGATTTAAGGTTGTTTCAGCTGATATAGAAAAAAGAGTTTTGGATTATAAGTTGGTGAGTTAGAATCAGGTCTTCCTTTTGGTGTGATTTTGTGTTATCATATTTAAGGAGGTGTCCCCTTGGCCATTGCCAGATTTCGATCAAAGCAATGGACCCGAGTGGTACCATTGCAGTTTGTGTCCATACTCAAGGAGTGGTGGAACATTGTAGCACCATACATCCTGCGGGAAGCGACGATTGCCAAGGCAATTGAAACTGCCAGCGAGATTTCCAAGGCGGAAAGGTTGTTCATCAGCCACAAAGAACAACACCTCGGTTTCTGCAGAATCTGGGTTTTCGGTAGAAAACCTGGACAAAAGTGGTGCCTCGATTTATGGCACTGTATCCACTTTAGGGGATGTTACTCAAAAGTCCCCGACTGGGAAACCGTCACACACATCAGGTTCAGTTTGACTGAACCACCCTCGGGTAGCAACCCGGAAAAAAAAGAATCCCACCTCAAAATAATAGAGGTCGGGTAACCCCCATAGCAGTTGTCACTTTTGACAACCACGCATGGGGGTTTCTTTTTTACTTCGCAATAGTTACCGCCTCATCAAAAGCGACAGACAACAACTTTGACCCCCCTCCCATTCCCATTGTCACTCCGTAAAGAATCCCGGCTCGAGACATTGTTTCTCTGTTGTGAGTTATCAAAATCAATTGGGAATATTTTGAAAGATTTTCTATCATATCACCGTATTTTTTGGAGTTTGCCTCATCCAACGCAGCGTCTGTTTCATCCAAAATAATAAACGGTGGAGGATTAACCTGAGAAATAGCGAATAGAAGAGCAATAGAAGTTAATGCCCTTTCACCACCAGAAAGCATCATCAAACCTTTTACTTTTTTCTTAGGCAAATTAACTTCAATATCAATTCCTTCTTCTGTCGTAGCTTCTCCTAAGATTAAATCACCTTCGGTGTTTTCAAATTCAGATTCTAGTAATTCATCTATATCTGATTTTTTTCTTTTTGGTGGTGTAATGACCGATAATTTGGCCTCACCTCCTCCAAACATCACAGCAAAATATTCCTTGAATTGAGTATTTATTTTTTCAACTCCATTTTTGAATTCTGTAGAAAGTCTCGTGTTCAAATCTGCTATAAGTTCTGTTAGAGACTCTGCTGATTTTTCTAAATCAGCAAGTTCTTTTTCAAGAAATGCGTCTCTTTCACTAGCCTCGGTGTATTCTTTCAAAACATCTGCTCCACCGGCACCACCAGCATCTTCTAGCCGAATTTTTATTTTTTCTATCTTTCTCCGTCTTTCTTCTTGTATACTCCTTGATTCATCCGACAAACTATCTATAGAAATTTTTTGAAACTGTAGTACATGTGTGCCGAGCATCATACCAAGTTCTGTCAACTCTCTCTTAAAATCCTCCTTTATTAAACGGAGGGTTTCTTCTTCAGAAATCAAACTGTGTAGTTTAGAGCGAACTTCTTGTGACTCTGCCATAATACGGAATACGGCTTTCTCCGCATCACGATTTGAATCTTTTTCTTTTTCTATTTTATTTTGTAAAGCTATATATTTCTGAGATAAATCTTTTTCGCTCAATTTTATTTTCTCTAAAGATTCTTCTATTATCTTTTTTGACTCTTTCAAATTTTCTATATCTTTTTGCGCTTCAGAGAGAAGTGACATATCTACTTTGTCTTTATTTTTATCAACAAAATTGATTAGCAACTCTCCAACTTCATCTAAAGCCCTCAAGAGAGTATCTATATCCCCAACATTTTTAGCTTCTTTTATTTTTTGTTCTATTTGAGAAGACAGATTTTCTACAGAAACCAAAGTTACTGTTTTGTGTTCCAGTGAAAAAGCTACTTCTTCCTGTTTTTTGACCATCTTAATGAGAGATGATATTTCTCCATCTAGTTTTCCAACCTCTCTAAAAAGATTGTCCTTTTCATTTCTAGTCTCATGCAAATCTTTCTCTAGGCTTATAAGCTCTTCTGATGTTGCGTCTCTGTGTTTGGCACCCTCCAATACTGCCTTTGCTTCCGACAATTCATTTTCTAATTCTTTTTCTTTTGTAAGTAGGGGTGTCTTTTCATCCAAAATTCTATTTGTTGTTTTGTTTATGTATTCATCTTCTCTTCTACAGTATTCCAGAGCTTCTTTTTGCAGTTCCTCTTTTAGTTCTATACTTTTTTGTACTTTTTCTACCTGCTTTTTTAAAAATCTTATATGTGGCATTATCTCTCGACGAAGAGACTGTGTCTGCGCAATATTTTCTCTAGTCTTAACAAGTTTCTTTTCACTTTCTTGTTTTTTGTATTGATACATTTTGAGACCCAATGCATCTTCAATCATTGATTTTCTTTCTTTAATGTTTGCGTTGAGAATCCTATCTGCCTCACCTTGCGAAATAATGTGATGTCCAGAAGAACCAATATGAGCAGAAGCCAAAAGTTCTACAACATCTCGAAGTCTCACCTGTGAACCATTTATAAGATATTCATTGACGCCATCTCTGTGCACCACACGCTCTATAGTGACCGTCTCGTAGTCTATAGGTAAGAATTTACTACTATTGTCAAAAACTATTTTTACACTTGCCCTGTTGGCTCGAGGTAAATCACCTGAGCCGTTCCAAATCAAATCCTCTCCCTTTTTACCACGAAGAGATTTGATGGATTGTTCCCCCAAAACAAAACTGAAGGATTCCGCAACATTAGACTTTCCGGAGCCATTTGGACCCACAATCGCTGATATTTTGGACGTAAACTGTAATTCGCTTTTCTTGGCGAAACTTTTGAAACCATTTAATTCAATAGATTTTAGATACATACTATTTTACCAAAACAGTATATCAAAATTTTCTAAATAAATGAAAAAGTACACACTGTAAAAGCTGTGAACTTTTTCATTGTGTACTTAGAGTCTTTTTCACGCCGTAGTGCTTAAGAACCATGACGTGAAAGATAGCCTGGCTATTTTCTTCAACCAGAATAATTTCACCCTGGTTAAATTTCTGCCACAGGTACTCCCGCAGCCACTTGGTATTTCCCGTGAGCTTAGAGATATCGATGGTAGAACCGGTCATGTGAGATGATCTTTTTGGCCCCTCTACCGGTGCAGCATTTGGGTTGTAGACTGGATTCCGTCGCTTACCCAAGCGCCTCATAGTTAAGAGTCGCTGCTTTTCCACTGTTCTAACAGCAGAGTTCACCTGGATTGGTCCGTACCCACCCAAAAACTCGAAGTAGTACGCTTCGGCAAGGTCCAGAAGAAAATCCAGCACCCACGATTGGCAATAACGATACTTCGGGTCAAGACGAGGATCCGTCCGAACCAAGAAGTTGTCCGGCAGTGGCACAAGAAGTTCATAACCGATGAACTCTTGGAGCATCTCTTCAGTTATCCTCTGCAAACCCTCGATGTCGGCTTGTTCATTCTGCCTTACAGCGAGTTCTCTTCTTTCTTCCAGTGTTTGTTTGTAGTTAAAACCACCCGACGAATACAAAACCTCTGCGTTCGCCAAGAGAACTACGACGAGAAAAAATACTATCCGTCGCACCATTAGAAATCACCTCCCTTCCCTACGACAAAGAACGCAAGGAACCTTTCCTTTTTATAATATCATATTAATTTTTGAGACACTTAATTCCAACCACGAGTCTTGAGCGCTTCTTTGGCTGCATTTTGTTCAGCCTCTTGCTTTGATTCCCCTTCACCTGTAGCCATTAGATCTTTCCCCACATAAACACCCACAGTGAATTTCTTTTCATGATCAGGACCAGCTTCTTTAATAGTTTTATAAGAAGGAGTTACACCATCGAATTCCTGTGCCTTTTCTTGAAACAAACTTTTACTGTCTATAAAACTTTTAGCAGAAATTATGTCTTCTATTTTTGGAGTAAAGTTTTGTTCTATAAAATTCTTAGCGGAGTCATATCCCTGATCAAGATAAATTGCACCTATCAAAGCTTCCAGCGCATTAGCCAAAATATACTGTCTTGCACGACCAACATCCTTGCTCTCACCTTTTGATAGCAAGAGATACTCTCCCATATTGAGATCAATAGCTATGCCGGCACATGTGTCTGCATTAACCAGTGCTGACCTATAGGCAGTGAGCTCACCTTCTGCTTTTTCTGTATATTTTTTATATAAGTAATCTGTAATAACTAATTCCAAAACTGCATCACCCAAAAACTCCAGTCTCTCGTTGTGAGAAAGACCAGATTGTTTATTTTCGTTTATATAAGAACGATGGATAAAAGCTTGTCGTAAAAGACTCGTATCTTTGAATACGAGATTTGCATTTTTTTGAAATTCTGCAAAATCCTTGTCCATAGTTTTTTATATTTACTTCTTTAGAAGTATATTTATTGCTTTGGTAACTATCGGCAGGATATCATTATAAAAATTTAAGTCAATTATATCAGCCAACTTGAACCATTGTGCATCATCTAAACCACCCTTAGCCTCTGGATGAAGTTCTTGATATTTTGATTCAGCCAGAAAATAAGTAACATGTTTTTTTATTTTACCTTTTTCTGGATGATACGTTGGATATTCGTTTTCTCCTAATTTTTCTTTAATTTTTATATCCAAACCTAACTCTTCCTTTATCTCTCTTATGGTTCCATCTTCTACACTTTCATCTTTTGTCTCCTCACTATCCCCAATCTTGCCTTTAGACAAAGTCCAATGCCCGAACACATCATGTACCAAAGCCAGATAAATATCCTCTCCATCTTTTGCATAAACAACAGCACCTCCAAGATTCTGAACGGGAACATTTATGCCAGACTGTATCTTCTTTTTATCTTTCGAAGTCTCATCTTTCCCAGGCTCTCCAAGTTCTTTATATACAGCACCTAAGACACCATTAACAAACTTGCTGGAGGTGTCTCCACCAAAAGCCTTAGACAATTCTATAGCTTCATTTATCGCAACTTTAGGCGGAACCTCAGATTTGTCAGAAAAAAGTAATTCATACAAGCCTATCCTCAGTATATTTCTGTCTATTATGCTTATTTTATCTATAGGCCAATCTGGAGCAGCTTTTTCTATTATCAAATCTATGTCTTTTTGTTTCTCCAAAACACCAGAAAGCAAGCTCTCCATAAAAGAAAAATCTCCGTGACCCGGAGCAAATTCTCTTACATTACGCTTAA
>CAZDPS010000008.1:0-46020 GCA_964507615.1 uncultured Candidatus Saccharibacteria bacterium | reverse complement strand
CATTGGCAATATTTACGAGCATAGTGAGTTATTAAAGAAATAAAATGAAAAAACACCCATTAGAATTTGTAAGACAATATAGGTTAAATATGTGTAGTGCTTGTCAAAGTCCAAAAAACAGCAAGAAACATAAACTATTTTGTTACCGAACATTATCAGAGTTATTAAAGAAAAACAATGAAAAATAAAATTGAATTTGAAGAATTATTAGGTCAAAAGAGGTGGGATTTGGTTCAACAATTTTTTGTTTACCTAGAGAGTCACGGAGAAGGTTATCTAATACCAGATTACGCCAATTTAATGTCAGACGAAGATGTGCAAGAATATAAAATGTGGGATAAAGAAACAAACGGTTCTACAGAGACACAAATGGATGATAATTCATAAAAACATGACAAGGTGGTTAAAGTATTGGCAAACTACTAAATCCAGAGAAGAAACAAAAAGGTGTATTGTTTGCGGAAATAAAATGCCAAGATATAAACAAAAATTTTGTTCAGATAAGTGCCAAATAAATAATTATAAATTAATAAAAAACAATGATGGAACAACAAACAAGTCTAGTATTTAGAATACCACTGACAAAGGAGGAGGTAACTGAAATATTATTAAGATATTTGCAGGCGGAAAATTTGATAAACGGAAACGAAACAAAATATTTCACAGAATTACAAGTTAAAAACAAGAAATTCCTATTTGAATTTGTTGTACCTATAAAAGAAAATGAGTAAAGAGATAAAAGAAATAATGGGCTATTGTGTCAAATGCAGTTGTTGTGACGACGTGGGAATGGCGATTGATGGAGAAAAAGAATTTTTCGTAGTTTATAGAAATAAAAAAGATGCTTTAAAAGATTCTGTAGAAGCTGGAACAAACCAAATAAAACCAGTTGTTCTGTTGTACACGTTCAAAGATGAGAAATAGAAAACTCAATAAATTCCGAACCCTTTTTGACATCAATTTTTTCTAAATCTATTTTGTAAATTAACTTATCGTTGAACCCATAAGATTCCGCCAAAACATCTTGAACACATTTTGTTAAATTATCCAAATCGGAATTTTTTGAGGAAACACCAAATTTATATTTAACAAATAACTTTTTAGACCTATTTATCTCTATGGGTTTCAGAAGTTTAATAATGTCTAATTTATATTGTTTTAGTTCTGGTGTTGTGAATCTACGACCTCTATATGCCGAGTTTAATGATAGTCCCTTAATTGGTAGTCTTTGTGTATTCTCCATATTTTTCATTTAAATAATTTCGCATAGAAACCAAATTAACTGCTTTACTATATTCTACCAGAATTTCATCGGTAGCACGATTAAGCATTATCCAATTTAATTTCTCCCGAATATCTTTCCTATCAGCGTGCAAGTGGTGAGTTGGACAAAGAGGTAAAATAGCCCAGGGTTCATCAACTTGTTGTCCACCAAAAATGAGATTGTGATGTAGTGTAACGTGGTTATTATTACACAAGCAACATTTCTTATAAAAATAATCGCTTAAAATGAGCTGTAATGTATTTTGTGATATAGGTCTAGTCATTTGATGTAAACATTTAACCTCACTCAAATTTGAGCGAATTAAGCCTATTCTAAGAACGGCAAACCACTAGCCAAATGCCTCTCGTATGCTTTCTTCTTATTTATCGCCTGTCCATCAGAAACAAACACTTCAAATTTTCTCCCACCATATTCAACCACCTCTCGCATCTTTTTTAATGGTTCTGCATACTTACCAGTAAAAAATAGAGGTTTATTAGTTTCTTTATCAATCGCCCAAATTCTTCTTTTTCTCTTAAAGTTAGTTATTTTTGTCATAGATTTGTTCTCTTTTGCCACAGTTTTTACAAGCCCTCAGATGAATTTCGTACCAATTATGGGAACAGTCTTTGTGTTCAAACTCCCTGACCTCCTCTTCAACATCACCACGAAAAAGACTAGCACCTTTTTCAACAAGAGAAATGACTTCTTTTTTCGAGGTGGTATCATCTGTCATTTTCATTAATGTATAAAGTTTCGACCAACCAACTTGAGCCAGTTTTTCTTTACTTATTTCATGCTTCTCGGAATAGAAAGAATAAACTTTAATAATCTTGCTCGCTGACCCCTCAGACATATCCATATCAAATAAAAACTCGGCAAACGAATCATATTGACCAAGATATAATTGTTCATCTCTGATTTTTTTTAATCTCATCCCAAGCTCAAGATAGTAACCCTCCATCTTTTTTTTGAGAGCCAGGGTGTCTTGTATAAATTTAGTCGTTATCGTTGTCGTCATTTTCATAATCATTATTATCATTTTTCATTAATTGGTTGCACCCAAAACAGGTATCAAAATCTTCTCCCTTGTAATCCCCACACTCAGGACACACCCTGTCTCTGTCCTCTGCACAATTTCTACACACAAACAAATCATCAACTACATAAACCAAATCTCTCTCATAAATTTCATCTCCACACGACCCACAAACAGAATCAAATTTTGAATTAAATGGATTGCTCAATTTAGTTTGTTTAAAGCATTTATAAAAGAACAGCCGAAAGACCGCATAGCAACATCAATAGCATCAGCGTATTTATGACAAGAGAAGCAATAAACATCATTTGTTTTTGGATAATATTTCATGCTTGGTGTCTTATCATTATGCCACAAACACTTTGCAAAACCATCTTTTATGTGGATAAGTTGGTCTATTGGATATTCTTTCGCCCTAGCAATTTTATCTTTAAAATTTAGGTCATTTTCTTCTGGTGGAAGTAATTTTTTTAGAATCCCGCTGTACATTTTCACAATACGACCCTTGTCCTCAATACAAAATTCATAATATAATTTATACATATAACTCTTGTTTATAAGCAACTTCTGACAAAAATATTTTTCAATAAACAAATCTAATTCTATTTCAATATAATTACACCCCTCTCCAATCGGAGCTTTTATTTTTTCCAAATCAACATATCCATCAAAAGTAGACAGCATCAATTTTTTCTCAACATCTTTTGATTCTTCGGTTAATTCAAGTATTCTATTTTTCACCCAATCAACCATGAGTTGTCTTTTTTCTTCCCTCTCCGTAAAAAACTCCTCGTCTAAAAAATCAACACAAGAATACGCCCACTGGTTATTTACCATCCCTTCCCAGTCCCTTTTCTTATTATCCTTTAAAAAAGACTCATGAAAATTTCTAGCCCTTTCTAGGTGATAAATTTTTAATTCTTCTCTGTTTCTAAAAGTCATCATCATATTCTTTAAATATTTTATTTGCTTTTATATCTTCTGCACTCGTGCTGTCCTCCCACTCATCACGAATAAACTTCCCGTTTTCAAACCTAAACTTAACCGCACCAGTCTCTCCCTTCTTTCTATTTGCTAAAACTTGTAATAAAACATTATTTGTTTTTATTATTTTCTTTTTATCTTTTATTGTTTCCCGCCAAAGAGAAAGAACTGTATCAGCTTCTTGGTGATAACCAGCAGAACCAAACAAATCTTTTGTTGTTGGTGGTTCTGTTTCATCTCCTTTTGTTGTATGAACGACCACCACAATGGCAACCTTTGTCTGTTTAGCAATATTTTTTAAATCCTGCATTGTGTTAATAATTTCCCAAGTAACTTGGTCACTACTTCTTTTTCTCAAGATGTACCCGAAGTGGTCTATAAAAACAACTTTTGTTGGGCTTCCTGTTTGTTGCACCGACCTGTATTGAGATTCAACTATTTTTAAGTGAATCCAGTCCACTGTTTTTTCTATTCCATCAATTGACTGTGGTGCATAGAACAGAGGAATATCCATATTTTTTTCCTTCATCTGTTCAATCAGTTCTCTTGGTGATTGCTCTAACGCAAGAAAAAGAGGATTTCTTTCTTTCATTGTTTCTGTAAAATATAAAAGCATTGATGTCTTACCTGATTTTGGGAAAGCTGTAATAACAATTACTTGTTCTTCATAAAAACCACCAATAATGGAATCCAAATCAACCACACCAGTACTCATTGGTGGTCTTATGCCTT
The DNA here is from genome assembly GCA_964507615.1 of uncultured Candidatus Saccharibacteria bacterium. Taxonomy (GTDB): domain Bacteria; phylum Patescibacteriota; class Minisyncoccia; order Phycocordibacterales; family DATDWN01; genus C7867-006. The sequence continues at coordinate 42,001 of CAZDPS010000008.1, read as the reverse complement.
CTTTGTCCACCATTTCCACCAATTCGTCAGAACGAACTATTTTGTCCGAGCCAGTATAGACCGACAGAAAATCAGCAAGTTCATTTTCAGACAATGGTTTGTCTTGGTTTGTTTTGTTTTTATTTATCTCGCTTGTGAGAATTTCTTGTAATTTTTTATGACTAAGCATTTTCTTTTCGTTTTTTATATTCAAATAATTTTCTCCATTTTGAATCTAGGTCGTATGGTGATGATATTTGCGGGCAGAAGGGGTCATCTTTGTTTTCTAAAAAGAACTGAATAACTTTCTCTATTTTTTCTAAACCTTTTTCCTCGACAAGATTTTCAGCAGATTTTAACTGGGTTTTGTTTATATCCCAATTTTTAGGGTATTTACCGAACAAAGCAAACACCCTTTTGGCGTTGGGGTACTTGGCTTGGCTTTTGGGTTTCGTGGGGGCTTCTAGGGGAATTCCGTCTGAATCTAATCTTCCAACAAGAGAAATAGACTTTCCCTGCGAAACTTCTGTTTCGCTAGTATTCTCTTCTCTTCTATTCTCTTCTATTCTAAAGACTGTTTTCAGTCTGTTTTCAGTCTGGATGGGTACACCCTGTGATTTGTCTAGTGTATAAGCCTTATTTTCCTTAATGTTTAATTGGCTAAACTCCTCCATATACATGGTTCTTTTACAATTATGTTTATCCCAATTATTATTTATTCTGTGGTGTTTAACCACCACCACACCACTTTCAAATAATATTAAAAATTTTTTTGAAAGTAATATTTTTAAATCATCATCTGATGCACCTATAAATCTTGAAACCTTTTTTGGATTACCAATAAAACCGTCATCGTCAGCCTCCATTCCAAGATGAAAGTAAAGAAGCTGTGAACTTGTTGGCATATCTAAAAAAGCATCAGAACCAACTATTTCTTTTGAGAACATTCTTTTTGTTGCCATGTTTTTATTTATTAAATAAAAATCTCCATTCACCGAGAAACAAATCTTGCGATTTGCCCCCCTGTGAATAGAGATGTTTTTAAAATAGGGGGCGGTGGCGAACTTAATCGCAATATCACTATACCATTTTTTACAAAAAATTAAAACAACTGGGCTGTGGATAAGTTAGATAATTTATGTGTTTTGGTGGTATGATTATATCAGTAGCTAACTAATAAAAAATGACAAAAAATAACATAGATAATTTCAATAAAAAGGCTGGTGGAGCAATAATAAAATATGGGCGTGATATAAAGGGAAAAAAAATAGAAGTCATACCAACAGGTCTTATGAACCTAGACCAGATTCTTGGTTGTGGAGGTCTACCAAAAGGAAGAATCGTAACTGTTTCTGGTTTACAAAGTGTTTCAAAAACCACCCTAAGTTTATGCATTATCGCAAAATATCAAAAAGAAGGTATCAGGTGTTGTTTTCTTGATGCCGAATTTAGCTTAAATTTGAGCTATGCCGAGGCTTTGGGGGTCAACACGGATGATTTGCTCATAATTGAACCTGAGACTGGTGAGCAGGCGTTTGAAGCCATTGAGAGCGTGCTTAGAGACGGACTAGCTGATTTTATTGTGGTGGACAGTGTATCGGCACTATCTGTCAGAGCAGAAATGGAAGCAGAAACAGGCAAACCAACAATGGGGGCACAAGCTAGGTTGATATCACAAGGATTAAGAAAATTAATAGGTTTATTAAACAAAAAGAAAGCAATACTTTTATTTATTAGTCAGGCAAGAATGAATATAATGGGTGGACAATACGACCCCTATATCGAATCTGGTGGTCTTGCTTTGAAATATTACACATCAATAAGTCTTTGGCTTTCGAGAGACAAGGCAATAATGGAAGGAGAAAATCTTATTGGTTATATGGTTAAAGTGAAAGTTAAAAAGAATAAAGTTGGATTACCTGGAGGTCAAACTACAATCCAACTCATTTTTGGGGAAGGTTTTTCTGAAGAAGCAGATGTCTTATCTATCGCTCTGGAAAGAGGAATCATAGAGAGGAAAGGAAATTCTTATTATTGTGGTGATGAATTGCTTGGTAAAAACAAAAGAGCTGCACAAGAATTTCTTGCCAGCCCCTCTGCTATAGTAGATAAAATAATATCTGAAATCCAGACAAATTAATAACTCTTTTTTCTGTCGTAGATATTTTTATATTTAGAAGTATACGGGAAAGTTGTGGTGGATATTTTATCCATCGCATCTTGATTTTTACTGTTTTCAATAATCCAAATCAATATCTCTTCTAGGGTTATTTGTTTTTTTGTCTTTTTTTCATTCATCAATTTATTTTTTCTTCTTTGGTGCAACTTTCTTTGCTGGTGCTTTTTTAGAAGCAACCCTAGCTTTTTTAGTAGGCAAATTATTCACTTGATACTGACACTAATTCCATAAATGTAGGAATTAGTCGTTTCTCTTCTTCCCTCCCAAATGGGTGATGGAAATGGCAGAGTGTGATGCCATTATTAATATTATATCTAAGTTCTGGATATTTCGACCAGCTCAAAATATGATGAGCCTCTATTCTCCCGAAACAATCTGGATTTCCTATCTTGCATTTGAAATTATCTCGTAGCCAGACTTGTTTACGCCATTGTTTATACTCAGGGTCATTTCTTCTATCGTACCTTACTTCACTTCTATTGGGATTCCACCTATAATGTTTATCTCCTCTCTGCCAATCACCCATTCTTTTTTTTGTTTCTTCAGATTTCGGGACACCGAGTTTTGCCTGACTCATTTTTATACGAGTCTCCAACGACATCTTTTTTCCCTTATTCCAAGGAATATTACCTTTTTGAAAAACCATTAAACCATTTTTATTACCTCTCGTTTTCATAAAAAGACTTAATTTGGCTTTTGTTTCCTTAGAATGTTTTATTAAACCCCTTTTACCTTTATTCCATGCTGACATAATAATTACTCAGTTGGAGCATCTTCTTCAGATGATTCCTCCCCTGTTGTTTGTTCAGCCACTTCAACTTCTTCTGTTGTTGTTTCAACAGGTACACTCTCTTCTGCTGGTGCAACTGGAGCATCAACATCACCAATTTTTCCATCAGCTAAAAGAGGTTGAGCAACTGAATCAGCAAACTCAACCACTGAACCAGCGACAAACTTTGTTCCATCTAGTTCAAAATCTTGCAATATTTTATACTTCATTATTTCTAATTTTAATTATTTATAATCGACCTTATCTTGACATATATTTTATAATCTTTTTCTTTTTCTTGGAAGTACCTTTTCCACTTTTTGTTTTTTTCATGTCTTTGATATTAATTAACCTGTTCGACCTCACCATCAAGTAGAGCAAGGACATCTGCATCCTCCAGAAAATAGAATAATTGCTCCCCTGTTGGTGAAACTATTTTTAATTCATCAACAGAGTATCTTCTAAAAAATACTTGTTGACCTGGATGAAATTTTGAATCTTCCCCGACACTGATAATTTTTCCCGTGACGGGAGCAGAGTTTGTGGCTGTGTCTGCAATAATCAACCCAGATGACGTTTGTTTGGACACCTCTGCCACCTCTATTAGGATTCTACAACCAGTTGGTTTTATGTTATTTATATCCATATTATTTATTAATTTATAATTAACTTAATTATACTTTATTCTTTTTCAGAATAAAACTGTTCTATCAACAGTTTTTTTTCCTCCTCTGTCAACGGCTTGCCATCAGCCTTAATAGACTCGGCAACCTTTAAATACTCCTTTAAGAATATTTCTTCTTCTCTTTTACTTTCAATGATTCTTGTCTGAAATACTTTTTTGAACATCTTATTCATTATTAGATTGTTGTAGTATGAGGAGTTTTTCGAATATCTTGCCAATTTCATTTAAGGCACCAGATTCTATTTTCTCAAATGATTCTTTTGTTAATTCTCTAGCAACAACATCTTCTGGTGTGTTACCCATCAGTCTATCAACCAATTCTTTTGCTTTAACTTCTGGTGCTTTTGCTCCCCGCAATCTAAAAGCACTACCAATGTGATATATCGCTGTTGGTGCTTGCCCTGTTTTTACATAACCCAAACCAAGTAGTGTGTGTAATATCTGTGTAACTTTTTTATCTGGTGCTTTTTGGAAATCCTGTATTGCACTTAATTCACTAAACAAATCTTCTAACACCCCCCTTGTGTCATCATCAAATAATTTTTTTGCTATTTCTTTTTTATTTCCACCACCAACACCGATGTTTTCTAGGTATGTTTTTATTTTTGCTAAGTTTGTCTTTCCTTCATAACTAAATGCTTCGCCAAAAGCATTAAATATGGCAATTTGTTGTGCTGATTTTTGTTGTGCTGGGGTTAATTTGTTCCAAACATTCTCAAAACCAGTAGCAGATTTCATTTTTATCAAATTATCAACTACCAAATCAGCCTGTGTTCTCATCTCATCAATAGTCTTACCCTCACCCACCTGTCTTAACGCCAAATCAACATCACTTAATTCTTTTTCAGCTTGCCTAAACTGTGTAAATCTTTCCTCTCCAATCAATTTGTTTAGTCTTTCTATTTGCTCCGGGGTGGCGTTTCGAGAGTTGCCCTGAATCATGGTTTGTAAATCAGAATACTCCTTTAGTTTTAAAATGTCCTCTGTTGGCAAGACCCCATTTTTTTCTGCTTTTAGTAGATACTTTTCTAGTTTTGACGGATTTACAACCCCAAACTCTTTTGATTGTTCTACAGCATGATTAACCAAACCCTGTTGTATTTCTCCAATATTGTCCTTTAAATTAGGCAAACTAAAAAGGACATCTCTGTCTTTTTGAGACATACTAAATAACGCTTCCATTGGGTCTTCTGCCATAGACGCAGACTTTAACTGAGACCAACTCTCTTTAAACTGACCATATCTGGTCAATTCATCTGCATATTGTTTTGCCCTTTTTGGGTCTAGAGCATTGAGAGCAGATTCTATGTCCTTTTTAAGTCCTAGAGAAAGTTCTATGAGACGAGTGTCCTTTGGCTTAATGTCTCCAGCACCCTTAAAGACTATTTCATCTATTGCTTGTTTTGTGTCTATAAGTTCTTGTATTGTCAGATTAACTGGCTGAAGTTCAGCTGATACACCAGCCTTTTTTAAGGCTTGGTCTACTAGTTTTTGGTCGTACCCAACCATTCCATCTATAATTTCTTTTGCTCTTGGGTCTATTTCTGTCGCCAAATCAAGATTCTTTCCAACCTGACTTTTTAGAGAATCAATAAAACCAACATTTTTGGTTTTTCTTTGAACATTAGATAATGCCTCCACGTAGTTTGATGGTCTTGCCCTATTTGTAGAAAAATCTTTTGCTTCAAAAATGCCGTGTGCAATATCTTTTTCTCCCTGCACCCAATTTTCTATTTCTGCCTGAGTCTTTAATCCTATATCTTTTGATGATATGGATGGGTGTATATATTCTTGTTCGATAGAATTGGCTATTGTTTTTACGTTTTTAATAGACTCTTCTCTTGCTGCCCTTTGCTGTAGGGATAAGGTGTCAAGTATTTCTCCTCCAACCACCTCGCTTTTTGGGGACTGTCTTTCTACTTCTGAAACTAAAGTTTTTATATCATTTTCAACTTTAATAACGTCATCTGCCATTTTAGACCCCGCTCTGCCAGACCAACCAGCAACTTTATTCGTTGTATAATTAAAACCCCTTCCAAGTAATCCACCAACAGCACGTGTAAAAGGAATACTTGCTTCTACACCAGCAACAAACAAACTGGTCATACCACCCTCTTTCACCGACTCTCCAATTATTTCTTCTAGCGGTTTATTTTCTTTCATTCCTTCTGCAGTGGATTTACCAGCTTGAAGTGTACCAAATTTTAATCCTTGTTTTAAAGATTCTTTAATTACAGGAAAAAACCCCCTTGCTGACATTCCAGTTCCACCAGTAGCACCGACTAATGCTGTTTCAAATATAGAACTGGCTGTGTCATAGAGTGCTTTCTTTGGGGTTAAATCACCAGCAATAGCATTGGTAATCATGTTCGGAGGAAAGGTGGTGTTTAGAGTGTGAGCCAATCTCTTTTTGTTTTCCAAAGAAGTTTCTGGGTCATTTATTCTGTTTATAATATTTTCAGTAATAGTAGCCCACTCTTTGTCTTGTTTAGCCTGCATCCTTGCACCTTTAGAATTTGCATACAAACCAATAGCAAGATTAGTTAGGGGGGATGCAATTGTTTCTGCAATATCCATAACAAATTTCCCACCAGCTTCTGCTACCTTTAATGAAGGTTTAGCCCAAAATGTATCATAAAGTTTTCCAGCTTCTGCTAGATAGTTTCTTTCCTCATCATTCTTTGGTTGATAATTTGAATTAACAGGCTTTAGAGTACTAAAGTCTGGTTGTGTTCCAACTGGTTTTAATGTTTTAAAATCTGGTTGCATTTTTATTTAGTTAATGACCAAACCCCATTTGAATCTATTGTCCACTTTGCTCCAGTCCCATCTTCATATACCTGACCAATAGTATATGTCTGCCCATTTGACGTTATGGTATTTGAACCACCAGTATTTGTGGTTGGTTGACCATATATTTCTTCATAGTTCTTTTGACCAATTATCGAACCAAGAGTTGATGTAACATAGATTTGCATGGCTTCTTTGGTTGCACTAATTTTTGATGTGTTTAACCCTCCAAGATTAGAAATGTCTGGGTATATATCTTTGTATTGTTTAGCTTCTTCTTTGTTAAATGCAACTCCTGTCTGTCCTAGTCTATAATCGGACATCGCAAGCTGAATGAGGTTTTTAATTCTAGCTAAGTCTGGGTCTGAACTTGCACCAACCTTCTGAACTATTTGCTCCAAAGTACCAGAAACAATATTTGTTCCTGTTGGATTTTTCTTCTTATAATCTTCTAGGGCGGTTTCAATATTAGTTAAGGCATCTATGGCAGCTTGTCTACCCCTTATTCTTGTTTGTTCTGCCGTGCCCAAACTCTTTGTAGCAACATTTAATAGGTTTTCTTTTAATCCTTCATAATCACCAGAAGCAGCGTAGGATTTAGCATTAGCAACAATCCTTTCAACCTCTCCTTCAGAGTAACCCTGTGTTGTTGCCTCTGAAAAGGCACGATTAAAAGAACCACTTAATCCTTCTGCACCAACATCAAATGTCACATTTTTCCCAGCACCAGCACTTTCAGCAAATTTCATCATAGCCAGAGAAAACTGCCTGTCTCTTTCTGCCTGTCTATTCGCCTCGGAGGTCGCTGCTTGTTTAATTCTTTGTGAAGCATAAGAACCCTCTGACATATCTCTTCTTATCATTTCTGCTGTTAATCCTGCTTTAGCTCCAAGTCTTCCAGCAGTAGTGTTCATTATTTGTTCGTCTGTCATTTTTGAAATTTCATCTGGTGAATACGGAACAGAAGTCAAATAACTTCTATAATCGTCAGAATATTTTGTCTGTATTGTTGTGTTAAATTGGGCTTTTTGTTCCATTTGTTTATTCAAATCCAATTTAAATTGGAACATCTCTTTACTAAAGTCTAATTTTGATTTTTGTACAGATTCAACTATTTTTGCATAGCCCTCATAATTTTCAGCCTCTAAAGCCAGTTGTGCTTCACTCATCTTTGATTCTATTTTTAGAGCCTGTGCGTTATATTTCTGGGTTATTTTATCTTTGTAGTTTTTCAGAGATTGGTCTCCGCCAACAACAGCACCGTATGGGTTTGCAGCGGTTACAGCCTCAAGAGCATAATCTATATCTGTTTTATATTGCTCATCTAACTCATCTTTCAAATCTTTATACTGATTGTTAATTTTTGCTAAACCAGCGTTATAGGAAAGTGAGAGGGCTTTTTCTGCTCTAGTTGTTACACCTTGTTCAAAAGCAAGTCTATCTTTATCTAATTGTAATCTCTCTTTTTCTAACTCTGTCATTGGTACTACGGGAGTAGTTTCTCCTTGTGGTTGTGTTCCACTTATTGCACCAGCAGCAGAAGACGTTGCTGTTTTTGCGGCATTTGCCTTTGATATATCAGATGAGCTTGTGATTCCCAATGGATTACCAAATTGCCCCGTTCCAATAGTCTGATTGTTGGGATTTTTTACTGATTTAATATAATCAGAATAGCCGTATCTTTCAGCAGAAGAAGCTGTACCAGTAGAAATTCTTTGTCCGTTTTGTAGGACTTCTACGTTTCCATTTGGAAGTGTATTAAATGTATAAGGTGATTTTTCCATAAAATTTTATTTGTAGAAATAAACACTATAGGTTGGATTTGCATCTGTTGTGGTGTCTGTTATTTGTAAGAAATCATTAGACCAAGTTATTGAATAAGAGCTATTTTGTAATGCGTCACTATAGTTGGTTATTGAAACTGCGGTTAGACCAATTCTATAAAGGATAACTGAATCTGATTGTGGAGATGCGGTACCTGACTTCACCCCACTTACATATACCACAGCATACCTAGCACACGGAGCGACAATTATTGATTGACCAACATATACGTCAGTACCTGTTCCTGTATATGTACCAACATGAACATCATTCGTCTTTTCTATCATCAATTCTGTAGTAGAGACCGCTATACCAAGTGGCACCTCGTATGTTCCAACTGTGGACGATAATGTCCCTGTATCTGAGGCATAATATCTAACTCCTGCCGTTAGTCCAGACAGTCCCGCAACCACACCGTCAACTTGTACACTAACTGCATTTCCAGTTGTGGAATCCGTAGCAAAAAAACCAACATAATCCAACCTAGACATCAAATCAGCATCTGCCACATACATTCGACCCTCTACAGTATCTATTTCTCCCAAATCAAACCATATTTTACCATTAGCTGCTCCCCAAGTACTACCAGAGTCGGTAGAGGCATTTGTTCCCTGTCCAGCTGTATTATTTCTACGTAATGCAAAGGAACTACCGCTTGACCTGACAATAACATGATAAACAGTTGATGGACTAACTGTTACTGGACTTGAAAATGTTAAGTAGGCAATTCTATTCAAGTTCGCCCCGCCAGAAGCCACAACAGTTGCTGTTTTTGATTCTATGTCAGACCCCGTTGGAGAACCCCCACTGTCAGCTCTGATAGACACAGTTAAAGTTACAGAAGAAGCCCCACTTCCAGCACTCTCTCTAACCAAAATAGCAACATTTTTTATTGAAACAGCCCTAGCAGAAGTTGTAAACGACTGCGAAACCCATGCGGTTGTTGATAAAGTTTGGTCGGTTCCCGCAGAAGCATTGTTTGTTAATCTATATGGTCTACCAGTACCCCTAGCTGCTGGTTGTCCTGCTGTTACAGTTTCTCCTGCCGTAAAAGAAAGAGTATTACTTGCTCCAGTTTTTGCTACCTGACTTTGCATTTGAAAATCAGTCCCATCATAGACGACTTCAACAATTTGCCCTGCCTCTATGTCTGCACTGGCTAAATCCTGGTCATTGTTTTTCTTAATTGCCAAAGCAGATAAACCAGATACAGCCAGAGTGGCTGCACCAGTATTTGCTACGTCTGCTTTAAATCTGAACTTCATGCCAGTTGTGTAGGCTGTAATTGGTGGGGCAATCGTAATTGCATAAGAATCGGTACCCACCACAGAAGCAGCATACCAATCTGTCCCTGCCTCTATTTGTTGTACTAAATCCTGTTGATTTTCTGTAAGCTGTTGATTAAATCTAGGATTAAAATATAGAGTAGTTGCTGAACGAGAATAACCAAGAGTTACTTCTTTTGTCCCGGGTGTTTCAGAAATTCCACCAGCTGTGTTTGAGGCATACTGTAATGCTCCAGGTGTCATTCCTGTTTGATTGTCGTCATATCCAAATAGTAGAACCCCATCTGTAATTGCTCCACCATCAACCCCAGCACCTTGAGCGATACCAAGTAGAGTGTTTTCTACAGTAGCAGCAGTATCAGCATCACATTTCTTCCATTCATTATCTGTATCATCAAAGTAAACTAAATTTCCAGCAACGACAGTTTCACCAGCAGTTCCAGGTGCAAAGAATGATGTGAATGAAGCAACAGAAGTATCAACATAGTCTTTAAGTAATTTCCAAGAGTGTATCCCCCAAGAAATAGTTACAGGAGTTCCAATAGGATGGAATCTTTTATTTGCAGTAACCGTTGTGGTTGCTTTTGAGGAAAGACCCCTTATACAACCAGTGAAAGACACAGCAGAAGAATCTATTGCTGTGAAAGAAATAAATTCTGGATACGAAGTTGAACCATCTCCTTCAGGATTGATTACGAGCACACCATAAGATAGGTCAGAAAAATCTGCTGTTGCCATTGTTTCTCCTGTCAGGGTCGTTAATCTGTCAACATAGACAACGGTTTCTGAACCTCCTTCTGTGAGATTTTGGCTTAGATAACCTTTATATACATTATGTCCGACGTTTGAACTCATTGTGATTTAATTAAATAATAAATTTTTAACTTGTTACTTCTGGATTTATAAATAACTCACTTGGTATCGCTTCTTCCAAAGCGGTGTTTATCCCCAAACCAGTAACCCCCCAATACGCCTGTTTATTACTATATATTCTAAGTTGAATGTTGTAATAAGCGTTTCGTATAGAAGTTCCGAGATAGCATCTAAACACAGTTAAGTCACCGATTTCAGACAACATGACCGAGCCGAGAATTGGAAGACCCATTATTGGTAAACCCAAAGAACTTGTAAGTGGAGTTAGATTAAAAATATTCTGTCCTGATGCGTTTGTCTTATCTTTATTTATATTGAAAGTTTGTTTCTTAAAAACCCCCCCCTCATTATACAACACATCAACAAATAAATCAGTAGCTGGTGTCATGTACCCCTGTAGATAAATCGGACTGCCCGTTTTAACTCTTGATATTGCCTCAAAGTTAAAAGGTTTAGTATAAAATTCAACAATATATGGACTGTTTTCATCGTGGTAGCCGTCTGCAAATGCTTGGTATATATCTCCCGTTCCACTATCCATAAATAATAAATCTCCGCTTTTAACAGCAAAATCTTTTACAGACCAGTTTTTAATTAAAGACCAAGAATTTGATAATGTATCAAACATTAAAATTAAAGTGTTTTGCACACCACCAGAAATAGCACAAGACCACAGAACTTTCTGGTCATAAAACACACTTCTACTGTTTGTAAAACTAACACTAGATGTCACATATTTTTGTATTTTATCTGATATGGTTTTTAACTGAACCTCCCCAGAAGATTTTGGATAGACAGAAATAAAACCAGCATTATTTGTTAAATAAAACAAACTATTTAGTGCTTTAATTGTCGTCTGTTGCTTCAAAGCACCAGTAGACTGACCAGACACAATCGGAACGATAACATCTAGTTTTGTGGTTAAATCACTTGAAATAGCAATTTTTAGACTATGCAAAGAGTCTTCTTTCTCTATTGTTAAGAACTCTCCAAAATCATGTAATCCAGTAATTTCACCATAACCGTCGGCAATAACCAAAGACGAAGCTGCCGCTATGCCTGTACCTGTCGTAAAATCTTCTGGGTCATTTTTTATAGAATAAGCAACCCTAGTTTCACCACCATAATAGTTGGCAGAAAATAATCTTAGCTGATGTTTCGCTAGAATTTTTCCCTTTAACATAGATGCTTTTTCAATTACATCTGTGGTAACGCTAGCATTGTCTGGGACATTTTGGTTTAGTGTGTTTGTTAATGTAAAGGTCGTTGCTGTGTGTGATGTGTATGCTTCAGTAAATGTAGATGATTCTCCTTTGATGACCAAAGTACCAGACGCAGGAAAACGGGTGGCATCATCAACAACAAGCGTGCTAGCACCAGATGATTGTGCTCCATTTGCTTGATTTACGGCAATATTCCACCTACCAAAAGAATCCACGCCATTACAAAAATATAAACGGTCATCACTTCTACCATTATTCCAATTTACATATCCATAATACAGAGTTGTTTCTGTTGGAGTAAATGTTTGGTTTATTTTTATCCATTCACTATTCGTATCGTGCCACAACCAAAAACTAGCTCCGTATACAGCAACAATATACTCCAACCCATCAGATGTCCTTGCTGTTATTAACTGGTTATTTGCTCCACTTTCTCCAGACGGTTTATCATACAACAATATACTTCCTTTTCTTGGGGAAAGAATACCGTCATCAAAAACCACATTAGATAAAGATGGACTCTCGTTGTTTTGTATATTACTTGCTTCATCTGCTAAATTCCATCCTCCTACAAGGTTTGGAATATCAATCCAATTATTTTTTTGAGGTGAAATTAACATTTTAATTTAAATTAACGTCTTAGGTGATGCGAGAAAGAACCCTGAACTCTTTTTCGTGGAAATCTTTTTCCGAGCACTCTTATCATATCTTCAAAATCAGCCTTGAAAACTCCAAAGAACTCCTTATCTCCTCTTAGTGATGGTAGGCATCTTAATGCTGCTCCTTGAGAAATTAATTCTATGTAGTCATCAAAATAATCTCCTATTCTTAATAAATCAGAAGCCGTTGTTAGGTGTATTTTGTTTGTTCCACCAGAACTAGTGCCCTTATATCTTGTGTAATAAATCAAATCCATTGAATCTGGGATAGCAACAAACATATCATCAACTCGCACTGTTCCAGTGAAACCTGATGTTGTTGTGTAAACAATTTGCATCTTTGTAACGGTTTCATCTATTTCTGGTGTTCCAGTTTCAACAACGTTATCCAATGGAAAACCAATCTTAATCCATTCATTCGCAGTAAAAGCTGTTCCATCGTCTTGGTCTGTTTCTGTAATAGTCCAATAATTTGAATCATCAACATACAAGACTAATTTTATATTTGTTATGTTTGTCGTGGGTAGTCTTGTTCTAACTTTAAATATTCCGTGTTTTTCAAAGAAGGTTTGGACATCTAGGTTTAGAGTTGCATCCTGTAGAGTTATAGAACCAGCAGAATATGTAGATGTGAAAGCCAGTGAAGCGTCACCCTTATATTTCTCCAGAGCGTCACGAACAAGGGCGGAACCATCTCCAGAAACAGTCCAATCACCAACAGAATCAAAAGATTCAATTAAGGTGCTTCTTACTAAATTCTGCCCAAGCGTCACAAGCTGATTTTCTCCGTTTATTGTGGTTACTGACCACTTAAAAGAAGTGTTACCATCTCCAGTTCTTTGTAATATATCTTCATACGGCATCCAGTCCCACCTCCTTTGTTCTGTGTTTAAAAGAGGGTCGTGGTATAACAAATGGAAAGCCTCATCAAAATCAATATTTAAAGTATAAAAATATTGGTCTTCACAGAAATTTATTGTTTGTATTGTTTCATCAGAGGGTAGACCGAGTCTTCTTTTAATATATTCAATTGTTCTATTTATTGCACGAATTTTCTGACCAGGGTCTATGGTTGACGTTGTATAATTTCCCAAAACATCATTTGTGTTGTCCAAAATAGTTTGTAATGTGATTGCCATAAGCTAATTATAACATTATTCATTTGTCAAATACAACATATTTAACCTGTGGACAACAGAAAATACCCCATCTCTGGGGTATTTCTTCATTATCATTAGCTAATAGTTAGAGCTAATAATTTTGTTCCCTCATGGGCTGGATGAGGGACATGTCCCTTTCCACCAAGTCTCACACTTATCAATGTTTTTAATTAGAAAGTTTACAGCAAAGATTGGGTTATATGCCATCTCATCTGTAACTGTTGGGTGGTTACAATCTCTTATTTGTACCAGACCCCTAGAACGACAACCCTTATCATTCGGGTTTAATGCTTTGTGTTTAAACCGACTTTCTTTTTGTATGATTGAAGTTACAATTGCTGGGTCAACTCCAGCCACCAAACTTTCCACTTTCATCACTAAAGAACTTCTTGGCTATATATCCACCAAAAGCAAGTAAAGCTACTCTACCTAGTTCACCCCAAGGGATTTGATAGAAGTCAAAACCAGGTGCTTTTATTAGGTCCAATAAGAACAATAGGACAGCACCACCAACGGCCACGATAAGTCCGTTTATAGTGTCCTTCCAGTTAATTTTAAACATTATTGATTCCATTTTTTTTAATTAAACTAATAAATAAATTCAGGAGAGGATGTTCACATACGGAACAGAGCCTCTCCACACGATCAGGCAGCAGCCCTCATCTGACTTCTCTTGGCACGAACAACCCGTGTCAGCAGGGCGAGAACTTCCTCGGCCCCCATGTTGCCGAACACCTTGTGCCAGTGGGCGTGGCGTTCGATGTGCATGAGTAGCAGGTTGTGAGTGTGGCTTGTGCCACCCCGACCTCTTGCCTTGAAGAAGTGATGTCTGTTGCGACCCTTGAAATGCCTACGCTTTGACATTGAACCCCTCCTGTTTCATGTACTTACGGACGGCACGACACCTCCACCATCGCAGAATCCATCTGATCATGATTTACCTCAAAGAACTAGCAGTTTAATGAGTTGCCCAGCTCACACCAAATCTTTTATTTTGAAATTGATTGATATACCAACCTTATTAGCTACCCAACTAGCATAGATGTCGGGTTGGTTGTTGTCTGATGATGGTGCATATGTTTTGAAAAATTGTGTAATTGTAAATTCAGGTTTATATGCTTTGTGCTTTCCAGTAGCGGCACGAGTAACATAATCTCGCAAGGCGTTCATACCGTCCTCCCAAGTTTTGAATTTTAGAAAAGGACCTTTGACGCTTCGCAGGTTGCCAGGGTTATTATTTCGGTGATTAAGGTCTCCAGGACCACCCTCATATTGAGCTATGGCGTTACAAAAAGGAGTCAAATAATCGGGCTTTAGTACTTCTACTGGCTCAACTGGTTTACTCTCAACTACGGGTGGTTTTGGGCTTTCTAGGACATCTTTTTCTTGTGTAAGCAATTCAATTAGTTTAATATATATGTTTATAAGAGCATCTTTAACAGTTTCAACAATTGTTTTTTCTCGTCTAGCATCAATCTCAGAAGTGGAGAGTACCCACGTTTGCACACCATATGGTTTCATGGCTTTATTAAAAACCTCTTTTGGCATCAACATTTTTCTGCCAACCCAAGGTTCAATTAAAAACATTCTTTCGTTCAACACACTAACCTTAGAGACAACCCACCCTTCGTTTGAATAAGCGTGTCCATTAAGAAGTGTGACACCAATTGGCATTATTCCCATATGAGGGACATCTAGCCATTCTTTATACCAATACGTTGCCATCAAAATAGGGCTTTTTGCTAAATAAATTGCCGATAAAACATTCTCGTAGGGCGTCTTGTATCCAACGTCAGCACGCCAAAAACTTTTCCAATTCTTTACTCTTTCTGTTCCACCCTTAGGCAGCAAGCCGTTTGTTACTACTTCTTTTAGAACATCTCTAGGATCTGAGCCAAATTGATTTTTTGGAACTCTCTTCCATAAATCATTTATGTCATACTCAATGCCGTCTTGGTCTTCAGCAATATCACACACAGTGTATGCAACACACTCAACACTGCCAAGAGATTGCACGTCATCAAACAAAGGTCTGTCTGCATTATATTCTAATGGCAAATCAATATTTACTTGACCAAATTTCTGTGAATATATTTTGTCTCTTGAATCATATCTTAGGAGTATTTTATTCATTGTTTTTTAACCACTTTCTTAATTTTAAATCCTCAATAACCCATCTAGTTTCTTCCTCACTAATAATCTTACTAGGTATTCCACTCGCCCAATTTACAAACAATGAGATAAGGTACTTAATCATTCCAGGAACTTTAATATAATAAGTATAGCACCACCAACAGAAGCAATAAAGGCAGAAATCCACAACACAACTTTCCCTGCCTGCATCATCCAACTAACAGTGGCAACAGCAGGTTCGGTTTCAACTTTCAAAGCATCAATTTTCTTATCCAAACCATCTAATTTTACGTCTTGTTCTCCTAAGTGTTGCTTTATGTCTCGCAAGTGTCCATTAACATATTTTTCAATGCCTGTTTGTAATCCACTATCTATTTTTTTAAGTATATGGTCAGCAAGATTTGAGGCATCCGCCTTTCCCGTTACTAATGCTTTGTCTAGGTATTCGTTTATTTTTTGCTCTTGCATATTAGTTATAAATAATTAAGTCCGATTCGATTGATGGTGATGAACTTCCGCCTGCTGTGTAATAAACAGTTATTCTTATGTGATCTACGTTTGCTACACTCATAAACTTTGGCCCGCCACCGTCTATAGTAGCCACGACAACAACACCAAAATCAACATCATTTATATCTGAGTACGTCCAAGATTCTCCCCACAAATCTGAAGAAGAGCCATACGTTTTATACGCCTCAGTTGTAGGCCAATTAGTTGCTGTGTCTGCTTTGTCCGTAGTGCCAATGCTTCCATCACTTTTTACTATTTTTATGTTGTAATCTTTTACAGATGTACCGGTACCACTTTTCATCCTCTCAACCTCAACTATGATTCCATCTATAGTTGAGCCACTTGGGATTGAAAATCCAAAGTTAGTACCTTTCAAATAGTTTGTCTGACTAAGTCCATTAGTTTGGGCAGTAGCACGGGTATTATTTGACGAAACAATATTTCCAGGGTTGCTCCAAGCAATCGCTCCAACCCCAGTTTGATTTGCCCCTGTTCCTGCTGATAGTGGTCCTTGTGATGCCATATTACTTGTTTTCTAACTTGAGTCTGTATAATTCTGGTTCAACCATACCAGCAGATTTTTTTATATCAATTGGAAAATTTATTTTTGAAAACTCTGTCTCTGGGTCTTTTATAATGTCGGCATAGTTTAAAACTGTGATGTCTTTAAATCTAGCTTGTAATACCGCCAAAATTTCGTCCATAAAGTATGTTGCAACCAACGCTTGGCCCCACGATGTATATGGAGTCCATTTTTTCATTGAGGCCCTTATTTCATTTGGGTCTCTAACCACAAAAACAATGGAGCACTTTTCTGGTTGAAGTTTCATTAAATCTTTGAAATATAATTTAACTACCTTACCCTTATATTCATCACAGAAGTCTGGGTATACATCCCTATTAAACTGGTAGAAACCGTTAGGGTTGGGAACATATCCACTAACAGAAGATGAATTGAGTGGAACATCAATACTCTTGTCGTACACAGCACTTAAACCGCCAGCCTCAAGACATCTCATCATCATTGATGAACCACTTCGGTGAAAACTTGAAACTATATATACTTTATCGTTCATAAATTTATAAATTTACATCCTGTTAGATTGAATACTTCTTCCACTACGTGGTCTGGACAAATAGTAGAACAAACCACATCGTACCCCTGTACTTCCAAAACCTTAGCCAGTCTAGCAATTCTCTTGTTGTTTTCTAATCTATCTTCATCACTAAAACCTAAGTCAGTTGAGATACTAGAGCGCATCTCATCTCCGTCAAGATTTATTGCGTTCATTTTGCGACAAAGCTCTTTTGCCAGGGTCGTCTTTCCGCTTTTTCTTTTTCCTCTTATCCAAATAATCATAGATTTTTTCTTATTTCTGTCGCCGATATTTTCTCTGTGGCTTCGTCAAGATGAATTTCACGGATACCATAACCAACTTTTCTTCCATATACCACCTCTGAAATATCTGGTATTGAAATCACTTGTACTCTATCTCTGTCAGGAAAGGCACCGTAAATCATTTGTGTCCTCTGCTCTACTGTAAATGGGTCTGTTTCTGATATTTCAGTATCTCTAAGTGCTATAACTATGTTTTTACCTTCGTCTAAAACTGTCTGAAAGAGTTTTTTGTGTCCCTCGTGTAATGGTTGAAATCGACCTATAAAAAGTGCTGGTTTCATGTGTTTAGAATAAGTCTAGGTAATCCGTTGAAAAATTGTCTTTCAAATATGTTTTTAGTGTCTGAAACTCTGCAAGTTCCTCTGTTGTAAATCCAAGTTGTATTACCGAAGCAATTTTGTTAAACCTCTCAAGCCTTGTTCTATATTCCTCTTTAGCCAATGGCAACTGTTGTTTTGCCCCAATCACACCAGTTGTTGGCATGTCTTCATATAACTTATTCAGTTTTTCTAACTTACTGGATACTGCACCCTCTAAATTTTCCTTTGAATCAGTGCTGATTGACTCGTCAAAATAATCTTCTCCTTTTGAGAATCTAACACTAGCACTTACTAGACCCTTAAATACTTCCACTGTTTTTATTTCTGCTGTCCACATATTTTTGTTTGTTAAATTATAATTTGTTTTTTCACTAATCGGAACATCGTTCTCACCAAACCAAAGTTTGTCCAGTAACCAGTCTAGCCACTCTTCTGTTTTTTTAAAAAGTGTCTGCATACTAATAATTTGTTATTACATCCGTTGTACATGATATTTTTGTTGGTGACGAAGCAGGGGTTCCGATGTCTATATATCTCTTCTCCGAAGCAGTGAATGTATTGTTTGTTGAAAACGTAACCGTACCTATAGTGGTAGAAGCATTAAACATATTCATTCTGTTTGTACCGTCATATACTGAGATATTTACTGTTCCTACATCGGTGTAACACTTCACTTTATCCCAATACTCAGCATTGAAAGCCACACCGAGGGCTATGGTAGTAGTTGCAGTCCAAGCAGTTGATGTGGAGTAAGCAAAAGTAGCGTATGTGTGTTGTTTTACTGTAGCTCCAGAGAAGTCCCAAGTACCAAGTAGTGTGACTACTGAATCAGTAATATCCATTATCTTTGTACCAGCAGAGGTAAAGACTTGCATAACTGCAGACATTAGACCTTTAATTGTGAAAGTGGCAGAAGCAAGAGTGGCTGTTGATGTTGTACCTACTGAAAGTCTGCCTGCGAATGTAGATGTTGCTGTGCTTGAAATTGTAAGGGCAGATGTGGTAGCTGAATATCCAGTAGCAGGATGTGTCCAGGCATCGTATGAGGAAAGACCAGAAGCCGAACCACAAGCAGAACCAGTTGAACCTACTAAACCTGATGTTATGTTTAAACACCCATCTGCAAGCCCTACTCGTAAATTTGTTGTACTTGCCGTAACAAACGATGAGTAGACAGTAGATGAAGAATAATTGAATGTCTGATTGACTGTCCAAGTATTAGCTTGTCCTAGATTTAGCCCAACAGTTCTAGCCGTAGCACCTGTATATGAACCAGAGAATGTAAGTGTTGAATCAGTAGCGGTAAGAGCGGCCAAAGCAGAACCTAGACCAACGCCAGAAATGGTTGAGTTAGTAAGACCTGTGTTATCAAGAGTACCTGTGATAGTTGGTTTGATCGTCAAAGCACCAGCAGTAGGTACCACTGTTTGTCCAAATGTTAGACCATTAAAGGCTGTGGTTGATGTAGAAAATGTAATAGTTGACTGTGTTGTAGTTGCGTACCCAGAACCCAGTGCTGTGAGTTTTGCGTCAAGAGTTGTTTGTAGTGGGATGACGTAACCAGTATCTAGTCCAATAGCAGTAGCACCTCCTATAGTTGATCTGTTAGCTGTTACTGTAAGTCCTGTTGGTACTGAAATGGTACCAGTAGCCACACTTCCAAATGTATTTACTCCTGTCCAATATGGTAGTTGTCCTACTGTTGGAGCGGATGAGGTAGAAAGACCTCCGAATCCGATAGTTGCACCAGATAGAGTTATAGGAAATGTTACACCAATAGTTGCTTGTTTGTTATTAAAAGTATTCCAGTCGGTAGATGTTAGGCATCCAAAAACAGAACCACTCGCTGTGTCACAGGCCATATCATCTCCAGTGAGTGTCAAACCAACCCCCCCAGTTAGGTTCGTATCTGCCGAAATATCAATACCAGAAATTGTTGTTGAATCGTGTGCGTGTGAATTATCCCCTACTACTGTGGCCGACAGTGTTCCTGTAACATCTCCTCCTAGTGGTATGGACGTTGTAGCGATCCAAGCGGGTGTACCAGCTGATACTCCCAATATGTAACCCCCTGTACCCAAAGCAAGTTCTGATGGAGCGCTACCTGCACCACCAACCCACAAAGCGTTTTGAGCCAAAGCACCACCTGTGAAATCAATACCATCAAATGTTCCTGTCATAGCTGATGAGGTGTCGGCTTTTCCGTTAAATGTAGACCAGTCTGTTGTTGAAAGTAATCCTCTATTAGAAGCCGAAGCTGTTGGCAAATTAAATGTATGGGTGTTTGCAGAAGAGGTTATTGTGAAATCTGTACCCGTTGTTGAAGAAGCAAATAGTTGTGTCGCACCAGTTTGTGTTTGTCCCAATGCTCCAAGTGCTGTAATTCCTCCTCCTGCTCCTGTGGCATCATCTCCGTCACAAAGACCTGCACTACCTGTTATTGATACACAAAAATCAGTCCAATCATTTCCTGTTACACCCCCGAATGTGAAGTTTGTAGTTGAGGCGTGAACGAATGAAGCCTGTCCTGTTGTAGATGAATGAGCAAATGTCTGTAGTCCTGTCCAAGTGTTAGGATTAGCGAGGTTAAGTCCCCAGTCAGATATTGCAGAGCTACCATTAAAGGATGAGCCGTTGAGTGTTGCATCGTTTGTAAGAGCATTAGCCACAGAACCAGCAGAGCCAGAAATTGAACCGGTTATTTGATTTGTAAATGTTTGCGTACCAGCCCAGGTGTTTGAGGTTGTTGTACCAAAGGCTAGACCAAAGGCAGAGCCAATGAGAGTTATAGGGTACGTTGCTGTATAAGTCGTGCCTGCTGGCGTTGTACAAGTAAACACCCCTGCGGCAGTTACAGAGGATACAAAGTCTCCTGCTGTACAAGTTTTTGCTGTGATAAGAGTGTAGTCAGTACCGTTTGCGCCAGCAGAAATAGCTGTGCCGTTTCCTTTGAGCATACCTGAAATTGAAGTAGTAAGTGTAAGGGCCGGAGTAGCACCACCAGACGAGGAACCAGCAAACCCATTTGCAGAAGCGACTGATACGGCTGTGACAGTACCGCTACCTTTGTTGTTGAAAGTAGTCCAATCCGTACTTGATAAACATCCAAAGGTAGAACCAGAAGCAGTATCACAATCAATATCAGTACCGGTTAGGGTTAATCCATCTCCGGCAGTATATGTTGTGTTTGTGTCTGTATATTGTGGGATATTTAGAACATTTGCGATAAAAGTTGCCGCACCAGATGTTCCAGTTGTAGTTAAAGAAATAGGGGCTTGATAGTCCGTACCAGCTACAGCCGTACTAACAGCACCAGAGCTACCCTTCAAAAGACCCGTAAGACTTCCTATTGATAAACTACCAAACAGTCCGTTTGTTGATGATGCATAAGAAGAAGTCCAGCCTGTTGTAGAAGCATATGTAAAAGTTAGTCTATCTGCTGTAGAGTTCCAAGTAAAAGCAGAATCGTTACCGATTGAAGCTACACCCGTTGAGAATACCACTTGACCATTAACAAGTGGAGTTGTTGTTGAAATTGCTCCAGCTACTCCACCTCCACCACAAGAACTTAGTCCTATTGTAAATGGTGAGTCGTCTGTAACAACAAAACAATTTCCAACGTCACCAACTCCAGCAGAGCCTATGCCTGTGCCACCTTGTACTGGTCTAAGTATAGAAAACTGTGCATTCGCTGTGTTTGCTAATATTAATCCTAATATAATTATTAATAAGTATTTTTTCATATTATCCTCTTATATATGTAAATGAAACAACATCACCGTCAGTAAACTGAGCTTGCATTGTTGAATCAAATGTTATTGTCTGATAATCTCCACCAACCGTATAATGAATATCTTTGTCCAAAACTTGCCCTTGATACCTACCAGCCATAATTGCTTCTCCTTGTGCGGCAATTTTATAGACTAAAGTTATACTTGAAGTCGCTGTTGTAACTGTAAATCTTTCGTGTTGTGGATTGCCCATACCACCAGGTTTTCCCCCAGGCACAGTTTTCTTTCTTTTTTCCTCTGCTTTGTCTATTTTTTCTTCCAGTTTGTTTATTTCTTTTCTAAGTGATTCAATAATTTTTGCTGATTTATCTACTGGAATTGCTGTCTTTGCTATCTCTTTTATCTCTGCCTTTGTCGGAAGCTCTCTTTTTATTATTTTTACCACATCTGATTCAGACAACGAATCGTCGTCTTCATCTTCACTATCAATTAAGGTCAAAACCATTTCAGCGATTTCTTCTTTAGTTGTACGATTTATCTTTTCTTGTTTGACCACATCTAACACCAAAGGGGTAATGATACCAATCAACTCCTCTTTACTCGGAGAGTCCCCCTTCTCTCCTTTCATGGCAGCAATAAACTGCAAAAAGAAAGCGGAGAGAATTTTTTGAAATTCCTCGCTTCCGTTTGTGCCACTTCCCCTCATTTTATCCATGATTTCTTTGTGAGAAGGTATCATTGTCGTTGTTGTTATGGATTAATTGTTTTACCAACAAAGTAGGCGTGAACACCCCCGTTTGCTCCAGTTATTGAAAATACAGCTCTAACAAATTGTGATGGTGTATTTACCCTAAGAATTTTTGCTGTTCTGTTTAGATTAGAAGAAACCGCAGCACCACCGACTGTGGTAGATGCGTATGTCCAGCTGAAAGAATTTGGAGTAGCTATTGCTTCTGATGCTCCAGCCGCAGCATCTAATGTTAGGTTGTCTTGATGCCAATCAATACCATTGTTTGAATATTCTAAAGCGATACCCAATACCGATGATGTTGATGAGGCTGTAAAGTTTACAACCAAAGCCGTTTCATCAAAAACATCTGTTCCAAGTCCTGCCTTTGCTATGTTACAAGTAGCTGTTGTTGTTGCTGTCCCTGGTGTCATATATGATAAAGATGATGTCGAAATTGATGTTGCAGAAGTTCCTTGAGTTGAACAACTCACTGGGATAGCTAATCTTGTTGGTGTTGCAACTGTCTTATTTATAGAATATGAACCAAAAACTACTAATGATAATGCTACTAATGCCAATAAATATTTTTTCATTTTGTTAGGGTTAATTTTTAATTTGTCTTTTGTGGAGACAATGGAATAATGATATATATATTATATCACCATTCCACCATCCCCATAAAGGGGTGGTGTGTAAAACTATTGGTTAAATAGACTTGAAGATGTGGTTGTCATTCTAAACACACTATATGGTGTACTAGAACCAAAACCATTAACAGCCGCTGGAACAATTGCCGCACCAGTAAGATTAAATAGTCTTACGGTTGTGCTGTTTGAACCCGCAATAATACCTATTGGTATTATGTTTGCTGTTTGTTTAGTAGTCGTGGTTGCAACCCCAAGAAATACAATATCACCAGCCTGAGAACCCGTTGTTGCACAAGTTCCTGTTCCCGTTGATGTTGCTGCAATAGAAGAATCTGATACCAAAGTACAAGTTCCCCCACCAACATAAGTCACAAGAGACGCATTTGTTGTTGTCCCGACGCTAAAACCATCCGTAGATTCTGTTGGAATAACATTTACACTAGACATTCTAGAAAAACCAGCAAAACTTACGTCTTCTTTAAGCAAAGAGAAAACCAACAACGAACTCAAAATGCTGATAACAACTAAAATAGATATTTGTTTAATCATATCAGTTTTAAATTAGCTGATAAAATTAACTTGAATATGCTGTTCCAGTTCCATTTGAACCCATGATGCTTCTTGGCTCGACAAAACCATAGACTCTTTCACCATTGATGTCGTAAATAACAGAACGTGTACCTTCATCTCTCCAGACATTTGAAGTGATTGGAACGAATGAAATACACACAAGACCAGTACCCACTTGTGGGTCTCTTAGTGACTCATCAACCAAGAACCATTGAGCTGTGTTTGCAACCCCAGATACATAAGCTGAAGCATTAAGATATGGAGTTGTAATAATTTTTGTAAATTCACCTTTGTGGATGTTTATTTGGTTCTCAGCAGTTGAGATTTGCCATTCTGACTCATTGAGTTGTTTTGCAACTTTTAGATTTGAAGGAGTTGTAACAAGAGTTACTCTTCCACCAAATGCGGGGTATGGCTTTCCTACATCATCAACAAGAGCGGCACCGTTTGTTCTTGCTGTGAAATAGTTTGTATCTGTCAAAGTTGCGGCATTACCTGAAACCGTAACAGAGTTTGACCACGCTGTTCCTCCGTCTGCTCTTGCGTGTGATTGAGAAATTAATCTCTCTCCAAGGGCTGTTCCATTTCCATCCAAACCCTTGTTTCCTCTTGCGAAGAAACGGTTTCCACCAAGACCTGATGTTGGGTATGAAGTAGGAAGAGTAAATGCTAGGTTGAACACTTCAAATGGGTCTTTAATATTCATCCTGTCCATTTCTAGCAAGAGTTTTTGTGCTCTGTTTAGAACTGCCTTGTACATTCTGCCCTCCTTGTCATTTCTCTCGTTTGGAATTTCAAACTTTCCGTTTGGTTGATTGTCTGGGTCAAATACTGCTGTTTCATAACCCCTGATAAATTCTGCTTCTGAGAACGGAGCACCAGCAGAACGAGTACCCAGCTCCTTGACACCAGATACACCAACGTGTCTCCACACGGCTCTTGAACCGTCGTCTGTCATGTCTGAGACCATTGTGAAGATAGACTCTGCCATTGGTTCTGAACCAAGAAGAGAATATGTTTTTATTGCTTGGGTTGATTTCAAAGCCTGATTCTCTACCACATCGAAGTCTGCACGAACTTTAGCTAGAAATACATCCTTAGCACCTTGATATAATGTTTCCACGATATTTAATGATTAAATTAATAATTATGATTGTGCTCCACCAACTGTCGCAAAGAATGTACACGTTACCTGGGTGGTGTCCTTACCCGTTAGACCATAAGAGAACAATTGAACAGCTGTTCTTGTTCCAAAGGCTACTACAGTTGATTCGTCGACCAATAGACCCGTTGAGTCTACAGCAAAGTTACCGTAGGCACTAGAATTGTCTGTGGTTTCTGCTGCTGCATCTAGGTCTGAAATCCACTCAGGCACAATTGCTAGTGGCACATAAGAAACTTGAACCAACTTATCTGTTACGTTGTCTGATTCTGCTGCATACGTGTTAAACTCTAGAGAAACCCCAGCCTTGTCCTTGAAACCAGTTACGGCTCCAAGAAGAAGTCCTGTTGTTCCCCCCCCAGTCAATACGACTGCTGTATCACCCTGAACACCAGGAATGATTACTTCACCCACCGATAGGGTTTGTGAGTTGTCCATAAGACCATACTTCACATCCCTAGCACTATATTTGCTCGCTTTAAAAGCCATTTTTTTATTGTTAAAACTAATAATAAATACCAAACTTACACCACCTATGGGTGATGTAATAAAAAAGTTATTTGGTTTTTGTTGGAATGTTTTAGCCCAGGGTTCTTGTCATTCCTTCTTTTACAATCTTGTCTGCAGCTTCAACAGGTATGCCTGCATCTTTAGAAAGTTTTTGCGTTGTTTCCGAAAACTTTGGTGTTTCACCTCCTCCACCACCACTTCCACCATCGTTTCCAGCAGCTTTGGCTGCCTCCTCCGCAGCAACTCTTTCAGCTTCTATCCTTTGTTTTTCTGCATCTAGAAGTGCGTCTTTATTAAGAAAAGCATATACCCCAACAAAATCTTGATATATGAGGTCAGAATCAACTTTACCAGAATCGAGAGCCTTGAACTTTTCTAGATACTCTGCCTGTTTCTCAACAGGAATTTTATATTCTGAGAAAAATTTATCTCTAGCCTTATCAACTTGCTCCTGACGAAACTGAGTACCCTCACTTTTCATCTTACCAAGTTTCTCCTCTTCAGATTGAATCTGGGCTTGGAGTTCCTTGACCTTGTTAGCAAACTGTTCGGCTTTGGTTGCCTCGTCTTGTCTTTTGGTTGTGAAAGCAAGTGCCTCTTTTAAAAGTTTTTTACCTTCTTCAGACAACTTACTTTCTAAAACCTTAACCTCATCATCACTTAGTTGCCCATCAGACAACTTTTTTATTACATCATCCATAGATTTTGTACTTGGCGGCAGTACATATACGCCCTTAATTAATAAAGTCCTTTCATCTTTCTGTTGTGAAAGATTAGGTTGACAGCACCTATTTGATATAAATTATACCTCTAGTCAATTTTATTGTCCACTTTATCTATGTGTGGATAACTATTTCTTTTTTAGTACTTTCCTTTCTTTAAAATTTTTAACCGCATCTGTCCAGTCTTCTGGTGGAGCAACTGTTTTACCAACAACAGGATGCTCCTCTTCCTTCCTTGGGGAATTGCCTATCAGAGTAAGTAGTAGTTTTATTTGAATAAGCATACCCATTTTTCTCTCCATATTTAGAAAATCACTTGGGTCTCTCCTATGTACAGAATGTGCCTGCCAATACAAAAACTTAGTAACCAGCTCCCTTTGGTTTGATAACATTTCTATCCCAACCTCTGATATGTTTTTTGGGATGTCCAAAAGCATATCATCTATCATAAGGTCAAGAAATCTTTTTTTATACAAATTATAAATTATTTTTAACATATTTATTATTGTGGTTCTAATTCACTCCCAAATCCACCATTAGACATGCCCCCAAACATCGTCCCCCTAATTGATTGCATCATATTACCCGTTTGTGCTCCTGTTTGTAGTGGTGATTTTTTATATCCAGACCCCCAAGTAGACATAACTTCTGGCAACGCTTGGTCAGTAAAATAATCTTGTGGGTGTTCTTTTGACTTCTCTAGTAACCTTAGAAATACTTTGTTCATGTCTATTTTAACTCCAGCAGGTATAAATATATTTGCAATCGGAGCAATTACTTGTTCCATAAATAGAGACCTCTCAATTTCAGAATCTTTCTTTGGTTCAAGATTTATATCATCAATAAAGAAATGTAATTTTTGTAATGAGGAAACTGGGATTTCTATAATCTCAGTTGCCTTTCCATTCTCTATGCTCTTGTTTACTGCCTCAAAATGAAGTTTCAGACTACTTTGTGGTGCTTTAACTATTCTAACTTCCATGTTTCCGACACCTCCTGTTGTCAATGGTGAGTTCGGAACTGATATGGTTCTTATTAAATTGTCTTTTTGTATTGCATATTTACCAGATTCATAGAATTGGAGTGCTGTTTTTAACACTAGGAAAATTTCTTGGAATATTAGGTCATAATACATTACGAGAGTATTACCCAAACTTTGAGTTTTAAGGTTTTCCAAAGCAATTATTTCCCTGGCAGCTTTTGGTTGCCTTGATGGTGCTATTTGTGAAAAACCACCCTGTCCAAACGAAGACATCATTCCTTGTAACGAATTTTGCATCGTAAAGAATTGACCCGATGCCTCACCGAGATTAAGTTCTTTGTAGGCGTTTATATCATTTACTGGTATCACCCTCTTTTGACCAAAGATTAGTTTTGGTGCTTCAAAATCAGAAGTCAAAATTGGTGGGTCTATCGTTCTCAACTCTCTTTCCATCAACATGGTAAATGTTGTGTTTAACAATTTGTGGGTATCTTTTAACTTAAATGGAATCGGTAATCCATAAGCAAATTTCTCATCCACAGCTTCCATTATAGTCCAACCATAAGGTTGCATTTTGTGATGAAAAGGATTCGGAGACACAGTATCTCTGGCTACAGGATTTAACCAAATACCGTTGGCAAGAATTTTATATTCGTCTGCGTCTGTATCAAATTCTTTTAGAACTTGTATCTTGTCTGTGGTTAGAATTCCTGTACCACCAAGAAGCTGAAAGAACAGTGAGTCTTCTGCTATCTGGTTACCAGGCACAACTAAACCAGCTCTTTGATAATGACTGTAATTTTTCCTAAATTCCGCCAAGTCCATTTCTTGTTTTCTTATTGTTTTGCCCTGTTTCTGAACATCTCTTTGCCACATTTTTGATAGATATATTTCTTCCAGAGGAACAACCTCAGACATCACATCATCCCAAAGTTTTGTCTTCTTTTCTTCAATTCTATAGGTATTCTTCTGTGGGTTGTATTCCCTTAAATATCTTCTGGTCTTTTCATTTCCATCCCATCCATAATAAACACACACAGTCCCATTAACTGCTCCATATAATAACTGCCAAAACTTCTCGACAGGCTCTTTATTGTGAAGTCTCCATTTTGAATATATGGTATGTAACACTTTTACCCCATAACTTCCAATGTTATCCCCAGTAATCTTGGGAACTATATTCATTGAAACAACTCTACCAATGAAATCCATAACTTCTTTGCGTATAAAAGGTAATGAAAAATCAAGACCAAGTTCTTTTAGGTCGTCTGATTCTGTTACCACCGAATTCCAAAACAACTCTCTTGATTCCTTTAGCACATCATCAAAAGATTTGTGCTGAAACTGTCTTATTGACCCACTTCTTGCATTTCTAAAAGTATAAAAATCATTATAAGCATTACCAATAACTTCTAATGTTTTGTCTGAAGGCTTATATTTATCTTCAATTTTAATTTTGTCCATAAAATTAACAAATTTGCTTACCCATACGTCTGTGTTGATAAAGGAGATTTCTGTCTCTAACATGTCTTTCACCAATTAATTGGTTTAAACCTCTTTTTAAAGTCGGCTCTATCATTTTTTCCCGCTCTCTCTTTGGCATATGATAAAAAATTTCTGTTGTGAAATTCATCAGTGCTATGCCTTGCTTCGTTGTTATTGACCAGACATCATTCAGCCCACCAACATCTGTAATATATACAGCCCTAAGACCCCAGCGTTTACATACATTTTTTAAGAATGAGATAATTGTCTTGTCCATTAAATGAATTATATCATGTATACAAAAATATACACAAGTCAAGACCTGTGTATATTTATTGTTTATATCCACCAAAGTCAGCACACAGAACTCTCTGCACCCAACAGTAAGGGGACTAAGTTATATAGTTTAAAATTTCTCCTCTTCCAAGTCAACTGTTGCTGATTCTATGGTGATAAAAGTCTTTGCGAGAGAGACTGCATTCTCAATAGCACACCTAGCAACCTTTGTTGGGTCTACAATACCCTCTTTAAACATATCTTCTATTACTTTTCCAGTTTTTACATTGTAACTAAGCCCTTTATCGTTCTCTATACCAGCATTTTTTAATATTCTATAGTATGGAGTTTTTAAAGCTATACCAAGCAATTCTCCACCAATCTGCTCTGCAATTCTAAAAAGAGAATACCCACCACCAACAATAACCCCCTCATCTAGTGCTGCCCTACAAGCAGCAACAGCATCGTCCACTTTTAGTTTCAAGTACTTTCTTTCTGCTTCTGTTTTAGCACCCACCTTCAAAACAATGACACCATTTACAAGTTTAGCCAATCTGCTTTTTGGTAAGTCCGTATTTGGGTTGTCTGCCACTTCTTTTTCAAGATTAGCAATTCTCATACTTAGTGCTGGGTTTATATCATCTTTTCCTATTATTATTGTTTCATTCTTTTTGACAATAACACTTTTTGCAAAGCCAACATGAGAAAAGGAAATCTCTTTTATACCTTTATCTGCTGTAACTGCTGTGGCACCCGTAATGGTTGCAATATCTTCCAATTCTTCAATTGTATTAGGTTTCCTAACTACAACAGAAACAAACAGACCTTTTAATTTGTTCGTTATTAATGATTGTAATAATTCTCCCTCTACCTTATCGGCAATTATTAATGCTGATTTATTTCCAGACTGATGAATTTCGTTTAATACCCCCATCAATTCTCTGTTTAAATTAATTGTTCTATCTGTGACAATAACAGCAGCATCAGTTAATACTGCTTCCATCTTATCTGGATTCGTGACCATGTATGGTGAGATAAAACCTTTTTCAAAAAAGTAACCCTTCTGTTCTTTTTTTTCTATATCATAACCAGATGATTCTTCCACGATTACATTTCCATTTTTTCCAGCCGTTGTAACGGCTTCTGAAACAATAGATGCAATATCCGTATCTTCGACTGATATTTGTGCAACATCAAACAAATTATCTTCAACTGGTTTTGAAACAGATTTTAACAAATCAATTGATTTGTTTTTTTCTTCTTCTAATTGTCTTCTAATTGTCATTGGGTCAGCTCCATTTTGAATAGCCTTCATACCTTCAGTAATTATGGAATGAGCCAAAACAACAGAAGTGGTGGTACCATCTCCAGCTTCATCATTTGTTTTTTCGGCTGTTTGTTTTATCAAATTAGCTCCCATAGCCTCAAATGGGTCTTCTGGGTTTATTTTCTTAGCAATAGAAACACCATCATTGGTAACAATTACTTCCCCCCAGTCTACAAATACTGCGTTCCTACCCTTTGCACCAATAGTAGCAGCGACAGGTTCATAGACCTTATCAATTCCTCTTTTTAATGCCTCTCTTGCTTCTTCTCCTAATAGAGTCTCGGTTTTTTTCATAGTTTATTTTGGTTCAATAATTTTTAAACTTAAATGAGCATGGTTTTTTAATCCAAATGCTCTAACCAAAGTTCGCATAGCGTTTGCTATGTTTCCCTCTTTTCCAATAACCTTGCCCATATCTGTTTTATCAACTGATACTGTTATTAGAATTCCCATCTCATCAACTTTTTTTTCTATAACTACTGCTTCTGGATATTCTACAATTCCACATACAATAGCTCTTACATATTCTGTGTCCATTTTTTATTTTTGTTAATTTTAAATTCTTAAATACGCAGTTATCGACCTGGCGAAAGATTTTTCGTCTTCATTTATTATATCCTCCCTTTGTGAACGAAACAATCGTGGAGTGTTGACAGCGAAGTTTTCAAACGCAGCCCTGTAGTCTGATATGTTATCATCATGTACTGGTTTTAGTTGTTCAGAGGTTGTTCTGGCAGCTTGTGAATATCTCGATGTAGCCAAAGCATCAAACATTCTCATCGCACCATCAGATGACTGATTAAACACAGTTTTTGGTAGGATTCTAACAACAGCTTCGTGTCTCGGTTCATGTTTTATTCCATACTGATTATAAATTATTCTTATTCCAAATTTATACATTTCATCAGCGATAGATTTATTGGTCGGCATTTTTTTAACTGTGTGGTCTAGCTCTCCAAAATAAGCAACTGGCTTTTTCCAGGAGCGTGTCTTTTCAATCATCTTAATCTGGAACTCGTTATAAAAACTAGGGTTGTATTCAATCTCTGGGTTCATAAAAGGAGCATACCACTCTGCTGGTTTGTTGACATTTTCGTAGGCTTCTAAACATTTAAATCTTCCGTCATATTGATACCAAGATAAAACGGTCTTATCGTGCTGACCACCAAAGTCTAACCCCATCCATAATGGTCTGTTTCTGTCATAAACTAAATCTTCAAACTTACATTCGGCAGTTTGTGGGTAGTATTGTGCCCTTGGAGATAGTCTATAATCCACCTTTGCCTCTCTTAACAGGTCTGGGTTATCCATTTCTTCTGCTTTTTTTACCAAATCTTCATACCATTTATCGTCTTTATACGGATGGTCTTTGTATGTTAGAGAAATATAGTTTCCATCTTTTTCACAAGCGTTTTTAAAATTTTCAGCCATTCTTGATTCCACAACAGTAGAAACGAATATTTTTAAACGGGCAACAGAGGTTAGGGCATTATAGACCTTCTGGAAATTGTCTATGAAAAAACATTCATCTATAAAAATAGAAGAGTGCCTACCAGAACGACCAGCATTAGAGTTAGTTGAAGAACCTATAATGGAAGAACCGATGGTTGGGTTTATCATTTTTAGATTCATGTCTGTAACCGTTCCCCTAGCCTTTTTATGCTGAAACCCGTCTGGAATTATATATGTTGGGAGTCGTTTCATCATAAAACGAATCTTTCCAAAAATGGTTGAATCTGGTAGGTCAGAACCATCATCAACCAAATCCTCTTTTCTTGAAAGAATCAGAACGGAATAGTTGGGTGTAAAAAGAAACCTCCATAGGAAATAGGCAGAAACTAGCCACGTTAACCCCATCCCTCTTGGTTTATCTATTAACAAATCACATTCTAGATTCGATAATTCCATTTCCTGTATTTTGTGTATTATTTTTTTTTGATATGGGAATAGAAAGAACGGCTTGGTCTGTCCACCGTTTTCCATAAATTTAATCATACAAAAATCTTCTATAAACTTAATCGGGTCTGTTGAGTAGGTATCTAATATCTTTGCTTGTCTTAGAAATTCATCACCCTCCATTTCCTGCAGGTTTTTAACCTTTGCTCTGAGTTTAGCAATATACTCTGGTGATTCATAGTAGTTTTCTATTAGAGCTGTACGCATTTATTTTTTTTTAGACTTAAAACCAATATCTTTATTTATATCACAATTATTTTTTTGCCATTCTGAATCAATCCAGCAATCATCTGGTTTAATTTTTTTCTCTTTTCTTAAAGCATCAATGGCAGAGGTAGCCCAGACATATTTTTTTATTACAAATAATTTTTTCATTACTCTTGTGTTTGTGTATACTCCAATATAGCTTTCTCCAAATCATGAACCCCAGCAGAGTTGATAACAAGTTTCTTGAACACCAAAGAAGCTGGTTTCTTTGAACTAATGTTTTTACCAACAGCACCTATAATCGGAATTACGAGTCTAAGTTTTTCTTTTGCATCCAAATCTTTAATATCCTTTTTATTGATAGATTTGAGCATATCCTTCATTAAAGAAGTGAGCATGAGCATTGATTGCTGAAATTGAAGCTCTGGGAGAGTTACATTACTCTGGTTTGGGTTAGCATTACGAACAACATCAGTAGTCTCCATATTATCTACAGCAACTATCTCTGCACCGATTTTTGTAGTTTCTTGTTTGAAAGCCTCTAGTGCCCAAGAAAATCTAGGGCTTGTTTCCATTATCTCCGCCATAGCAGGAGTAATCATATATGGATTACTTTTTACATAAGAAAGCACTGTACGAACCATCTGAATTAATTTTCCTTGTTTAGAAGCATAGGTAGCATACTGGTCTTTTGTTACTCTTTCTACAAATTCTTCAAAAAAGGGATTGTCGAAATTTTTTATTTTCTCCTCAAACTCCTTATTATACTGATAAACAGAATCTAACTGTCCCCTATTCTCTTTTTCAACCAAAGCCAGGGAAGCAAATTGTAACAGGGAAATAATCTTTTCTGCTGACCAATCAATAACTTCAGCCTTCTTTGGGAGTATTCCTTTTATCGCTTTATATTTACTCATTTTATGTGTTTGATTTTTTCTATATCTAAATCAACCCTATTTCTGTGAGAAACTTCAGAATCACCATTCGTTAATCTTGCTAACATTTCTTTACAATCTTCATCAGTTTCTGCCCCGAATCCGAAAATTAAATTCTCAGTTCCTCTTATCCTTTCATTCCAATCAATTATAGTATATAAAACAGTTTTTTCGTGTTTGTATTTTTTACCACCAAGCCTTGTAATCATATTAAGGGGTTGGGTACATACTGCAAAAAATTTATTTGAAGCTCTAACTGTATAAAATTTTGTTTTGTAAAATTTAACTCTATCTCCAACCTCAAGAGGTTTACCATCCATATAATATTCTTCTGTGCCGACAATCATTTTATACATATCATTTTCTAAATAATGATAACACGAATAGAGCCATAATTAATAATATTGTCGTTTGTCTATTATTCATTGTGATGAAATAATTTATCCCAAATTTCTTCATATAAAGGCTCATTCTCTCTAATAAGCAAACTATTCCTGCCATCAGGAGAACGAATCTCCACAGCCTCATATCTGCCATCATCAACATACACAGGCTCAATCTTTCCGTTCTCTGGGTTAGGAACAATAGTCCAACCATAATAAGCAAACGGTGGTTTGTAATCCTCATCCTTCGTTAATATAGGAGTAAATTTGTTTTTAGGCTTTTCGTTTTGTATTACACCCATTGGCATTGTTTTTGTGGGTTCACCAACAGAAGAGAATAAACGACCTTTTATATAGTCAGATATAGAACCGTCTCCAACTTTAGACATTAATACCCTTTCCTCCTCATCATTGACCCTAAATGTGATTATTTTACTCATAGTGTATTACAATTGTAATACAAGTGTATTACAAAAGTCAATATGGCTTCATATATTTTTAAAAGTTATTTATATAAATAGGCTATGGGCTGGTATGGTTTGGGGGGGGTTAGCCCCACCCCATTCCACTTTCCCCAACCGATACTCAATACAAATAAGGATTAAAGCTATTATATACGATTTTTTTAGAATATGGCTATATATAAGGACAAAAAGAGTCTTTTTGATAACATCAAAAAGGAAAAAGCAAAAACGATTTTATTGACAATGGCTTTAATGTGTATGATTATAAAAAGAAAAGTAAACAAAAGAAAAAGTGGGGGATATACCGCCAAATACTACACCTTTATGTTTCTTAATACTTCTAGTAAGTATTTTAGTTAGTGTCTGGAATAAATAAAATACCGCCCGAAAAAATATCAATACAAGCCCGATAAAAAAATATCAATATATAGGGATAGAAAAATACTACCGCCGAAAATTATAGCGATATGATTTTGATGTTTATATTTTATATCTCTTTTAGTCTTTTGGTTTTTGTCTATGGTGGTATGTAGTGGGATATATCACGGGCGGGGTGGTGGTTGTTTGTGGTGGTGTTTCAGTAGGTTACTTTCCCCGTGAAAGTTTATTGACAAGTATACATATTTATTTTATGTTATTATATGGCTATGTATAGCCCTGTAATTATCCACATTTTATATATATATGACTATCTATGCTTTACTTTATATGTGGATGGTGTATACTGTATATATTACAAGTAATAACAAATATATGCCAACAAATAAAAAAACAGGACAAGTATATACACGGCAGAATAGTGCAATACTTGAACAAATAAAAGCACAAAAGGGTTATTTAAGTAATGAGTGGTTGACATTTTTACAGGGCAAGGAGTTGGGGCTATCCGTAAAGAAGGGAGAAAAAGGGACACGCCTAGTTAGGGTTTTTGATACAGACAACAGCGACACGGCAGGAAAGGCTAAAAAGGCGGTTAAAAGTTTTGTGGTGTTCAACATTGAGCAATTTATAAATAATGAATAATAATATGATTATACAAAAACTAGAAAATGGAAACAATTAAACACTTATGCAAA
The DNA here is from genome assembly GCA_964507615.1 of uncultured Candidatus Saccharibacteria bacterium. Classification (GTDB taxonomy): domain Bacteria; phylum Patescibacteriota; class Minisyncoccia; order Phycocordibacterales; family DATDWN01; genus C7867-006. The sequence goes on along the minus strand of CAZDPS010000008.1, from coordinate 7,049 downwards.
GTAGAATATACAACGAATTACGGGCAAAGTATAGAAACCGCAGGAATGAAAAAATAATGATGTGGGTCAATATATTGGTTGGTGTTTTGTTTGTTTGTTATGTACTAGGGCATTTACTTAGTTATTATCAATTAACATAAAAAACAATGAAAATAATTACTATATCAAAAATGGGTTATAACCACCCTTCGGGGGCAAACTGGAATTATGGAGTCTGGAAAATAGACTTGATAGACACAGAACAAACTTACTGTATGAGCTACACAGTCAAGGAAACTTTCGGTGGAGATTATAGACTAAAAGAAAAGCTAAACAGTCTTAATATCAAATATATAGAAACAAGACAACTTTTCACAACAACAGAACTGCAAAAATTAACCGGTGTTTGCAATTTGCTAGATATTGAAAGTGATTTGATTTTAAAGATTATTAAAGAATTTATGTTAGATATCAAATAATATGAAACACTACACAAAAATTAGACAGTTTTACGCTTGGATCGGTTTTATAACATTATTGATGATTATTCCGACAATAGTATTTATTTTATCGGTATATGTATTTTAATTTTAAACAATATGAAAACAAAACAAATAGATTACTATGGTACAGAAGATAACTATATTCACTTAAAATTTGGAGATGCTAGAAAAATGTATCATTTTACCCCAGACTTTATAGAAAAATATCCTGTTTTTTCTAGGGAATATCAGAATTATTGGACTGGTATAAAATCCGCTTTTAAAAATCCATTTCAGATAGTCGCCTATGTTTATAGAGAAAACATACCAGTCCATTTTTACTATAATTTTACAGATACACCAGCAAAAAGTGAGACCGAAATTATGGACTACCTTTTATCAGAAAATAGTTATATAGGAGACCTAACACAATAATTATATGATAACAAAAAATAAAGAGATAGAAGTACAGGACAATATAAAAGAAGCAGAAAAATGGTTAAAAAGTGAATATCCAAAAGGTATAGACCTTGTTTATATAGATTATAGAGACCAGTTTGAGGATATGGCAACGCTTGAAGATGTTTTGAAAGGTAATGACAAAAATACTTGGGAATGGTTTATAGATAGCGAATATAGCACGATAGACGAAATAGAGAGAAACTATATAGAACACTTGAGAGAAGAGAATAACGGGAAAGATGTAGAACTTTCAGAAGAAGTACGGGATTATATAAGAGAATGGTTACAGGACAATGATATCAGCAGACCAGTAGACGATATGATTAAAAACACGGGCGATAAACTGTTCTACTTGGAAACAAAAATTGAGACATTAGATTATAACTATGTAGACCAAAAAGAATACAAAGAACATATAGACGAACTTAAAAAGATGTTTTCAAAGACAGACGAACAAGCAAAAGAGATAGAATATGTTATGGAAAATCAGTTTTACAGCAGTTTAGTATCATTTTATTTTTACCTTTCACCGCTTGATGTGTATAAACTACTTGGGACAGATAAAAAGTATATCACGATTAAAAATGCTTATTTTTCTACCATAGACCGTATACAAGGCAGTAATTGGTTGGGGAATAATGGGGTTTTCACCATAACAATACCAACAGAAGAATTTTTCAAAAATTTTTATTTAGACGAAAATAAAAATAATGGTTATGGTTGGGGAAGTATTGCAGGACAAACGGGCTATGATGACGCAAGTATTGAAGCAGTAGATACAGTATCAAAAGACAGTATTTTAATTGATAGTGAAACAAGTGAACGAGCAGAAAGAGAGAAAAGATTAGCGGAAAAGTGGAAAAAGACAGGAGAGTGTACTTTTGGAGATATGAATTATAGTAGACACAAAGATATGAAGTATAAAAACGAATATCCTTGTGGAAGTACTTGCCAAAAATGTGGAACTTTCTTTATTGATTAACAATAATAAAATGATACAAGAAAAAATACTAGATTATTTAGTACAAAAAAATATGTTTTTCTGTACCACGGCTCACGGGCAGATAATAAGTGTGCAAGACTGTTTGACGGCAAAACTAGGCAGACAAGTAGAGTTTGACGAAGCAGTTAGTTATATGAAGAAGAAAAGGTTTTTTTATAAGATGTGTAACAGATGTAAAAGATAATTATATGGACAAAAATAAAATAATAAATACACAAGGTGAAGCAAGACAATATGCTATTGATTGGCAGGAATGGGCAAGTGAACAAAATTTATCCTATGGTGAACTTGCAGAATGGCAAGATGTGTTTGAAAAAATTGCTGTTAGATTTGGTTTGGTAGAGGAGTTTAAAGAAAATGGAATAATATAACAATTATATGAAATACAAAATAATAGATTTACAAGGTGGTGGACTTATGGCAGATGATATTTTTGAGACTAAACAGGAGATTATAGACCGCTTGGCTAGTTTTCATAGTGTGGATTACGAGGGACAAAAATTTGACGGAACATTTTATAAGGATATATACGAGTTTTTAGACACCTTAAAAGGTTGTTACAGTCAATTAAATTGGTTGTTAGACTATGGACAATGGGAAATAGAAGAAATTATAAATTAACATAAAATAATATGAGTGTAAGAGCATATAGACTTATAAAAAAAGAGGTAGCAGAAGATAGTAGTTTTAATTTATGGCATGATGATGAACTTATTGATTTTCTAAAATCACAACCAGATGTGAATGGTATAGAGTCTTATACCGAAAGACTAGATGACGGGGGTGGTGAAGTGGTTGTCTCTATTTATGCACTACAAAAGGCAGTAAAAGGGTTTAAATGGGAAAAAGACGATTACAGACTAAAGTCAATTAAAAAAGATATTGAGTTTGCGGTGAAATTAAAAGACGATTATGTGGTTTATGAGTGTTTTTAACTATAAAAAGAAGAATTAACAAAATAACATAAAATATATGGGAATATACGCACAAACAGATTACACAATAGAGTGTGAAAACAAAGAAACGGCAGAAAAAGTAAAAACAATTATAGAGAAAATGAACAAAAAAGACGTGTACGAAAATGATTTTGGCGAACCATTTGTCGTTGAAGATGTTGTAGACGGATTTATGAGTAGTGGAAGAATACAAAATCTAGAATGGAGATGTGAGCAGATATGGAAAGCAATAAAAGACCTAGACGGAGTGATAGAAATGAGTTGTCCGTTTTTATCAGAAACAGACGGAGTGTATTTTAGTAAAGAGAATGAGGTTGAGTTTAGTGATATTAAAACCTTATGAAAAAGAAAAAACCAGACTTGGAAGATATAGAACACCCACATAGATATTGTGCCAGTGTAATTATAAACAACATTATAGAGCCTTTATTGAAAGACAAACGGGTTTCTTTACAAATATCGTCTCACGGCTTGAACGGGGAATTGTATTATCAAATTGAAGACAAATTAACAGAAATAATAAACAAATATGCAAATAAAAAAAATTAGTGAAGATGTAACTTATAAAAAGATAAACACGGAACATGCTTTTGAATTGAACGGTAAAGAGATTAGAGTATATGACTATGCTTATTTTGACTCTATTAGTAATGATTATGATAATGATGTAGAAATAGACGAAAGAGACAAGCAAAACTTAACAGACGAGGAGTTGGAGTTGATAGATGACAATATAAATGATTTATTAGAATTAAAAGACGGGGAAATAACTGAAATAATATAATGAAAAAGAAACAAATAACAATGGTGGAATACTTGAATGAATATGGAGAATGGGTTTGGTATGCCCTCTATGAGAAACTAACAGAAAAAGAAGCAATAAAATTATACTGTAAGGAAATGGGCTTGGCTTGTGGGAAAATAGTACAAGAGTTAGACGGCTTTTATGCTGAATTGAATGATGTAAGAGCTTTCAAAGTAACACTGTATTAAAATGAAGATTATACAAATGCTACCAAAACCAGAACGCTGGAGTAGAAAAGGGAGATGTCCTAGTTGTGGGGTTGGTTGTGGAAGTAAACACAGCAAAAATTGTAAACATAATTATTACGCTAAAAAATAAAATGAAAACAAAAAAAGAACAAGAAACAATAGAAAAATTAAAATTATTACAAACATCTGGAGATGCAGAAATGGCACACAGTGAAGCAGATGAATTACTGTGCCAATTCCTCAAAAGACTCGGTTACAAAAGGGTCGTTGACGAGTGGAAAAAAGTACCTAAATGGTACGCATAACTATAAAAAGACCCAAATTAAAAACAAATGACCCAAAAAATTATAATTGCAGGGTGGATTGGACTAGCAATAATTTTTCCACCTATCATAATAGTTTACTTGATATTGTTTGCTATATATAGCAATAGACTTTCACAGGGAAAGTAGACTATATAATACGGCTTAAAATATAGACGAAACGATAAAATATACTTATCCACAAAAAATGATTTGTATAATTGTCCTATATATGCTAATATAGCTATTAAATATAGGTCGTACATTATAAATTAACAAAATAAAAATGAGCAAAATGGTAATAAACAGGGAGACAATTCTAAAACTCCCGAAGATGAGAGCAGATGGACTAACAAACATTGAAATTGCTCGCAATCTAAAAATAAGTGTATACACAGTTGGGTATTGGTTCAAACGATTAAAAGAAGCGGGGCATGAAGTACCTAACCCGATTAGAAACAAAGGGGGTATTAGTAAAATAATTTTATAAAAATTATGGCATCTATGAACGAAGTAACAGAAGAAATCGTAAAAAAGAGTAAGGGAAGTGGGGTAGAAATTAAAACACCCATCTTGAACAGAAAGGTGAAAGAAAAAATAACAGACGAAAACGGCAAAATTAAAATCGTTGAGAAAGAAGAAGTAATACCCACAGAAGAAAAAAAAGTAGACCAACCCACTGACGGCAGAGTTATTGAGTTTGAAATGGGGGCGACAATTAACACTGGGCAATATGAAAACATACAACCCAAAATAAAACTAGCGGTTTCATCTCTAGAAAAAGGAACAGATATTGCTATGAGTTATATTGGAGATTTAACCAGACGATTTAGTATAAGCGGGGGAATTAGAGAAAAGACGGAGGTTACAGCAAAATTAAAATCCATAAACGAAAAAGATATAGAAGTTGATTTTGACGCTGTTGGACATAACTATAATTATCTTGGCAAAAAACTTGTTGGAGCTACTACTTTTATTCAGAGGTTCTATAAAAAGTTTGACCAACAGGCAATAGCAAAGGTTTGTGCAAAATCGTGGGAAGTAGAACAGCAGACCATTGAAGATATGTGGGGTTCTAACGGAGATATTGCCTCAAATTTGGGTACATTGGTTGATAATGCCCTAGAACACTACAATAAATACTATGATGTGGGAGAGAAGATTAAGGCAAAGAACGGCAAGGAAAATCCTGCTATGCCAAAACACCCAATTGTTAAAAATATCATAGAGGAATTTCATAAATTACCACACACGGAAGGACAGATGATACACCAAGCATTTATTACTGATGTAGAGGGCGGATATTGTGGACAGATAGACAGATTGATTATCACGGGGGAGAAGAAGTGTATTATCCAAGATTTCAAGGTGCAAATAGATAGCAACAAAGAGGACAAAAACAATAAAGCACTAGCACCTTTTGACATATTACCCCCAACAAAACTAACAAAATACGCACTACAGGTGAACTTTTATAGACAAATCCTAGAGAAATCTGGTTGGGAGGTAGAAAAAATGGAGGCAGTGGTTTACGAAGACAAGTGGGTTATTTATCCATTAGAAAAAATTGAAGTAATAAAATGATAAACCTCTTTATGATATTACTAGAGATATTATTAGGTAAAAAATAAAAACACATGACAGAGTTTAATTTAAATCAAAGTATGGAGGAAGCAGGAAAAGAATACGGTTTTGACATGAGCCAAAACAGTAGCGACTTTTTCAAGATGTCTGAAGGCGATAACAGAATAAGAATACTCACACCACTGGTCGTCTTTCCTCAACACTTCAACAAATCTGGTTACACAGGTATATGTCTAGGTAAAGAAGTTGGTTGTCCTGGGTGTGTTGAAGATGATAAAAGAACCGCACAAAACAATGCACTACCAAAAGGTTCTAAAGACCGACAACAGATGACACGAAATATAAAATGGATGTGTTGGGTTTTGGATTATAAGGACATGGAAATAAAGATAGCAAAATTACCACACAAAGTCGCACTACAGCTACAAGCCCTACAAAACAACCCAGACTTCTCCTTTAGTGAAGCCCCCCTACCTTATGACACAACCATAAATGCAAAAGGAGCAGGAACAACAAAGGTTGAATATATGACCATGCCAGCACAGATAAAACCCTTGCCCGAAGACGTTATGAAAAACCTTGAAAAAAAGAACAGTATTGAGGATATAAAAGACAGAATGAAAACCAAAAAAGCGAGAGAACTAGGACTGATTGAAAAAGAACCAGAAGGAAAGGAGATTGATTACCCAACAGAGGAAAGCGAGGGGATAAATACAGAAGATATCCCTTGGTAATAAAATAGGAAAGCCGAGCCTTAAAAGAATGGCAATTATTAGTTAGCAAAATTATTATGAAGAAATATATATTTATAGCAATCGTAGCATTTGCAATCATTGGATTTACAAATTCTACTTCTGCTAGTGTGTGTGGACTACAGCCAGATAACTCATATGTTGCCTGTGGTAATGGAAATCCAGAGCTTGTTGTAAACGCTTGGGGTACAACAAATAGCCAGTTGCCTCATATAGCACCAGGACAGACAGTCAATGGCGCTTCTTGTCCAGCCTGGTTTCCAATGTATTGTGTAGATATTAGGGGTACATCTTGGTTTCAAGCACGTTGGGGGAAATAGTGTTTCTACTCTGCCGATTTCTTTTCGGCAGGAATAGGAACATTAAAAGTTCCTCAATATGTAAAAGTTTATAAGTTCTTTAAAGTAAATTGTGCAGTGATTGTGGGGATTTGCTGAATACAAAGAATAAGGCAACCGCCGATAAAAAGAAGGGAAACTTGTCTCCCGTAATCACTACTCAGTTTGGTTTAACAGTTCTTTAAGTGGGTTGAGTAG
>CAZDPS010000007.1:0-50891 GCA_964507615.1 uncultured Candidatus Saccharibacteria bacterium | reverse complement strand
TGTTATTGAATTTATATAATTTTATTACCATGAAATACACACTAGATGCAGAAAATAAAAAAATCGGGAGAATAGCTACAGTAGCTGCTGAGTATTTAATGGGTAAAAATTTACCTGATTTTGCTCGTAACGTAGTTCCAGAGGTAACCGTAGAAATAAAAAATACATCAAAAGTTGTTATTGACGACAAGAAACTTACACAGAAGACATACAGTAGATATTCAGGATATCCAGGAGGATTGCGACAGCCAACGATGGAACAAGTTATCGCAAAGAAAGGATATTCAGAATTATTTAGAGAAGCTGTTTCAGGTATGCTTCCAAAGAACAAATTACGAGCCAAAATGATGAAAAATTTAATAGTTACAGAATAAAACAATGGAAGACAAATCAACAAGATATATAGAATCAGTGGGAAGAAGAAAGACATCTGTAGCTCGTGTTCGTATTACACCTGCAGCAAAAAACTCTTTTGTTGTAAATGAGAAAGATCTAGAAACATACTTCGGCACAAAGGAATTACAGATGATTGTAAAACAACCTCTATCTGAAATAAAAGATAAATTCAAGGTTACAGCAAAGATTCTAGGAGGTGGTATTCATTCTCAAGCAGAGGCTATGAGACACGGTATTGCAAGATCTTTGGTTTCTAATGACTTAGAACTAAGAAAAGAATTAAAGAAAGCTGGTTACCTAAAACGAGATCCAAGAAGTAAAGAAAGAAGAAAATTCGGATTGAAGAAGGCGAGAAAGGCACCGCAATGGTCAAAACGTTAAAAACACAAAACACCCTTCGGGGTGTTTTTGTTTAGTTTTGACCCTGTTATTTTTTGTGTTAAAATGTCCTAGCAATGAAAGAAGAAGACAAAATAATAGATACAGAGTCAGAAATTGACACTGATCCAGGCGATGAGTTTGTGTTTGAAGATAATGTAGAAGTTACTGGGGCGGACTACAAGGCAAAAACCGACAAACTTAGAGCTAGGATTAAGGAACTTGAGAAGAAAAATGCAGAGCTTTTGGACGGTTGGCAGAGAGACAAGGCTGACTTTATCAACGCTAGAAAAAGAGATGAAGAACAAAAACTTGAGTTTCTAAAATTTTCAAAGTCAGATATTATCTCTGAACTTTTGGCAGTATTAGATTCGTTTGAATCAGCTTTTAAGAACAAAGAAGCTTGGGAAAAAGCCGACAAGAATTGGAGGATGGGGGTAGAGTATATTCATACTCAACTTATGAATATAATGACCCAAAATGGTCTTAAGGTTTTAAACCCTTTGGGTGAGAAATTTAACCATGCTAGAGATGAAGCTGTAGAAACAGTAAAAGTTGACGACAAGGAAAGTGATGATAAAATATTGGAGGTTGTACGGGTTGGGTATGAATTGCATGGAAAGGAGTTGCGTGCACCTAAGGTTCGTGTAGGTCACTTTGAACAGAGTCAATAATATACGATATATCGTATATTATTGAAAAAATACAATGAATCAATTAAGTAAACCAATTGGAAATTATGTAGAAAGAATCATCCGAGATAAGAACGGACAGCTTGTTCGTGCTACATTTTGTGTATACGAATGTTCTGGACATATAAAGGCTCGATTGGTTAGTGCGGAATATATAAAAGAAGATGTTATAGAAAATAAAAGTACTCCTGTTTTGGCTGGATTGGTAGAAAGAAATACACAAAATTTTATTGAATATGTAGGAGAGATAATATCTCCTTACTTTAATTTAAATACACTTTATTTCTCAGGTTCTAAACCTAGAGCACCAACTCAAAAACAATAAGATACTTTTTGAGCAACCTTTAAAAATCCTGCGAATTTTTAAAGGCCAGTCCTCGGTCTCCAGTTGTCAAGAGCCCTCACTTTGTTCGGGTCATTGACTACACCATGCTGGAGTCCTGCGGGGTCTCAAAAAACATCTTATTATTTTTTCTTTTAAAATTTATTAAATTATTACATAACCAACACGCTTTCATAATTTGGATGAAATCCGAAGTTGAGAGTTTGAAAATAAGAGGAGTCTTACATGTCGTAAGGTGACGAAGATTTTCAAACACGAGACGAGGAGTTCGCCAAATTTGGAAGCTCTAAAAAACATGTCAAAGATCATAGGAATAGATTTGGGAACAACAAACTCAGCAGTCGCCATAATGGAAGCTGGGAATCCTAAAATATTGGAAAATGCAGAAGGTGCCAGAACTACACCGTCTATTATCGCTGTTTCAAAAACAGGAGAAAGATTGGTTGGACTTTTGGCCAAAAGACAAGCAGTAACAAATCCAAAAAACACAATTTTTGGAATCAAGAGATTTATAGGTCACACATTTGATGACGAGGGAGTACAGAAAGACAAAGCCGTAGTACCTTTTGAAGTTTTAAAATCTTCAACTGGTGGAGTGAAAGTAAAAATGTCAGACAAAGAATATACTCCGGAAGAAATTTCTGCCATGATTCTGTCTAAAATAAAAGCTGATGTAGAAGCTAAGATAGGGGAGAAGGTAACTCAGGCAATCATCACGGTTCCCGCATACTTTAACGATGCACAGAGACAAGCTACAAAAGACGCAGGAGCTATTGCTGGTCTTGAGGTCTTGAGAATAATAAATGAACCCACAGCAGCGGCTCTTGCTTATGGATTTGATAAGGGTAAGAAAGAGGAAAAAATTGTAGTCTTCGACTTTGGAGGAGGTACGTTTGATGTGTCTGTCCTCGAGGTAGGAGATGCGGTGGTGGAGGTAAAATCAACGGATGGGGACTCGCACATGGGAGGTAAGGATATTGATCAAAAAATAATAAATTTTCTAGCTGATGAATTCAAAAAGGAATCAGGTATTGATTTGAGAGGGGATACTCTTGCTCTTCAGAGATTAGATGAGGCTGCAGAAAAAGCTAAAATAGAGCTTTCAACAGCCATGGAATCTGAAGTAAATATTCCTTTCATAACTTCTGATGCTTCTGGCCCAAGACATCTACTCATAAAACTAAGTAGAGCAAAACTTGAAGAGCTAACAGCAGAGTTTATTGATCGAGCAATGGCAATTACTAAGCGAGCTATGGAAGCTTCCGGATTCTCAAACGCAGATATTCACGAAGTTATACTTGTGGGAGGCCAAACCCGTATGCCAAAAATGTCAGATAAGGTTAAGGAGTTCTTTGGCAAAGAGCCAAACAAATCAATTAATCCTGATGAAGTTGTGGCTCTAGGAGCAGCTATCCAAGGTGGTGTCATGTCTGGAGATGTAAAAGATGTCCTATTGCTAGATGTTATACCTCTATCACTTGGCATAGAAACAATGGGAGGTGTTGCTACAAAACTTGTGGAAAGAAACACAACTATCCCAGCTTCTCGTTCCCAAGTATTCTCAACAGCAGCAGATAACCAAACTTCTGTAGAGATTCACATTGTTCAGGGAGAAAGAGCAATGGCGTCTGATAACAAATCCCTAGGCAGATTTATCCTGGATGGGATTCCACCAGCACCACGAGGCATGCCTCAAATAGAGGTTATGTTTGATGTGGATGCAAATGGAATTTTGTCGGTTAAAGCTAAGGACAAAGCTACAAGTAAAGAGCAGTCTATTAGGATTGAGGCCCGTTCAAGTTTGTCAAAAGAAGAAATTGAAAAAATGCAAAAAGATGCAGAAATGCATGCACAAGAGGACTTGAAGAAAAAAGATTTAGTTGAAGCAAAAAATATTGGTGAGCAACTTATCTACACTGCAGAAAAATCACTTACAGATGCTGGAGACAAAGTTCCTGCAGATCTGAAGACCTCAATTGAAACAAAGATTGCAGATTTGAAGAAAGCAAAAGATGGTGACGATATGGATCTAATCAAGAAAACTACAACTGAACTTTCTACGGAGCTTTCTAAGGTAGGGGAGATAATAAACAAAGCAGCTCAGGATGCAAACAAGACAGCTGACGCAGGTAATGCAGGAGCAAATGAAGAAAAAGTGCGAGACGCTGATTTTGAGGAGAAAAAGCCAGAAGAAGGTAAATAGTAATAAAACTTAATCTAAAATAGTCAAGTATACTCGAACTCAAAAAACCTTATAATATATCGCTATAAAATCATGTCAAAAGATTACTACGAAACATTGGGCGTAGACAAAAAGGCTAGCAAAGACGAAATAAAGAAAGCTTTTAGGACTTTGGCGCACAAGTATCATCCAGATAAAAAAACCGGAGATGACGCCAAATTCAAGGAAATCAACGAAGCCTACTCTATATTGTCGGATGACAACAAAAGAGCCCAATACGACGCGTATGGGAGCAATTTCAACGCATCTGGAGGGCCTCAAGGAGGTTTTGGGGGATTTGATTTCTCTCAGTTTACCCAAGGAGGTCAAGGTGGAGGGTTTGAGTTCGATTTCGGAGATCTTTTTGGTAATGCTTTTGGGGGCGGTCGCGCTCAGGCCAAAAGGGGGCGGGATATATCCATAGACATAGAGTTGTCTTTTGAAGAGTCTGTTTTTGGAGTTGAACGTACTGTATTACTTAACAAAGTTTCTAAATGTGATGTTTGTAGTGGAACTGGCGCTGAAAAAGGTAGTGAAATGGTAAAATGTGATACTTGTAATGGAAAAGGCCAGATAAGAGAGGTCAAGAGAACTTTCTTCGGTCAATTTGAGACCACAAGTATATGTGAGACTTGTCGTGGTACAGGCAAAATTCCTAAAGTTAAATGTCATGTTTGTCGAGGTAATGGAATCTTAAAAAAAGAGAGTGAGATAAAAGTAAAAATACCTGCCGGGATAGATCATGGCGAGATGATAAGACTAAGTGGTGCAGGGGAGGCTGTCTCTGGAGGTCAGACGGGAGACTTGTACATAAAAATTTATGTCAAAAAACACACAGTCTTTAGAAAGGAAGGTCAAAATCTTCTAATGGATTTGAATGTGAAGTTAACAGATGCTCTTTTGGGTGGTGAAGAAACAATAAGAACTCTTGATGGTGATATTAAAGTAAAAATTCCAGAGGGTGTAACTCATGGGGAAATCTTGAGAATAAAAAACAAGGGAGTTCCATATGACAAACACTACAGAGGGGATATCCTAGTAAAACTTCATCTTCTTGTGCCAAAAAGACTATCCAAGGAAGCAAGAAAGTTAGTTGAGTCTCTCAGGAAGGAAGGCATCTAATTTTAACCAAATTTAACCTTAAACCGAATAACCCTCTATTATCGCGGAGGGTTATTTGTTATACTTTTGACATGTCAGGTTTTATAGAAAAAATAACAAGTTCGCTTTCAGGCGATTTATTGTTTCTAATTGTCACTTTTGTGGTCATTTTTTTGGCCGTGGCATATTTCAGTAAATCAAAAATTATTTCTATTATTCTAGCTTTTTATCCTGCAACTTTTTTATACAATCAAATTCCTTTTTTTGATAAACTTGTTTTTTTAAAAGATGGTACGGGTGCGATTTTAAATAAGCTTGGTATATTTTTGATTTTATTTGTAATTATTTCGGTTGTTATAAACAAGCACACCTCATCATATGATGATTCTTCTGGATTTATGGGCAAGATTGGTTTAACTGTTTGCGTATTGGTTTTGTTTATGGTTTTTTCTTATACGACTGTTGATTTGAACATATTTCATAATTTTTCTGGGTCAATAGACACCTTGTTTATGGGGGTGGGGAGGGTATTTGGATGGAGTCTGTTACCTTTCATGATCTTGATGTTTATTTAGTTTAAAACCATCAATCAAGTTGATTTTTGGCTTATTTTAATGTGTATTAAAAATTGCTATTTTAGGGCTCTATAAAGCCATTAAACTGCTCTTTTCATACTCCATTTTTCGTGGTATTTCATTGACAAGTGGTATGTGAGTGTGATACAATATACTCAACTCAGTAGATCTGAGTTTTTCCGTTAAATAGACATCCAGAATTATAATCTAATTAATTTTGTATTTTAAATTTTACTGCTATTAGTTTGTTTATGATGGTTTCGTCTTTTACAGGCATAACCAGTCCAGTCACAGTCACAGAGGTTCCAAAAATTGAAACCAAAGCTGTGAGGGAGATATCAAGAAAGGAGGTAGAAAGCATAATGAGTACAGAAGAGTATATACGTGAGTATTTCTCTGATATACCAATTATGATTCAAATCGCAAGATGTGAATCTACTTTTAGACAACTTGATAAAGATGGTGAGGTTCATAGAGGTAAAGTTAATAGTAAGGATGTGGGTGTGATGCAAATTAATGAGTATTATCACCTAGATGCTTCTAAAGCAGAAGATTATAACATCTATACTATTGAAGGTAATACCGCTTATGCCAGAAAGCTTTATATGGAGCAAGGTACACAACCTTGGATATCATCAAAGCCTTGTTGGGGCAAGTATGAAAATCAAAATCTAGCCTTAAACAAATAAAACAAAAAACTCCCGTAATGGGAGTTTTTTGTTGTGTTTCTTAATGGGAGAGTATTATTATTTTTTAATTCTGATTTGATTAGGTTTAACTCCTGCAGGGAATAGAGTAAATATTTGTTTCTGTTTCTGGTTTTTATTTATAGTTATGTTTGAAGGGAAGTATAGTATAAGTGTGTCGCACAATATACCTTTTTTCATGCTACAGCTGAGGAAAGCTGACCAAACAAAGAATAAAAATTTTAGTTAGATTTTCTATGAACACTTCCCTGTCTATGCATGTAAACTTTTAACCTGGGGCATCCTAGAGGCTCGTTTTTGTAGTCACTTCTCTCTTTTTTGCTATATTAACTTCATTTAGATAAATTTATAAATTTTTATACTAGGGGACTTGTCTTAATAAAAATAAGGGATAAGTCTCCCCTATTTTTATACTAGCTATTTTTATGGAATTTTTTATTAGTTTACTAGATTACTTACAAAATTATCTAACCAAAAATAAATATTTTTAAAGAAATTTATTACAGGTTTTATTACACTTTGTACTTTTGGAGACTTTATCCATTCAATTATATCAAAATCCAAAAAATACTTTAAAGCAATAACCGCAATTATTAGTAAAACTATTCTACCTATAAAACCTCTGTTGTTTTTCATGTGTAAAATTATATCAGCTAATTAGGTAAATAAGCCAGTGGATCTAAATAGGCTTTAATATCAGCAAGAGGCATTGTTACCTGTTTACATCCTCTACTATTGACATACTTTTCTATTCTGACACCTTGAGTTGCGTACAAACTTATGTGCAGATGTGGACCTGTTGAATATCCTGTATTTCCACTGTAACCAATAAGTCCACCAGTCTCTATTCTCTGACCAACATTACTACTTATTACTGATAAATGACCATATATTGTAGATAAACCATTGTCGTGTTTGACCATAACCCATTTACCAAAAGAGTAGCATCCAGGATAGAGATCTGTATTACCTGTGCCGACCACTGTTCCATCTAAAACATTTTTAACTTTTGTTCCAACACTTGCTCTAAAATCTACACCATTATGACTTCCAGATACATAAAGTTTTTGAGAATCGACAGTTTTGCCAAATTTTTGAGTAATATATACATTATCAAGGGGCCAGGATAGTATTCCGTTTTTTGGGGCAGGATATTTATCTTTATCTACCAACAGGTTCAGCTGGGATTCGTATTCATAGACTTCTTTTTCAAATTGGGCCTTCTTTTCTTCGGTTGTTTTTACAAGTTGTTTAAATGTATCTTCTTTATTTTTGGTTTGAGTTAATAAATTTTCTTTTTCTTTTGCTGTATAAACCACCGCTAGTTTTTTACCATTTAAATCTTCCTTTAAATTTACCAAACTATTTTTCTGTCCTTTGAGGTTTTTTTGTTTTGTTTCCATCTCAGATTTTAACTGTACTAATTCCTTTGATTTATTCCTAATGACTTTTTGAGCCTCTTGTATGTGATCAATTTCAGTCCAAATTTCACTGATATTTTTGTTTGAAAGCAGTATCTGCATTATATTAGTATCTTCAAGGGATTGAACCTC
Source organism: uncultured Candidatus Saccharibacteria bacterium (assembly GCA_964507615.1). GTDB lineage: Bacteria > Patescibacteriota > Minisyncoccia > Phycocordibacterales > DATDWN01 > C7867-006. The sequence continues at coordinate 42,925 of CAZDPS010000007.1, read as the reverse complement.
TTTCATGGCATTTATGATGGCTATCTTGTTTGTACTTATATTGTTTTCAGTTTTATCTATTTCTGAGTCTAATTGCTCAATAGTAAGAGTTGTTTTATTAATTTTATTTTCAGTTAAACTTATATCCGTGGTTATCTTTTTTTTTGTTAAATCTAAAGTTTTAAGGGTATTCTTTAGTGTAACTGCTTGTTTACTAGCATTATCTACTTCTATGTTGTATTGTTTTATTTCTTCTTCTAGTTTCTTTATTTCATTATTTTTCTCTTCAATTTTATTTATGAGTTCATTGGTTGTCTGTCCATAAACAAGACCCATTCCGAAAGTTAGATTGGCCAAAAAAATAAAGGATATAAAAATAATTTTGAGGATTTCATATCTCATTTTGTATTATGATAGTTTTTTCAATGCCTCAGATATTCTGTTTATTGTTTCATTTTTGCCTAATATATAAATTAACGTGAACGGATCAGGACTTTTTTCTCTACCAGATAGTGATACCCTAAGTGGCCACAAGACTTCCCCTCTGCCATTTTCTGTTGCATAATTAAATATGGTATTTTTTATATTTTCAATATCAGAAAAAACTTTTTCTTCAGAATTTATTAAAACTTCTCTCATATATTCTAGATGTTTTTTTGTTTCTTCTGTGACTTCTTTTCCTTTCCAAAAGAGTAGAGTTTTTTCGTATTGTGGGGGATTAAAATAATAATCTAACTCCCCTTCCCCAACCATGGTATCTATGTCTCCCCATTTAGAAATGTGATCAAAAATAATAGGAGAGATTTTTTCTAAAAATTCTTTATCTGATTTTATTGAATTTTTTTCCAGACGGCTTATTATGTTTTCATTTATCTCTTTTTTTGTCAGCAACTTCATGTGTTCTTTGTTTATCCATTCTAGTTTTTCAGGATTAAAAACACCACCACCTTTTTGTACTCTAGTAATATCAAATTTTTCAACAAGTTCGTTTAGTGTAAAAACTTCTTGCTCTCCACCAGGATTCCATCCATTTAGAGCCATGAAATTTAATATTGCATCAGGCATATAACCCATTCGCATATATTCTATTGCTTGTCTCACGGATTCGTCTCTTTTAGACAATTTTGCTCTGTCTTTGTTAAGTATAAGAGGTAAATGAGCATATATCGGTCTCTGAGCTCCAATTGCTTCTTGGATTAGTATTTGGCGTGGAGTGTTCGGCGCGTGCTCTTGACCTCTTATGACATGTGTAACACCCATTTCAAAATCATCAATAACTACAGTCAGGTGGTACAAAGGTTCATTCATATCTCTAGCGATAATAAAATCTCCTAAATCTGTAGTGTCAACAGTGATGTCTCCCAAAATCAAATCATTAAAAGTAATTTTTTTATTAGGGTTTTTAAACCTTATAACCTCATCTCTCTGACCTTCTTCTGTTGGTGTTTCTTTTGATATATAGGCAAAACCATCTTCTATCATTTTTTGTATATAGCGTTGGTGTATATCTAATCTATCAGATTGTCTAAAAAACAAATCGTGTTTCAAATTTAACCAATCAAAAAGTTCTAAAAATTCATCCTCATATTCTTTTTTTGATCTTTCTTTGTCAGTGTCTTCACTTCTCAATATATAAACCCCATTATTTTGTCTTGCAAATAAAAAATTATACAAAGCAGAACGAACTCCTCCTACATGAAAATGTCCTGTTGGTGAAGGTGCAAATCTAGTTATTATTTTATCTGAATTTGTATTCATTTTATTTTTCATGTTCAAGTGCTATTCCCAGTATTTCTTGCGCTATCAATCTAGCTGAATCTCTCCTGGCAAACTCTTTTGCACTTTGAGTCATTTTTTCCTTTTCTCCCGGAGTTTCCATGATTCTGTCTATTTCAGAAACCAGTAAACTACCCGCTAAATTTTTTTCTTCTATTACGATTGCTCCTCCAGAGCGAGCATATGAATAAGCATTAGTTCTTTGATCGTGTGATGTTGGTTCAGGTATCGGTATGATAATAGATGGTTTACCCCATGACGCTATTTCAAAAATAGTGGAACCTGCTCTTGAAATAACTATATCTGCCACACCCGCAGAGGCTCGCATATTTAAAACATTTAAATAGTCAAAAGACTTATATCTATCTTTATACTCATTACCCTGTAAAACCACATTTCTTGTTTCCTCAATTATTTTAATGTTATTTTTGCCCGTCTGGTGTATTACTTGATATTTTCTAACTAATTCAGGCAGAGCGTCCATAATTATTTCATTTATAAAAACCGAACCTTGAGAGCCTCCTAGTATAAGTATTGTAGGAATTCCTTCTGCTAGACCAAGAAGTTTGTGAGCACCTTCGGTTAAAGGCTCTCTTATTTCTTTGCGAATTGGATTTCCCGTGTACGCTACTTTTTCTCTTTTAAAAAATTTTACAGCTTCGGGGTATGATATGGCTATGCGACGAGCAAATTTGCCAGCCCAAGCATTTACTTTGCCAGGGGTACTGTCTGATTCGTGTATAACTACAGGTATTCTTAGTAGTTTTGCAGCAAAGAGTGCTGGAAAACTAGCATAACCACCTTTGCCAAATATAACATCGGGGTATATAACAAAAATCCTCCAAAGTGCACCGAGTGTTCCAAAGAAAGTATTAAATAAATCAAAGAAATTTAAAATAATATTTCCTAAAGATTTTTTTCTTCTGATTTTACCCGCACTAACTTTCTGAAAAACCATATTGTTCTCAAAAAGCAGTCCTTCATTGTAAGGGTCAGTAGACATATAATAAATCTCTGGTTTCAAAAGATGACTCTCTTTTACTAAAGTATTTAATTCTTCAACTATTGCTATGATGGGATAAAAATGACCACCACTACCACCTCCGGTAAATAATATTTTCATTTGTTTAAATTAGTTATTTTTTCTGGTTTTTTGAGATGTTTAGGATTATTCCTACTTCCAAAAGAGTCATAAATAAAGCAGTTCCTCCGTGGCTGATAAAAGGCAAGGTTATGCCAGACAAAGGCAAAATACCTACCATTGCCCCAATATTCACAAAGGCTTGGGACACTATCATTATAACAATTCCGACGACCACAAGTCTACCAAAGGAATCTTGTATTCTAACCGCAATTTTAAGGCCTCTAAAGGTAAAAAATATATAAAATAAAATTATACTTATACCACCCAAAAAGCCGAATTCTTCACATGCAACAGCAAAAATCGAATCCCCTATCGGTTCTGGTAATACATTAAATTTTTGAATACTTTGTCCAAACCCCCTGCCGAATATTCCACCTGAACCAACTGCAATAAGTGATTGTTGAATTTGGTACCCACTACCTAAAGCATTTGATGATGGATTAATAAAAGTGTTGATACGATTCATAACATAAGGTCTAGAGTATGCTATGCCGGCAAGAACAATTGCTCCTATTATTGCGGAAACAAAAACATATCTCCACCGACCACCAGAAGATAGAAATATAGAAAAACCAGCTAAAGCCATAATAAAAAATGTGTCGGTGTCTGGTTGGAGTAACAAAACTGATCCTATGATGCCCATTATGATTAAAAAAGGCAGGAAACCATATTTGAAAGTTTCTGCTTTGTCCTTAACCCTGGCCATCCATGCCGAAAGAAATATTATGAATCCAATTTTCAAGAATTCAGATGGTTGGAAGGACAATAGTTTGAAATCTACCCATCTTTTTGCTCCACCATGTTCCATGCCTATACCTGGTACAAAAACTAGTAAGGTTAAAACTATAGATATAAAAAATATATAGATAGAATATTTTCTATAAATTTTGTAGTTGATCTGAGAAGCAACTATACAAGCAATCAATCCTAAAATTAGGCCATAAAAAGTCTGATTAAAGGCTACATTGGCGTATTTCACTGGTTGCTTAGAAAGAAGACCAAAAGAAGCAGATGTGAAAATCAAATAACCAGATATTACGAGTATGGCTATGGATATTAAAAATGGTATATCAACTTTTATTTTTTTCATTGTTTTAACTAACCAAGGCCAAAATTACACCAGAAATAGCAAAGACGATGCTAATAATCCAGTATCGCATTACAGTTTTTTCTCTGGACCAACCTATAGCTACAAAATGATGATGTAAAGGTGCTACTTTAAAAACGCGATATTTGTTAAAGTGTTTGTAGGAAATCATTTGAATTATAACGGAAAGAGAAGTTATGAACAAAGGGAAAGCTATAATAGGCAGAAGCAAAACAGTGTCTGTAAGAAACGCTATAACAGCTAAAGTAACAGTTAATCCAAGCATACCTGTTTCACTCATATAAAATCTTGCTGGAGGAATATTGAACCAGAGAAATGCTAGTATACCTCCAGCTATCACAGCACAAAGAGCTGAGATGTCGATTTGATTTTGAACAAAAGCAATAACAGAATATGCGGTAAAAATAGTGGCCATGACACCACCCGATAAACCATCTATTCCGTCTATAACACTAGTAGAAAATACCCCGAGCATTATTATTATAAAGAAAGGAATGTACATAATCCCCAGATCAATGTCATACCAAAATGGCATGTGAATGGTGGTGGCACCTAGTTTAAAGTAAAACCAGTAACTAATAGCTAGACCTATAATTATAATACAAGCAACTTTTACTCTTCTATAAACAATATTGTCTTTCGCATAACTACTCTTACCTGTAATTTGTAAAACATCATCTACTAGGCCTATAAGTGAAGCTAAAATAAGTGAGGCTAGAGGGATAAGAGTCTGACTTCTGCTGAAAAAGTTTAGTTTCAAAGTTAAATCATTAGGGAAAATAATATGTAAAAGATAAATAAAAAATACAGTGAGAATAACAGAAACCCAAATAATTACACCGCCAACTCGTGGGGTGGATAACTCTTCTTTTGTGTTATGAATTTTAGCAAAATCATTTGTGGTTATATCTCCAGCTTCTGTGCGTGGATTCTTTTTCCACATTTTGTATTTATAAAAATAGTGCGTAAAAAAAGGAGTAATCAAAATGCCAAGAAAAAACGTAAGGACTGATGGAAAAACTACTTTTATTACATCTACCATTTTGTTTAAGATTTATACCTTTAATTTTTTATCAATATAAACATCATACCACAGTGAAAGCATGAGTAATGAGTAGATTTTTCTAGAATTATCAACAGTTTTGGAGTTGTGCTCATTTATTATTTTTTGAACATGACTTATACTCATATGCTTTTTAATGTAATTATTTTTCAAGATCTGATCGTAGACATCATTACTATCTTTGTTTAACCAGCTTTTGAGTGGTGTTGGAAAACCCAATTTTTTTCGGTTTCTGGTGTTTTCTGGGATAATATTTTTAAATGCCTCTCTTAGCAGATACTTCGTTATCCCTTTAGACCATTTAAAGGCGTCTGGAAGGGTTTTAGCAAGGTTTGCAACCTCTATATCAAGAAATGGTACTCGTAACTCTAAGGAATTAGCCATGGTCATTTTATCGGCTTTGGCCAGTATATCCCCCACCAGCCAGGTGTTAATATCTATGTACTGCATGGCCGTAGAGTCACTTAGGAGTGATACTTTTTTATACAGAAACCCTAGTGACTGGGTCTTTGCTCTAGGACCCGCGCCTGCTCCAGACTCGTGAGGGCGGGCAGGTTTCCATAACAAATCGATCTCTTTCTTTTTAAAAATAGATGCGTTACCTATGTACCACTCCTCAAGCTTCATATTCACTCTACTCAAATAATTTTTACCATAAAACTTAAACGGGAGATCAAGGAAAAATTTTATTATAGATTTAGGCAGCCAGGCCATTTTTTGTCTTGCAAAAGGAGCTAAGTATATGTTGTATCCACCAAATAATTCATCAGAACCTTCTCCAGACAAAACGACAGTGACATGTTTTCTGGCCTCACGAGCAACGAAATACAAACCTATTGCAGATGGATCAGCCACAGGTTCGTCAAAATGGTAAATGGCTTTCGGTAGGATTTTCATGTATTCCTCTCTGCCTATAGTTATTTCAGTGTGGTCTGTGCCAAGAAAATCAGAAGTCTCACTGGCTTCTTTACTCTCAGTCAAAGTATCAAAACCCACTGTGAAAGTTTTTATTTTTTTGTCACCTCTTATTTTTTGCATTAGAGTTGTGATAATAGAACTGTCTATTCCACCAGAAAGAAAAGCTCCTACAGGAACATCTGCTATCATATGATGTTCTACGGAATCCCTTATAGTATTTCTAATCAGTTCGGTTGTTTGTGTTTTATCCAGACTATTATCCTGGTCAAATTCAAATGACCAATATTTTTCTATGTGAGTTTCTTTGCTGACAAAATCAATACTTAGAAAATGAGCTGGCGGTAATTTATAAACATTTTTGAAAAATGTTTCAGGAAGAGGGTTGTATTGAAAAGATAAATAATTAACTACGGCGTCGTCATTTACCTCTGGCTTAAACCCTGGAATGGTCAAAAAACTTTTTATTTCTGATGAAAAGCCTATAATGTTCTCGTCTTCATCTACCAAATAATAAAGTGGTTTTATACCAAAAAAATCTCTAGCTAAGAAAATATTTTTTGTTTCGGTGTTATATATGCAGAAAGAAAACATTCCTCGAAGCCTTGGAAGCATTTTATCTCCATAAGCCTCATACATGTGCAGGATGACCTCAGTATCAGTTTGTGTTTTGAAAACAAAACCTTTTTCAACTAATTCTTCCCGAAGCTCTTTATAATTGTATATTTCTCCGTTTAAAAAAATTAAAAGTTTATCGTCGGCTGAAGTTATGGGTTGTCTTCCAGTAGAAAGATCTATGATGGATAGTCTTCTCATTCCCAGACCAACATATTTGTCTACATAAAAACCATCGTCGTCTGGGCCACGATGAGTTATAGAAGCTACCATTTTTCCTATAATTGCCTCCTTTTCTTCAGTTTTAAGATCAAAATATCCTGCTATTCCGCACATGCTTTCAGTATAACCCGAAACAAGGGGTTGTGTCCAAAAAGCCCTTTATTTGGCTCCAGAAACGTAACTTCGGCTAGCTTCTACTAGTTTAGAAACATCCGTAAACCTACCCTCTATGGAAGATCCCAGAACGACTACCACAATCGGTCTACCAATAGAAGCATCAAAGGCAATAACTAGATTTCCTCCAGCCATGTTTGTATATCCAGTTTTAGATGCAATAAGTCCGGGTATTTGATCAACTTCGACATTTGTATTTTTGGCGACATGAGTTTTATCTAAAGAATCAACTTCTAATTCTTGATATTTTGTCGCTTCTAGTATCTCTGAATGATTCTTTATCAAATATTCCATTAGTTTACTTACATCTATAGCGGAACCATAACCACCAGATAAAGCACCGTTATCCAAACCACTTTCATTGATAAAATAGGTCTGTTTAAGACCAAGTTCTTCTGCCTTTTCATTCATTTTGGAAATAAAATCTTTTCTCCCTAAGTCGTAGTCGGTCGTATTCAGATTTATTGCTCCTATCACAGAAGCAAGAGATCTCGCACCGTCATTAGAGGAAACAGTCAAAGAGAAATCAAGCAAATCTCTAAGTTTCCAAGACTCACCGGCGAGTAACCCTGAGTCTCCTTCTTCAGATAAAAACTCTTTTCTTATGGTTATGCGTGAATTTTCTGGAACTAGTTCTACTGCAGTGAGAGCTGTCATAAGTTTGGTAATAGAGGCTAGAGGAAGCTGAACAAACTCATTTTTCTTGAAAATAACTTCGTTTTTTACAACATCAAAAACATAAACAGATTTTGCTTCTAATTCGACAGAATCAAATATAGCAGAACTAGTTTTTTCGTTATAGACTATTTCTTCTTTTACTACTGGTTTGTGGAGCAATCCATATATAAGAAAAACCATGAAAACAATAGAAATAACTAGCATTGCATTCAAAACTAGTAACTTTTTAGATATTGGTTCTGTGTTTTTTGTTTCTTCCATTTTTTAGTTTATTCCGAAACCTCTTCTAATTCACTTTCTTTTTCTTCCACTACCTCTAGCTGTTTATTCATTTCTTCGTATTCTGGGAGATCAGAGATGTGACTTAATCCTAAAAACCTTAAAGCATCGCCTGTTATATTATAACCTACTCCACGCATTCCTGTCTCGCTATTTTTTCTTTCAATCAACCCTCTAAGGAGTAAATTTCTTAGAGCATATTGAGAATTGACTCCTCTTATGTATTCAATCTCCTTTTTACTTACAGGTCCTTTATAAGCAATGATCGAAAGAGTTTCTATTCCTGCCTTACCTAAATCTTTTTCTCGTTCTTCTTTTACCATTTTCTCTATAGCTTCTGAGTGTTCTGGAGCAGTTACTATTACTACCTCATCATTATGAAAAACCAACCTCAAGCCACGATTCACTAAAGAATCTCCCAAAATACCTATTGCAGATAGAGTTTCTTCTTTTGATAATTCTAGAATTTTAGAAAGAGAGTTAATACTTACAGGTTCAGCCAAATAAAAAAGTATGGCCTCTATTTTGTTGATTAAATTTTGATTTTCCTGCATTGTATTTTGTATTACTTTGAACTCTCTACTTTCGACTCTAATACCTCGGTGTTCCTACGGTTTGATTTTCCATTTCAATATCTTGAAAATCTTTATCTTGTCTTACTTGTATGATACCTTGCTTAACCAATTCTAGCATAGCAAGAAAACTTACAATAACATTAACCTTTTCCACTTTTCCAATACCTGAAAAATCCTTAAAACTCATTTTCATGCTTTCAGTAATGCGACCTGTTAAGGTTTCTATCATTTCTTCCAATGAAATGATTTTTTTGATTATGGCTTTTGGAACAAATTCTTTTTTAGGTAATTGCAGAATAAGAGAATAAACTGTTTCTCTTATTCTCTCAATAGAAATATTTTTATCTGGTGTGAAAACAACCATTTTTTCTTTGGATGGTTGTCGAAGATATTCTACGTGAATGTTGAATCTTTCTCTTAGATGTCGACTCAATGCTTTATACTTTTGATATTCACGCAATCTTGCTTCTAAATCTTCTATGTTGTGTTCTTCCTCCTCACTCAGAGTCAGTGTAGGCAAAAGAGATTTTGATTTTATCAAAACTAGAGTAGAAGCAATCAAAATAAAATGCGCAGAGTCAGCTATAGGAAAATTCTCTAGACTTTTTACATAGGTAATATAGTCATCAGCAACCTGTGCCAAAGATATGTCGTTTATGAAGAGTTTTCTTTTTTCTATTAGAGAAAGCAGTGTATCCAATGGCCCTTCAAAAATATGTGTTTTTACTTGGTACTCACTATCCATTTATATTGGATTATATCTTTTTTCTTAAGTTGATTCCAAGTTCTAGTAGTTGAGTATCAGATATTTCTGAAGGAGAATCCATCATTAAATCTTTTCCTTCTCCTGTTTTAGCAAAAGTAATCACCTCTCTTATATTTGGTTCACTTTGCATTGTCATAACAAATCTATCTAGACCCCATGCAATTCCACCATGTGGAGGGGTTCCTAGAGAAAAGGCGTTCATCATATGTCCAAAGTTTTTGTGTATATCTTCTGTTTTGTGTCCCATAACCTCAAAAACCTTCTCTAGGGCTTTTGGATCGTGATTTCTGATACTTCCACCACCTATTTCCATACCGTTTAAAGCAACATCGTATTGTGTAGTCAATATTTCCTCGATATTTTCTTTGTTCATAAGCCATTCCATGTGCTCTGGCTTAGGTCTTGAAAATGGATTGTGGGTAAATGTCCATCCACCTTCTTCTGTTTTTTCAAAGAATGGAAAGTCTATAACCCAACAAAAAGCCAATAGATTTGGATCATTTTTATCTTCTCTTAGATCTGGTTTGTCAGAATTATATTTCTCCATGGCTTCTTTGTATGAAAGTCTAGGAAAAGGTATTTGTTGAATTTTTTTCTCTGGATAAAGTTTAGTCACAACTTCTATTAGAAGTTTTTCGTTAAGTTCCATCACATCTTCTCTTTTTACAAAGCTCAATTCCATGTCTAGCTGTGTAAATTCTGGTTGTCTGTCTCCCCTACTATCCTCATCTCTCATACATCTAGCTATTTGAAAATATTTTTCAAACCCACTTGTCATGAGAAGCTGTTTGTATTGTTGGGGTGATTGGGGTAGTGCATAAAACTTTCCCGGATAGAGTCTGGCAGGTACCACAAAGTCTCTAGAGCCCTCTGGGGTTGATTTTGTTAACATTGGTGTTTCTATTTCCGTAAAACCTTCAGTATCAAGAAAGTCTCTGATTAGTTTTATGACCTTATGTCTGTTCCTTATGTTTTTTTGCATTCTGTCTGAGCGCAGATCAACATAGCGATATTTTAGTCTGACTTCCTCATTGATTTCTTTTGTATCTCCTGAAATATCAAATGGAATAGTCTCTGATTTGTTTAAAACCTCAATGGTCAAAATTTCCATTTCTATATCACCATTTATAACGCCTTCCTTTACATTTTTGTCAGGTCTTTTGTTGATTATTCCATTTACAGTTAGAACCCATTCGGTTCTAACTTCTTTTACCTGTTCTATGGCCTCAGGATGGCTAGGAAGCACCACACACTGGACTTTGCCTGTCATATCACGCATATCCATAAAAACCATTTTTCCTTGATCTCTACGCACATCTACCCAACCAGAAATACTGACTTCTTGGCCTATAAATTTATTTAAATCTTTGATATATGTTCTCATATTTGATATTGGAGAAACAAAAAAGCCCCTCCGAATTCATTTGGAGACAGTGAGAAATTTAATGTCTAGATAAAATTCTCAAATTTCATGCGAAAACTTTGAAATCCGACAAGGCATATCATGATATGTTGCGAAGGATTGAAAAGTTTGCAACTGAAATTTGAAAATTTTAGCAGACAAGCAATAATTTGATTTTACTTGCGCTTAAATTTCGAACTGGCTCCATTTAATAATAAATTCGCAGGGGCGATTTCGTCGCGGTGCCACCCTGTTTTTGATACCGAGGTATCACTTCATTTTTGCTTTTCGGAGCAAAACCGGAAGATTCTACTCGCTTTTTAGGGCTTTCTTTCTTCACCTCACCGGTGTTGGCCGGATCAAAGGATTGCCTACATTATATAATTTTCTCTGACTATTGCAACTAATACAACTTGACTCCTATAGCATTTCTTACTTCTTCCATTTTTCTTTCAGCTTTGACTTTGGCTCTTTTTCCTCCCTCTTTTAATAAATCAAGAATAAAATCTGTATCATGGGCCAGTTGGTCTCTTTTTTCCCTGAGAGGCGCGATGAAAGCATCAATGTTTTTGATAAGGGTTTCTTTTGATTCTTTGTGACTCAACCCTCCTTTTTCATATCTTTCTCTCAGGGCAAACAAATCGTCTGATTTTGCAAATAATTTGTGTAGTTTAAAAACATTATCTTCTTCTGGATTTCTCGGTTCGTCTATTGGTTTAGAATCAGTCGGTATGGACATCACTGCTTTGGTAATTTCTTCTAAAGTGGCAAAAAGTCCTATGGTATTTCCGTAACTTTTGCTCATTTTTTGACCATCGGTGCCAGGAACAGTTGCAACTGCGTCTAATATTCTTGATTCTGGAAGTTTAAAAAGTTCTTGTTTAAAAGTGAAGTTAAATTTTTGTGCTGTGTCTCTAGTATATTCCACGTGTTGTTTCTGATCTTGTCCCACAGGAACAACATCTGCATCATAGAGAAGTATATCTGCAGCCATGAGCATTGGATAATTAAAAGTACCGACATTTATTTCTTTATCTTTTGCTTCTGCATCTTTGTAGGCATGAGCGCGTTCTAGATAAGGCATTGTTGTTATTGTGTCAAAAATCCAAGCAAGCTCTGTATGCTCAGAAACATCAGATTGTTTAAAAATTATTGATTTTTGAGGATCAAGTCCGATGGCTAGGTAGTCAATAGTTAAATCCAGTATAGCCTGATTCAGTTCTTCTTTATTTTGGATGAAATTCAAAGCATGATAATCAGCAATCATATACATTGCTTGATACTCGTCCTGCATATCCACAAACTGCTTCATAGCGCCGAAATAATTCCCAATATGTGGTCTTCCTGTTGGTTTTACTCCTGAAAGTAAGATTTTTTTATTGCTCATAACAATAGTCTACCAAATTACTAAAAATAAATACAGAATTATCCAGTATTTTTGGATTTAATTAAATTGACAAACAATAACTTAATCCATATAATCATAGTTAGATTAAACTGCCCTTTGATTTTCTCATTATGTAATAAACACTCAAACAAAGGATGCTCCGATGAAAAACATGATCATGAGAAATTTCGAAAACGCAACTTTTCTCATCAACAGGACCACTCAGAAGTCAGTGTTCCTCGAAGGGGCGCTTGCAAGTCACGCTGCTCGTTTCGTAGAAAATCCATCATATGAACTTCCCTACAGTTTTCTTGCTCAGTTCGGGGCAGAAGACAGAATCGAAGTTACAACAGATTTTCACGAAATACAAAAGACGGTGAATGCGTTGTCGGATAACTCAGAGGATAAACCTGAGCACGCCAAACCCTCACCTCAAAAGACCGCTCTGGAGGAACTGTCCTCCTACGCCATGCGTAGATGGCAAATCATCAATGTTAACCTTGAGTTAACATACATGTGCAACCAACGGTGCCGTTGGTGCTACTTAAGTGACTTCAGTCAGAAGGGGTTGTCTCGAGCACGAATTCAGGTTTTGTCTCAAGATTTGAAATCGGCAGGGGCTATCTTTGTTCTCTTGACTGGAGGAGAATTGTTCTTGCGCAAAGACGCAATTCTCATTGCAGAAGATCTTGAAGAAGCTGGGTTCGTACTAGAAATAAAAACAAATGGTACCACCCTAAACCCCACAAGGATTGAAAAATTATCACGAATAAAACCGTACGACATCCAAGTCTCTGTGTATGAAAAGCAAACAGGATATTCTGGGCTCACTAGGTCGGTTTATCGGTTTGACCGACTAAGAGAAAACGTGAGTTTGATGCTTCAGATGGGACTTCCTGTAACTTTGTCTGTTTTGGTCGGGAAACACAATATCGACCAGATTAGCGAGATACATGGAGTTCTTGAAAAGATCGGCGCACCAATTTTCTACAGTCCATATATCACTCCGAACCGCAACGGTCCAGGAGAAGAAATTCTCTTCCGTTTGTCACACCAGGAAATGGAAGAGAAGTTTAAACCTTTCTTGGATCGCATAGGAGGCTTTCCGGTCCAGAAGAAGTACCGGGATTGTCGAAATAGTACTGTCTGTTTTGCGGGGAGAGACCAGATTGCGATTGATCCGGCAGGTGTTGTTTATCCCTGTTTGGATCTTCGGATTCCGTTGGGTGACACTTCTACCGAATCTTTAGCCGATATCCTTGCCCGACGTAAGCAGGTGTTAACACAGTTTTCTCTTCGAGGGATGCAGAAGTGCATGAGCTGTCACAATCGAAACTATTGTGATAGTTGCATCGGTCTGGCGCTCGTAGAGAATGGTGACCACAGGATACCATCCAGGCATAAATGCGATGTTGTCCACTTCTACGCAAAAGGAAGGAGGTGAGAAATGATGCGTAAATACAACAAAACTCGTATTGTTGTGACTTCTGAACTGCGTCCATGCAGCTCGAAGCACTCCAAGGCGGGGGCGGGTTGCAAGATGTCCAAGAACATCCCGTGTCGGACCTAGTGCTCTGACACCAAACTGCGGGGGGGAAGATATTTTTCTCCCCCGCATTCTAATATATAATTATATATACAAATGAATCTGAAAAATAAAATCTATAATATTGTTTCAAATAAAGAAAGTCTTTTTCTTGTTGGAGCAAGTGATGCCGGTAAAACTTTTTTTATAAAGAACCAGTTAATACCATATCTTGAAAAAAAAGGTATTGTTGTTACTTATTTTTCAAATTGCGATAAAATTAAAAAAATACCCACAAAAGGTTTAGTTATAGTAGACGAGGTGGAAACTTTCCTAGATAAAGAGTTTTTAGAAAAAAATAACAATATAGAAAAACCTTACTACAGCGAATCATACATCAACAAGGTAGAAAGGTGGTTTAAAAATTTAAGTAATATTAAAATTTCTTCCATTTATATAGTAACCCGTAATAACAAAAAAGAGCTTAGTAATTTTAAAAAAAATATAAAAAAAACGGATTGGAGCGATAAAGAAGTCAAGGTTGTATTATTTCATCGATAAAAACAATACAAACAGACTGTCTCTTAATGGTACATATTCAAGATTCTACCTTTATTCAAAATCCTTCTTCTGTTTTGCATATGCTTCGGAGTATCTTCCTCCTAAATCAATAAGTTCTTGATGTTTTCCTTTTTCCACAATTTTCCCTTCATGTAAGACAATTATTTCATCTGCTCTTTTTATTGTGGCAAAATTATGAGAAATTAAAATTGCAGAAACTGTTTCTGGTAGTTTCTCAATCTCATTAAAAATAATATCGGCAGAATCAGCATCAATTGAAGCGGTTGGTTCATCCAAAACAAGTAATCTTTTGCCTTTATAAAATGCTCTAGCTATAGCGAGTTTTTGTCTTTGTCCTTTGGATGGTTCAATTCCTCCAAATTCAACACCTATCATGTGATCATACTTGTCATGAAGTCCTTCTATAAAACCACTAGTTGTGCTTTTTACTGCTGAGCTTTTTACATTATCCATGTCAATATCATCTATATCTTTTCCAACTGCTATGGATTCTTTTACTGAGAAATTATAGGTAGTAAAATCTTGCAACAAGACCCCGAGATGTCTCCACCATTCATTAATATCCACTTTCTTCAGATCGATTCCATTCACAGTAATTCTACCCTCGACTGGATCATGAACACGCAAGAGCAGGCGAACAAGAGTCGACTTACCAGCAGCATTATTTCCAACTAACCCTATTTTATGACCAGGATTAATCACGAAAGAAATATTCTGAAGTGCCCATTTTTCTTGTCCTGGATATTTAAAGGAAACGTTATCAAAAACAATAGTTGGAGCTAAATCAAAATTTATTTTTTCTGGGTTTTTTGGATATTCTAGAATATTTTTTTCATCAAAAATAGCCAAAATGTCTGTAGCATAAAGATTTCGTTCAAGTAACCTTGCAGTAATAGAAAGCATGCTTGAGATCCATCCGCTGACTCGGTTTAAAGCTTGGAAAGCAAAAACTACCGTTCCAATAGCTATCACTCCAGCAATTGCCTCATTAATTATCATTGCCGTACCTACAAACAGACCAGCAGCGGCAAAAACACTCGCAAAAACCTTTGCTACTGTTCTCCAATTTTCAGTTGAAAGTTGTTCGTTTCTAAAATTATCCAATATGTTCTTAATATCTTTCAGGAACTTGTCTCCGGCTTGATAAAGACGACTATCGATAACTGAGACTTTGCTATTAAAAAACTTTCTCAAGTCCTGATATCGTCTTTGCTCTAAACTATTTTTTGCCCAAATTCCCCAAATTCTACCTCCATACTTTATTTCAATCCAAAAATCCGGAATTGCAGTTGCAAAAACCAAAAGAAATACACGTAAATCTATAAAAGCTGCGGCTACAGCTCCAACTATTATTCCACAAAAAATTTCTAAATTTGAAAACTGGTTATCAACAATGTTTACTAATGGATAAATACCGTTATTAAAAGCTCTCTGGAGCCTGTCTTGAAACTTTGGATCTTCGTATTGAGCAATGTCAAATGAACCTCGTTTTTTTAGTGCCATCAAATCAAACAAATCTTGCATTTTTAGATATAAATGACGATCAAGGAAAGAACGAATATTCCTTATCACAGTGGGTACCGCAGTGAGAACAGCAAACATGATTAGTGCATGATAGGTTACAGAAATATCCTGCATTTTTACACCTTCAATTATTTTATCAATCAAAATACCAAGTGCTCTTGCAGAAAAAATAGGAACAACACCAATAATTATAGTCAACAAAATCATGGCAGACATAAGCCACGGCATCTCAGTAATAAGAATCTTAAAAATTCTGGCGGTGTTTTTTGCTAGATCTTTAAAATTTTCCAAACTGCTTTTTACTTTCAACTCTTCTGTTTTGGAAGTTTCCATACTAAATTGTTATTATACCACGAGTTACTTTTTCATATAAACTATCCAGAAATTTCGTTTGTAAACACGATTGTTCATTCTAGAATAGCTGGTTTTTCTATCCATTTGAATTATAGAGAAGTATTTTTCGTAAGTTTTTATAAAATCTTCTTTGTTCCAGACTCTCTCTGTCACACCAAGTTCTGGCATAATATAAGTGTCTTTTTCTGTGCCAGGAAAATTTTTGAGCAAATATTTTGCATTGGCATCTCCATCTTTGCACAAGGCCTTAACAAAAAAATACCCATTAGATTTTAAAACCCGGTGAGTTTCACTTAAATAAACTTCCCTCTCCCCTTCATTCAAAGAATTTGAAGAAGTTACATCCAATAGAATATCAACAGAATTATCTTGTACTGAAAATTTTTCACCAATACTTTTTTTTATATATTGAATGTCTAAACCTGCATTTTTAGCATTTTCCTCGGCTATGTCGATAGCTGTTTTGGATATCTCTAAACCCATCACTTTTGCACCAAGATCGGCAAAATAAAAACTATTTCGCCCCATACCAGATCCTAAATCTAAAACCTGAGAGTTTTCAATATTAAAGTTCTCTTTTTTTAGAAATTTAACAAAACGCACTACATCCGCAGATGGTAAGTTTTCCTTAACCAAAAGTTTAGAGTTCCTATATTCACTATCCCAAACTGATTCCTGAGTCATTTAATTGTTTTTAGGCAACTCTACTGAGAATGTAGAACCTTTACCTTCGCCTCTGGACTCAACCCAAACCCTACCTCCATGAGCTTCCACTACATTTTTTACAAAAACAAGACCATAACCGGTTGAATTAACATTTACTTTGAGAGAATTTGCTCCTCTACCCCCAGCTTTAAATAGGTTACCCATGTCTTCTGGAGTAATACCTACACCAGTATCTATAATTTCAAAAACAAAAGATTTTTCTTTGTTCTCTAACTTCATCAAAATACTTCCTGTCAGAGTATAGTTTATTGAGTTATCTATAAGATTCCTGACGGCTTCTCCGAGCTGTAGAGCATCTCCTGTAAAACTATAATCACCATCCTTAACACTTAAATCAAACTTTAAACCCTTAGCTTCTGCCTTGTCTTTTTGACCATTTACCGCTTCTTCTACAAGATTTTTGAAATCCATAGGTTGTTTATCATACTGTAATGATCCATTTTCGGCCGTAGCACCTTTCAAGATACTTTGAACATAGTTAATACCAGTATTAGTCTCCTCAAGACCTTTTTTAATAAGAGGCACGGTATCCTCCGGCATTTTTCCATAATCCTCTGATAGTAGCTCTGCAAAAATATTTTTAGCCACACCAAAACGTCCCTTGATCTGGTGGTTCATGAAATGAATCATACTATTCTGCCCTACGTTTATTTTTTTTAGTTCTTCAGCAAGCTTTTCAATTTTTTCTCTTTGAGTAACTTCTTTTATGACAGAACGAATCAGCAATATTCCCAAGAATATCGCTACAATCAAAAATCCTAAATTTATTAATTGCTCCTTGAGACCCTCTGCCAAGATTATTTGAATAAGAATTGCTATCCACAAAATAAAGGTTAGGACTTCAGTAGCAACCACTTTTATATCAAACAGATGATGTCTAGTAATAGAATAACCGATAGCTATCACCATACTAAAAGAAAATAACGGTCCAACAAAGATATGTTTATAATCACCTATTAGTGGTAAAAATAAATCAAATATCATTCCAAAAATAAAACCTACGGTGGTGCCAAGAATTATAAATTTTAACTGTTTCCTTTCTTCAGAGTCAGATGATGACAAATAAGACTTTATAAGATTATAATATGCCAAAAGAGTGAACGAAACGAAGTAGATAGTATAAATCACGTAATGTTTTACATCTATAATTACATCCTTACCCCAATCTGATAAAAACACTTGCTTTATCAATAGTTCTTTGTCTAGAACAAGCAAAAAAGTTAGAATTAACAGAGGTAAAGACAAAATAAACAACATAATGTTATTTATTTGAAAATTTTTATGTGGAAATAAAAAAGAAAAATACAAAAAAAACAATGGTATGCCTGCGGCCGATATATAATAAAAATTAGCGATACTATGAGCCAAATTTAAATCTGATTCAATAATGAACAACCCCAATCCTATAGACCAAAAAGAGGCAAACAAAACAAACACCGAGTAAATAATATTAGTCTTGTCTCTTTTTCCAAATAGCACAAAAAAACTTAGGAGAGAATTGACCGAAGCTGTTATAAACAAAAGAGTTGACTCCATTTATTGATTATTTATTTTTTGGCAACCACTAGACCGTGTACTTTTAATGGCTCATAAAAAGCCTTTATATTATTATAGCTAAATCCAGCCTTTTGTACTAGATGAGCAAGTTCATCTGGATATCTGTAAATCATTTCCCAGTCTAATATTTTAGTAATAAAAGCCTCTTCTTTATTGTGACATACGTTTGCTGTAATAAGTATTCCCCCTTCTTGTAAGATGCTATGTATACTACTAAAAGTTTCTAGAACCTTCTCGTCACCAAAATAATCCAGAAGCCCCACCATTTCCACTACATCAAATTTTTTTATTGGATTTGATCTAAAGTAATTTCCCACAGTATCATTTATCCATTCTAAATTAATATTGGGATGATTTATTTCTTTAGACAACCTTTTGCTATATTCAATCGCATCTGGATTTTTATCCAAAAAAGTTACTGATACCTTACTATCTTTCAGATAGTGTCCATCTTTAATGGCTTCAATTATCGCCCTAGAAGAACCAGAAGCTATGCTTATAATATTAATTTCTCTATCTACCTCAGATATTTTTTGTAAATGATTTTTTAATTCTCGAATGACAAATCTCAAGCGATTTCTTACTCCCTTAGAATTATCTATATTAAACCAAACATATCTAAACAATTTTTCTATTAAATTTCTAGCAGAAAAAGTTTTTCCGTTTTTATACAAAGCCTCTAAAGCATTATGGTTAGTTACATTATTTATAACTTCAGCTGCAGCTTTGTTAGTTTTTTTTATTTTATGTTTAAAACCTTTTGGTAAATTGTTTAAAATTGGCACAAAAAAAACATTAAAAAATTTCTTTGCTAAAGAATTTTTTTCTAAACCTAGACCTGGATCATTGTCTACTGGAGTAGCGAAGTCCATTTCAGCATTTTCTTTTTTCATATTCAGCAATATTTATATCACAAAATTATTTTTTTTGCATTTAAAACTGGGTTTCTTTTAAATAAAATGTTAGTTTTGTCAATCTTGACTAATACGTATTTTATATTATATAATCTATTTCAGATTTGTTCTCTGAAAACCAACCACTAACCCAAAGGGGATTTGTATGATTCTGCTACTTTCGGCACCAGATGACGCTCACTACAAGTATGTAAAAGGAATCCTGGATAAAAACGGCGTAGAAACTTGCACGTTTAACACCTCCAGATTTCCAACAGAAAATACTATGTCGTTTGAGATATCACCAACCGAAAAAGGAAGTGTGATACTCAAGGTCGACGGAGCTGAACTTAATGGGAGTGAAATAACCTCCGTGTGGAACAGACGAACACCATCGACCGTTCACAATGTACAAGCCCCTCATTTGAGGGAATACATTGATAAAGAATCTCAGATTTTCTTTGATTCTTTACACTACCTAATCAATGCTTTCTGGATAAGCCACCCCGAAGCATTGAGGCGTGGATCGATGAAAACCCACCAATTAATGGTGGCATCGAAGTTGGGTCTGTTGATACCAGACACATGTATTGGTAATTCACCCAAAGAAGCGAGAGAGTTTGTTTCTCACAAAAACAACCTGGTATTAAAATCTTTGTTTATGCCAGCCGTTGAAACTCTTGCGGAAGGTGAAAACGACCAGCTTTTGCTCTACACAAGACGCCTACCAAAACAGGAAGTGGCCAAGGTGGCTCAAAGGGTTCAGAATTGCCCAGTAATACTTCAGGAGTACATCGAGAAAGACTTCGAACTCCGTATTACTATTGTGGGCAATAAAACTTTTGCGTGCGCCATCTATTCTCAGAAATCAAAGCTGGCATGTGAGGATTGGCGTCGTTACGACATTGAGAACACACCCCATGAAGAATTGGAGCTTCCTGAAGATATAAACAACAAGTTAGTAAACTTCGTGAAATCTCTCGGTCTTGTCTTTGGTTGTGTAGATATGATAGTCACACCAAAAGGAGAGTTTGTTTTTCTCGAGATCAATCCAAACGGTCAGTGGCTCTGGATTGAGCGTATTACTGGCATGCCCATCGGGGAAGAACTTGCCAGAATGATCACTCTAGGTCGTGTGGAGAATTAAAGTTGACTTGAGGTGGTAAATATGATAAAAGTAACGTAGGATAAGTTCGTTTGGTCCACCTCCGTTCGTGTCTCTTTCAAGGAGTAGTGTATGAAGTCTCTCAGTAGCGGTTCGTCGCCATCACCCCTCGATGTGCAGGCATTCTTCCCGGGCGAAAACGTGGAGAATCTGCCCATCACCTTCGCCTTCGGTGAGCCGGTGAACACCGGGTTGTTCCAGCTCGAAATGTCGACCTCCTTCAATGGTGAGGAGTCCATGACGGGTGTCAACGGTGGCTACGACACGGGTGGCTAGAGTTGCCACAGTGGGTGGTCCTTTTCGGGGCTGGAGATGTAATAATCTCCAGCCCCATTCCTTTTTATTATGATATCAATAAATAAAATTAAAAAAGATATTTTATCAATGGTCAAAAAAGATCAAGATTTGAGATATAATAATAAATTTGATGAAAAATTAGATAAAATTAATACAGATAAACTTAAAGTAATTATTTCTCAAATTGGTTGGCCAAGAATTAGTCAGGTTAGTAAAAAAGTGTCTGACGGAGCATGGCTTTTAGTTCAACACTCAGATCATGACCCGCTTTTTCAAAAAAAATGTCTCAAATTAATAAAAGAATTAGTTAAAGAAAAGGAAATTGACATAAAGTTAATACCTTTATTAGAAGATAGAATTTTGGTAAATGATGGGAAAAAACAAATATATGGAACTCAATTTTATAAAAATAAAAAAACTGGAAAATTAATACCAAAACCCATAAAAAACCCTAAAAACGTAAACGAAATAAGAAAATCTGTTGGACTAGAGCCGCTTGATGTATATTCAAAAACATTAAACGAGATAATCGAGAGAATTGAAAATCAAAAACTGTAGAATAAAAACATTCCTCGTGTTAACGTAATGTGCTGTGTAAAATTTACAACAAAAAAACAAGAGGGCTACAGAGTGGCCCTCCAAAAGAACAACACCTGAATGCAACCTAATTCAGACCGCACACGAGCGACTCAGCGGTCGCTTGGCGAATTTCCATCCCTGTCGAGACCGTGATCTGTTGGCTCGGCACAATCAGGCATAAAGCTGATCCTTTGTTATTGAGGAAATATTTCCTCACATCTAATCTAACACAAATACAACACCGTTACAATCGATATAAATAGTTAAAAGTGACACAATAATAGGGCGTGCACATTCCGGCACGCCCTCATTTTCCTCAATGAACTTGTCAGTGACCATCATAAAAAATCGTCACCTGGGGGCCAGCTTGGTTTATCTAGATCACTATATCTAGAACCGTGTTTGATTCTTTCGATTCTTTCTTGAATATGCGCACTGCCTAAGGACAGACTTGACTCATTAATCTCTTCCGTCAGATGCTCCTCATGCTCCAAATCTCTCAACTCTGGATATCGCCTGTGCCCTTCAGGCACATTTTCCACGTTGCTGTTGTTATCTGGGGCCTCTTCTGCTTTAGAGAAAAAACCTCGTTGATAGAACCATTGGCACACACTTCTAAACACACCCATTTTAAACCTTCCTTTCTTTACGTTTTTTCCAAAGAGCTACTTTACTAATGTAGCACATTTGTTTAAAAAACGCATATTTTATGCAAAATTTACTGCTTTTACTTCTTTTGTAAGTGGAGAGTGAATTGCCAAATCAATTCTATCCAAAACTTTTTTAGAACCAGCCCTAAAATCTTCTACAACTGGATTTTCTACATTAATTATTTCATTTTTAGTCATAGGTTTACATACTGTGATCACAACCCTTCTCTTTCTCATTATAAAATCTTTAAAAGTCATATGGTAAAACGAGTTTATTGCTATAGGCACAACTGTTGCACCAGTTGTATGAACCAAATATCCAAGACCTCCTCGAGCATTACCTACATTTCCATCTACAGTTATCTTCCCTTCTGGGAAAATAGAAATTGTTTTTCCTTCTTTAAGTAATGACACGTGATTTTCCAATGCCGTAGCATAGTCTTTGTATCCAGAATAAACCGGAGAACCTCCTAGAATATCGAAAAACAAACCCCCGTAAATATATCCCCTCCAGCCAAATTTTGATTGTTTATATTTTTCTTTCTGATTTGTCAAAAAATAAACTGGGTAAAAACTTGAAATGAATGGAAATATTAATGGAACCACAGTCACGTCCATCTCTCCAGTATGATTCGGCGCTAGTATAACTGGACCTTTTAAATTTTTTAGATTTTCTTTGCCTCGTATTTCCAAATGAAGAAAAGGATAATACAGAATAGAAAAAACTATCCAGGCAACTTTTTGTAGAAATATTGGCATATAGTAGTGATGTTTTTTCATTTTTTGTGTTTTTAATTAAGAAAAAACGCCCACTAATTGGGGCGCTTTTTCTAACTGTTCATGTTAAGGACGTAAATTTTATTAAAATTAACTAACATATCTGTCATTCCCACATTAAACAATGGGGGTCTCTCTATCTTCTCCTGTCTTTCATTTTTTTCAGTATACAACTCCATGTTGTGTATTATAGCATATTTATAGGTCAAATGTCAATACTATATCTAATTTACCCTTATTCTGTAGCATAATTATATCATGCCCATTTTTATTTATCTACTCAGATCTTAACGCTTCTATAGGATCAAGCTTGGCTGCTGAACGTGCAGGAAAAACTCCGAAAAATATACCTATGGTTGCAGATACGCTGAACGCCAAAACAATAGCGTAAACAGGTACAGAAAAAGCCCAAGTCAGATTTGCACTTGTAGCTATTATAGAAACCACCCAACCCAAAAATGCGCCAAAAGCAATGCCTATCACCCCACCAAAAACAGTTACGAGTACTGCCTCTGTCAAAAATTCTCGTAGAATATCCCCTTCACGCGCACCCAAAGCTTTTTTCAGACCTATTTCAGAAGTACGTTCTGTGACCACGACATACATAATATTCATGATACCCACACCACCTACAATCAAAGATATTGCGGCAATAGCAATAAGTAAATAAGTAATTCCACTAAAAATAGTGTTGAAGGTTTCTAGTGCCTGGGCTTGGGTTTGAACAGAAAAATCATCCTTGTCTGGATCTGTAATATTATGATTCCTTCTCATCAATGATTTTATTTGTTCGGCCGTTGCTTCTGCCTTGTTGATATCTTCTAACTGAACTATACCAACGGATATGTAGTCTATCCCCAACATTTTTTTCTGAGCTGTATTAAGTGGAATAAACACAATGTTGTCTGTTTCTGAAAGCGCTCCTTGTGCTTTATAAACTCCGATAACTTGAAAATTAAGATTACCTAAACGAAATAATTTACCCACAGGCTCGTCCTGACCAAATAAATCTTCGGCAATACTACTACCTAAAATAGCTACAGCAGCCCCACCCAAATCTTCTGCTTGTGTATAAAACCTACCCTTAGCCAACTCTGTTTTATCAATATTAAATCTGCTTGCGGATGCTCCGTAGTAAATAGAACTTTTCTTGTTGTCTCTGTATGTAGCAAGAGCTAGACCAGTAACTATGCCATAGTCGTCTACTACGTTTGGTAATTTTTTCACATCATCTAAATCTCTCTGTTTGAAACTTGAAATAGTTATACCAGTAAATGCCGCACTTACTTGATTGTCAGAATTAGAAGCTGCTCTATTTTTTGTTGTTGGTGGAATTTTTGTTTGTATAAACAAAGTATTGCTGCCCATAGTTGCCACCTGTGCATCAATAAGAGACCTGAAACCTGCACCTGCAGATAAAACCAAAATAACTGTACCGATACCAATAATAATACCGAGCATTGTTAGCCCAGTTCGTCCAGGATTTGATCTAAGAGCCTTAATTGATTGTTTAAATGCTGTGATCATAATTTTTATTCGTATCGCAACGCATCTATTGGATTAAGTCTCGCAGCTTTAAATGAAGGATAAAGGCCAAAAATTACACCGGTCAAAGCAGAAACCCCCATAGCCAACACTATGGATGTAATCGAGATGACAAAATCCCAATCAAATCCCATGTACTGCATCAGTATGGCCATGAGATAAGAAATAATTATTCCCAAAATTATACCTATCATACCGCCGATAGATGTCAGAATACCTGCCTCAAGGATAAACTGTTTTAGTATCGTACCGTTTGTAGCACCCACAGCTTTTCTCAAACCTATCTCTCTTGTTCTTTCTGCCACTGTAACTAGCATGATATTGAGGATACCTATGCCACCAACAAAAAGAGCAATAGCAGCCATTGAAGTCAAAAACAAACTAAGAGCAGATGTGATGGTGGTTAACAAATCTACCGCACTGGCCAAATTTCTTATTGTAAAATCAACATCATCATCTAGGATAATGCCGTGTTGCTGTTTTAAAACAGAATTTATATTAGTTATTGTCTGATCCAAATTTTCTGAAGAATCAACTTTAACATTTATAGCCTGGAGATGACGAATACCCAAAAGCCTGCCCTGTGCAATAGCTAATGGAATAAATATCTGATTATCCTGATCTTGAAAAAAAGCACTTCCCCTAGGAGAAATGACACCCACCACTCGTAGTGGCAATCCTCCGGCATTTGTTTGAGAACTACTTTTTACTTTTATGACCTGGCCTATTGGACTTACACCACTATCACCAAAAAGTTCTTTCGCCACAGTTGAACCTAAGACGACGACATTGGCAGAACCATCTAGATCTGACTGACTCATAAACTGTCCAGACTGCATTGTGAAATTTGTAACTTTTGAGTAACCAGAGTCAGTTCCGACAAAATTAGTATCTATTGCCTTGTTTTGCCAAGTGACAGATCCTGTTCCACGAACCAGAGCGTTGACCGCTAAGGCATGCGGAACTTGTGAGGGAGAACGCAAAGCTTCTGCATCTGAGTTGACTAGTGTAGTAATAATTACCCCGTACACCTGCGCAGGAGGACCTTTTGGATCACTCTTACCCGGCTGGACACTCAGTAGATTTGTACCTAACTTATTAACTTGTCCCAGAACCAGAGATTGTGCTCCCGCTCCTAAGGAAATTATGATAATAACTCCAGCCACTCCGATAACTATTCCGAGCATAGTCAAAAAAGATCTTCCTTTCCTAGCAAGTAAGTTCCTAACAGTCATTTTTACAGTTGATACAAAACCCATTTTATTTTTTAAGCTCTTTATCGGCCGATGCTATAGTACGATTTTTTATTTTCTCATCACTTATGATTTTTCCATCTTTTATATGTATGACACGTTTAGCGTGATTGGCTGTATCCATTTCGTGAGTCACTAGAATAATAGTGCGTCCTTTGTCATTAAGTTTTTGTAATATTTCAAGAACAGCATTTCCAGATTTAGAATCCAGGTTACCAGTAGGTTCATCAGCAAAAATGATAGCCGGGTCACAAACAAGTGCACGCGCTATAGCAACTCTTTGTTTCTCTCCTCCTGAAATCTGATTAGTATAAAAATCCAAACGATGAGACAAACCAACATCAGCTAGAGCTTTCTTGGCCAAATCATCGTGATTTTTTTTATTACCATAAATAAGAGGAAGTTTTACATTATCCAAAACAGTAGTTCTGGCCAACAGGTTGAAAGATTGAAAAACAAAACCTATTCTTTCGTTCCTTAGTTTTGCCAAATAATCTTTGTCAAAATCCTTGGTATCCGTTCCTTCAAATTCATAAAGTCCTCCCGTATGACGATCCAAGAAACTCAAGATATGCATCAATGTAGACTTCCCAGAACCAGATGGTCCCATAATAGCTACAAATTCTCCTTGTTCCATGACAAAATCAACGCCATGCAACACTGGAGTCACAACACCTTCATTTGTGTAATCTTTTTTTAAACCTTCAACTCGTATTATTGGCATATTTATTTTATGTAAGTCACCACTTCTTGACCTTCTGTTAATCCTGAAAGTATTTCTGTCAAACCACTATCAGCCTCCAAACCAGTGGTTACCTCTACCTCATGAAATGTTTTTGTTTTTGTATCATCCACAACCCTAACGTATCTTTTTTCTTCTCTATTTATTATGGCAGAGGAAGGAACAGTAATAGCATCTTTCTTTTCTGCTACTAGGATAGTCATATTTGCAGTCATTCCAGGTTTTATATTTGGAATGTTCTCCAAGCTTCCTATAACTTTGTAATTAACCACCCCTGAAACCACTGTAGATGCGGGATTCACAACTAAAACTTTACTTTCAAAATGTTCGTATGGCCCCAAAGCATCAAAAGTGTTATCTATGATCTGCCCTACGACAACAGAAGCAATGTCAGCTTCACTAACCAAGGCCTCAGCA
Source organism: uncultured Candidatus Saccharibacteria bacterium (assembly GCA_964507615.1). Lineage (GTDB taxonomy): Bacteria > Patescibacteriota > Minisyncoccia > Phycocordibacterales > DATDWN01 > C7867-006. The sequence goes on along the minus strand of CAZDPS010000007.1, from coordinate 16,256 downwards.
TACAACTCACCTACATTTTGCAATTTCATAACCTCTTTCATAGCTTGTGCTTGTTCTCCCAACTTAATGTCAACTTGAGTTATTGTTCCAGAAGCCGGTGCTCTTAACACCGTATTATTCAGAGCTACTTCAGCTGAATCTACTTGACCTTGGGCTGACAAAACTTGAGCATTAGCAATTTCAACATCTTCAGTTCTTGCTGGAGCCTGTTTTAAGGATAATGTTGCCTTAGCTTGATCTAGTGTGGCCTGTGCGCTCAAAATAGCCTGGTTGTATGTGGTTATAGTTGTGTAGGATGCATCAACACTGGATTTCCCCGTAACAACACCCGTAAGATAAGTTGTTAAGGTGGTTTGGCTACCTCCGGATGTTACCTGTGTATGAGTAGTTAAAACATTTATTATATCAGAAAGATAATTCGTTATATAAGTTAAGTTAGAGAGAGAATCTTTTGTGACTTGATTAATATTTTCTTCGTTTATGCTTGCTAGTTCAAGTTGCCAAGCCAATAACATGGAATTAATCTTCACTCTTTTATCATTTATTATTCCAACTAACTGTTGGTTGGTTTGCACAGTCCCTGAAACTCCGAATTGAGGGGTTATAGAATTTGGGTTAGAAAATAAGTTGTTCGTATAAGACAAAACCGCTGTGTTTGCGTCATTATATGCAGAAGAAAGTTGGTTGAGTAATTTTTGTTTAGCATTAGAAAGAGCTGTGGAGGCCACGTCAACAGCGGCTTTGGAGACAGCAATATCTTCAACTGTAGCTGCAGCTACTATTTTGTTGTAATTTGCCTTAGCTTGAGCCAGTGTGCCTTGAGCACTTTTTAGAGTAGCTAGGGCTGTACCTTGATCCAAAATAGCCAAGGTTTGTCCTGATTTAACTAAATCACCCTCCTTAACATATATTTGCTTTACAACACCTCCTGCTTGGAAACTAAGACTCAAATTTGTAGTACTTACAACCTGACCAGTAGTCAAAACTGTTTTTTTGATATTTTGTATTTTTACGGTATCAACCTGGATACTGCCTGTTCCATTATCACCTTTTGTGAAAAACCATATACCCAAAGCCACTATAAGGATAATAGTGATCCATATGATCTTCTTTTTGGTGAAGAAAACTTTTACTTTTGCAATCATAGTTGAATTGTTCATATGGATAGAGTTTTATTTAATATTATTATAATAAGAAGTTATTAACTGACGAATAATTATACTCTCATTTTGACTTAAACACAAATATTTTTTACTTTAATCCTTTACAATTAGCTGCCGGTAAATACCCTGCTTTTCTTGCTTCATCGATAGAAGAAAATTTTATTTGATTTTCTGGTTTTATCATTTTTACCGTGCCACACCAGGGGAAATAGTATTTTTTACCGTTTTTTGACCCTATTACCTGCCCACTATCAACATTTGATTCTGGAGTTATTAAGGAATTTCCAGTTAAAACATTGGCTGTTTCGGAAGCATTCGGGTACCCTATTTTTATAGGTATATGCCTCTCTTCTAAGGCCGAAAGACGGCCTAACGCAAAGAATATACTGGCTATAATTAAAATAAGGATTAAGTTATAAAAAGGCTTTACTTTTTGGAGCAAATCATTTATACTCATGTCTACGTATTTTAACAAAGTTATTATCATAAACAAAGGATATGGCACATAAAAAGTCCGCGGGAACAACAAAAAACGGTAGAGATTCGAATCCTAAATACCTTGGGGTTAAAATCACTGAAGGTGACAAAACACAAGCTGGTTCAATCATAATCCGACAGAGAGGAACAGATGTTCTTCCAGGTAAAAATGTTAGTATGGGAAAAGACCATACCCTATTTGCATTGGTTAGCGGAACAGTAAAATTCGGAACAAAAAGAAAAAAACATTTTGACAATACCGTCATGACAAAGAAGGTTGTGCACGTCATTTAAATTCAAAAAACCTATTACAAAAAGAGCTCCAATCGGAGCTCTTTTTGATTTTATTATAAAGTTTCAACTATTACCTTAAACTTCGCACTTTTTCCTAGAACCTCAACAGCAACCTCGTGTTCCCCTACCTCCTTTATTGGTTTGTCCAGTTTTATAGAATCAACATCAAGATTGAGTCGTGCCGTTTTCAGTATTTCTTCAACCAGCCTTTCTTTTGTAATCCCTGCAAACAAGTGACCCTTGTCGTTGGCCTTTTCTTTTATATTAAGTACTAATGTTTTTATAACCTCTAGATTTTTCAAAAGTAGCTCTCCCTGAACTTTTCTCTCCACCATATCCTTCTGCTTCATCACCTCTATATTTTTCTCTGCTTGAGCTGTGGCTATTTGTGCCAAACCTTTAGGTATCAGTAAATTCAAGGCATATCCCTCTGCTACGTTTTTAATATCGTATTTTTTGCCCACTTTTGGGACATCTTTAAGTAATATGACTTTCATGAGCCTATTTTAGCACAAATCACAGAGGAGTCGAGTGTATTTTTGTAATACGTGATAAAAGGATCTTATTTATTCAAATATTCCAAAGCTGAATTAATCTGCACATCATTTCCCTTCAAAAATTCTTTTTCATCAAACTTTACAACAATATCAGGAGTCAATCCACCTTGAGAAATAGAATTGCCGTTTGGAGTAAGCCATCTTGCTATGGTTACCTTGAGACTGGTATCTGTTGTTATCGGCACCAGTTCTTGTACAGATCCCTTACCATAAGATTGTGTTCCGATAAGTGTTGCCACTCCATGTTCCTTTAGTGCACCAGCCAATATCTCTGACGCACTAGCCGAACCACCGTCTATCAAAACCACCATTTTTAAATTCTCGTTAAAAATATTATATCCTTTACTTCGGAAAATCTGCGCGTCTTGCTCATTTTTGAAATCCTCTTTGACAATAACCTTGCCGGCAGGAAGAAACCATGATGCCATATCCACTGCAGCCTCAAGATACCCACCTGGATTACCACGAAGGTCTAAAATTAATTTATCGTTTCCAGATTCAACAAATTCTCTGAGTGCATTTCTAAAAGAGTTTGAGGAGATAGCAGAGAAATTGTAAAGATGAATAATAAAAACTCCGTTCTTTGTTTCTGTATCTATCGTAGGAATGTCTATAATGTCTCGGACGACTTCTATGATAAGTGGTTCTTTCTCCCCTTCGCGAACCATAGTAAATTTAACTTTTGTGCCCTTTGGACCCTTTATGATTTTGATTGCTTCAGTAGTATTGAGTCCATTTGTTACTGTTTCATCTATTTTTACTATTTTATCTCCAGATTTTATTCCTGCTCTGTATGCAGGAGTATTTTTGAGAGGAGCTATAACAGTCAGCACATCGTCTTTCATACCGACTTCCATACCAACACCCTCAAAGTTTCCGCTTATTTCATCCGCAAAGCTTTTTGATTCAACCGGTGGAAAGAAGATGGTGTAAGGATCTCCCAAAGAACTAACCATGCCTTCTATTGCCCCATATACGCGAGTTTGATCATCTACCTTTTCTGTACTAGTAGCATTAGTAGAAACATATTTTTCATTTATAACCTCCCAAGCTTTCCAGAAAGAAGCAAAATCTATACTTTCACCAACACCGGTACTTTTGTTTAAAATGGATGCAATCTTGTCGTCTTCTGACTGGCTTGACCTGCCGGAATAATATCCCAAAGAAAATACCGCCAAAACCGCAATTATTATTGCAAAAATGTATACTCTGTATTTTAAAAAATTACTCATTAGTTCTTAATTATTACAAGAAACTGCGTTGTGGTCAACTTAAAATTCGGATATACTAGTGAATATGACACAGATTTTCTTGCAAAACACGCTCAGTAATAAAAAAGAAGAATTCATTCCAATAAAAACAGATGAAGTTTCCATGTATAGTTGTGGACCTACCGTTTATGACTTCGCACACATCGGTAATTTTCGTACTTTTATACTCTCAGATATCTTGAGACGAACATTTGAGTACAATGGATACAAAGTAGATGGAGTTATGAATGTCACAGACGTTGACGATAAAACAATAAAAAGAAGTCGTGATGAAGGAGTAACTCTCGGAACACTTACACGCAAGTATGAAGATTTGTTTTTTGCTGATCTTGAAACTTTAAATATAAAGAGACTAAGTAAGACTCCTCGTGCAACAGAAAGTATAGAGGATATGATTATTCTCATAGAAAAAATGCTTGAGAATGGCCACGCATACAAAAGTTCAGATGGAATTTATTTTGACATAACCAAATCAAATAACTACGGTCAGTTGGCTCGTTTGAACCTAGAAAATTCCACAAAAGAAAGAATAGCAAACGACGAATATGACAAAACAAACCCTAGAGATTTTTCTCTGTGGAAGTTTTATTCAGAAGAAGATGGTGATGTATCATATGACGCACCTTTTGGAAAAGGTCGTCCTGGTTGGCATATAGAATGTTCCGCTATGTCAATGAAAAATCTTTCTGAAACTATCGACATTCACACTGGAGGCTCCGACCTAATATTCCCCCACCACACAAACGAAATAGCACAATCAGAGGCTGTAACTGGTAAAACTTTTGTAAAATACTGGGTTCATGGAGGATTTATAACCGTAGACGGTAAAAAAATGAGTAAATCTTTAGGAAATATTTTTACACTAGAAACTTTGGTAGAAAAAGGTTTTGACCCACTGGCCTTTAGATATTTAACCCTAGGAACACACTATAGTGGAATGTTAAATTTCACTTGGGAAGCTTTGGAAGGTGCTCAAACAGCATTAAGAAAATTGAGAATAAAAATGCAAGAGTTTGGAAGTGATGATGTACAAAGTGATCCGACAAAAACAGAGGAATACAAAAATCAATTCGTGGTTTCAATAAATGATGACCTAAATATGCCACAAGCTATAGCCACAGTCTGGCAAATAGTAAAAGACGAGAAATTGAGTAATGGTGATAAAAAATCACTAATCTTGGATTTTGATAGAGTCTTGGGATTAGATTTAGAAAAAGTAGAGTCTTTTGAAATACCAGAAAACGTACAAAGACTCATAAAAGAGCGTGATTTAGCAAGAAATAATAAAGACTTTGCCAAGAGTGATGAAATTAGATCCGAAATAGAAAAACTTGGCTTTGAAGTTAAGGATACCCCACAAGGTACTTCGGCTCATCCTCGTTAGTCACAGTTTAACCACAGTTTATTCATACTTTTAGAGTATGTGCATGTTTTTGTACATGATAGAATGTCTGTAATGCAAAAAACAGTAATAACCCAAACAGTACAAAACAGACTTCGCATTCCTCCACAAAACCTAGAGGCTGAAATGGCGCTACTTGGTTCTATAATGCTTCGACCGGAGGCCTTATTTGATGTAACAGATGTTGTAAATGCTGACTCTTTTTATTCCGAAAAGCATCGTGTAATTTACGAAACCATGTTGGAGCTTTTTGTAAAACGTTCTCCTATTGATCTACTATCAGTTTCAACTCGCCTAAAAGAAAAAGGATGGCTGGATCAAATCGGTGGAAATACTTACCTGACAGAACTAGTAAACGTCGTGCCCTCATCAAGCAACATTGCCTACTATGCTGAAATCGTTCAGAAAAAATTTATGATGAGGAAAATCATAGAAGCTTCTGACCACATTTCACAACTAGGCTATGATGAAAACCGAGAACTAGAAGAAATTTTGGACAGCGCCGAGAAAAAACTTTTTGATGTAACCCAATCTCACTCCTCTCACAAATTTGTTTCCTTGAAAGACGAATTGACTGAGGCTTGGGATCGTTTGGATAAACTTCATACGGAAGGACAAGGTATGCGAGGTGTGCCTACTGGTTTTACTGACCTTGATTTTAAATTAGCTGGTTTCCAAAAATCTGATCTTATTATTCTCGCCGCTAGACCAAGTATGGGAAAAACAGCTTTAGCTCTAGATATCGCCCGTCAAACTGCGGTCAATCACAATACATCGGTTGGAATATTCTCTCTTGAAATGTCCTCTCAACAGTTGGTAGATAGAATGCTTGCTGCACAGTCTAATGTTGATGCTTGGAAGATGCGCACAGGAAAGCTTTCGAGACAAGATGATTTTGAATCAATACGCAATGGATTAGATAAATTGAGTCGTGCACCTATTTATATAGACGATCAACCAGGAAATAATATTTTGAAAATGCGCTCTATTGCTCGTCGACTAAAAAGTGAAAAAGGTCTTGGTATGATTATTGTTGACTACTTGCAACTCATGGTTCCCACTCAAACCAAAAATGACAACTTGGTTCAACAAACAACTGAAATTTCTAGATCTTTGAAAAACCTTGCTCGTGAGCTAGATGTGCCCGTCTTGGCTCTGTCACAGCTTTCTCGTGCCGTAGAGGCTCGTGGTGGTCGCCCTCGCCTATCTGACCTCCGAGACTCTGGTTCTATTGAGCAGGATGCGGACGTCGTTATTTTTATCCACCGAGAAGACAAATACAAAGACGAATCAGAAAAAACAAATATTGCAGAAATTTTAATAGAGAAGCATAGAAACGGAGAGACTGGAAAAGTAGACTTGTTCTTCAACGAAAAGAAAGCTACTTTCCAAAGTATGGATAAATCTCATTACGGTGGAGCTGAAAAAGAATTTAGTGATTTTTAGAATCAAAAAACACCATCCAATGTAGCATTGAAATGGTGTGCGCTCGGCCGGAAACCCTTGTCCCCGGCCGGCTTGGTGTCAGCGTTGTGCTGGCTTCGTGCAGTTTGGCTTGAGAAAGTATGCGAGACTTTCTCTCATTGAAGGGTCTTGGCCCGGCAGGATGACCGGGAAGTCCCGCACCACCAGTGTAACCCTGTCCCCGGGCTTACACTGGTGCCAATCCGACGCTGCCTTCTCGAGGTCGGCCACGATGACACGGGCAGTGTTGCCCAAGTCGTCCACCAACTTGTAGTTCCTGTCGCTGAGGCGTGGAAGCTCCAAGACATCACTGACAACCACGTCAGTCGTGAGAGTCTTGGTGATCTCGATCGCCCGAATCCTTGAGATCTCTGCCACCCTCGTGGGGGCGCTGGCCGAGGCCGTAATGAATTCTCGGCCCGCAATCAGCACGATAGCGCTGATTGCGAACAAGCCCCCAGCGATGATCACCCACCGAAGTTTTTCCATTTGTTGCCTCCAAAGAAAGTCTTACGCCAAAGTGCAAATCCTATACTATTATACTCCAAATGTATGGATAAGTCAACTGCCACCACAATTTCTTATTGAGCCGTTTGTTTGATAAAATACAAGAAACAAAAAGATGGATAATACTCAGAAACTAATAGAACTTTTCAAAGAGTTCCCCGGCATAGGTCCAAGACAAGCTAAAAGGTTTGTATATTTTTTGCTAAATAAAAACATTTCATATGTAGAAACTTTATCAAAACTTATGACGGATGTTAGGGGTACTGTACATTCCTGTGACACTTGTTTTCGTTTCTTCCCCAATACCACACACACCACCTGTTCTATTTGCAGAGATGACACAAGAGACAGCAAACAATTAATGCTTGTTTCAAATGATGTGGATTTTGAAAATATTGAAAAAACTAGATTCTATAATGGCTACTACTTTATTCTCGGAGGCACAGTTCCCATTCTCGAGAAAAATCCAGAAAAAAGAATCCGCCAAAATGATTTAATCAAAATAATCGAAAAAAGGATCGGCACAAGACTGAGTGAAATTATAATGGCCCTGAACTACAATCCCGAGGGTGAAAATACCCTATCGTACCTAACTCAAATCCTGAAACCCATTACAGACAAAAATAATATAAAAATATCAACTCTCGGCCGAGGTCTCTCAACAGGAACGGAGCTAGAATACTCTGATTCAGACACAATCAAAAACGCCCTCAAAAACAGGCAATAAAACAACCTCCGAGTGGAGGCTGTTTTATTTATTATTTGATTGTATCGATTTTTACTTTAAACCAAGGCTGTCTGTGGCCATTCTTTTTGAAATATCGGCTCTTTTGTTTGTATTTAATAACATCTACTGTCTTATTGCGTCCTACGGCCTCTAGAGTGCCTTCTACCTTTGCTGTAGCTATATATGGAGTACCTATTTTAGTATCTTTTCCGTCTTCTACAAGCAAAACATCGTTAAAAGTGACCTTGTCTCCAACCTTAAAATCACCCTTTATTTTCTCAATTTTAACAACATCTCCCTTAGAGACCTTGTATTGCTTGCCACCTGTTTTTATAACTGCAAATTCCATAGTGTCCCAATACTACAAAAAATAGCTTAAAATTGCAAGTAATTAATAAAAAGCAAAACCGCTTACCAGGAAGACCCGATAAGCGGAAATGGCTACTGCCAAAAGGACTACTTTCTACTTTCTTGTTCTTGGGACATCCGACGGGTAAGATAGCCCCTCTGTTCCGATCTTGGACGAGACACCTCTTTGAAGACGTTCTCTTCCCGAAGAAACCGACGGCCACAGTACTGACAATCGTATGCACCCTTGTGCCACGACGGGCGCAACGCACCACCACACCTAGGACATTCTGGAAACATGGTTCCTCCTATCAGGACTGTTTCTTCTGAAAGACTAGCAGACAAGCCACTCTTGTCAATTGTTAGTCAATAAACAAAAAAGAAGCTAAGGTGGTGATAATTAAAGGACTAAAGAAAAGGATAATTGAAAATATAATTTTTTTTACAATAGACATTTGTTTCTTGAATATTAATGGCCAATATATGAATCCCAAAGCAAGTAGAAATACTAATAATATTCCGGATTCGCTAGAATCAATCACAATATCAATAGAGATTAGAGCTTGAAATATAATCAAACTAAGGCCACTAAAAAAATATAACAATGTATTTTTGTAAATATCTTGTGTTTCTTCTTGAACATTAGCTGAATCCTTATATTTATCTGTAATTATTTTTTTTACTAAAATCCTGTAAAAAATCCAAGCGCTAGTCGCTGAAGGCACAAAAAATATAGGCACAAAAACGAAAGCTCCATAGCTAGAGTCACTGTTTAAAAAAAATTCTAATATGTAAAATAATAATGTAAAAAACCCCACCCCTAATCCTATCGAAGGAAACAGAATCAAAAACTTCTTGAATTGATCAGTCATTGAATTTATTTAATGATTTTAATAATAAGTTTATTCTTCTTCTGGCTTATCTATCAAAACTGGTTCAAAATCTATTGAGGTGCCCGTGATACGTACCACATCCTTATCAATCTTCTTAAACTCCTTACTTGAGCTATTGTAATGGTTTACAACAGTACCGAGCGCAGATCCGAGTCGCGCATGATAATCCTCATATTTTTTCAAATGAGTTCCAATCTCCCCCACCCTTTTTATAATATCTTTTGTGGTTTCTTCTATTTGCATTGCTTTGAGACCCTGTAAAACTGTCTGGAGGTAAGCTAGGAAGGAAGTCGGAGAAACAATGATGACTTTGTACTTTCCTGCTGCCCGCTGTATCAGGTTTTCTGTGTCTTCCGTTATTGCCCCTATTTTATTTATAAGTAAATCATAATAAATCGCCTCATGTGGAATAAACATAAAAGCAAACTCCATAGTACCCTCTTCTGGCCTGATATATTTTGCGGTTTCTGTAATACGGAGTTTCAAATCATTCACAAATAATTTTTCTAGTCTTTCTTTCTCAGTGGGATCATTAGTCTCTGACATTCGATTGTAATTCTCCAATGAAAATTTGGAATCAACAGGAATTATTTTATCTTTTACAAAAACCACAGCATCTACTATCTCTCCATTTTTGAATCCATATTGCATTTGATACTGGTTGGGAGCTAGTACGTTTTTCAAAAGTGTTTCAAGATAGTACTCCCCCAAAATTCCACGCTGTTTTGGATTTTTCAAAATATCCTGCAAGTTTTGTAGCTGGTCCGCAAAAGAAACCACCTGGCGGTTTGTTTCATCTAGCTTGGTCAAACCTTTTGTCACTTCACGAATAAGACTGGCTGATTCACCGAGCTGGGTCCTGACAGATTCATTCATGTTTCTGGTACTTTCTCCTATTTTTGCATCTACAACCCTATTGAGCTCATTTATTTGCTGGAGGATGAGTTTAAGCCCTGTATCATCTGTGCTTCCTTTTGGTCTAAGTAAATATGCAATAAAAGCACCACCCATAAAGGCTAAGAAGATTATTATTACTATAGTAATATTCATAAGAACATTATACTAAATGTATTGAATTTATGATAATATTTGTGAGTATTTATCCATTGATTAATATATTCTTATTAAATTTATGTCTCTACATAACGCACTCAAAGAACAAATAAAAGAAGCTATGAAAGCTCACGACACTGTTAAACTAGGTGTCTTACGAGGATTGGTTAGTAGCTGTACCAATGAGCTTGTGTCTCTCAAACGAACCCCTCAAGAAGAATTATCCGATGAAGAAGTTTTGAATGTAATCCGAAGAGCAGTAAAACAGAGAAAAGATTCTATTGATCAATTCACAAAAGGAGGCAGAGCTGACTTGGCAGACACAGAAAAGGCAGAACTAGCTGTTCTAGAAACCTACCTACCTCAAATGATGTCAGAGGACGAGGTGATGGCTTTTGCTAAGTCAAAAATGGAAGAAGTTGGAGGGATAGACAAATCTAAAGCAGGAATGTTTATGGGAACTCTCATGAAAGAACTCAAGGGTAAAGCAGATGGAGATGTGGTAAAAACCGTTGTGGATAAACTCCTAAAATAACTATTGACAAAAGTTATTTTTAGGAGTAATATTGTTAGCAGGAGGTGCCTAGATGGCACAGCGCTGGACCGGAAAGGGTCGCGGCAAGACGGCGACCAAAACCCACCTGCAAAAGGTGGCTCGGAACTGGAATACCCGGCCTCGGCCGGACCGTCCGCTTCGTCCCGCCCATGAAGTGGAAGGCGACGACTACGCACGTCGAGCAGCGAACGACGACACTTATCGCGACTAGCGATAGGTGTCACATGGGGAGGAGCTTCGGCCACCTCCCCTTTCCATTTATTTATTTTTTGTATTTTTCTAAAATCTCTGTTTCTATTTCATCTTTATTTCCACCGTATGTCAGATACGAAAGCTGTTTCAAAGTTTCTACTATTTTAGGATTCCCTTGTGGAGGCACTGTGGCTCTTATATTGAATGCCTTTACAGGTTTGCCTCCCACTAGCATTTTTAAATAAGCATTGTAGTTATCTATATTCATAATATCTTTGGCAGTGAAAACAGGGCTAAATTGTTTTTCCAGATATTCTGCATCCTCTGCACCAACTCTAAATGTAGCGATAGACCCCACGTTACCGAATACAGCGTCTCTGATATCTTCTTGTAGTTGAGCTATAAATTGGTGAGCGATATTAAGTGAAAGTTTGTATTTTCTGGCTTCAGAAAGTATGGTGGCTATTGAATTTGTAGTTATGTTTTGGAATTCATCAATATACAAATAGAAAGGAGGAAAATTTTTGCCAATAGAATCCACACGAGAAAGGGCCGCCATCAAAATCTTACCAACCAAAATAAGCCCAATCAAACTTGCATTTATGTCTCCCAGTCGTCCTTTGGACAAATTCACAAGTAATATTTTTTTATCATCCATGATTTCTCTGAAATCAAAGGATGATTTTTCTTGTGCAATGATAGGTCGCATGATTTCATTTGCTAGAAAGACATCAAATTTGGATGTGATGTATGGCACTATGTTTGCAAGCGATGCTTCTCCACCAGCCTTTTCCGCAACTTCTTTCCAAAACTGAACGACTATTGGATTTTTACAATTAGAAAGTTTCAGATCCCTGAAAGGTTTATTCGTCATGACCCTTGAAACATCCAAAAGAGTACAACCTGTATCTGGGTCCTCTATGACAAGCATTGTGGCATTTCTAAAATACTGCTCAAACATTGGCCCGAGGGCTTCTGGTACTTTGCCATACAATTTTTGGAAGATACTAAATAATTCATTAACCACAAAAGTTTTTTGCTCAGGATGAGACTTATCATATTCAAGCATGTTCAAAGCCATAGGACGCTCCACATAACTGGGGTCAAAATATATAACATCTTGAAAACGGTTTTGTGGAATATTTGCTAAAATGTCTTGCACATCGCTTCCGTGCGGATCTATAAAACAACAACCATTACCTTTCTCTATATCTTGAATAATCATGTTTTTCAAAAGAGTTGTCTTTCCTGTGCCTGTTTGCCCAATTGTATAAAGATGTCTGAGTCTGTCCTCATCTTGCATATAAATAGGAGTGTCAACATTTCTGTAGGTATTAACACCAAGCAATGTTCCGTCTATACCTATCTCTGCTGGGGCAGGTGCCGAAACTGCTTGAGTTTGTTTTAGTTGTGGGGTTGGAGATAAACCTGTATTTTGAAAGTGATATAAAGTTGTTACTTCTCGAAGATTCAATGGCAAAAGTTGGCTGTCATTGTATGTCCTAAAAGAATAGTCCCTAAACATTTTTAACAGAGATGCTTTTTCAAGCCTCTTGGCCTTGAGACCGTTTGTTGTCGGATCAGTAAATTGGTTAAAACTTGATTCTAAGGTTTGTAAAATTCTCTCTGCGTCTATTCTACTCTGAGCAGAAGCTATAAGACGTATATTTGTGGCTACTATCGTACTACCAATTTTTTGTTTAATTTTTTGTATTGCCTCAGTGTCAACAGGTTTTTTTTCCTCATCCTCCTTTGGTGCAGATTTAAATAAAGAAAATATTGTCTTCTTGAACTCCCCGCTGATAGATTCTGGTAGATTTATGGCATCCTTTGTCTTTTCACCTTTTTCTATTTGATCAATAGCAAATTCATATTTTTTTTGAAAATAATCCGATTTTGGAGCAAAAACTATTTGAATTCCGGCCCCTTCCCCATCTTTTTGTATTTTACTAAAACTATTTAGTATGACGTTCATTGGATCATGATCAAAAGACTCATAGGTCTTGAATTGATACACAGGATTAACAGTAGATTCAAGATAAGAACCTACAGAAATACCGTCAGAATTAAAAATGTTGTAGTCAGAATTTGCTTCGGTTATTTTTGCGTTATGAAAAATAGAAATTATTTGTTTTTCAAAAAGAGTTTTATGAGCATTTGGAACTGCTACATAAAAAACGAATTGATCGCTTCCGTTTGCATTAGCAATTTCTAAAACTATATAGTTTTTTTTGTAATCCTTTGTGTCGTCTTTGTTTACCACAGAAAGCATACCAGATAAAAACTGTTCCATACTTGAAATAAGCTCTTTTAAAGGTTTACTTTTGTCCTTATCTGTACCACTTACATCTTCTGGTAAAACAACTTCATACAATGTCATACCCAATCCTCTGAACTCATCTGCAGATATATTCACACCTTTAGCCTCATGACCATGCTTTATATACTGGACAAGAAAACGATGAAAATCATCTTCTAAATGTGGATCATTGAACCCAGCCAGAACCGACATTGCATTTTTTATACCTTTCTCGTTGAGAATAGTAAGAATTTCCTCTATTTTTTTATCGTGTCTTTCTGGCGCCAAATTTAACACCAAAGAATCCAGGTCAGCTTTTGCTAAAGCAAATGTATCATCCAAAACCTCCTTTGGTAATCTATCTTTATAAATTTCTATTTGTTGTTTTACAATATCATTTATATCAAAATCTTTTTTACTTTCGCGTAATTCTGTTTCTTTATTTGAAATCTGCTCACGAAGAAAAGCGATTTCTTCCTCTGGATTACTAAAACGTGGAGTTTCTTGATTTGGCATATACCTATTATATATGATTATTATTTTTGATACTACACGAGACTGTTAATTCTGTATTATTTTTCTGAGTCAGCCACCTTCCACAAATACAAAGTTGCAATAGTACGATACGGTTTCCATTTTTCAGATAGTTTTTGCATTTTTTTATGACTTGGAAGATTTTTCAGGTTAAAAACCTTTTTGAAACCCTTTTGAACTCCCAAATCACCTAAAGGCAAGACATCCATCCTGTTCAAAGTAAAAATCAAAAACATTTGAGCTGTCCAAACACCAACCCCTTTTACAGAGATCAGATGTGTAGAGATTTCCTCATCTGTCATTTTGTTGAAATTGTTTGGATTAACTGTGCCATCTAGAAATTTGTCAGCCAAATCTCTCAAATATTTCATTTTTTGACTAGAAATTCCTGATTTTCTAAATTCTGAATCACTAAGTTTTGATACCAACTCTGGTGTATATTTTTTATTATAAAAAAGCTCTCTGAAACGACCTTCTATTGTCCCTGCCGCTTTGCCTGAAAGCTGTTGATAAATTATTGACCTAACTAGGGCTCCGAAAAAATCTGAACCTTTTTTGAGTTTTGGCTCTTCGAATTTTGACACTGCTTTTGCTAAAAATTTGTCCTTCTTTAAATGAAGGAGTATTTTTTTAATATCTTGCATTAGATACCTATAAAATGATTATAGAAAACCAAAACACCAATAAATCCTGAACCCAAGGAGCTTACAAGTACAAAAGCCGCCATTGTGTCTTTTATTTTACCAATTATTGGGTCATGTTCTGGCTGTACTTTATTACATAAATCCTCCATTGCAGTATTCAATATTTCCGAAATTAAAACCATGGTAATGGCTATAATAGAAAAAGTGGTTTCTATAAAAGAAAATTTGAAAAATAAAATACAAAACACAACCACTATCCCAACCAAAATTTCTATTCTAAAATTTAATTCTTCTTTCCACGCAGTTTTGAGGCCGTTTAAAGCAAATGTAAATGAGTGATATACTTTTGTTATCATTTTTGAATTATAACACTATTTTTTACACTAAAAAACCGCTGGACAATAAATCCAGCAGTTACGCTTGGGATGCGTCTCGTGGGAAAACCTGACTTCCTTGTCAGCCCACGAGACGAAAGTGTCTCAGTGTTTGGAGAAGTGCTCTCTGGTGAGTCCAGTAAAGCTCTCTTCCGACTTCTTCAGCGCGTACCCAGTGTGGAGGACTTATCAAGTCTCTCCCATCAACAACTTCCCGAAGTCTCAACGACCCCCTACAATCCTCAAAAGGAACGAGATAGAAAAATCTGTGCAACTCCCCTTCTGTTCTTGGGGGCAATGAACACAGAATCTTGGTGTGAGGCTTGGTATACCTCAACCCAGTTTCCTCTCTCAGTTCACGACGTAAAGTCTCTTTCGGGGAACGGTCAGCAGAATGATCGTCTGTTCCACCAGGAAACTTGACCTGGCCAGGCTGGCCACGAAATCTTGAATCAAGTGACCTGCTGTTTTGAACCAGCAGGTAAACTTGGCCCCTCTCCATCTTATAAACCACCGCCCCGGCGAACCAGTTGCTCATAGAAACCTCCACCGAAACGATTAATTTTAATACTTGAGAACATCCCAAGTTCTAAAGAGAATAATACAATATACACAATATAAAGTCAAACATGAATTTATGGTAATAAAACAAGGGTGCTGTTCTTTGCAGAACAACACCCTGAACAATGAGACAGACCTAGACCGCGACCTCTTCAAGCAAGAACTCCTGGGCTTCGTACGCGTCAACCCATTTCTTTGCGTCGAGCCACGCCAGCAGACACTCGTAGTGCCACGTATCGAGAATCCCACTCTCCTCGTTCTTGAAGAGTACAGGCATATATCTCATACCTGCTTTCTCCAAGCACATGACACAGAGCTCTTCCGGATCCCAGCTCGGCTTATAGTCGGGTGGACGATAGTCCCGTGAAATCTTCGCCGCGACGGTTGGATGTTTCGAGCGCACTCTTGGGCGGTAATCTCCCTCGGTCCGCCCAATATCAAGGTCGATTTGCATGTCGACATTGATATTGGGCTGATATCCTCGAGACTGGTGACGCTGTTGATTGTGTTTGGGGTGCGTCACACGAAACTTCCTCGCCCGCTTGGTCACTCTTCGGCCTAGAGTTCTCATATTGACCCTCTAGATGTAGAGATCTGAACCACGTTGAAGACGACTCGTGATATTTTTACATTGGCCATTCCTCCCACAAAGAACTTGTTTAATTTTAGTATATCAAATAAAAAAATTTAAAAAAATAAGTTGTAAACAATTGCCAACAAAAGTTTTTGATTTTTTAATTAAAAATGCTATAGTTTTTCCTGTGCCACCGGGCCCATCATACCTCCGCCCATAGGTGGAAAATATGGAATCCAATTGGTTTTGTTTAGAAATTAGGTTAATTAGTAATTAGAAATTTAGTAATATTGGCCCTATCGTCTATCGGTTAGGACACAGCCTTCTCAAGGCTGGAAGTGGAGTTCGATTCTCCATAGGGTCACA
>CAZDPS010000006.1:0-50898 GCA_964507615.1 uncultured Candidatus Saccharibacteria bacterium | reverse complement strand
CGGTGTCAGACGTAGCAAGTACAACAAGGTTTGTAATACAAGACAATGGTAATGTAGGAATTGGAACGACCACACCTTCAAATGTTTTGACTATATCATCTACAACAGCTCCTCAAATAGCTCTTAGTGCAGGAGGAGGCTTGGCACAGTGGACACTACGTAACGCAGGAGGAAATCTTTACTTCTCAACAACAACTGTTGCGGGGACGGCTACGACAACACAAGCCGCTCTAGCAATTACAAGTTTGGGAAGGATTTCTATAGGAACAACAACTGCTGGTACCCTTAAGACTAATGCTAGTGGTGAAATTTATGCTGATACATCTGTAAGTGGAGGAGGGCATACTATTCAAAATGAATCAGTAGATCTACCAACAGAAGCTAAACTCAATTTCCTTGGAACAGGAATAAACTGTGTTGACAACGCAGGAGTATCTACAGATTGTACAGTTAACGCAGGGGCTGCTACTGCAGCGGGAAGTACAGGAGGTATACAATTTAATACAGGAAATGCTCTTGATGCTGTTAGTGATTTTGTTTGGGACAAAACAAATGGTCGCCTAGGTATAGGTACATCATCTCCTTTTGCTACTCTTTCTGCATCATCAACCTCTGTCAATTCTGCTGTTCTCTTTGATCAAAGAGGAACTGGTGGTTTGCTTTCATTGCAACAAGGTGGTCTAGATAAATTCACTGTTGGAAACAGTGGAGCATTGAGTATTTTTACTGTTACCGGAGATACAGTGAAGACATCAACAGGCTCTGGTAAAATCACAGACTTTGATTATTCAGGTTCAACACTTGCTTCAACCACAGCTTCAAATGGTTATGTGTCTATAAGAGATGGACAGGTGCAGGGAGAAGGATCTATTACTGCAACTACAACAGTAACAGCCGCAAATGTTGGGGTTGGAGGACATGCAGTTTTGCGTCCAGATGGACAATATCTAATTATCCACGGAGGAGGTTCTGCCACAGCGTCTGTCTGGAATGGTATACAGGGTGGGACCATGTCAACTCTTGCAACCAACGTAGTTTCTACAGGATCAGTTGGTGCTGGTTCTATTTCTCTAAAGAGACCAGATGGTAGATATCTTATAATTCATGGAGGTGCCACAACAGCTACCTCGGTATATGATCCGAGAGGAATAACTGCTGTTACGGCGGGACCAGCGCTTACAGGAAGTGCTGCTACTGGAACAGCTGCAGCTCTATTGCAAAATGGTAAATACTTGATTCTTGTCGGGGGAACTACTAGCTGGGGTATATATGATCCTTCAGCATCACCATCTTCAGGATATACAAACGTATCTGTTGGAGGTGCTACATGGGGTCCAGGTACACATATCGTGCAGAGAGATAATGGAACATTTTTGATTTATGTTGGAGGATCAACTTCTACACTCATATTTAATCCTTTTGTGGGTAACGGTTTGGCAGGAAGAATGATCACTGGTCCTACAACACCAACAATAGTAACTGGTGGAGCATTTTCTATTAGAAGACAGGACGGATTATTCTTAACTCTTCCTGGAGCAGCTAACCAATCATTCTTGTATGATCAAACTGGTACAACGACTACAAACGCATTAGGATCTTTCTCAAATAACTTAGGAGTTGGACCTTCTGCACAACTGTCTGAAGGTGCTGCTCAGACTATGTGGAGACAAGATGGTAGATATATGATGATAACTGCTACAACGTCTGGATCTGTTTTGACCACAAACGTGATAGATCCTGGTGCAGGTCTCCCTGGTACATCTGGTGCACAGAATCCAACATTTACTACATCTGGAGTTCCTACAATGACTGCTGGAGCTGTGGGTCTCGGAATGACTGCGTTTATGTTGCCAAATGGTCAATATGCAATTATAAGGGGATCTGGAACATCTATAGATATTTATGATATGAACTTCAATACCGGTCTTGATGATGCAAACCAAGAGAACACTTATTATGAAAGTGAGTGTCTAAGTAGTCCGGGTCTTTCTCCTGATTCAACTTTGAATTGGACATCTAACCAGGAGGGTAAGATACAAGCCTACGTTAGAACAGCAACTTCACCATCTCTATGTTCTTCTGCTACATATATTCCAATAGGGAGCTCTGGTGATAAGATCATGTCTACTTCAACGTTAGATAATATGGTTCAATTCAAATTCGTGTTTGAACGAGAATTACCAAGATTTCTTGACCAAGAGTGGGGACTTCGAAAAGGTAGTATTACTAGATACAGAAGAGTCAATGCAGATCCAGTACTATATGAGGTTAGAGTAGATAACGGAGCTGCAATACATAGAAGTCAGTTTGATTTCGGTAATGCCGTTTCTTCTACTACCGCACCTGCTTCTGGTCCTGTTTATGTGAACATAAGCAATGATGCAAGTAGAAATAATGCTTTGGCTTTACTTTCTTCAACTTATGAACCAACGATAAACATAACAAATGCTGGTTTTACAAATGGAACCACAACTACTCACGCACCTCTTACAACTGGTACTGCTTCTACTACTCTTGTTATGAAGTTGCCAAATGGTAAATGGATGGTTATAGCGGGTAATGCCACTCCAAACGCTATGTTGTATGATGAGACGACTCAGGCATTTACTGCTAACGCTACTGTTCCAACAACAGCGATAGGTATAGGTGCCATCTCATTCAAGAGACCTGATGGTAGATTTCTGATTGTTATGGCGGGTCACGGAACAGCATCATCCACAACAAACATATACGACCCTGTTGCAAATACATTTATTGCTGGGCCAAACCTTGCTTCTGTTAGTGGTACTACTGGAGCAGGTGAAGGTGCGTCTTTCATACCTCTTCCAAATGGACGTGTGCTTATCATGCATGGAGGTGCAACGGGAATGTCTTCTGTTTATGACCCTGTAAATAATAGTATGTCAGTCGGACCCCAACCTCTTTCTGCCGCAACAACCGTTACTACTGTGGGTGCGGGATCTCTATGGATTCCAAAACCAGATGGAAATTACCTCTTTATACCGGGTATGGTCACCACAATGACTCCTGGACAGCTTGGTGCTGGCTGTTCTGCAATAAGAACTACGACAAACATATTTAACCCATATACAATGAGGTTTACATTTACTGGTGCGCCGGCTATGACAAACGGTACAGGTCCAGGAGCATTTGCATTTCAAAGAAAAGATGGTCAATGGCTAATTGTGAAAGGAGGAGCAACTGCAACTTCCTGCGTAGGTCTGGCCACGACAAACATTTATAATCCAGTTTCTAATGCTATGGTAGCAGGACCTTCATTTACAGGTATGACTCCTGGACCTGGAAGTCATGCCCTACCTAGACCAGATGGATCTTGGCTCATTGTTATAGGAGGTTCTACTATGGCGACAACATCTCTACCTAGAACAGGAGAAACTGGGAACCTTGGAACAACTACTTCTGTTATATATCTAGAAGAAACAGGAGGTCTTACTTCTTTAGGTGACCAATCTACAATAGGATCTTTTGTGAGAGGTCCTGCTTATATTACAAACATTGCGTATGGTGCAACATCATTCCAGAGATCAGACGGTAAGTTTGTTACTATAGCTGGTGCAGCAACTACCACAACTTCAACAGCTGTTCATGTTTATGATGCGGGATGGGTAGCAAGTGGTATATATAAATCAGAGCAGATTGATCTATCTCCTGTGGGTACTAAACTTAATTCAAATTCTACTCTGGTTTGGAAATCAAATATGAGCTCAACTCCAACAGGAGGAATTTCAGCCGAAGTTAGAACGGCAAAAAATCAAGCAGCCCTGGGGACTTCAACACCTATTGGTATAGTAAACGGAGGATTGATAAACCCAGGTTCAGAGGATACTTGGATACAAATAAATTTTAACTTCAGAAGAATATTTCCATCATATAGTGGAATTTATACTGATGTCTGGGGTAGTGGTATCAGAACTTACCCTCAGAGACCTGTTCTAACTCCAGTGCTATATGAATACAAAGTCTCACAAGATAAAGACATTTTGAACCTGCAAGCCGATGGTTTGTCTGTGTTCAGAGTTTCTACAAATGGAGATGTTTATACACAAGCAGGAGGAACAATAAACACTTCCGGTGCAGACTTGGCAGAACGATATACATCTCAAGAGGTGCTTGATTTTGGAGAAGTTGTAACAATAGATCCAATGAATAATCATGCTGTGAAGAAATCTAGATATCAATATGAAACAAACATGGTTGGAGTTGTTTCAACAGACCCTGGTTTTGTTTCTGGTGCATACACAGAGAACTCTTATCCAATCGGTCTTATTGGTCGTGTTCCTGTAAAAGTTTCAACTGAGAATGGGATGATACGTGTTGGAGATTATCTCACAACATCTAGTGTTCCTGGGCATGCAATGAAAGCAACTTTGTCAGGTAGAGTTTTGGGTAAAGCACTTGAATCAATTGACCCTGATAAACTAACAGAATGTCCAGAGAGTGACATGTACATACCAGGGAGAAAATGTGCAACTATCATGATGTTTGTGAATCTAATAGATTATGGTGGACAGTCTGTTGATTTGGCAATGAGTGATTGGACTGAGCTCAAGGCAGAGAGAGCCAAAGCTCTGGCTTTGGAAACAGGACTAGAGCCAGAATTGTCAGAATCATCAGAAAATACAATAAATAGTGTCATTGAGGGCGGTTCTATAGGGGTACAATCAAGAAATGAACAAATACTAGGATTTTTGGCGGAACTCAAAGCAGAAAGAGAAAAAGGTGTTGTATCACAGTCAGAATTGTTTACAGATAGATTAACTGCGGTGTCTCAAATAATTTCACCAGAGTTTATTTCTAATGCAATACAAACAAAAGCATTGGTTTCAAATACTATAACTACGGACGAGATCAAGAGCAATGATGGTCTAAGGATGACATTAAACAACGGTAAATTAGTAATACATGGAGTAAAAAGAAAAATAATTAGTGAGGAAGTCGCGTCTTCTACTCTTGTTGCAAATATAATATCTTCTATAGTTTCCACTTCAACTGAAGCCACAACAACAGATGTAATTCTCGCAACAAGTACAGAAGCGGTGGCAAGTACAACTGAAACAATAGCAAGTGAAGTTGCATCAGAAGTGGTTGATTTGGAAAACGATATAGTGATTAGTTTTGATACAAGTGGAAATGCGTATTTTGCTGGTGAAGTTGTGGCAAATAAAGTAAGTACGGGAGGTTTGTCTGTAACAGGCGTAGCTACATTTACAGGTGGACTTGAGGTGGATTCTATTGGTAATGCAAGCACGACATTGTCTATGCTCGGGGATGTAACATTCTTTGGTAGACCTTACTTTACTTCTGATACCGGTGGAACAGCTGTTGTTAAGAAAGGCGCGAAATCTGTAGACGTTGTGTTTGATAGAGAATACATAGAAGCACCAGTTCTGTCTGCCTCAATAGCTTTTGCAACCACAACAAGTGAAGAGGAAATAGAAGCAATGTTTGACGAGAACATACAGTTTGTAATCACAAAGAGGGATACAAAAGGATTTACTGTGAGACTCAATAAACAAGCCAATAGAGATATTTTGTTTAACTGGATTGCTATAGCTATAAAAGATTCAAAGGAATTTACTTCTCGTTCTGAAGATATTTTGCCTATTGTAACCACAGAGGAGACAACTACAGCTACAACTACGACCACAGTAGCGCCTGTATTAGAAAATGTTATTATAAGTGAGGAATCTACAACTACTCCGGTTACTACCACTGAAACAGCTTCAACAACTGATAGTGGTATTGTGGTAAGTGAGATAATAGAGCCTATAGATACAGTTGTAGTTCCAGAACCTGTTATAATAGAAGTCCCTAAGCAAGATGAACCTCTACCTGAAGTAGCTCCAGTGGAGCCTCCGGTGGCAGAAGTTGTTACAGAAACAAGTAATCCATAAGCCAAATTATTATAATGAATTTATTACAAAATTTAAGAAAAAATAAAACTACACTATGTGTAGTAGTGGTTTTAGGGGTTGTAGCTGGAATTTTTTTGGGTTATAGAATTCATAATTACAGAGATAATAAGAAATGTATTTCAAAACTTCATTTTATAAAACCAAATTTGAATTGTGATTTGTATGATGACAAAGCGGAAAAACTTTCTGAGTTGCAAAATAAATTAGAAATCGTCATAGATGGGATTAACAAAACAGGCAAAGCTAAGAGGATTTCTGTTTTTGTTAGAGACTTAAAAACAGCTAGATTTGCCGGCGTCAATGATGGAGATATTTATCACCAAGCCAGTCTTTTAAAAATACCTATTCTTGTTGGGGGTTTCAAACTGGCTGAAGTAGAACCCAGAATACTGGATCAAGAAATATTTTATTCAGGCGAACAGAATTTTTATAATGATCAAGTGATAAAACCTCTCGAATCACTAAAAATTGGATCATCATATACTTTAAGAGAGTTAATGAGACGTTCTGTGGTTTATTCTGATAACACAGCTGCACAACTTCTTTTTAATTATTATCCAGAAGGTTTTCTTGATAGAATAATGGAGGCTTTGGGTATTCAATTGTACAAACCTACGGGTGAGAAGGAAGATTTTATAACCGCGAGATTGTATGCTAATGTTTTTCGTATTTTATACAACGCCTCATATTTAACTAAAGAATATTCGGATGAAGCTCTTGATATTCTTACACAGACAAGCTATAAAAATGGTGCGGTAGCAAAATTACCCACTGGTACATTAGTGGCTCATAAATTTGCGGAGAGAACTGATATAAATATGTTAACTGGAGATGTTTTTCAGAGACAACTTCATGAGTGTGGAATAGTGTATGCAAAGAATTACGAAGAACCGTATGTGTTTTGTATAATGACAGAAGGTTATGAATATACTGATTTAGAAAAGATAATCAGTGATATCTCACTAATGATTTATGAGGAAATGATTGAAGATTAGCAATTTTTTAATTTGTGATATAATTGTTGATTATGGAACCAAATATAAATTCAGAAAAATCAAAATTTAGATATCTGATAGTAGTGCTCGTTTTGCTTCTTGTTTTGGCTATGGGTACTACGTATTACTTTTATCAAAAAACGAAAACTAATATATCAGAAAATCCAGAGAAACAATTGTCCCAAGTAATAAAAATGGTAAGTAGACATATGGTTTTACCAACAGATGAAACTCCAACCATGGCTACAGTTTCTGACCCAGAAAAACTTAAAGATCAGCCATTTTTTATGAACGCACAAAAAGGAGATAAAGTCTTAATTTTTTCAGAATCTAGAAAAGCTATCCTCTACAACCCAGCTTCAGATAGGATAATAGAAGTGGCCCCAATAAACACATCAAATCCAACTATTTCACAATAATTACTTTAAAAACGGTGTTTTGTTAAAAATAATTTTTGGTTTATAATAAGTAGTGAATTCTTTCATTATTTATTATGTATTTTAAAAATTTACAAAAAATAATTTGGTTTTTATCTATAATTTTATTTTTTTGTATAAGACCTGTTTTTTCTCAAGAATTTACTTCTACCAACTATAAGGTTCTGGATCCAGTTATGAACGCGGGTGGTTATGGATCATCTGCTAGCTTCAAACTTTTTGGTGTAATATCAGAGATGTCTATAGGGACCAGCACATCATTGTCTTTTGGAGACAATTCTGGATTTTTGTATTTTCCGTTTGCTTCAACCCCGTCAGTTTCTATCACGTCAGGGAATGGTCAAGCCTCTCTTTCTTGGACTAGCTCTACAGGGTATTTAGGTTGGACAGCTTCTGGATATTCTGTGGGTCAATCAACTATTTCTGGAGGTCCTTACGCATATACTTCACTAGGCAATGTCAATTCTTCTGTTCGTACAGGTCTTACAAATGGAACTACATATTATTTTGTTATCGTTGTTAAAGATTCTTTTGGTAATTCCATAGCCACTTCAACACAAGTTTCAGCAACTCCAAGTAGTCCGGTTACACCGCCATCTGGCGGAGGGGGTGGCGGAGGAGGAGGTGGTGGTGGGGGTGGAGGAATAATAACCATCTCTGAAACAGGAGTAATTTTTTCTGGTAGAGCTTATCCATTAAGCAAGGTTACTTTTCTAAAAGACGGTCAATTAGCTTTAACTACTATAGCTGGTCCAGATAGTAAATTTGAAGCAAAAATTACAAATCTTACTTCAGGAGATTATACTTTCTCAGTTTATGGAGAAGACAAAAACGGTATACGTTCTAGTCCTTTTACTTTTTCTATATCTATAACATCTGGAGCTATAACTAGAATAAGTGGTATCTTTATTGCTCCTACCATAGCAGTAGACAAAAGCGAAGTTAAAAAGGGCGATAATATTGTTATATTTGGTCAAAGCTCTCCTTTGTCTGAAATCATAATAAATGTTAATTCTGAAAATGAATTTTTTGAAAAGACACCTAGTGATAAAGACGGAATATATCTAAGGAATTTTGATACTTCTGTTCTGGAGTTGGGACAACATACCACAAAATCAAAAGCTTCTGTCGGAGGTGAGATAAGTTCTTTTAGTAATACGGTGGGATTTATTGTTGGAACAAAAAATGTAACTGTTAAACCAACAGAAAAAATAACAAAATGTGATCTAAACGAAGACGGAAGGTGTAATTTGGTTGACTTTTCTATAGCAGCGTATTGGTATAAACGTACTCTTAGTCCAGAGTTTATTACAAGAGAGAAAAAACACTTAAATGCTGATGGTAAGGTAGATTTAGTAGACTTTAGTATCATGGCTTATTACTGGACAGGTTAAAAATAAACTTATGAAAAACTTTCTTAAATCTTTATTTATTTTTGTTACTCTCTTGGTATGGTTTATTCCTAAACCATCTTTTTCGGCAGAGATGTTTTTTCAGACAGAAAAGATTTTATATGGAAAAAACGAGGATTTTATCGTAAAGGTTTTTCTAGATACAGACAGTGTTTCTGTAAATGCGGTTGAGGGAAAAATTGTTTTTGATGATGTTCTTGAGATAAAAGAAATCATAGATGGTAATTCATCTATTAATTTTTGGATAGAAAAACCATCTAATAATTTAAAGGGCGAAATAGTTTTTTCTGGTATAACCGCTGGAGGGTTCAATGGGCAGGAAAAATTTTTATTTTCAGTAATTTTTAAAGCAAAACAAGAAGGAAAAGCAATAATCAATTTTAAAGATGCGAAGGTATTAAAAAATGACGGAATTGGTACCAGTGTGGTGGTAAAAAAAACACCATTAGATATTTCAATTTCAAATGATTCATCTAGTATTAAAGAGATTGTATCAATAGATGACAATAATCCACCCGAAGATTTTAAGCCTAGCATTGGGATTGATCCAAGCATATTTGATAGTAAGTATTTTGTTGTATTTAGTACTCAGGATAAAGGATCTGGAATTGATCATTACGAAGTTCGTGAGGGTTTTTGGGGTGAGTATAAAGTAGCGGAAAGTCCTTATGTTTTGGAAGATCAAAGTCTAACAAAAAAGATATATGTAAAGGCTGTAGATAAAAATAAAAATGAACTAACTGTGGTTGTTACAGCTCAAAATTATATTAGGTGGTATCAAGATTACTTAATTATTAGTATAATAATGTTGTTGGTTATGTTTTTATTCTTTCAAAAAAAATGGCAAAGAAATACTCAATAATTTCATTTTTTATATTTTTTGTTCCGATACTGGTTTCAGCTGCAAATCTGTCAATAAGTCCAGCTGGAGGTAGTTTTGAAGTTGGAGATAGAGTAACTATAAGGATAATAGCGACAGGAGACGTGCCTTTTAATGCAATATCTGGAGATGTCTTATTTCCAACATCTATTTTTTCTATTGAATCGGTTTCTAAATCTACTTCCGTACTTAATTTTTGGGTTACAGAGCCAACTTTTCTAAAAAGTATTGGTTCTGTAAGATTTGAAGGTGTGGCTTTGGGTGGTTTTCAGGGGACCACAGGAACTGCGGTTACTGTTAATTTACGTGCTACTGGTGTTGGTTCTGATAGAGTTTATTTTAGATCTGGACAGATTTTAGCAAATGATGGTGAGGGAACTGATATAACAGGTGATTTGATCGGAGCTAATTTTTCGGTAAAGGAAGCTACTGTCAAAGCTCCTGCAAGAGAGGAACCAGTTCCTCCGGCTCCAGTTGTGGAAATAGAGGTTTCTCAGCCTAAACCATCACTAAAAGCTCCTGAGATAATGACTGGAGCAAAATATGGTGAGAAATCTATTGTGGGGTTATCCGAATATCCTAGATCACAAGTGTTGGTGACATTTGTTGCTCTAGATGGATCAAAAATATTTATAACCGGTGTGGCAGATACAGATGGAGGTTTTAGTCTGATAATTCCAAAATCTCTAAAAAGAGGGTCTTATTCTGTTTCCGCTGTTATGATAAAAGAGGATAAAACTAACAGTCAGACTTCCAATATAATAACAATAAAAGTGGGTAATCTGTTTTCAGACTTGAGTTATGAGTTATGGTTATTGATCATTACACTCCTTGTTCTAGTTATTTACTTATTGCTACGTATATATTTTCATTTAAAAAGAGATAAGTTTAGACAAAAAGAAATAAAACATGAGTCTGGTGAAGCAGAAAAGGTAACTCATAAATCGTTTGATATCATACGTGAAGACATAAGTAATTATGAAAATGAAAAATTGAGTACTTCAGAACGCAAGATTATCTCAGGTATTAAAAAAGATATCAATGAAGCTGAAAAAACAATAAATAAAGAAATCAAGGATATAGAATCTATATGATTTTGAATATTCAAAGAAAAATAGTTTTTTTGTTATTTTTGTCACTACTTGTGACAGGTTCTTTGAGTGCTCAAACAATAAACATTGAAGCTTCAAAGCTTTTGGCACATTCTGAAGTTTATTTATCCCCAAGAACAGGTAGTTTTGTAGAGGGATCTACTTTTCAAGTCCCCATTTTTGTTAATACGCGAGGTAAAAGTGTAAATGGTATTGAGGTTAGGATAAACTTTGATAAAAATAAATTAGCAATTACCAATCCCACAGGAGGGGTTTCTATTATTGGGGTTTGGGTGGAACCACCTGGTTATGATAATACACAAGGTACGGCTAGTTATGTGGGGGTTGTACCAAATGGTATAACCACAGAAGCAGGACTTGTAGGAACTATTACATTTAAAGTTTTGGCGACCGGGAGAGCAGTGGTTTCTGTTAGTTCTCGTTCAAAAATTTTATTAAACGATGGCATGGGTACAGAAACTGTTCTTGATTTAGGTAGGGCAGAATACACGCTTTTACCTAAAGCACCAGATGGGGTGGAGGTTTATTCAGAAACACATCCTGTGCAATCAGATTGGTATAACAATGATAGTCCTGTTTTGTCTTGGGTAAAAGGTCCTGGGGTTACGGGATTTAGTTTTGAAGTTGATAATAAACCAGCTACTATTCCTGACAACAATATTGATACAGAAGATACTATAAAATCTTATGAGAACCTAGAAGACGGTCTGTGGTATTTTCATATCAAAGCTATAAAGAACGGTGTTTGGGGTACTACAGGACATTTTTTGACTAGAATAGATACTGCACCACCAGCGGAGTTTACACCAGAAGCTAATTATCTTTTAGCTGCCTCAATTTTTTCAGAGAGAACTCTAGTCTCATTTTTCACCACAGACAATCTTTCTGGCATTGATCACTATGAGGTGGGTGTTATAGATAAAAATCAACCCACAACAGAATCTCCTGTCTTCATAGAGACTGCAAGTCCTTACCAAGTGCCCCTTAGTGTTGATGGTAAACTTCAGGTGATAGTCAGGGCGGTAGATAAAGCTGGAAATGTAAGAGATGAATCTATAGATGTTAGATCTCAAAACAAATACGTCCATTTTGTTAAGAAATATCTAGTTTATATATTACTAGGGATAATATTGCTAAGTTTCGTAATTCTGGTCATGCATTATATTTTTGGGCATCATATTATTAGACACATAAAACAGCTATCAAGATTAATAAAAAAAGAAGAAGCGGAAGAAATATTGGCTGAAAATAATAATGAAATAAATAAGCAAATTTAAAAAAGACTTTGAGTTTTTATTTCTAAGACAGGTTCCCAGTGTTTAGTATCAAGTTTTATTTCTTTTGTAAAAGGACCCTCTTTAAAGATTAATTTTTTATTTTTTAATGCATATTCATAGACATCTTTAGTGATTCTTACATCATCTAAACAGTATTTTCGTATTTTTTCTATTTCACCACTTCGCCACCAAGCCACAGCTTCTAGACCATTACCGCTTTTACCTATACCAAATGTACCTTCTGCTATTTGATCTAACTTCATTCTTCTACCATAAGAGTTTTTTATCTCTTTTAGTAAATCAAGAGATCGTATTTTTGCTAAATCCCCACGACCATCTTTTTTATAATATTTGTTTAACAGAGGGATATC
This sequence comes from uncultured Candidatus Saccharibacteria bacterium, assembly GCA_964507615.1. Lineage (GTDB taxonomy): Bacteria > Patescibacteriota > Minisyncoccia > Phycocordibacterales > DATDWN01 > C7867-006. Next base: position 38,478 of record CAZDPS010000006.1, on the reverse strand, counting down.
AAAGTGGTCACCATTATATGTTATAAACATGTCCGTTTTTTCTAAGATGTTCCACAAACGTCCAAAATCTTCTTGCAAAAAACTGTCATAAGTATTATTTTCATAGTCATAAAGTCCCACAAGAGAGATATCCAAATCAACTGGATCACTAGATCCAACATCTTGAAATATATTTTTTGTTTCAATATCAAAAACTATTTTTTTCATCTATTTTTTTGAAGTAGGAAGTCCGTGTGTTTCCAGAAAATCACGAATAGTAATATCTCCCATTCCAAAACCGACAGTTGGTACAGGTTCTACTCCAAATATTTCAAGAAGATTGTCATATCTTCCTCCGCCAAAAAGTGCACGACGGTTATCGGGATGTGTATCAAAAACTTCAAATACTACACCTGTATAGTAGTCAAAACCACGAGTGATGGTGGGGGTAAATACGGCATTTTTTATGCCACGTTCCTCTAGCTCTTTCAAAAGCATACTAATTGTTTCGTTTGGTGTAATGTCCGGATCAAATTCTTTGCCTGATATCTCTAGCCACTTTTGTTCAAATTCTGGAGCTGGCATTTTCTCTTTACGATCAAGCAATTTAATCAATTCTTGACTTCCAAATTTTTCATTTAGAAGGGCACGATCATTTACGCAGATCTGGAAGTCCTCCTCCTTTGCTCCGAAACTTTTCATAACAGCGTGGGCGAGAGAAATTATTTCGACATCAGCCGAAAGGTTTCCAATCCCCATGATATCGCAGTTTAGTTGCCAGTGTTCACGTCTGCGACCACGTTGTGGTTTTTCGTAGCGGAAAAGGTTTGGAATGGAGAACCATCTAAGAGGGAATTTAAGAGATTTGCGTTGGGCAGCGACCATTCGGGCAAGTGAGGGGGTCATTTCTGGACGAAGAGCAACTTCACGTTCTCCTCGGTCAGTGAAAGTAAACATTTGTTCGTTTACTATTTCTTCTCCAGATTTTGCTCGGTATAATTCTGCTGGTTCAAGTATTGAAGCACTATATTCCACAAATCCGAACTCCTCAGCTGTCTTTTTCCAGGTATCAAAAATGTAATTCTGGATAGCCATATCTTCCGGGTAGAAGTCTCTTACCCCCTTGTAACACTCTGTGCTAAGTTTTGAAATTTTGCTCATATAGGTTATTGTATCAGAGTATATGAAAAAAAATAGTGGCCTACATTTGCTATACAAAAAGCTGGGAGAGACACCAAATCAGTGTCTTATGAGGTTTAAAATGCATAACAAAGAGTTTTCTGGGGTTCCCCTGACTTATGCTGGTCGCCTAGACCCACTTGCTGAGGGGTTACTTTTGGTTTTATCTGGAGATGAAATACAGGAGAAGAATACTTATTTAGATTTGAAAAAAGGTTATGTTTTTGAGATGCTTTGGGGTCTCTCCACAGATACAAATGACGTTTTGGGTATGGTGACAAAGAGTGAATCAAGCATTCCTACCACAATAGAAGTAAAAAAATCCTTAGAAAATTACGTTTTAAAATTTGAACAAAAATATCCAGCCTATTCATCAAAACCAGTTAACGGTTTGCCTCTCCTTGAGTGGGCTAGAAGTGGAAAATTACACGAGATAGAGATTCCTAGTCATGAAGTGGAAATTTTCAATGTGGAACATATTTCTCGCAGACACATACTGGGTGTAGATCTTCTAAACGAAGTTAAGTCAAAAATAAAATTAGTAGTAGGGGATTTTAGACAAAAAGAAATACTGAATAAATGGATAGAGGTTTTGGTTAATGATTTGGAAAAGGAGTTTACTATAGACCAGGTTTTGGTGACCGTTTCCAGTGGTTTTTATGTTAGACAATTTATATCCGATTTCGCAGACTCATTTGATGCCAAGGCCATAGCTTTCCACATAAAAAGGAATCATATCGGCGATTTTCACGTCGACGATGCAGATAGAAATGGTTTTACTTCCTCACAGTCTTCTTTCGGAGTCTCACTGACTTAGGAGTGATTTCTATAAACTCATCAGCGTTCATTATTTCCATAGCTTTTTCTATATCTAGTTTGTAGGTAGCGGCAAGGTAAATAGAACCGTCAGAACTTGTCGATCTCATGTTTGTCAGTTGCTTGCCTTTGGTTGGGTTTACAGACAGATCATCACCTTTTGATACGTTTCCAATGACCATGCCTTTGTATACTTCAGTTCCTGGATCAACATAAAGCGTTCCTCTTTGTTGTAGATTATCCAGTGCAAAGGCCAGAACTTTGCCAGCTTCCATTGAAACCATTGAACCATAATTGGTACGCTTTATTTCACCTACGTGAGGTCTAAATTCTATAAATCTCGTAGCAAGAATTCCAAGGCCTTTTGTGTCTACTATGAATTGTCCACGATAACCAAGCAATCCTCTTGTTGGTATTTCAAAAATTAATCTTTGATGATTGTGTGCTGTTTTGATGTTCATTAACAACCCCTTTCTCTCTGTTAGTTTGGATATAACACCACTGGCCAATTCTTCTGGTATGTCTATTGTTACTTCCTCAAATGGCTCAAGGAGAACGCCATCTTTTTCTTTGGTAATAACTTTTGGTTGAGATACTTGAAGTTCGTATCCTTCTCTTCTCATATTTTCCAAGAGAATGGCGATGTGTAGTTCGCCGCGTCCGTATACGGTGTATCCTTCTGCAGGAGTATTGTCATTCCAATCTACTTTTAACCCGACGTTTATTTCTAATTCCTTTTCTAATCTCTCTCGTATCTGTCTTCCAGTAACATATTTTCCTTCACGTCCAGCAAAAGGTGAGTCATTAACAACAAAATTTAGAGAGATTGTGGGTTCATCAATATTAATGGAAGGTAACATTTCTGAATTTTCGTCTTTACAAATAGTGTCACCTATGTAGACAGTGGGTAATCCAGCTATCATAACAATATCTCCAGCTACTGCTTCTTCGGTCTCTACTCTCTTGGTTCCTTCAAAACTAAATATTTTTGTAAGTTTACCAGCAACAACTTTGTTGCTGTCGTGTTGCTTTACAAACACAGAATCCCCATTTTTTATCGTTCCTTCATATACACGGCAAACAGCTAATCTTCCTAGAAAGTTATCATAAGCCAAGTTAAATGACTGTAATCTAGCTGGAAGATTTTTGTCTCCAGAGGCAGGAGGGACCTCGCGCAGTATTGTCTCAAGTAATGGTGTTAAGTCCTTGCTCTCATCTTCAAGTTTCATTTTTGCTATTCCATCTCGGCCAATTGCGTAAACAGTTGTGAAATCCAATTGTTCATCATTTGCACCCAACTCAAGAAATAATTCAAGAACTAGCTCGTGCACTTCTTCTGGTCTTGCAGCAGTTTTGTCTATTTTATTTATAATGACAATGGGCTTTAACCCCAACTCTAAGGATTTTTTTAGGACAAAGCGCGTTTGGGGCATCGGTCCTTCTTGGGCATCTACCAAAAGAAGCACTGTATCTATGGAGCGTAATACTCGTTCTACCTCAGAACCAAAATCAGAGTGTCCTGGAGTGTCAACGATATTTATTTTAGTAATTTCTTTCCCCGAGTCTTTGGAAGGATAGTAAATAGAAGTATTTTTGGCATATATAGTAATGCCACGCTCCTGTTCTATAGCATTTGAGTCCATAGTCACATCTTCTGCTGTTACCATGCCAGTCTGACGCATTAAAGCATCAGTAAGTTTGGTTTTACCGTGATCCACGTGAGCTATGATGGCAATATTTCGTATTTCCATAGAATAAGTAGTTTATTTGATTTAAAAACACCGGCCATGGCCGGCAATTACTAGTCTATTAAAGCAAATTTTGACAAGTAAGTCAATATTTTAAGTCTGTTTGAGGGGTTGCTTTATTATTTGTAAAGAGTCATTATTTTATTATGTTTATTTCTTTGTCTGATATCGTTATGATTTTGGAAGAGTATACTTACTGGTTAATTTTTCCATTGGCTATTATTGAAGGTCCAATAATAATGATTATTGCGGGGTTTTTGGCTTATCTTGGAAAGTTAAACTTTTTCGTAGCTTATGTTGTGGTGACAATAGCAGATATTGTGGGAGATTTCTTGTACTACTCTGTCGGTAGACTTTGGAGAAGTTCAACAAGAATAAAAAAAATTGGGTATTTTTTGGGGTATAGTGACAAAAGTGAGGAATTTCTTGAAAATCATTTCAGTCAACATAAAATGAAAACTTTTCTTGTAGCAAAATTTGCTCATGGCGTTGGAGCAACGGTACAGATAGCTTCTGGTATCGCTAAGGTTAATTGGGTTGAGTTTCTTGGATATAGTATTTTGGGTACTATACCAAAAGTTTTAATACTATTTAGTGTTGGTTTTTATGCGGGGCAGTCTTACGCCAAGATAGATGGATATTTGGGTTATATCGCAGTCACTACCTTAACCCTGGCATTTTTGAGTATTTTGTATTTTGTTGTTGGTAAAAAACTCAAAAAATCAATATTACAAGAATAAGTTTTTACACAGTGGGATATTTCAGTTTATTGATATAATAAACACATGACATCATCACAGTTTACAATACCTTCTATTTCTAACGTCTCTATTTCATTTATAGAAAATTTACCAATACTTCTTATCATTTTTGTCGCTTTTTTTACTGTCTATATAATAGTATCAGTTATACTTGCTTATCACTGGACTCAGTATGGAACCCATAAGGGTACAATAGTATTTGCAGAAACCATTTTTGTCTTAGTTTCAGTTGGTTTGTTTGTAGTGGCCTTTTTAGCATTAAACTCTTATTAAGAAAATGTTGTATAAAGCTTTACATTTGGAGGAGGGTGAAAACGTTATCATAGAGGTTCGTAAACACTGGATAGTTTTTATTGGTTATGTATTGGCTATAATATTTGCTACTTTACTACCTGCAGCTGCTTTTGTTTTATTAAAAGTGTTTTTTCCAGATTTATTTATAAATATAAAGATTGATGGAAGCAAAGAGGCACTATCTTTATTTTTCTATACCTTATGGATTCTTTTTTTATGGATCTCTCTGTTTGTAGAATGGACTAAGTATTATTTGGATGTTTGGTATGTTACAGAAAAACGTATTATTATAGTAGACCAGAAGAATATTTTTCACAGAGAGGTGTCTAATGTGCGTTTTGAAAAAATACAGGATGTTACTCTTGAGGTTCAAGGTTTTATTTCAACCTTGCTCAAGTTTGGAAATATTAGAGTTCAGACAGCTAGTGAAAATAGCCAAGAATTCTTTATGAACTCAGTTCGTCATCCGGAAATAGTGAGAAAGGTTATATTTAGCCATCAAAACAAGACAGATAATGGCGGACACAGAAATGCGGCTGGTGTCTAAGTAATACACAGCCTAGAGTGATTATTTAAAAAATAGTTGCTATAATATATATAGTTTTAATTATTAATTAATATTATTTTATAATATGAAATCATTGCACATGGTCAGTTTTGTTCTTGTAATAGTTGGTGGACTAAATTGGCTTCTAGTAGCATTCGGTTATAATCTAGTTGATTCTCTTTTGGGAGAAGGTTCAATGTTGGCAAAACTAGTTTATATTCTAGTAGGTTTGTCAGCAGTACTTCTAGTCGTCACACACAAGTCATCTTGTAAGCACTGTGTTTCTGCCAGTGCAGAGGGTCAAATGTAATTTGTGTTTATAATGTTTTCTAACAAAAGCCCGTTTTCGGGTTTTTGTTTTATATATGAGAAACCTCGGCAGGTTGGGGACCTGCCGAGGTGAGGAGTCCATAGCTGTGCTGGGAGAACAGTTATGGGCTCGGTGTCATCGATCGCTGTGGCGGCGGAGAAGGTGTGCCGGGACCCTGTCCCGTCTCGGGTCCGACTTGCTGGCGCATTCCAAGCACTGCTTCGTGCCGGGAACGGCCCGGCGTCTGACCTCGCTGATCTTGTTGCCACAGGTACAGTGGCTGGATCCGTTCTTCGGATCGAGGTCCTTCTTGATGGACTCCTGGATTCCTTTGACAGAGCTCTCGACCGACAAACCCTCGAGATGAACTGCCATTTCGTGCAAGTTTCCGGGTACTTCTTGATACGACATCCCAGCTTCTCCCGCGATTGCCCTCGCCTCATGCGAGGGGAATAGGGTTTATAGAACGAACTGTTCAATCTATATTAAACCACAAGCTTATCTTTTGTGCAAATCTATTGTACATGTACAAACCAAAAGCCCCCGTACTTGACGAAGGGCTTTGGCTTGTGTGGCTTATCCTTTGGGAAAGAGGAAGCAACTCTTTATATAATATTTGTTTCTAACTCGAGTTCATAACTCTCGATATACACGAAACGTTGTTTTTTCAAGGGAGTTCCTCTTTGAGGAGAAGCTACCATAATTATCTGCCTCACTCAAAATAAATCAATATATAGTGTGGAAAAAATCAATGACTAAACTGTGTATTAACTGTTGAAAAACCACAAAAAATGGTGGAAAACTTTTTGGATGACTTATTTTTTATTTAGTCAATGGACTAATAGTTGAACTGTTCAAAATGTATTTGTCTTGTTGGTACAAGGTTGTTTTCCAGTTTTTTTACCAAATCAATTATCATTTGAGATGGTCCACAGATATAAATATCTCTTTCTTTGAAATCTGGGCAAAGGTTATTTATCTTTTCAATATCAATTCTATTGTCTTGGCCTTTTTCGGTATAAAAATTATAAGATTTAATATTACTTTCTGTAAGTTCTTTATTAAATACATAGTCTTTTTCAGTTTTATTAGAGTACAACAACACTGCATCATTTTTTTCTTCTATTGACTTTATCATTGATAGTATTGGTGTGATTCCTATACCTCCTGCTATAAAAAGGTATTTATTTTTTGTTGCCTTTTTTAATGTAAATATGCCTAGAGGACCATCTATCCAAACTCTTGTACCGATCTTCAGGTTGTTTATTTTTGATGTGAAATCACCCGAAGCTTTTATGGAAAATCTTATATTATTTCCATTATAAGAATCTGAATAAGAGAATGGATGATGGAACCACATATTTTTTTGCATAAATATCAAGTTTGCGTATTGACCACTTTCAAAATTGTAGTCACTCATCTTTTTACCAGATATATAAACAGAATATATGTCTTCATTTTCTTTAACAACTCGTTCTATTACAAATTTATGTTTGAAGAATAAATAGGCAGGTTTCAAAAATCTGTATCCAATCAAAATTCCAAAAGTTAGTATGTTAATAAGGTACCAATAATGCATAGCATTGCCAGAAGAAACATCCCCAGTTTCTGTTTGGTGTCCAAAAGATAGAACAATTGCTAGATATAAAGGTAAGTGTGCAAAGTACCAAACCTCATAAGGTATTTTCTTTCTAATTTTATTTAAAGAAATTATAGCCGTGAGGATGATAATTACGAATGCTACAGTAGCTGGAAGTATATCTTCCCATGCAGTCTGAAAATTCATAAACTGGTGAAATAGGGAAGTTTCATTTACTCCAGCATAGCCAATTATTAGAGATAATGGATGTATTACTAAGAAGAATCCCAAAAATGAACCTATCCATCTGTGCAGTTTGTTTAGCTTGTCAAAACCATATTCTTTTTCAATCAAGGAAAATCGACTTATTAGTATGAGCTGTATCATTATTAAGTAAGCGCTTAATAATCCTGTTATCCTGCCTACAGCAATGAGAATGTCATTTAAGTTTTTACTTTCTATCAAATAAGAAGAATTAGAAAACCAGAAATAAGTTATCAGATAAAAATTTAGTATTAAGATGCTGTTCCAGAATATTTTTCTCATTATTTTACTTTAAATCTCCCATAATATTTTGTTTTAATAAGTCTAAATCATGTTTCGGTACTCGGCTAAATATTGTAGTTGCATCTATGCCACACCCCTTCATTATTTTTTCTTTTCCTGCTGGATGGTTTGGTATCAATTCAGTAATATTATAAACCTTACCGTTTATTGAGGTCCAGCAGTCGTTTTCTGTTTTGTGTAGAGCTATCTCAGATAGTGAATAGGTTTTTACCGCATTTGTTTGAAGATCTTCGTTTTCTTGCTGGTTGCTTTCGGTGGTTATTGGTATTATGGTCGATTCTTTTTCTGGGGTGGACTTGATCAATGAGGCATATAATGCTCCCGCACCCATAACAAATATTATAATGGTTGATATTATTATTTTTTTATTCATTTTTTATCTTTTATAAATATAACATAAATTAAAAATTTGCTAAATTATCACACAAAAAACACTAATTTTAGTGTTTTTTGTGTGAGAAAAATTCATCCTATTGTTTAATCATCATCATCTTTGTCGTCATCTGAATTTTTTAACGATTTATTCTTTTTGTATTCTTTGATCTTTTTTTCTTGGGTTTCTTTGTTGCTGTCTATGTTAAATGTTACTACTGAAGAAACTCCTTCATTGTTTGATAAATCATAAGCTTTTGCAACTAAAGTGTGCTGACCCAAAGATAGTTTTTTGGTTTTCATGAAAAAAGAGTATGGTGAATGAACGTCTTTCTTTATGAGTTTACCGTCTAAATAGAATCTTACTTTTTTTACACCAACATTATCAGAAACAGAAGCAGTTACCTTTAGTTTTTTTGCCCAAAAAGGTCCTTTTGTTGATGTTGCTACAGACAAAGATACTACAGGTGCTATATTGTCTATATTTGGAGGTGTGGTTGTTGCTGGTGGCGTTACGGGTGGTGTGGTGGATCCAGTATTACTTACAATAACATTTATAATTGCACTGTTTGTTTGATTGTTCGATAAATCATAAGCTTTTGCCTGAAGTTGGTGTGAACCATTTGCAATAGTGGTTGAATCCCACGTGAAATTATAAGGGGAAGAACTATCTGTCGATTTTAATATACCATCCACATAAAACTCTATTTTGGCTATTCCTGCGGTTGGTATAACATACGGAGACATTCTTGAAGTACTTGAACCGTGTTGGCCTTGGTATACAGATGTCATATCAGTGCCACACTTGCCGTTAAATATGCTACTTCCACCAGAATGTGAGTTTACTAATGTTGTCACATCATAGTTAACGCCCATTATAGTTACTACACAGGCTCCTGAAGCGATACTAACATCTGAAGCGTTGGCAGAAACTGAGGCAACACTAGATATTGTTGCACCACTTAATGGTAGTGTAATTGAAACAGTTGGTGGCGTTGTGTCAGAGACGGCAAACGCTGTTACCGGGATAAAAGGCACCAATATTAGTACACTCAATCCTACAGGTACTATTTTTGTTAGAAACTTATTAGATATTACTGTTTTAATAGAATTCATATTTTTTATTAATTAATAGATAAAATTAAACTTTATAACAAAATAATTTGTTATACTGGAGTAGACGGGGGTAGTTGGTATTGACTTACATGTGAAAGTCGGTTCTATTTATGGTTGTAAGAAAAACCTTTCACCACCGTCTTAAACAATGAAAGACATACAAAACATGTTCCTTGATTCATTTAAACTTTATTCTGACGAAATATTTCGTTTTGCCTTTTTTAGACTAGATGATAGGGAAAAAGCAAAGGATATTGTTCAAGAGGTTTTTATGAAAACTTGGTTATATTTATCTAAGGGAAATGATATAAAAAATATGCGTGCTTTTTTATACAAAACAGCTAATAATTTAGTGATAGATGAGTATAGAAAATCAAACAGGAGCAATCAAATAGAGTCTATTGATGAGAAGTTTGAAGATGGATATGATGTGGGTTTTGATGATACCAAATCTTGGTCAGATAAAATAGATGGAGAAAAGGTTATAAAATTGGCAAATCTGCTTCCGGATTTATACTCAGAAGTTATATTTTTGAAATATGTTGAAGAGAAAACTATATCAGAAATAAGTGTTATTACGGGGCAAACAGAGAATTCCGTTTCTGTTAGAATTAATAGAGCGATAAAAAAGTTAAAAGAACTGGTTTTGGAAGAAAAACAAAAATAAAATATGGACAAATTATTTTCAAAAATAAAAAACCAAAAGTTAACACCTGAAGAAAGATCAGAGATGTTATTGGTTTTAAGTAGGTATATTAAAGAAAATCCAGAGCAAGATTTTATTTCAAAACCAGTGAGGTCACCTTTTTATTCTACTGTTTGGGAAATATCAAAACAAAAAAGAATAGCTCTTCCGGTAACTGCAGTGATAATTTTTGTATTAACAACTAGTACTGTTTTTGGTGCCAATAATTCTTTACCTGGTGATGTGTTGTACCCTGTAAAAAGATTTAGTGAGACCGTTCAATCTGCTGTGGCAATAGGAACAAAGGCAAAAGCAAAAGTATCTACAGAACATGCAATATCACGTCTTGAGGAAGCCGCAGAGCTAGCTTCTAGAGGTAGTTTGACCGAGGATAAGGTTCTGGAACTTGAAGATGATTTCAAGAAACATTTTGATAAAATAGAAAAAAACATAGAAGAATTAAAAAACAAGGGTGATGAAGATAACGCAGAAAAACTAATGACCGTGTTTGAAGATACTGTTTCTATACAAGGGGAGGATTTTGATAAGTTAACAGAAGATGAAGATGTGGATGATGATAGTAAGGAAAATTTAAAAAAAATTAGATCAAAATTAGAAGATGAGGTGATTAAAAAAAAGAAAAAACGAGATATAGAAAAAGAACATAAAAAAGAAGAAAATATAGACAAAAAATCAAAAGAAGAAAAAGATTATGATGTCTCAGATAAAGATAGAGAAGGTGAAAGAAAGGAAGAAAAAGACAGAGATAGAGACGATGATTAATTTTGATGATATTAATCAAATATTTTAACTAGAAAATCGTTTATTTCTCTTTGGTCCATATCATAGAAATTTTTGTTTTCTGAGTGCATTTTGGTTGCTAATTCAACTCCAACAAAACGCCAGTGCCAAGGTTCATATTGGTAGAATTTGTTTCCTTTTGGGTATGAAAGAATGAATCCGTATTTATAAGCATTTTGGGTCATCCATTCGAAACCTTTTGTTTTATCAAATCCGTTCAATGTTTCACCCCCAGCAGGTGTAGTAAAGTCAACTGTACTTCCTAGTTGGTGTTCGGAATATCCTTGGTCGGCTGAGAACTTATTGGCCGCTGTGGTGCCGTAGGTGACTTTATAGCCGGTTTTTAAGGCTGCCTGTGTACCAAATGACCTATAGGCCGAAAGTACTAAAATAGGTACCGAATCGGCTGTAGCAGCTTTTAGCATGTTTTCCAGGTAAGGTTTGATATTTGAATGTATACTTTCTGGTTTTGTTTTTCTTACCAAAAAAGTAGTATCAATTTCGGAAAGCTGTGATGGTGTGTAATTTTCGTTTAAAAAATACACATTTGAATATTTTTGCAGAAGCTCTCTGTCTGTTTTACTTAATTTGTATAGCTGACCAACAACTGCAGACATTGATTCTACTTGTTCACTGAATTGATCATTTCTTGTTTGTTCTGCCTCTAGAGAAGAATATAGACCAGTATTTTCACTTTTCATAGCCAATACTTTTTCTCTCAGTATCAGAATGTTCTGGTTGGATTTTTCAGCTAAATCATTCAGCTGTATTTGAGTATATTTTAAATCCACACTTTGTGTGTAGTATTTATAACTACCAAATCCTATAAAACCCACAGCAACAAAAATAAACAGAGATACTCCGTAGGTTAGGGGATTTTGTGAGGTTATAAATTTAATCATTCTGCTCTCTTTCATGAGAGTCATTGTATCATTTCGTTAGGTTTTTTGGTAAATAGATTATTTTAAGCTGTAATTTACCTGGAGGGAGTAAGTTTCTCCGGCAGGTACAAGTTCCGGGTCATTTATGAGACCACCCTTATCTCTCATCATTGGTTCAATGCAGATGAAATCTTTTTCGGGTTGAGACCAGATCCATATTTTTTTATATTCAGGTGAAACGTCTATAACTAGAGTTCCCAAGTCTGGTATTTGTATCTCTAAAATAGCAGAAGAATTTTTTACTTTCGGGTTATCAATGCAGATGTATTCTCCATTAGACCAAAGATTTATTTGTTTCTCAATAAACTCTCCACCCTCGAAATTAAATTTTATATTAGATTTTTGGTCTTTCGGAACTTTAAAATAGGGATGTAATCCAAGAGACAAAGGAAGTTTTTTTGTTTCCTCTAAATTTTGTACTTTTTCAGTTATGGTAAAAGAATTATTTTCTTCAAAACTACCCTCAAAAGAAAAAATAAATTTGTAAGGGTAGGACTCTAGATTTTTCTCTTCTGGTTCCAAGATTTCTCTAAAGCCAGTTTGGTTTATTTCAGATTTCCACTGAGTAGAGGTTCTGGCAAAACCATGTTCCTTTAGATTGGGAAAATTTGGATTCTCAACTGGTCCTGCGTTTGGGAAAAGAATCGGAATTCCACCATGAACACTAACGGAAGTGTTAATAAAAGTATCTTCTTCCATGTATAAAACTTCTTTACCTTGAAGTTTTAGAGAGGTTATGATTCCTCCGCGTTCTCGGCAAAATGAAACCTCATTACCATTTTCTAATTTTATAGTTTTTATTTTTAAATTATCATTTTCGTTTATCATATAAATAGTATACCAGTTTAGTTGTTAAAATGATAAAATAACTAGATGCCAGAAGAACAAAATCCACAAATTCCTTTTTATAAAGTTTTAGGAGAAATAACTGCCATTTGGACACTAGCCAATATAGGTTATTATTTTTTCTTACCACTACTTGGTTTTGAACTGAGCTATAATTCTTCACCAGTAGCCATAGCTATATATTTTTTGATCTGGGCCGTTGTGGCAGTTTTTAACTTTCGTGGTGTATATAGTAAGTGGTTAGATCACGACTCACACATATGGTTATATGGAGCATTGAGTGTTGTTTCTTCTGGTATAATTTTGGGACTCATTTATTTGTTCTCAGAGTTTACGGTTCCAACTGGTCCAGTTTTGTCTCCCTACACAGACATATTGTTAGCTACTCAATGGTATTTTCTTCCAAAATCAATAGAGATTTTAGTTCAACAACTTTTGGTCACAGTTCTTGTGCTAGAGTTGTTCTTTAGATTCCATTCTCTGAAAAAAGTGGTAATTGGTTATATTGTGTGTTTCGGTGGTGCACACGTTGTCTTGTATCTTTTGAATGGAGCTCCGACACCATATGCCTTGATTATGAGTGGTAGCGCATTCCTCTCATCTCTTATTTTTCCATATCTAATGCTGCGTGTCAGAGGTGGATTCGTTTACGCGTATTTAATTCACTTTGTGTTTTACGTTGTCCTAGCGATGCTGCTTCACACTTGGCCTCCACCAGGATATGTTATTTGATTTTATTTTTTTCTATACATTTAACACATCTACAACCTTTTGGTTTTATATGAACATTAAAATATTCTTTGCCATAGTTATAAGTTAGTTCTTCTCCGGGCTTAATATTTCTTTTTGAAAATATAAAAATGCGCCCTTTTGGTCCATCGGCCTCACAATTTGGTCTACAAGAATGGTTTATATAGCGTGCTTTGTTTGAAGAGATGTTTCCATTTATCATTACGTTTTTGTCTACCCAAAAAAGATATTTACTATTGTTCGTATAGTGGTCTTTTTCTTCAACCGGAGTTCCGGTGTATTCAATAATACAAGAGCCTTTTGGTATTGGATCTACAGCAAATAGTCCTTTGCCCGTGCCAGATTTACCAACCCTTAAAGCGAAATTTCCTACAGTATATTTATTTTTCATATTCAATTAAGTTTTCTTTCTGTTTTTTATTATTTTAATAATACCGATAGCGATTATAATAAATCCAAGTAACTGTGCTCCCGGACTGTCATCGTATCCGCCAAATATAAACATGAATATTCCAAACAGTATTGTAACAATATATAACATTAGTTTGGTTTTGTTCATGCAAGTAATAATATAGTAATGGACCTGGGCTAATCAAGATGGGTTGGGATTTGAGATGGTAGTCATAACCCAGGACTCGAATCTTACAGATTCTGTACACCTGTTGACCAGGGTGCTCTTTTTTGATTTTGTTTCGTCGACACTCAACAAAATCAAAAACGGCGATTTTCGACAAACTCTGCTGAGTTTGTAAACCGAAAATCCCTTCGAGCCCTGGACACAAAGCTTCGCTTTGTTTCGCAGGCAAGAAAAAAGGCCTTACGGCCTTTCTCTTGCTCGCTCTGATGGACGATTTTAGAAAAATAGATTGGATAAAAGAATACCCTTTTCCAAGTATTTCATTGAAAGAAATAAATATGCTGATATCCACTACACAAACAGTTTAGAAATTGGTAGAATATGATTATGAAATTAACATCTGGAGATTTACTTCTTTTACTGTTCTACTCTAAAGGAAAATCAGATGACTACAGTGAACCTATTCTTGGAAGAACAAGATTGGTTAAAATGATGTTTGTGTTTGAAAAAGAAGTATACAAAGATTTTATAAAAGAAAAGGGCTTATTTGATGATATTGATCTACCTCAATTTTTTGACTGGGATTTTGGTCCAATGTCAAAGGATGTGTTGCAAGATTTAGAATTTTTTATAAAAATAAATTTTATAAAAGCAGAAGATGAGAAAAATACTTTTGCTTTTGAGGAGGCAGAGGAGTTTTCTGCTCTAGCAGAAGAGTATTCTTTGAGTGATTCTCAAGAAAGAGAATATGTTACTCAAAAATACTTTCTAACTGAAATAGGAAAGAAATATGTTGAGAAAAACTTATATCAAGTATTATCTCAACAGCAGAAGAGTATGTTGGATACGACCAAAAAAAGGTTTAATGAAGCTTCACTTACTAAAATAATAGAGTATGTTTATAGAAAATATCCTGATTCTACAACTAAAAGTAAGATAGCAAAAAAAGTATTAGGATAATAAATTATGGATAATAAAGATATTATAACTTCAATAATTCTATTCTTGTCACCTGCTGTTGGTATTATTTTGTCTACAACGAGTTTACTTAATATAGGAAAAAAAGATTTGAGTGATTTTTTTGAGAAAATCAAAAAATATATACAAAAGAGAAAGGTGGAAAATTTGTCTAAAGTAATTTTTCCTGAATCAATTGGATTATACAAGAACGAAGACGGTATTGTTGTAAATGGTGATGCCTTAAAGAATCTGTCTAAAGAAATTGATGATATTTCTGTTTTAGAAAAATGTCTATTTTATTGCAAAAAATATAATGATTATCTATTCTATTCCTTTTTTGTTATTATATTTGTAGGTGTTGTCCATTTTATCCTTTCTTTTGTTGGAGTCAGTATTACTTTTGTCAATGATTATTTCTTGATATTTAATATTTTTGTAGTGGTGTATGTCTTTATGGGTATATTTATACTTATACATAAGAAAAATAAACTAGAGAAATTATATGAAAAAGAATATGATATCTAATTATTCTGAAAAACAAATGGTTTTAGACTATTGTAAAATTCTAGAAAAAGAGAATGTCAGTTTTGCAGTAGAAGTTCCTTTTTACAACAGAAGTATTGATCTCGTCTATATAGATAAAAAAGGTAATTTATGTGCACTGGAGTTCAAACTTAATGATTGGAAAAAAGCTATTAGCCAAGCGAAAGACTGTTCCTCTGGTGCACAAAAAGTATATGTCTGTATACCTAAAAAAAAATATTCAATGGAACTTGAGGAGCAGGCTGAGAAGGTTGGCTGTGGTTTAATTATTTTTGATGTAGAAAGCAAAAATAAAGTTGTTCTTAAGGAAAGTAAAAATCATAGTATATGGGATGGAGCTTATAGAATATTAAGTGAGGGATATTCTTATTCTGTAGAAAACAATAATTATCAACAATTACTGTCGATATGAATAATGTAAAACACATTTTAAGATACGGAACAAATGCAGATCAAAAGTATTTTGATGGTAATTTTGAAAATTGTTATAACACAGTTGCTATAAATGCTAATATGGTTGCTTCTTCTCCAAATACACTAGCATTGTTTGTTGGTAAGAAAACCATAAATAAACCTTTTTTCATAGATCCAATCAGTCATCTTTTCCAGCATAATCAATCTTATATTTCTGGAGCGAATGGTGGCATAAAGAGATCTGTCGATAATCTAATAGTTAGCTATACTGAAAATATAATAGACAAGAACAAAACTACTCAAGAAAAGTATGATTTTGTAAAAGGTTCTATAAAATCTGAAACTATGAGTGAAGATTTTATCACTAATTTTACAAAGAATATTCTTTCTTACCAAGAAAATGTTGTTCAGAATGGTAATAAAATCCTGACAGACTATGAGAAATATGTTGAATTTGCCAGAAAAGAGGATCCTGAACAAAGTGATTTGCAAATATGCAACAAACCAGATTTTTTAGTTGCACCTTATTTTTATATAGATGAGGAGTTTTGGTTAGATAAGAATATTATTTTTTTAGAGAACGCCAAGAAACTAGCTTCAACTAATCAAAAAGTTTTTGCACAAATAGTTATAAGTAAGAAAGTTTTTGATAAGGGAAAGATTGGTGAAAGTGAGGATAATCTCTTAAATAAAATTGTAGATAAGTATAAAAAGACTAATGCAGACGGGTTTTTGTTGTGGATAGATGATTATTCCGAACATCAGGAAATATCTGAAAGTCTAAAAAAATATAGGAAAATAATTGAGATGTTATACTCTAAAGATAAGCCCATTTATTCATTATATGGAGGTTTTTTCTCAATTTGTTTGACCAGTGAAGAGTTTCAAGCTTTAAGTGGAGTGTCGCACGGAATGGAGTATGGAGAATCTAGGGAGGTTGTCCCAGTTGGTGGCGGAATTCCTGTGGCTAAATTCTATTTTTATCCACTTCACAGAAGGATGAATCTCAAGGATATGTTGTATGTATTGCGTCAGTTAGAAATAAAAACTAAAGAACAGTTTTTTGAAAAAATATGCGACTGTTCAGCTTGTAGAGAAATTATAAAAGATGATGTTCTAAATAATTTTCAAACAGGATATGGGACTACTAAACCATCTACATTCCAGAGAGGTGAGACTTTGGTGACAATGAGTTTTTCTACAACAGAAACGAAAGAGAGATCATTAAAACATTACCTTTACAGTAAAAAGAGAGAATTTGATGAGGTTAGTGGTAGAAAAATTGAAGATATAACTAAAGATTTGGATAAAAATTTTGAAGAATATAAAAAAATTCTTGATATGGATAATTGCCAACATCTAACAGAGTGGAGTGATACATTGGGATAAATAATACTATAAAAATAGCTCCCATCATCTTCACTTCAAAAGATGAGGGTTTTTTGCTACAATACTAATACAACTTAATAGAAGACCTAACCCCCCGAAATGATAACATTTGATAACATTTCAATTGTTTACAAATGCTGACATTTTGAGGATATGGTCAAAATCCGTTCAAAGTAAAAAGCTCTTCGTCAGAGCACTTTGAACGGTCCCTGTGGGAAACTGCAGGTGGGTGGCGTAAGTCATCGCTGGCGGGGAGCTTTTTGCTTGTCACCAGATTAAAACCGTTCAAAGGACTATGGAAAAAATACTAATTTCACTTATTGTTGGTGCATTTTTTGCTTTCTTAATGTGGTTATTTAATCCAACTAAAAAATAACCACTATGTTAATTTCTATCATCCTCTGCTTCATAGGATACTTTGTTTATAGATTTGGAATGTTGGGAAAAGGTTTGTCTAGTAACAAAATTGAGTTTGCCGGAGGACTAATATTGTTCGCTTCTTTTGTTTATGTTGTTTTTATCGGTTGGAAACAATTTTCTATACAGCTATTGATATTCTGGATAGTAATAACTCCTATAACCGAAATAATGATTCAAAAATTGTTTAGGGAGATGAATCGTCAATAGGAACTTATCCACAATACCACTTGTTTTTTACTTGTATACAGCTATTTTATGCATCTATTTGGTTTGTTCTTTTCAAAAATAAACAAGTAATTTTACTTGTTTTATACTTGCAGATTTATTTTTTGATTTTTCAATTTTTCTTGCTTTGTCTCCGTATCATATAGCTACAGACTTTTGTTCTGGAGCTTATGGATCAAAACAAACTAGGAGCTGAATATCAAAATAAAGTCGTCGATACAAATATCGTAGCTTTTTTTGATTTGCTCGCCAAGTTTGATTTTGAGGATAAACAAAAGGAGGTGTTGGTAAATAACAGCACTTCTCAAGAATTAGCTCCTTCTTCAGAGGTGCTGTTATTTACTAACAATTCAAATGATAAACCTGCTGTCAGGGCATCAGGTAAAACTTGTTCTGCTAAATGAGGTTTTTAATCTCATAAGGAATATTTAGGTGCTCTTGCGAAAGCTGGGAAAACGAGTTGCCGACTCTCGCCAGCCTTCTGAAGAGTATCGAAATATTTCAGATGTTGAATTGGATGATAAGGCATCGCAGTTACTTCATCACATCATTTGATACATAAAAATAAAACTCTTCCTTACTGGTAATCAGAAGGAAAAGTCGGTTATATGTCTTAATTTTTGGACATTAACAATTATTAACATTTCCTAACATCGACTAACATTGTATGAAAACAAAAACAGTGATTTATTGCAGAGTTTCTTCACGAGAACAAGAGGAAACTGGCTATTCTCTGGACGCCCAAGAGAAGCTTTTAAGAGAGTATGCTGATAAGAAAGGGCTTCAGGTTGTAAAAGTTTTTAGAATTAGTGAGTCTGCCAGTGGAAGGCAGATAAGGGTTGTATTTAATGAGATGTTTCAATATCTTGTTAAGAACAAAATCAGTTGTATTTTGTGCGAAAAGATAGATCGATTAACAAGAAATTTAAAAGATGGTGCTGTTGTAAGCGACTGGATATATCAAAATCTCGCAAATGAAGTTCACTTCGTAAAAGAAAACTTCATTGTAAATAAAAATACTCGTGCCCACGAAAATCTTGTTTGGGATATGAAGGTTGCGATAGCTCGTTTTTACACTAACAATCTTTCCGAAGAAGTAAAAAAGGGTCAAAAGGAAAAACTATCTCAAGGTTGGCTTCCAACTAGACCTCCTGTTGGATATAAAACAGTTGGAGAAAAAGGTCACAAGATTCATATTATTGATCAAGAAACAGCTCCGTATATCAAGAAAGCATTTGATCTGTATGGTTCAGGTAACTATTCGATGAGAGCCGTTATAGAGACATTGCATAAACAAGGATTCAGGGCTAGGTCGGGTAAAAAAGTTGTTAAGAGCGTTATGGAAAGCATATTGAATAATCCTTTCTATTACGGTGCTATGGAATGGAATGGTGAGCTTATACCCACAGCATCGCACGAGCCAATAATTACTAAAGAGTTGTTTAATAAAGTAAGAGATATAAGAAACGGTAAGAAAACCCCTCAATTCAACAGGCACGAGTTTCAATTTAGAAAGATGTTTGTTTGTGGTGAGTGTCAGGGAACAATAACAGCAGAAATACAGAAGGGTATCGTTTATTATCACTGTAATCACTATAAAAACTGCTCTCAAAAGAGATATACTCCAGAAAGAAAGATTGAGGAAAAGTTATTTGATGTTTTCAGGTTTTTTGAAAGCATAACACCAGAAGAAGCGGATGAAATAAAAGCAAAAATTAAGGCTAATCACACTCAAGAGATAGAATACAAGGAAACCACTATAAATAGGTTTAATGAGCGTTATAGCTCATTACAGAGGCGATTAGATAACCTATACAACGATAGGTTGGATGAAAAAATTACTCCGGCTTTCTGGGAAATAAAAAATAAGGAAATTGTAGAAGAACAGGCTGTTATTCAGGAAGAACTAAAGAAGCTAAAAACGGATGAGGCAAAATACTTTGAGATCTGGTTGAGCATAATAGATTTGTCTAGAAGGGCAAGAGAAATATATGAGAAGAGAACTCCGGCAGAAAGAAGGATACTTTTGAGTCATATTTTTTCGAACCTAGTTCTAACTGACTCAAATGTGAGCTATACATTGAAGACATCAATTCAAATACTTGCAGAAAGGGTGCAACAAAGAATTGATGCTCAAAAAACTTTCGAACCAAAAAAAGCCTTACACCATAATGTGAAAGACTCTTCTTGTTCTAAAATCAGCTCTTTGCTCTGCGACCAGGGCTCGAACCTGGGACATCCTCCTTAACAGGGAGGCGCTCTACCGACTGAGCTATCGCAGAATGTATTGATTTTCTAAAACATCTTAACAAAACCCCATTATTTCTGCAGGCGCCTCCTAGGTTCGGGTCACAGGTATTTTTCTGTTGAAAAATCCTCCGACCCCACCTTACCTCGTCAGGCTTCGGTCTTGCGATTGGGTCCTATCCCAATCTCACTCCACCGACTAAAGCTTAGCAGAATGTATTAGAAATACTCTATGATAATAACAAAAATTTATAAGAATGCAATTGGTTTAAAGTTGTGGGTGTGTACTTGTAAATGTTATAATGTCGTATATGAAAATAAAAATAAGATCAAAGAATTTTGATTTAACACCTGCGATAGATGAGTATGTATCCAAAAAAATATCTTCCTTAGAGAAATTTTTGGATGTAAAAGGTGAGGTTTTGTGTGAGGTTGAAATAGGAAGAACAACCAAACACCACAATTCAGGGGACATATTTAAAGCCGAGGTTAATATAGCTCAACCAGGAGGTAAACAGATTTATGTTGTTGCGGAAGAGGTAGATTTGTATACAGCCATAGATATAGTACGTGATGAAGCAGAAAGGGCTATTGTTTCTAGAAAAAATAAATACAAAACATTGTTTAGGAAAGGAGCGTCTAGAGTCAAAGATCTTTTAAAAAGATTAGATTTTAGGAAAAGACAATAAATGGAACTAGGACATCTTAATCAAAAAGCAAATCAAGGATTGGTGTTTTTTGTATTTGAATGTATTTTGGCTGTGGTTTTTCTTTTGAATTTAATGCAACAGGCTGTAAAAGTAGAATATAAAACTATCTTAGAGTCTGAAGCTGGAGTTTATCTTGACTAGGATTTTTTACCATTCATGTAGTCTTTGTAACCCATTTCTTTTTTACCCTCAGGTACGACTCTATCCATTACTAGTTCACCGTTTTCTATATGTGCTCTTTTAACAATAATTCTTTTATTGTTATCAATAAAATATGCCCCCGGCCAAGTATGATATGCTCGTATTTTTCGCAGGTTCAATTCAGGGGAATCATTTAGGTCTAGTTCAGCATCTGTTTTGCTAATTTTTTGACAATAAGTTGCTATGTTATGATTTTGCTCTTTTTCCTCAATTTTGCCTTCTATCCAAAGTGGCAATGTTTCAGATAAAAGATTTGCTCCGGTTCTTGCTAGTATTTCTTCTAGATCATTTGAATATGGTGGCCAATCTATAATAGTTACTTTTTGTTGGGCGATTATTGGACCATGATCCATTTCAGCGTCTAGTTTCATGATAGTTACCCCTGTTTCTGTTTCTCCCAAAATTGCACTTTGGATAGGGGATGCTCCACGGAGTTTTGGTAGTAGTGATGGGTGGATATTTAATGTTTTATGTGTGGGTATGTCCAAAATATTTTGTGGAATTATTTTTCCGTAAGAAGCTACAACAAAAACTTGAAGTTTGTATTTTTCTAACTCTATTTGAACGTCTTCATTTTTCAATGATTTAGGCTGGATGAAATCAATACCTTCTTTTTCAGCCCATACCTTTACCTCAGATGGTGATAGGATCAATTTTCTGCCTTTTGGTTTATCTTCTGTTGTTATGATAAGGGACGGCACAAATCCTTTTGATTTGAGCTCTTCTAGTACTATTACAGAGAAATAAGATGTACCAAAGTAAGCAAACTTTATATTATTTTTTTGCATTTTTTGTTTTGGGTTGAGGGTGTTTTTGTGGTGGCGGTGGCATTTCCTCTACGTATTTTGCCTTGTCTATAAAGAGAATGCCGTCCAAGTGATCCATCTCATGTTGGAAGATCTGAGCCAATAAACCCGTCCCACCTCTCTCAAATTTATTACCGTCTTTATCAAATGCTTGAACAGTTGCCTTGTGACCCCTACTAACTTTTCCATAAAGATATCTTACTGATAGGCACCCTTCTTCTACTATCTTTCTCTCTTTAGAAACCTTTTTTAACACTGGATTTATAAAAACCATATCTTTTCCAGCATCATCATTTTCCTCTCTCTTTTTTATAAGGTTTTCAACTTTTTTAGATACCACAAATATACGTAGGGCATATCCTATTTGGGGTGCAGCAATAGCTACACCATCATCTTGGGATGCCAATGCTTCACTCATTTCTTTTAAAATCTTTTGGATTTTAGGTGTTTTTATTGATTCTAGAGGTACACTCTGGCTAATTTCTCGTAGTACGGGAGCTTCTTTTTGTAAAATCTTCTTCATTTCCTTTAAAATATCACAAAAGTGTTATTGGGTCTATTCTAATCATGAAACTTGGAGGTAATCCTCGGAGTTTATCTAAGAGATTTTTATCTACCCATTTTCCATGGGGTAGTGAAATTAATCCGTGAACGGTATATTTAGATTTACTTCCTGGATTAAAGGCATCAAAAACTAACATCTCAAAAGGTTTTAGATATTCTACAGTTTTTTCCATTTCTTTTTTTATGTGTGTTTTTTCTCCTTCTAGGCTGATTTTTATGTATGTAGTAAATGGTGGAAAACCTATTTCTTTTCTCTCTTCTATCTCGTCACGATAAAAATCCATGAGGTTTCCACGTAATGCGTAATCAAATATTTTTGGATTTTCTTGTCTTGTTTGGAATATTAGATTTTTTTGGCTTTTTTCTCTGAGGGTTAGTAATATATGAAATATTTTTTCATTTATTTGAAAATCAGGGATAGAAAAATAAGAATCTATAGAAACTACCGCTATATTTTCAATATCCTCGTTTAGATAACTCAGTGCCATCTCAGTCCCAATCATTATGCTTCCTGGATTTTTATAGAAAAGATCTCTGGCTTTTACGGCTTGCTTGTGAGTTGAAACATGTTCTTTGTCTATGATAATTACATCCACACCTTTTATTATTGAGTTTATTTCTTCAGCCACTCTCTCTACACCAATTCCCAGTGTATTTAATCTCCAACCGTTACAGTGCTTACACAACTCTTCTGCGTCACGTCTCTCCCCACAATGGTGACAAACAAAAAGGTTTCTATTTTGACTGCTATTTTTTTTGCTATACAAGACAACCGGTGTATTACAGTTTTTGCAAACAACTATATTTCCACAATCACTACAAACTGTTTGGGGGTATAAACCTTTTCGTCCACAAAACAAAAAAGTGTGTTCGTTGTTTTCTTTTGCATCAAGGATCATTTTTTTCAACCTGTCGTCAAATATCTTAAATTCTTTTTTCTTCATATCCTCTGGGGTACGCATATCTATTAGTTCGCAATTTGCAGTGGTGAGTGAGCGAAATTTGAGGGGAGATAGTTCGGCGTAGGTACCATTTTTTCCTTCCCACAATGTTTCTGTTCGCAAAAGTATGTCTCCGAGAACAACACGGACGTTTGATTGTTTTGCTATTATTTTTACAGCGGTGCGGATATCTATATATGGTCTTGTCTGCATTTTGTAGGCACGCGAACTTTCTTTTTCCAACACTATGGTACCTAGGTCACTTCTTGGTATGGACAAAAATGATCCTGTGGCAATAATTAAAACAGGATGAGTTTCCTCTACTATTTTTTTCCAGGTTTCAAGTATTTCTTTTTTGGGTAATCCAGAGTGGAGTACATAAGTGTATTTTTCTATTCCTTTTTCTAGTGTTATTTTTGCGTTCAGTAAATCTTCTGTACCCGGCATACAAAAAAACACACTTCTGTTTTTTGCAAACTCTTCACGAATCAAACTCTTGTATGTTGCGTATCTCTCCGAGTCGTCTGACTGGAGGAGTAGGGTCTCGTAAAATATTCCTTCTGGTTTTTCTTTGGGGGTGTACGATAAATCCTTATTACCTTCTAATATTGTTTTGGGAATCAATGCTGACAAAACACTACCAACACTACCCGTGTTATAGTCTGCTATTTTTTGAGCGCTTTCAATAAAGGAATCTGATAAAAAATATCTAGACTCTATATTGTCTATTTTTTTTATATTGTAGGTTAGGCTTTTTAATTCAGATTTTATCTCTTGGGCAATCTTACTTCCCACTACAAGCCCGAATACTGTTTTGCTACGTAGGGGAATAGAAACAATTGAACCCATGACTATATCTTTCTGGGTAAAATAGGTTAGGGTATCTTTATTGATGCCTCTGCTGATGGGAATTACTGTAACTATACGCATGTGGGTATTATAACCCAAACCGAGATCTCTTTCTTCCTTGCGTTTTACATAAACGAAAACACCCTCAGCTATTACTAGCTAGGGTGCGCGGGTCGTTTCAGTATACAGAAACGACCAAACTCTAGGTTGTGGATTTACTTCCGCACCATGAAATGCAGGCGGGAGGCATATCCGTAACCACTGTGGTGGTCAACTACGAAGTAGACGTGTCGTGTCACCTTCATCCCCACACCAACGAGAAGGGAAGTTTTCTCTTTCGCTGTTTCCAACTGCACATGTGGCAGAAGCCACTTGGACAGCTGGTACTCAGTGAAGACGAATCCTTCGACATGTGCTCGTTCTGTGGTGTACGCCACGAGAGCGTTGGTAGTCATCTTTCTCACCCGAACCTCCATGTCGAGACCGGCTCGGAGGAAGTCTGGGGAAGCCTGGATGGCTCCACCATAACTCAACGTTTTACCACCCTTGCGAACAATTCTTCCCGCAACTTCCGCACGGTTGAAGATGTTGTCCATATCGTTGTACTTCAGGCCACTTCGGCCCGTGAGGTCCACTCCCATCTGCCAACCATTGTCGAGCTTTCGCTCGATCTGGATTCCATACGCGTACGCCGCGTAGGTCCAGCTATCCTGATACCTCACGGTCTTCAGGAGAAAAGGGGGCGGGGACTGCACTAGTGCTGAGGAGAACAGCCTTCCCGTTTTCACGGTCCAGACGCTGCTCATCTGGCATGCAAACCATGCCTGGTGTAGATAACTGTTGCCGGCATCGACGATGTCCACCTCCACCAGCCCTCCGCACGATTCTTTGGTTGGTGCACGTGCAACGCGCACGCGCACCCTGGATAGGTCCGGCTTGGCACTCTCGACGACTTCGTAGTGGCCGTAGACGAACCCGGTCGTCTGGGCCGAGATACTGGACACCATGATGGTAACGAGCAGGGCGACAACGAGCGTGAGCTTGGTCACGTGACCTCTCCCGAACGGATGTGTTAATGAGGAACTACTTATCTACCCTGAATTATAACATATTTATATGGTAAAAGTCAAGTACCGTTTTCTAATCTCTTAACTAAAAATGTTTTTAGGATAAGAGATTATTTTTTAAATAAACACCTGCATTAGGGCTTCGCCATCTAGAACATAAATAAAGCTGTTATCTCCCTCAATGAAACTAGGGGACATACCTTTGTATATTGGTAGAAAATTTTGCGTGCCAACTTTATCTACTTCTATAGCGTAAACAGCATTTGTTGCGGAAAAAATAATTACATCAGTCCTATCTTTATAGAAATACAAATTTCTAACCTCTGGTTCTGGTTGTATGACGGTGTAAACTTTTTCTTGTGTTTCTACCATTACGCCATTATCTTCTATCCAAAGTTTTGTTTTACCATCTTTTGAGATACGAGGAGATTCTTTGGTTGGAAGTGCATCAGTAATTATTTTATTTCTTATTTTCCAAAAATCAGGATCTTCTTTTGTGATTATGTTTCCAGATGGATTACTTGAAACAAGAACAGGTTCAAAATTTATTTTTCCCTCACTTCGCATCTCTACATCCTTCTTCCAAGGAAAATATCCTTCGCGTGAGACTATGACTGTGTGTTTTCTGGGGGAGAGTGAGACTTCTACCACTTCGTTATCTTTATCAGTTACTATTTTATTATTTTCATCAATGAAAACATTTGTAAGAGGCATAGCAACTTGGAGAGAAAGTGTGCCTGCTTTTCCAAGCATAAAATTTTCAGTGAATCTGTATCCTTTCTTATAACCAACAACAAAAATAATAACTCCGATTATTATTACTATCCCTATTATCAATAATTGTTTCCTATTTTTCTCCATTTTATTTATTCAAAATTTCTAATTTTTAATTTCTAATTACTAAATCGGCTCATATTTTTAGAAATTAGGTTAATTAGAAATTAGTAATTGTTTATGTTATTCTACAGCATATGGGTATTTTCTCAAAAAAACTGGGTATAGATCTGGGGACGGCCAATACGCTAGTCTTTGTGCCTGGTAGAGGTGTTGTATTAAACGAACCATCTGTGGTGGCTGTGTCAGAGGAGGATAATCGCATTTTGGCCATAGGAATAGAAGCCAAAGAAATGATAGGGCGTACACCAGAGAGTATAGTTGCATACAGACCAATGAAAGATGGAGTCATTGCTGATTATAGAGTCACAGAGGCCATGCTTCGGTATTATATAGATAAAGCTCTGGGTAAGTGGAATTTTGTTAAACCAGAGGTATTGGTTAGTGTGCCGGCTGGGGTGACCTCCACAGAGCGCAGGGCGGTCATAGAGGCCGCTATTCGTGCAGGAGCCAAAAATGCCTATGTGGTCAAAGAACCAATTCTGGCTGCTATTGGAGCGGGGATACCTATTCATGAACCAATGGGACACATGATAGTAGATATTGGTGGTGGAACCACTGATGTGGCTGTGATTTCTCTAGGAGGTATTGTTGCTTCTACTTCTGTTAAATGCGCTGGAAACAAAATAGATTATGCTATTACGGATTATATTAAAAAAACTTTTAATCTTGGTATTGGAGACAAAACCGCAGAAGATATAAAAATAAATGTTGGTTCCGCAATTCCTCTTGATGAAGAACTCACTATGATGATCAAGGGGCGTGATTTTGTTACCGGACTTCCTAGAAGTGTTGAAATAAAAACGAATGAGGTTGTAAAAGCTATTAGTAAAGATTTGCGAGAAATGATAAAGGCTATAAAAGATGTGTTGCAAGAAACTCCTCCAGAACTTTCGTCAGATATTATTGATCAGGGAATTATAATGACAGGAGGGTCATCTCAGCTTCGAAATATGCCTGAGCTTGTTTTCAGACGCACAGGAGTGAAGGCGGTTTTGGCCAAGGATGCTTTGTATTGTGTGGTAAAAGGAACAGGTATAGCCCTGGAGCATCTCGACACCTACAAGAAACTCATTATCTCGAAGCGTTAAACTTCCAAATCTCACACTCGGCATAAATTTTTAGAGCAACCTGAAAAATTCCAGCGAATTTTTCAGGCCAGTCCTCGGCCTCTAGTTGTCAAGAACGGGGTGCCTTGACAACACCAGCTAGAGGCACTGCGGGGTCTCTAAAAACTTACGTTCTCGGTGAGATTTGGAATCTTCAAATATCTGCCTGAAAATTTGTTATAATCAAGAAATGCGACAACTAATTGATTCATACAAAAAGTCGGGGGATTTGCATCATGCCTATTTTCTGATGGGAGATGCTACAGAGATTTTTGAAGGGCTAAATAATTTTTTGAATGAGCAAATGGGATTTGAGACTCTTGGTTCTGCGGACTTTTGGCATGAAAGATATAATACTTTGAATATTGAAAACGCTAGGTTGATAGCAGAAAATCAGGGGCGTAGGGATTTTTCCCTGGGTAAAAAGATCTTTGTGATAGAAGCGGATTTTATAACAGAAGAAGCCCAGAATGCTCTCCTCAAGGTTTTTGAAGAGCCTACAGTCGGAACTCATTTTTTCATTATTTCACCCCAAGACATGCTCCTTCCAACACTTCGTTCTAGAGTGATGGTTGAATTTTGTGAAAGTGACGACAGAAAGAAATCTAAAAGTATTTTAAATATGGAATTATCTGAAAGGTTGGAAAAAGTAAAGGAAATTACAGAAGCTATAAGTGATGAAGAGAAAACCAAACAAGATGCTATCAAGTTTTTAAACCAAATTGAAAGAGAATTGTATAAGCTCGGAGTAGAGAAGTCCCACAACTCCCTCCAAGTTTGTGAAAAAACTAGAGCGTCTCTCTACGACAGAGGTGCGCCTGTAAAAATGATATTGGAGAATCTTGTGTTGTCTGTATAAAAACACAACCCCGCGGTGGACAGCGGGGCTTGGTACTGGTCTTATTGGAAAAATTTTTTCTTGCACCTCTCTAATATCTGTTGAGTGAACTCATTCACTCGATTTAAGATATGGATCATGGTGATGCCTATGACTGCTCCCAAGAAGCTTGCGACGAGGAAGCCACTAAGGGTCATCTGATCCTGTGTGTCTTGGTACATTGCAAACAAGATGAAAGGGTAGATGCCTCCTGAAACGAACCAGCTCCTTGGCTCTCCATTGAAGATTTTTCTTAGCACTGTTACCTCCAAGAGTTATAAAAACAAATTAGACAATAATAGTCAAATTAACTATAATTCGTAGTATGGCATATAATTTTACACCATTTAAACAGGCAACCAAAGATATTGAAGAGTGGCTGAAGAGAGAATTCTCTTCCATAAGAACAGGTAGAGCAAATCCAGCGATATTGGATACTGTTAGGGTTGAGGCCTATGGCTCAGATATGTCCATAATGGAACTTGCAAATGTTTCAGTGGAGGATGCTAGGGTTTTGCGCATAGCTCCATGGGATATGTCTCAAGCCAAAGCAATAGAAAAGGGTATAGTTGCTTCAGACCTTGGTTTGTCAGTCAGTGTTGATGATAAGGGTCTACGAGTCATGTTTCCAGAACTTACTTCTGACAGGAGATTGGGCTTTGTTAAAGTCGCAAAACAAAAATTAGAGGATGCAAAGGTAACACTCAGAACAGAGAGAGAAAGAGTGATAAAAGATATAGAGAAACAAGAAAAAGAAGGAGTTATTTCGGAGGATGAAAAATTTAGACTAAAAACAGAATTACAAAAAATGTTAGATGATACAAATAGAATACTTGATGAAGTTTTTGCTAAAAAAGAAAAAGAAATCACAGAATAACAAATGTCCATAATCATCTTCATTATAATTCTAGCCATACTTATTTTTGTCCATGAACTTGGGCATTTTCTTGTTGCTAAGAAATCAGGAATAAGGGTAGATGAGTTTGGTTTAGGATTTCCTCCAAAGATTTTTGCCAAGAAGTGGGGGGATACTACTTACACTCTAAATGCCATTCCTTTTGGTGGTTTTGTTAAAATTTTTGGTGAAGATTCACACGGTGAAGAGATTTCTGAAGCGGATAAAAGTACTAGTTTTATTTACAAATCGAAATGGGTTCAATCTGCAGTTCTGGTGGCGGGTGTTACTTTTAACATTATTTTTGCATGGCTTTGTATATCTCTCGGGCTTATGATTGGTTTGCCTGCATCAATGGATTATTCCAGTTTTGGCAAAACCACAGATGCAAATCTAGTTATAACTGAGGTCGTTACAGACTCTCCAGCTCAGAAAGCAGGTCTCGTTTCTGGGGATATAATTCTCCTAGCTTCTGGTGGAGGTATGACTCTGCAAAATGAAGAATTGACTCCTGAAAGTGTTAAAAATCTTATAACTAATGAAAAAACTAAAGACGTAGAAATAATTTATCGTAGAGGTGAAGATTTACCAAAAAGTATAAAAGTAGAGCCTAAAACAGAATCAGTAGGTGGAAGAAAAGTTATTGGTATTGGTATGGATAGAATGGGAACCCTGAAACTTCCAATTCACCTTGCTCTAATTGAAGGAGTCAGAACTACTTGGTATTTAACCAGAGCCACGGTTGCTGGCCTTGCTGTGTTTTTGTGGGACGTCGTGACTTTCAATTCTGATTTTTCACAAGTTGCAGGTCCTGTGGGTATAGCAAAAGTAGTGGGTGAAGCAAATGATCTTGGATTTACGTATCTTCTGTCACTTATCGCACTTATTTCTATAAACCTTGCTGTTATAAACTTGTTACCGTTTCCAGCTCTTGATGGAGGCAGGCTTTTGTTTGTAGGTATAGAAGCTATCATGCGAAGACCAATAAAACCATCTGTCGTTGCTTGGGTAAATGGTCTTGGTTTTGCCTTTCTGATACTGCTTATGATAGTTATAACGACCCATGATATTTTGAAGCTTTTTTGACCCCTTCTCGTTTTTGAGATACTATTTTATTAAATAAACATGCGACAATCACAACTTTTTACAAAAACCCGCAAGGAAGCGCCTGCGGACGAGGTGTCAAAAAATGCACAGCTTTTAATTCGTGCTGGATTTATACATAAAGAAATGGCGGGAGTTTACTCTTATTTACCTCTTGGTTTAAAAGTTATAAAAAAAATCGAAAATATAATCAGAGAGGAAATGAATGCGATAGGAGGCATTGAAATGAAAACATCAGTGCTACAAAACAAAGAAGTTTGGGAAAAATCAAACAGATGGGATGATGGTGTGGTAGATAACTGGTTTAAAACAAAGCTTAAAAATGGAGGAGAAGCCGGTCTTTCTTTCACCAATGAAGAAGCTTATTCGAATATTTTGAATCAATATGTAAATTCTTATAAAGATTTACCCATATATCCATATGATTTCAAGGAGATTTTTAGGAATGAGACGAGGAGTAAGTCTGGAATAATGCGAGGCAAGGAGTTTTATTGGAAAGCGCTATATTCTTTTTCAAAGGATGAGGCTGAGCATAATATTTTTTATGAAAAAGCAAAGATTGCATACCAAAATGTTTTTAACAGAGTAGGAATTGGGCATTTGACTTACATGACTTTTGCTAGTGGTGGTACTTTTTCAAAATTCTCACATGAGTTTCAAACCCTTACAAATGCTGGTGAAGATACAGTATATGTTTATAAAGACAAGAAAATCGCAATAAATAAAGAAGTGTTTGTTCCAGAGGTTAAAAAAGAATTAGGTCTGGGAGATGACTATGAGGAGGTTCGAGCGGTGGAGGTTGGGAATATATTTACGTTAGGAACTAAATTTTCAGAGCCATTTGATTTGAAATATAAAAATGAAAAAGGAGAGGAAAATTTTGTTTTCATGGGTTCATACGGAATAGGTCTAGGAAGACTCATGGGTACTGTGGTTGAAGTTTTATCAGATGATAAAGGAATCGTTTGGCCAAAAGAAGTCTCTCCTTTTGCTGTACATCTAGTGAGACTGGGGGACAAGGAAGAAACAGTTTCTTTTGCTGACAAGATTTATAAAGATTTGGAAAGTCAGGGGATTGAAGTTTTGTATGATGATAGAGATTTAAGACCTGGAGAGAAATTTGCTGACTCTGATCTTATCGGAATTCCAGTGAGATTTATAGTGAGTGACAAAACATTTGCCGAAGATAAAATAGAAGTTAAAAAAAGAACTGAAACGGAGTCAAAACTCATGATGGAGGAGAAAGCATTTAAAGAAATTTCTAATTCCTAATTGATCTAATTTTTAAATAGAATTCCACACACTAAATTTACTATTGTGTTTTAAAAACACGGCTGAGCGATAGTAAAATTAGTGTGCGGATAAACAACAAAGCCCGCGAGAGACGCACGGACCTTGTTGTCCTGCGCCCGCGGGCTGGATCTACTTCTTCTTGATCACCGTCTGGTAACTACCAACTCTCATGAAACGCTGGTTGTACGAGATTGATACCGGCTGGACTTCTTCGCCAACTGTAAACGTTGTTGTCGCAGGCGCCAGGAACATATATTCCACATCTCCTTCTTGTTTGTTTGATGCGAAGACAACTTGCATTCCTGGTACCTCACTCATTGGTACTGTGTGGTGGACGTAGAACTTGCCCTGAGGTGAATAGTACATACTCATTTTGTATGGTTGTTCCACAGCTGGTTGCCCTGTTGAGGTTGAGGACCTCAAGCTGACTCCCAGCAGTACTCCCAGCAGTATTCCTGAAGTAAAGAAGGCGATACACACAAACAGAAGCAGGGTATTGGTATTTTTGACCATATCTCCTCGCTACTTTTGGGCTATAAAGCCGATGGCAGTAGCAACCTCAATCTAGCGCTATTAGACACCCAATTAACATATTTGTCAATCACAAATAATTCCTAATTACATAGTTTTTTAAACATGTGCTAGTATATTTACCAAGATATGATCAAGGACTTCGAACAATTCAAAAGACTGCTTTCAAATGATATCGGTATTGATTTGGGTACAGCAAATACTCTGGTTTATTTGCGAGGCAAGGGGATTCTAATTAACGAACCTTCTGTTGTGGCAGTGAATCAAAAGACGGGTCGTGTTGTTGCAGTTGGCAAGGATGCAAAACAAATGCTTGGGCGAACTCCAGGACACATCATTGCGGTGCGACCACTTGTGGATGGTGTGATATCTGACTTTGAAGTTACAGAGGAAATGATAACTTATCTTTTGAACAAAGCACAAAAAGATAATAAAAAATTACTCGGTCCGCGTGTTGTGGTGGGAGTGCCATCTGGAATCACAAATGTTGAGACTCGCGCTGTGAGAGATGCCACACGTAACGCTGGTGCTTCTGAGGTTTACATAGTGGAGGAGCCAATGGCTGGGGCTATTGGAATACGGCTTCCTATAATGGAGCCAATTGGAAATATGGTTATAGATATTGGAGGAGGGACTTCTGACATTGCGGTTATTTCTCTGGGTGGAGTTGTGCGATCAAAAAATCTTCGTATTGCAGGAGACAAATTAAACAACGATATAATATCTTACGTTAGAAGCGAGTTTAAGATTTTAATTGGAGAAAAAACAGCTGAAAATATAAAAATATCTATAGGGGCTATTTTGCCTGGGAATGAGCCTTTGGAAGCATCTATAAAGGGTCGCGATTTAATCTCTGGATTACCTAGGGAAGTGGTTATCACCGACTCTGACATTCGCGAAGCTATTTCACAATCCATAGATACTCTCATAGAATCAGTAAAAGAGGTTTTGGAAATTACACCACCGGAAATTATGTCAGACATCATGCAGAGAGGAATATATCTATTCGGTGGGGGTGCACTAATAAAAGGTTTGGCTGAAATAATAACGGAATACACAAAAATCCCAGTGCATATAGCGGGGGATCCGTTGACTGCTGTTTGTAGAGGTACAGGAATAATTTTGGAGAATCTAGATTTATATAAAGATGTTCTAATAGCCAACGAAGATGAATTACCTCCTAAAAAGTAAACCAAAAAATGATAATTTAGGCAAAATAATAACTGTTGTTGTTTTATTTTGTCTGTTGGGATTGTCTGAATTTTTCTTTGGAAATAACATAAGAAATATTTCTCATGCGATAGCCAGGCCTCTTTGGTCTGCAAGTAAAGTGGCTACTCAACCATTTTCTAAGATAAAAGGTTTTTTCTCATTTAAAAATAGTTTGGTTTCCAAAAATCAGGCTCAAGAAGAAGAACTTCTCAGTTTAAGATTAAAAAAAATAGATTATGAGGTATTATCCAAAGAGTTTGATGATTTGAAAAATCAATTAGGACGTGAAGGGGATACACCTCGTAAAATTTCTAGGGTTTTGTCTAGGCCACCACTTTCTCCATACGATACATTTGTTATAGATATTGGTTCTGAAGAGGGTGTTTCTTTGGGTAGTAGGGTATATATTTCAGAAAACATAATAGTAGGTTTGGTAAAAAATGTTACTCCACATACTTCATTAGTTGAGCTTTTCTCAAACGGTGATAGTGAACAGGAAGCAACTTTGTCTCGCACTGGCTCGTCATTTGTTTTAAAGGGTCAAGGTGGAGGAAACTTGGAACTAGAAGTGCCAAAGGATGCAGATGTTTTGTGGGGAGATGTTTTTCTGTACCCTAAATTTTCACCAGCAATGATTGGTAGTGTTTATTATATAGATGAAAACTCACAAAGTTCTTTTAAACAAATTTATATTAGAGTACCAGGAAGTATTTTTTCTACAAAATATGTTTTTGTGGAATAGAACTAAATTTGACTTATTTTTAACTTGTTTTATTATATATTGGGAGTTGGTATCAACCATCCATTTCAAGGGGGATATAATCATGAAGCGTTTGAGGAATTTTCTTGATGTGGTGTTCCTTGTTGTTATGGGTATCATGATCACTGTGGTGGGTTTCTTTGCTGCTACAGTGGTTTTGTTGGGGCCTCTGTTCTGGATAGCCTGTGGAATGGCAGGTGTTATTTCCACGGCGGCTCTCACCATTCATGGACAGGAATCGACCAAGTTCCGTGTCGGGTTGGTTCTACTCTTGGTGGCTATCAAGGCCACTAGCTACTGGCTCAACCCAGAAATTGCTTCCTTGCATTACCTGGACGTGTTTTTGGGGCTCTTGGCCTACATCTCCACAACGATGTATTGCCAGAAGTATATTTCCGTGAGAAAGGGGGTATGAAGTTCGTCCGCCTTAGCAGAAAGTACTGCTTCGGCGGACTTTCTGTTTGTGTTATTATATTTGAATGGATAAACCACTTGTGAGATTCATAGCTTTTATTGTTGTATTTTTACTGGTTGTCATTTTGCCTTGGTGGCTTTCTGTGGTTATTTTGATAGGTCTTACTATTTATTCTTCTTTATACCTAGAAGTACTTTTTTTTGGATTTTTGATAGATGTTTTGTATACGATTCAATATAATTTTCCATACACAGGTTTAGTTACGGCTACTGTGTTTCTTTTGATTACGATGTTCATAAAGACGCGTATTAGGAAATTTTAAACCCATGTTGCATAGAATAAAAAAATTTTTTACTAGGCAGGATTATAGAAGTAACAGAGATATAGATCCAGATGAGATATTTCTTGATTCTAAAAATCTACCGGATTTTGACACTAACCAGTTTGAAGGAAGAATAGAGAGACCAATACCACATGTTGTATATAGAATAGTCATATTTTTTATTGTTTTTATAGGAATTATATTTACATATAAAGTACATAGTTTACAAATAGTTGAGGGGCAAACTTTTAGGAACAGAAGTGATAACAATAGTCTTCATAAGACATTAGTTTTTGCGGATAGAGGGGTTATTTTTGATAGAAATAACAAGCCAATAGTCTGGAATGATGTTAACCCAAATTCTACAGATTTTTCTCTTAGAATTTATGCCACTTCAACGGGGTTTTCTACCATAGTGGGTTATTTAAAATATCCAACCAAAGATTCTAGTGGTTTTTATTATCAAGATTCATATGACCCAAAAGATGGGATAGAAAAAATTTATAATGATAAAATATCGGGTAAAAATGGTACAAAGATTATTGAGACAGATGTTAAGGGCAACATTGTTTCGGAGAGTGTTGTGGAGCCACCTGTGGATGGTAACAACTTGGAACTTTCCATTGATATTGATCTACAAAAAAAACTAAACAGTTCTCTCTTGGATATAGCAGATAGAGCAGGGTATAAAGGTGGTGCCGGGGTTATCATGGATGTTCGTACGGGAGAGATTTTGGCGAGTAGTAATTTTCCAGAATATGATTCAAACATAATGACTAGTGGTTCAGATAAAGAAAAAATAAACAATTGGTTGGTGTCAAAAAACCACCCTTTTTTAAATAGGATTGTCACAGGTCTCTATACTCCAGGTTCTATTATGAAATTATTTGTGGCAATGGGCGTTCTTTCTGAGGGTGTTATTAGTCCGACAAAACAAATATTAAGTACGGGTTCAATATCTATTCCGAATCCATTTTTTCCAGATAAACCATCTGTTTTTGTAGATTGGAAGGCACACGGATTGGTTGATTTGAGACACGCCATAGCTGTTTCTTCCAACGTTTATTTCTATGAGGTTTCTGGTGGATATAAAGATCAGAAAGGTATAGGTATATCTAATATAGAAAAATATACTCGCATGTTTGGTTTCGGTACCACCACAGGAGTTTATTTTCCAGGAGAAAAATCAGGAACAATTCCAAACCCAGAATGGAAAAAAGAAAATTTTAATGGAGACGGCTGGAGAGTCGGAGATACCTATAATACTTCCATAGGTCAGTACGGTTTTCAAGTTTCACCCCTACAGGCGGTTCGTGCTGTCAGTGCTATCGCAAACGAGGGTACTCTTCTTGTTCCAACTTTTTTGAAAGTGGATGAGAAAAACAACAAGACAAAAATATTTAGTACAATAAATCTTGAAACTAGTCATTACAAGATAGTTAAGGAAGGAATGCGTCTTTGTGTCACGGAAGGTACTTGTGCGCCTATAAATTTCTCTTTTATAAAAATAGCAGCTAAAACTGGTACAGCCCAAATCGGAGTTGCCAAAGACGAAGTTAACTCATGGGTAGTTGGCTTTTGGCCGTACGACAATCCAAAATATGCATTTGCTGTGGTGATGGAGAAAGGATCAAGAAACAATCAATTCAGCGCAACATTAGTTATGAGAGAATTTTTTGATTGGATGGGTGTTTATGCATTAGATTATACGAAATAATTTTATTGACCCAGTTAGTTTTTTTTGATATGCTGACTCAGAATATTTAATACCTAATCATTAAACTATGAAAAATGACCACGAGTATTTGACAAAAGATAAATTCGATGAGTTTACAAAAGAGTTAGCACAACTTAAAGGAACAAGAAGGAAAGAGGTGGCAGAGAGTCTGGAATATGCAAAATCTTTAGGAGATTTGTCTGAAAACGCAGAGTACCACGAAGCACGAGATGTGCAGGCAACAGTAGAGGATCGTATATTGAAGCTTGAGTCACTTTTAAAGAACGCTTCTATAGTTTCAGGAAGTCACACAGGAGTTGTGAATGTTGGATCACTTGTTACTGTTGAAAAAGATGGAAGCAAATCCACTTATAGTATTGTTGGTTCTGAAGAGGCTGATGTTGCTCAAAATAAAATTTCTATAAAATCTCCATTTGGACAAGCTATATTTGGTAAAAAGGAGGGTGATCATTTTTCTTTTCAAGCTCCTGTGGGTGAAATATCTTATAAAATTATAGATATAAAATAGTTTTGGGAAGAAGCTTTGAACTTTTGGTTTTATACTTTATACTTAGTTCATGGCATCCATAGATGAAATAAAACAAGCTAGATTACAAAAATTAGAATTATTAAAGGAGGCGGGGATAGATCCTTACCCTGCAAAAGTTCCAAGGGATTTTCCAATTGAGTTTTTAAAAACAAATTTTGAAGCTCAAACAAAAACTGGTGTGCCTATTTCCGTTGCGGGTAGAGTAATGGCTTTGCGTGGGCAAGGCGCTATACTTTTTGCTGTTTTGTTTGATGGCACAGAGAGAATACAGGCGATAATAAAGAAAGATGTGTTAAAAGATGAGAATTTTTCTTTGTTCTTTAACACTGTAGATGTAGGTGATTTTATATCTGTTACTGGTATGGCCAAACTTTCTGAAAGAGGAGAGCCAAGTGTCATGACTGATTCATGGGTAATGGCAAGTAAGTCTCTTTTGCCTTTACCTGAAAAATGGCATGGACTTCAAGATGTTGAAGAAAGATACAGAAAGAGATATTTGGATTTTGTGATGAACGATGAACTCAGAGATTTGATTATAAAAAAATCTAAATTCTGGGATGCAACTCGTGATTTTATGAAGAATACAGGTTTTCTTGAGGTTGAAACTCCAACTTTGGAAACTACAACAGGTGGTGCAGAGGCTACCCCTTTTGGAACACATCATAACGATTTTGATCTAGATGTTTACTTGCGTATATCTGTGGGTGAGTTGTGGCAAAAGAGATTGATGTCTGGTGGATTTCCAAAAACTTTTGAAATAGGAAGAATTTATAGAAATGAAGGTTCTAGCCCAGATCATCTTCAGGAGTTTACAAATATGGAGTTTTATTGGTCATTCGCAGACTTCAATGATGGTATGGAATTGGTTAGGGAAATGTATATAGAAATAGCAAAAGAAGTATTTGGTAAAACAGAATTTACATCCAAAGGACACACTTTTGATTTGGCTTCTGAGTGGGTAAAAATAGATTATGGACAGGAAATTCTAAAACAAACAGGGATAGACATAAATACAGCGACAGAAAAAGAGATGATGAAAAAACTCGATGAGCTTAAAGTAAAATATGATGGAAACAATAAAGAACGTCTGATGGATACTCTGTGGAAATATTGTAGAAAAAATATTTCAGGTCCGGCTTTTCTAATAAATCATCCCGTTTTAGTTTCACCACTAGCCAAAGCCAATTCTGATAGAAAAACTGTTCAAAGATTTCAGCCTATAATAGCTGGAAGCGAAGTTGGTAATGGATTTTCAGAATTAAATGATCCAATAGATCAAAGAGAAAGATTTGAATTACAACAAAAAATGATAGATAGGGGGGATACAGAAGCAATGATGGCTGACTATGAATTTGTAGAAATGTTGGAACACGGAATGCCTCCTACATGTGGTTTTGGTTTTGGAGAGAGATTCTTTGCTATTTTAGCAGATAAACCATTGAGAGATCTGCAAACATTTCCTCTAATGAGACCTAAGTCAGAATAGTTTTTGGGGCTATAAATAGAGCTAAAAAAGCCAGTATCTTACTGGCTTTTTTGGTGTAAAAAAGTGGATAAGTGTGTTGGACGGTGGGATATAGTGGTATATAATATTA
>CAZDPS010000005.1:0-52716 GCA_964507615.1 uncultured Candidatus Saccharibacteria bacterium | reverse complement strand
GAAGATTGAATCCCGCGGTGAGTGACTGTCTGCTACTAGCTAGAACAGTCTGAATGGTCTCAAAGAACACGAGGAGCGTATTCTCGAGTCCCATAAACACCTTCGGGACCAGGAACTTGAGCATGACGATAGTCAAACCAAGTCCCACAACCCTTAATATTTTCATGTTATTAATGATTGAGAGAGACTTGGATATTGTGTGGACGAGACACAATACGCTGACTAATGGTCAGGCTGCCCCCCTCTTCCCTGCCTGCCGGCAGGCAGGCCTTTTGGCCTATCTGTGTAAACAAGGAAGAAAAGAGGTTCCAAAACATTTTTTCAATGTGCCTACTTACAAGCCCATTTTAACACACTTATTGTTTGAAAACTAGCTTATTCTTATATATAATATCTATGTAATTAACAAGCTTAATAACTAACAATTTTAAAATGAAAACTGAAAATGCAACCATTATGCGACAAGCTAGAGAAGCTCTGGCTGGCAAATGGGGTTTGGCAGTAGGTACTATGTTTGTCTACTCCGTTATTACTATGGCTATCCAAACCATTCCAAAAAGTGGTGCTATTTTAGGAATTCTAATCAGCGGACCAATGTCTCTCGGTCTAGTGATTTTCTCACTATCTCTAGTTAGAAACCAAAATCCAAAAGTTGAACAAATATTTGATGGGTTTGCAAGATTTAGCACAGCTCTATTGGCGCAAGTTCTAATTATGGTTTACGTTTTGTTGTGGGCTCTACTTCTTATTGTTCCCGGTATCATTGCCGCTCTTTCTTACGCTATGACTTTTTATATTCTTGCTGATAACGAATCTATGGGAGCAAAGGAGGCTATGGATAAAAGTAAAAAAATGATGATGGGTAATAAATGGAAGTTTTTCCGCCTAGGACTCCGATTTATTGGTTGGGCATTACTTTCTATTCTTACCCTTGGTATTGGTTTCTTGTGGTTTATTCCCTACCTACAAATAAGTACGACTAAGTTTTACGAAGATTTGAAGAGAGTGGAAGCAACAGCTAACTAGTATTTCAAAAAACTGCCGAAAGGCAGTTTTTTAGAATTAACATTTTGAATTACAAAAAACCTCTAATAGGTATAGTTAAAAGTTCTCTTATTTTATTGTCTAATGTACGATTCTGCCATTCATCATGTTTAATCTCATAGCTTTCCTTTAGGGCATTGAAAAATATGGTCTTTAAATCCTCAACACATTTTGTATCCGTCGTGACAATATTGGCTTCAGTATTGTAAACAAAACTCAAATTATCCAGATTAAGACTACCGAAGGTTGCCCAATCGTCATCAATAATGACAATTTTTGAATGTATGAATTCGGCATTATATTTATAAATACCCACCCCTGATTTTAGAAATTTATCCAAAATAGAATTTGAAGCTGACTCCATTACAGGAACATCAATCTTATCTGGAACCAAAACTTTAACGAGAACTCCCCTCTTACTTGCTAGCCGCAACACACGAGAAAACCTTCTGTCAGGGATAAAATATGGAGTAATAATATAAATAGTCTTTTTTGCAAACCGAAGTGAGTTTATTAGGGAATAATACAAAAATCTTTTTTTAAAATAAGGATCATTGGAAATAAACATTCTTCTTTTTGTCTGTGCTCGGTATCTTTTAAATCTGTGTAAAATATTCCCTTCTCCAACCCTGCCCCACATTTCATTAAAAGAATCAGTCATTTCTTTGACCGCTAGCCCTTCTACCCTTCCTGTGACATCATGCCAGTCTCTCATATTTTTTCGGAGCCCGAGGCCCCCTGTAAAACCTACTTTTTCATCTACTACCAAAACTTTTTTGTGATCTCGAAAAAACCATGAAGTGAAGTTGTGAATTCTCCAAGGACTTACGACATTAAAAAATTTGACCTCAATCTTTGCCTCTTCCAGTTCCTTTGGGGTTTTTGAATAGTAAAAATCGGATGAACCCACCATATCTACGAGAAGCCTGACTTTGACACCATTTTTGGATTTCTCTTTTAAGACATCGACGAACCGCCTACCGACTTCATCGTCCGCAAAAATATACTGCTCAATATCAATTGATTTTTCTGCCTTGGTACATTCGAGAAGCATTGAATCCCACGCTTCGGGAGAGGATGTGTAGAATTTCCAAGTAAATGGGAACATATTTAAATGGTAACATTTTAGGGATTAAAAGAAACCGCTTTTTAGAATAGAAGAAGCCTCACAGTGAAGCCGTGTGGCTCCTCCTGTGAGGCTTGAGTGAGAACTAGGTGTGCTAGAAATCCCGGCCCGCGAGCCACTCCACCGTTTTGATGATGGACATGGAGATGCCGAACCCCCATACCATGGCCCCGAAGAGAACAGTGAAGGACTGATCCCACACCAGAACCCCGAGGACAATGAGTACTCGCAAAATCAAGGCAGTGAGGAACGCTGTGATGAGAACATCCAGTACGAACCTGAGCATCTTCCACATAGCAGTCTCCTGTGAGGCTTGGGACCGCCTCAGTCCATCTTCTTGGTGGCGTTGCGGAGAGTCTCGTTGAGGTTGTTCAGTGCCTTGACCACATCCCCAATCTTGGAATTGATCAAAACAAGAATCAACATGATCCCTAAGAGCGGGACTTCCATTCTGCACCTCGGTTGTCTGTGAACTGGCGGGAATCGCCAGAACGCTTAGTCTTCTACTATTATACACCTTTTTGGTGTTTGTGTCAATGGGTAGAAAATGGCTTATTTCTCCCCTTCTTAAAAATAAAGTAAGTTGCCAGTAGCCAAACAATTATGTCAAAAGAAAATAGAAACCAATCAATATGGGCCTCATGATTAATGCAATCGAGACCACAAAATAGGTCGAACTACTCGATCTTATCTGATTTCTGAAGATTGTGTTTCACACAAAGCAACCGAACATTCTTTGCTGACAAACTAGTTCCACCCCTTGAAAAAGGTAAATCGTGGTCAAAGTGTAAATTCTTAACATCTCCGCAGATGACACACTTTCCTTGATCTCGTTTCCAAACTTCTCTTTTTACACCTGATGGTATTAAACGAGTATGCTCAATATTTTTCGATATGTTGGTAGAGGCCTCACCGCGCAATGAAAGTTTTAGAATATAACGAAACGTATTCCGTTTCCCATCATTGAAAACCTTGTAATCCACAAGATCAAAGAAACCTTTCAATGACCAGACTCCTGGAAATACTTTTTCATAGACTTTCACCAATTCTGGTGTAAGCCCGTTTTCCTTATGATCCTTAGCAGCTTTTATGAAATATCCATTCTGAGTTAACCGACCACTCGGTAGTTTGTCTGACTGATCTTCAAATTTTGGATTGTGGTCATGGGCTCTTTTAGACACATCATGCCCCTCATATTCAATAGTTATTCCATCCTCGTGAATTCTGTCTTGATACGGTGCGTTTGATCTTTGAGACATCAAAATTACAGAATAAGTTGGTTTCATTCGAAAGTTCATACCACGCTGAAGTGTCTGGACATTTTCAGTATCACACATCTCCCTATAGCTTAATACATCATTTTGGATTTTATTCATTTTTCTTTAATAAGACATCTCTTAAGTTTGCTATCAACTTAATCTTCCCCCGATTGTCGCTTAGGTGGTAACCACCGTAGTTTAAATTTGCAAACTTTCCATGAGCAACATCATTTCTTAAATTTTGAATTTGTCGCATTAATTTAACAAAGCTGTCTTTTTTACCGGTATACAGCTCTTCAATAACCTTAATTTTATCTCCAAAGTGAAGCTTGCTAATTATCACACCCATTGCATTTTGCCTTGCTCCAATTTGAACTTCTGGATATATAATTAATTCTTCTGCTTCTTTTTCAACAAAGTAAGCCATCCAAAAAACAAAATCTACAGCTTCAAATTGTTCTGCCGTTAGAGAAAATCTTTTCTTAACCATCTGCCTAGCTATGTCCTTATCCATACCAACTAAATTGACGCCCAGCTCTTCTGCTTTTTTTATTAATTCGTCCGGATCTCCGTCAATAAGTTTTTTAATATCTTCTATATCCATAAATTTATGTTGACAATACCCTATTCTCTTTAATAGGTTCTTCTTTTATTTCCGGTTCAATATCTCCAAGTCTACTTTTAAAATATTCTTCTGTTTCTTTATCAGTGAAATATACGTAGCACCCTTTCATGCCTCTAGTCATAAGAGTTCTGTAAGTATTTTTTATAATTGAATCAGCCTTATTAATTGCGAATTCTAAATTTTGTCTTAATTCTTTCTTGTAACCTTTTAACGATGCGTCTGTTTTAGCACGATTTTCCGGATTTGTAATAATTTTTCCATCTCTTACAATAAAATCATCTCCCACTATAACTCCCACATAATCCAACTCAAGACCTTGGCATGTATGGATACACCCAACCTCATTTACAGATTTTGGGGAAATAATCCAGATATTTCCATCACTAGCAAGATTCCATTTCATACCAAAATTATATTCTGGGATAATAATATCGTTTAAATTTTTGTCTTTTTTACTTACCCAATTCCAACAATATCCAGCAACAAGTCTCGCTTTGTTATTGTCTCTATTTTTATCAAAAATTAAATCTCTTAAATCATTTGGAGAGTCAACTATTTTAAAATCGTAATCTATGCCATCCAAAGTGTTGTTGGCAGTATCTTCTATACCAAGAACATTATCAAGCCACGATAAGTAACCATCCGAACCATTACAACGAAACTGTGATTCAAGTTTAAGATTTTGAACTTTTGCACCAATTTTATTTGCCCATTTTTCAATTTCCTCCTTTTTTCCAATATCATGCCATGTCACCTTTTGGTCTTCATCGATAAAAAATATTGAGGATTTCGATGCTTCTATTATTTCCTTAATTTGATTTTCACCAAGATTTTTAAACATGCCAGATTTTTCATTAAGCCTGTGCGCTTCATCTACTATAAGACAATCAAAAGTATTTTGTTCACAGTCTATATATGAACCAGAACCAGTAAACATGTTTGATATTTCTGTTTTTTTCAATGTGCCAGTTAGTTTACTCTCAAACACAGCTCTAGGAGCTGCATTTTTTGTAACATATTGCGTATTTAGACCTAACTTTGTTATTTCTACAAGTAAATTAATCGCTACAACAGATTTTCCGGTACCGGGTCCACCTTCTACAATCAAAACATTTTTATTATCTCTACTAGATTTTCTTGCTAGAGACAGAGCGGTTTCGTATACAATTTTTTGATCATCAATCATTACAAACTCTTGATTTCCTTTCATCATGGAAACCATACTATCTGCAAGGTTTTTAGACGGGCGTATTTCACCATTATCAATACGGTACATTATATTTGTCTTATCTCCATGTTTTATGAACTTAGTGATGAAATTTTGTAACTTATCTTTTTCTCCCTTACAAAAGACGGGGGCTTTTTTTAAATAGTCCTCATAGCACAAATTTTTCACAACATCATTGTCAACATGGTTATGTAAATATGCACATGGCTCTAGTCCAATATTTTCATTATAAACTGTTGCATTAAATCCTAATAATAACGATGAGTAAGACCATGCTTGATATGATGGGTGTAACTCTTCACTTTGTCCTTGTTGAAAACGAGTTAATACAATTGCATCCTTTTCTGTTAGTTGAATATCTGTCCATTGTTTCAATTCAATAATAATAACTTTATCATTACCTTTTTCGTCTTGGCCAGTTATTATAAAATCAATTCTGTTTTTTGTCCTTGGTATCGAATATTCAATAGCTATCCCTGAATCGTTTGGGATAAGTTCATTGTTTATAACATGATACATTGACCCAAGTGAGTTTTTCCAAGAAATGTATTCATTGTTACCAACATTTTTATTTAATCTTTTCTTTACCGATTCACGTATAATATCCTCAATGCATCCGTTTGAAACATCCTCTAAAAATCCTTCCTTTGTAGTTTGGTAAACTATCATGAATTAGAGTTTATTGTATTTTGTGTGTTTTCCTTTTGCTTTTTCGACTGGATATTTCTCTTCGTTCTTTTTTATCTTTTTTTCCAAAGCATTCAAAATATCAATATTAAGATCAGCACTCATTAAAAGCACCCAATAAAAAACATCTGCCAATTCTTCACCGATATCTATCTTGTTAGTCACTATGTATTTTTCCATCTCTTCTTTATTCTTCCATTGAAAATGTTCCATAACTTCTGCCGCCTCTAAAACCAATGAGAGTGCGACATCCTTAGGATTATGAAATTGCTTCCATTCTCTTGCATCTCGGAAAGCAATTATTCGTTTTGTTAAATCTTTTATATTTTTCATAAAATTTATTTTAAAAGTGTCTAGTTGAAAGGTGGGATTAATCACCATTCTTTCTTTTTTTACCCCCTAAATATAACATGAATTACGAAGCCTGAGTAATTCTCCTCGCTTAAACTGATATAGCATCTTTCTCCAAACGATAAAGATGATTCAGGAGTAAAAATTCTGAAAGAT
This sequence comes from uncultured Candidatus Saccharibacteria bacterium, assembly GCA_964507615.1. Lineage (GTDB taxonomy): Bacteria > Patescibacteriota > Minisyncoccia > Phycocordibacterales > DATDWN01 > C7867-006. Next base: position 46,240 of record CAZDPS010000005.1, on the reverse strand, counting down.
ATTCATCCCTATGGTTTTTTAATTCTTTGTGTGCCCTTGGATTCCGATATGCTGAGTAGGCATCTTTGAACAGACTTGCTCTGGCGACTTGTTCACTTCTGCTAATATCATTCCAGTGTAACCTTGGGGTATCACCCAAAAAAATTTGAGAAAAGAGGTTTGCGCCTTGAGTATATATATTAACTCTTTTCCGAAGAATGTCTTCAAGCCTTCTGTATCCAGTCATAATCATATCATCAGGATTTCTCCAAAAATCTACTGCCAAATCGGTAATACGATTGTCTATAATTGCAAAAGGAATGACGGGTCTGAAATTTTTCCAAAGAGTTCCGTTATTTGTATCATCCCAATCTTTGTCAGAAATATATTCATGAAAACGTTGAGGTCGAACGGGTTCTGTGGTATCTATTATTTTAAGATCGGCTCTTGTTAATGCAGAATTATCAAGATGATTAAGAAGTGACTTTGATACTTTGTATTCATCAATTTTTACCGCGTGCAAATCCAATAACGCGAGAATATAGGAAAAACCACGCGGGCCTTCCCCATTATAGCCGGTTGAAAAACCTGACTTTACTGCAATCAAATCGTTCGGCTTAACAGTCAGAAGAAAGCAATATTTGTCTCCACTTGAAAGTATACGGGCTTCTTTTATATGATCATCGTACTGAATAAATCGAATAATTGCATCTAAACAGGTTTTAGTTATTCCTGCTTCGCCACAATACTGTATTCCTGCTAAATTAGATTTAAATAAAGCCATGTTTCTATTTTTTATTTCTTTTTTGTGTCTCTGATTTACTAATTGAACTGGTTTTACCATCTTCAAAAGTGGCCTCAACCTTCAAAAAAACATCGGCGGGGTGAAGATCTTTTTGATCAAATGCCAATCTTTTAATTGCTGGTTCAACAAAAATTTGTGTTTTTTCCTTTTTTCCTTTTTCGCCAGCATAAATAACTAGCCTCTGCCCAATCTTGGATTCTGTTAGAATTGATTTCACAAAAAATTTTCCATCACATGATGAAATCTTACTTTCAGCAATTGGAACTGCTTCGTCGTCAAGATTAAGTATTTTAATTTGTTTGAAAGCTTTCGAATCTATTTTATTTCTCACATATTCCTTTTCTTCCGCTACAGTTCTTGTTAGAAAATACGGTTCTTTACATTCGATGCACTCCAATAGATTTGTGGAATAATCACTATGTCCTTGCGGATATGGTTTCATACGTAGGTGGTGTATTGGACACAGTGCCTGGAAATTTCTTCCACTTAGTCCTTCCGCATTCCACAGAACCCCATCCATTCTTACAATTTTTTTGTCTTCCATAACCAAAACTCTACACCTTGCCGTTTTTTTTGCAAACAATCCGAGAAAGTTCGAGTACTGACGGGTGATTCTTCCTTAATCCTGATTCGTCGTCACTTATCAGAATTAAGGACGCAGATTGCCGACAAGCCGTACTCGGCTCGTGACCGGCAATCTGTTCGAATCCTGACACAAAGCAACAGGATTTCGACCATTACATGGTCAGTACAGGTTGTCGATATTTTGATTCGTTTCACTTTCAAAATATCAGGCAACCTTTTCGAATCCTGACGCAGAGTCCCCCAGACTCTGCTTAAGGTCCACGAAATTAAAAAACACTTGACGAAATACGACAAGTGTTTTTTAATTTTTCCTCGTGGACCTTACAGGATTCGAACCTGCCACCCCCTCATTGCAAATGAGGTGCTCTACCAAATGAGCTAAAGGCCCAATATTAAAATAGTAACATGCTTTCTCACTCCACCAAATGACCTGCCCGCCCTCTCGAGAGTACTCGCTCGGGAGCAGGCGGGGCTAAAGGCCTAATTACATAAACACTAACTAAACTAGATTATCAAACTTTTGCTAAATCTACAAGTAGATAAACCCGAATAGTCTCCCAGATATCACAAAATAGTATTGACTATAAACTCAATTAGTGCTATAATTGCAGGTAGATTGCTGTGCCTAAGGAGGGCACGAAACATGACACGCAAACCTGTCGTTTCGCCGGAGTTGGAGGATGCGGTGTGGAGCACGCTCTACTACGACGAGCGTAGCTCCCCCACCATCATCTTCATGTTGACGGGAAGAACATTCTCTACCCCACCCCTCCCGCCGACAGAAGAACAGAAGATCATGGCACGTGAAATCGTGGAAGGACTTCTGTTCCTCCACTACACCGCTTTTGCTGACGCAGTCCGTGAGACCGCCGGTGAGGAGATCGATCTCCCGCCGTTCGACAAGAGTCTCATCGATGTCGGCGGGATCTAACTCCGCCCCCACCCCGCACACGAGAAGCCCCGCGCTTCAGACGTGTCGCGAGGTTTTCTCATGTTGTAAAATTGACAATAACCCGGGTCTGGCTATTATTACCAGTGGAATATTGCCCTGGGAGACAAACATGACAGAGATCTCGTTCGAGCAAGCAATGTGGAGAACACTCTACCACCACCCAATGGCCAGCCCGAGGATCATCCTCGAGGCCACGGGCATGAAGTTCGATGATCCTCCCCCCTTCCCAACACCAGAAGAAAAGCAACTGGCACGCGCGATCGTGGAGAAAATCCTCATCGCGCACTACTCGGGGCTCGAGTCACCAACCACATACGACACACATGTGTTTTGGGGTCGGTGACACACACGAACCAACCCGCCACGACTAAGGAAAGCTCCCAGTTGATTGGTGGGTTTTCCTTTTATTTTTTATCCACAACGACAGTTTATTAACCCATGATATAATTTTATGCAGAACACGTTCACCCTCTGCCGGAGGTGCCCTCGTGGGAAACTCAATCAAGTGCCGGAATCCAGATTGTAACAAGGTGTACACCTACACCGGACAGTCGTGTTGCCCCCACTGCGATAGCCCCATCTCAAACTGGACACTGGCAACTCATTTCGACGCCTGGTCCGCACCAAAACAGAAGCAGTACGAGGAAGACAACATCACCCGGTTCCCCAAGCAAGCCGTGATCGCGGCGTAGGAGAAGTCGGATTGACCAGCCCCACATCATGAAAAAGCCCCACGGCTCTATCGTACGATGTGGGGCTTTTTCTGTATTTAATCTATGTATTTAAACCCACAAACCAGTTTTGTGCACAGCCATATCTATAAGATGATGCAAAAAATCTTTAACTTCTATGCCAACAGAATGTAGAGATTCGGACAGTGAAGATTTTTCTTCTATTTTTGGAGTAGTGTTAACTTCTAGTAAATAAACTCCCCTTTTTGGTGACACTACGAAATTAGAATTTGAATAATGTTTCAAACCCAATCTATTGTGTATCAAAAGAGCAACTCTTTCAATTTCTTTTTTTTCTGAAGAACTAAAATTACCTGGACAGTTTATATCTTCCGGAGAAATAATCTCAACAGGAGGTAAAACATAATTTTCCTGTTGTCTAAATTTGTCTATAACTCCACAATTTGCAAACTTACCAGAAATATACTCCTCAACAATCGCAGAATCGCTAGTAGAAAGAACATCCTCCAAAGCTGTTATGAGCTCAGTAAAGGATTGCACTTTATGAAACCCCACATTAAATCCTCCAATTGCAGGTTTAACCACAAGAGGACAAGGTATGGATTCAAAAATCTGTTTTGCTTTTGTTGCTAAATGATCAGAACGACGAACTAGCATGCCTACAGGAGTTTTTATGTCTGACTGTCTGGCTTTCTCACCAGACATCCACCTATTCATTGATAAAGCAGAGGCATATCTATCAGACCCAACATAAGGAACCCCTTGATGATTTAGAACCTCTTGAACTCCACCATCTTCTCCATACGCACCGTGCAAGGCATTGAAAACCACATCAACATGTTTCAAAATTCTTTCTGGTGATCGTTCTAAACCATTCATGTGCCACTTTCCATCTTTGGAAATAAAAATATCAATCGGGATATGAGTTTCGGATAAATGTCTCAAAACGTTTGCGCCTGTTTTTATAGAAACATCATATTCTGGAGATGGTCCACCACGAATAACCCCGATATGAAGTGATGATGGTAAAATTTGCATAAATATATTATACACTCTACAAAATTTTTTCGCGAAGCTTTTTGTGAAAACCTATAGCATATCTATGTGCCTCACTGTTCGAAAGCAATATCTCTCTTTCATATTTGAGCCACTTCTTGTCTCCCAGGATTTCTTTTGGTCTATGCCTATCATCCTTCACCACGGACACCACAGGAATTCTCACCCCATTGTCCTGTAGGATTTTCTCAATAGCTCTCTTTTGTGCCACTCCTCCGTCCACCACAATAAGATTAGGAAATCTCCACTCTATATGAGCTAGGCGTCTCGACAAAACTTCTTTCAGAGCTTTAGTATCGTTTACTCCTGGATCCTCTTTTATTTTAAATTTCCTATATTCAGATTTATTTATTTCTCCATCTTCAACAACAGTCATGACCCCCACTACATTTTTCCCAGACATATGAGCTATGTCATATGACTCAATGCGAAAAACTTCTGTGGCACCTTCCCTGTTTTTCCACACATCAGTTTTTATCAAAGAAATATCTTGAATATGGTTTAGGGTAAATAATGTATGTTTTGTAAGGTTTGCCTTTTCAAACTCTTTTTTCTTGGCCAAATCCTTCATTTCTTTTTCCAGATTTTTTATAAGCTTTTTTTTGTTGCCCTCAAAAAACAAAATAATATTTTTTATTTGCTTTACATAATCTTCCTGACTTATCTCCCCCGAACACACTCCCGGACAAAGCCCTATCTGCCTATTAAAACACGCTTTATTCTTTCCAAGGACTCCCCTTGGATTGTACGGTTCGCATTTATCACGAAACGGAAACATCTTGCGTATGATTTTCATGGCCTCACGCAACTGACTACCGTTTGGAAATGGTCCAAATGTATACGCAACATCGTAATCCATTTTCTCTAACTCTCTTTGCCTTACCACCAAAACCCGAGGAAAATCTTCTTTGGTTATGATCACAAAATTGAAACTTTTATTATCTTTCTCTTTTATGTTTGCCTCTGGCTGATACTTTTTTATTAGATATGCCTCCAATACAAGAGCCTCCAAAACTGAATCAGTTTTTGTATATTCTACATTCCCAAATTCATTCAACATTTTTAAAATCAGAGGACTTCTAGTATTAACAATATCAGTGTTGAAATAACTTCTAACTCGATCGCGCAGTGATGTAGCCTTACCTATATATAGAATCTTGTCTTTTTTGTCACGGAAAAAGTACACCCCAGGTTCCTCGGGAAATTTGGATATCTTCTGTTTTATATCTTTTTCCAACATATGATATTGATACTGTACATGCTAATATTAATCAAGGAGGTTGTACATGACCATCCACGTCAAATTGTGGTACTCGGACGTTGGTGGTGAAGACATCCCCGCACCGAAGAACTACCCCGAAGAACTGGAAATTCGTGGTCATGGAAGAGGTGAAATAACAGATGAGTCTGTTGCTCTGCACATACTGGCGCACATAGAAAAATTTGGAGGCCAGTTGTGTGACGTTATGTTCATTTGGAATATTGTCACGGAGGTCAAACAGAAATATGCAGTTCATTGAGAGCGCCAAGTAACATCGGCGCTCTTTACTATTTACAAAACAAATACTTGTTTTATTATTTTTATTGTGATATAAAATCCCTCGGAGGAACTGTATGAACCAGACCGACAGGAAGCAGTTGTCCATCCTGACAAAGAGGCTCAGCGATGGCCTCAAGAAGAACGAGGTCTTCGTCGAGAATGGCATCAACGACACTGACAAGGAGAGTGTGGCACGATTCCAACTTCAGCCAGGTTGGGCTGCCGCTCTCATACTCATGAGCGAGCTTATGGTAGTCAGGTCACCCATCAGGCACGACTACACGGCCGAGGCCTCGTCCGTTTGGAGTCTCCTCGAAGAGGCTCAGTGCTTCCTCAAGATCAGCGCAGTGCGCTGATCAACAGTACACCCACATCGGGCGCCGACTAACCCTCGGCGCCCATTTCTATTTCAAATACATTTAATACACCAAAACAACTTGACTTATTGAGAGAAATATGCTAGTATTAAAGCAGAACTGAGGAGGTCACATGATCGGAAGTCCGAGAGCAACCAGGTTCCAGCTGACAACTCGAGAAGAAATCGTCCAAATGGAACAGTCGTTCCACGAGGACACCATCGAGCTCGAAATCTACTTCCGGTACGAAGACGACTGCTGCCCACCGTCCCCCAGCGATGACCTGACGGACCTCGAGGTCGCAGACGACTACGACGACTTCGATTACGAACTCGGGCTCAGGTAGCCCAGGAGGAAAATCATGCCAAAGGGTAGTTCAAACCTTTGCTTCATGTTCAGCTTCATGGCCGCAGTATCATTCATGCTTGTAACTGAGAAGCTCTTCGTGGGCATCGGGGTCTTGATGCTCTGCCTGTTCTTCCTCAAAATCATGGATGAGGTGTGTATCGCCATTCGGTCCAAGTAAGTGGCACATCACCCCTCCTTCCACCCCACCCGGGCGCCGACTAACCCTCGGCGCCTTTCACTATTTCAAAAAATATAAATTTTATCTGAACAATTGACATGCAAGAATATAAGTGCTTGTATTATTAAAGGAGGAAAACTATGTCGACAGCCACCTCGAACATCTGTCTGATCCTCGCTGCTGGAGCAGCGGTAAGCTTTGGGATTGCAACTGGAAAAGCCAGTGTAGGTGCAGGAGTGTATGCGTGCTGCGTGTTCTTCTACAACATCATGGATGAAGTGTGCAAAGCCATTCAGGCAAGCAAGTAGCTTAGGCCACACCATCACCCCACCCCGGGCGCCGATGATTAGTCGGCGCCTTTCACTATTCTAAAAATACACATAGACCTAGCCTATGTATTCTTTCTGTAAGCCCTAAACTGCTTCAAAGCTTTTTTCAAATAGATACCTGTGTATGATTTTTCATTATTCGCAATTTCCTCTGGAGTTCCTTTGGCAACGATTTGTCCTCCCCCATCACCACCTTCTGGACCTATGTCTATAACATAGTCGCAAGATTTTATAATATCCATATTGTGTTCAATAACCACAACCGTATTCCCTTTATTTACCAGCTTCTGCAAAATCTCAATAAGTTTTTTTACGTCCTCATAGTGCAAACCAATAGTTGGCTCGTCTAAAAGATAAATTGTTTTTTGTAAGTGTGGACGAAACAGCTCTGATGACACTTTCACTCTCTGTGCCTCACCACCTGACAAAGTAGTAGCAGACTGGCCGAGTTCCAAATATCCAAGACCAACCTCATCCAAAGTTTTAAGCCTATCAGCAATTGAGGGAATATCCTCAAAGAACCTTAACGCTTCTTCAACTGTCATTTTCAAAACCTCGTAAATATTTTTCTTTTTATAGTGCACCTCCAAGGTTTCCTTCATAAACCTTTTACCCTTACAAACATCGCAAGGCACATATACAGTAGGAAGAAAATGCATCTCAACCTCTATCATGCCGTTACCCTGACAAGTCTCGCATCTTCCACCCTTTACGTTAAAAGAAAATCTATTTGCTTTCCAGCCACGAGCACGTGCTTCTGCAGTTTCTGCAAACAAATCACGTATAAAAGACCACGCTCCAGTATATGTAGCTGGATTTGAACGTGGAGTACGCCCTATCGGAGACTGATCTATCAAAATAGCCCTGCCAAGATATTCCGTACCTGTAAAAGATTTACAATTATATATTTCTGCAGATCTATATTTTCTCTCAAATCTGGCTTGTAGATTTCTATGCAAAATTTCGTAGACAAAAGAAGATTTACCAGAACCAGACACCCCTGTCACCGCCACAAATCTACCGAGTGGAATATCCACATTCAAATTTTTAATATTAAATATTTTTCCGCCACGAATAGATAATTCACCTTTTGGTGTGTCTCTCCTTTCTTCTGGAACTTCTATAACCCTGTCCCCTCTCAAATAATCCAAAGTGACAGAACCTGAAATATTTTTCTTTGCTGTAATAAGTTCATCCAAATAGTCGGCCACAATAACATTTCCACCGTGAACACCAGCACCTGGACCTATGTCAACAATATAATCAGAAGCAAATATTGTATCCTCATCATGCTCCACTACTATTATTGTATTACCCAAATCACGAAGATTGAGAAGTGTTTTAACAAGTCTATCGTTATCTCTAGAATGCAATCCAATAGTTGGTTCATCCAAAACGTATAAAGCACCAACCAAACCAGAGCCTAACTGTGAGGCTAGACGAATACGCTGAGCTTCACCACCAGAAAGAGTATGAGCCCTACGATCAAGAGACAAATATTCAATACCAACATTTATCATAAAAAGAAGTCTGGATTCTATTTCTCTCATCACAACTTTTGAAATATTTTTTTCACGCTCTGTCAGTTTCAAATTCATCACAAAATCATAAGCATCTTTGATAGACATTGCCGTCAGTTCCACTATATTTTTATTTCCTATCAACACATGCAGAGCCTCCTCACGAAGTCTAGCGCCATTACATTTAGGACAAGGTTCCTTTCCAAAAAAGTGTCTGGTACCCAAACCATTACATTCAGGACATGCCCCATATGGAGAGTTAAAGGAGAAAAGTCTTGGTTCAACTTCTGGATAAGAATAGCCATCTTTTGGACAAGACAGTTTTGAGGACATGAAAAACTCCTCTGGCACTGTCAACGCCTCCGCCTTATTTGTTTTATAGCCTTCACTTCGTTCCGGCGAAAAGTCACGAAAGATTATTTTTACTTGACCGTCTGACTCATTTAGAGCTTTCTCCAAATCCTCCGCCAATCTCTCTTCAGCACTTTTAACATCTGTTTTAAAATCCAAAAGAGAAATACTGTCCACCAGAACATCTATTGAATGTCTTTTGGTTTTAGTCATTTCTATTCTTTCACGAAGTGATTTTCGCACTCCATCCACCAAAACATGTGAGTAACCCTTACCTAGTAAGTCATATAGCAGTTGGTAGTACTCTCCCTTGCGTCCTCTAACGACAGGTGCAAAAATCTCAACATAGATAGGAAGAGGAATCTTTTTCGTACTTGTTGCTATAGTTTTTTTCTTTGCATCAATTTTTTCTAAAATAAAATTTTTAATTTCCTCGTTTGAAAGTTTCTTTATTTCATCTCCACAAACTAAACAGTGTGGATGTCCTATTCGTGAATACAAAATACGTAGATAGTCATAAATCTCTGTGATAGTCGCCACGGTAGAACGTGGGTTATTTGAGCGTGATTTTTGATCTATAGAAATAGCTGGAGAAAGTCCTGATATTTCGTCCACATCTGGTTTCTGCATTTGTCTCAGGAACTGACGAGCATATGAAGAAAGAGACTCAACATACCTTCTCTGTCCCTCGGCAAAAATAGTATCAAAGGCCAAAGAAGATTTTCCAGAACCAGACAGACCTGTAAAAACCACCATTTTATTTCGTGGCATTTCCAAAGTTATATTTTTAAGGTTGTGCGTTCTGGCACCCTTAACTATGATTAAATCTTGTTTTTCTTTTTTCATATATACGCAAAGACACCTCCGTTTGTTCTATAGGATATGGTGTAGAGGAAAATAATACCACAAATAAACAAATTTGACATCAAATTCAATAATGTTAGTGTTTTTGGCAGACAACCCTTGGGGGAAACCCTAGAAAGAGGCCAGGGTGGCAAAAAGACTAGAGAGACCAGCTATGGGCATGAGTATCACCTGGGCCGACACAACAGACCCAGAAGTCCTGAAGCTCATGCGGCAATATGGCAAGAGATTCAAAGTCTTTCATGTGTGTACCACACGAGAAACCGGAAGGAACGGAAAAACCCAGTTCCACGTTCTGCTGGAACGGAAAGGAATACCGATACCCCAGCCCGACGGGAGCCTCCGTTCATTTAGGTGGAGTCTCTTCCGCAAGATCTAGCACTAACCGGCGACGGACCCCAGAGGTCCCTCGCCGGTTTCACTATTCAAATAAATTCTTCTTTGGCTTCTTCACTTTGGCAGGTGTGGATCTCTTTATAAGCTCCGCTATTTCATCTCGCAGTATCGCCGCTGTTTCAAAATCCAAAATCTTAACTGCCCCATCCATTTGTTTCTCTTTTATTTTTATAAGTTTGGCTGGATCTTTTGTAAACATCTTCTCGTCCATCTGTAGCAAACTATCTACAGTTTTAGCATGCTCTGTTTTCATCTGGTCCGTAATATCCTGAATCTTTTTTATAATCGTTTTTGGAGTAATACCATGTTTAGTGTTGTATGCAACCTGCAAAGCACGACGACGATTTGTCTCTCCCATAGCTCTTTCCATTGACGCTGTCATTGTATCAGCATACAAAATAACTTTACCGTCCACATTTCTGGCGGCACGGCCGATGATCTGAATCAAACTTGTATCACTTCGGAGAAACCCTTCTTTGTCTGCATCCAAAATTCCAATAAGAGTCACTTCTGGCAAATCCAAACCTTCTCGGAGGAGATTCACTCCAACTAGACAGTCAAACTCTCCACGACGAAGAGAAGTTAGTATCTCTATTCTTTGTATCGTTTTTATATCACTGTGCAAATATTCCGCTCGAATACCCTTCTCCTTTAGATACTCGCTCAAGTCCTCCGCCATCTTTTTGGTTAAAGTTGTTGCGATAACACGACCGCCTTTTTTGATAGCCGTCTCTGCTTCTTTTATAAAATCAAAAACCTGCCCGCCGTAGCCTTCGGCATCAGGTGATGGCAGGCGGGTCTGACCCTTGTATTTTCCCTTTTCAACAATAGGCCTGACCTCCACCACAGGATCAATAAGTCCTGTTGGGCGTATAATCTGCTCTACAATTTGCTCGCTGTGTTCCTTTTCATACTGTCCTGGTGTTGCGGATGTATATATAGTCTGTCCCACTCTTTTTTCAAACTCAGAGAAAGTCAGAGGTCTGTTATCCTTGGCACTTGGAAGTCTGAAACCATAATCCACCAATGCTTGTTTTCTAGAAGAGTCCCCTCCGTGCATAGCTCCTATCTGAGGAACGGAAACGTGAGACTCATCAATGATAGTCAGAAAATCCGCAGTACCGTCTGCCTTGTGTGGAAAATATGACAGCAATGTGTCCGGTGCTTCCCCAGGCTTTTTGCCAGAAAAATGTCTGGAATAGTTTTCTATACCATTGCAGTATCCCATCTCGCGAATCAAAGCCAAATCATATGAAGTACGCCTCTTCAGTCTCTCTGCCTCTAGGAGCTTACCTTCTTTTTCTAATTCTTTTAGTCTCGTAGCCAGTTCTGCTTTTATTGTTTTGAAAGCACTTTCGCTCTGTTCTTTTGTAGATATAAAATGTTTTGCAGGGAACAAGAAAAATGCAGGTGTCGCTTCTAAGACGCCACGAGTGATAGCATCTATGACCAAAATTTCTTTTATGTTTCCTTCTTCTATCTCAATTCTATAAATCTGTTTCTGGGATATAGGCATTATCTCTAGCATGTTGCCAATTGCTCGAAACATTCCGGGTTTCAAATCCGCAGTTGTTCTCTCGTAGTGAATATCTATGAGTTTGCGAATAAACTCCGCCCGTGAAATTTTCTCTCCCTGACTTATTTTCAAATTAACCTTCTCGTATTCTGCTGGGGAGCCTAGACCGTATATACAAGACACAGAGGCAACTATAATCACATCCTTGCGAGTCAGCAACGCCTGGGTTGATGCGTGACGAAGCCTATCTATCTCTTCGTTTATCATCGCTTCTTTTTCAATATAAGTATCAGAAACCGGCATGTAGGCTTCTGGTTGATAGTAGTCATAGTAGGAAACAAAATAGTGCACAGCATTGTTTGGAAAAAATTCTTTGTACTCCTGAGCTAGTTGTGCAGCGAGAGTTTTGTTGTGGGCGATAACAAGTGTTGGTTTGTTAACTTCTTGTATTACATTGGCAACCGTAAAAGTTTTACCTGAACCAGTCACTCCAAAAAGAGTCTGATGTCGCAGACCTGTTTTCACTCCTTTTACAAGTTTTTCTATGGCCTGTGGTTGATCCCCCGCAGGTTTAAAATCGCGTTTAATCTGGAAATTCATCCCAACACTATACAATAAATTACATATAATAGAAAAGGCGGGGGGTAGCTGCAGCTACACACCCCGCCCGAGCGAAGAACTCGGTAGTACCTCACCTCCTGTGGTGAGCCCCCTAGACCGAGTGACTCGGGGGATCATGAAACGAACGAACTGCGAACGAGAAATGGTGACGAGAATCTTGCACCGCTGAAGTTCACCAAGCCCTACCTACTTTTCAAGTTTTGCTTCAATGGGTGGCGTCGACTTCCGCAGAAAATCTCTTCACCATCTCTAATATACATTATACACCCAACCACAAAATAAGTCAAGTGCCTTATCTATTGTTGTAATATTTGGTCAAAAAATCCTTTTTATAAGCCATGAAATCGCCGTTCAGAATTTCTTCTCTCATTCCATCCACCATTTTCACTATGAAATGTACGTTGTGTATTGATGCCAGTGTATAACCCAAGATCTCCTTGGCACGAAATAAGTGCGCCACATAACTTCTACTATAGTTTTTACATGTATAACAATCACACCCAGGATCTATCACCTCTCCGTCTTCTCTAAATTTTTCATTCATCAAATTTATTCTCCCATTTTTTGTATACACCGCACCGTTACGAGCTATGCGAGTGGGACCGACACAATCAAACAAATCACAACCCTTCTCTACTGCCATAAACAAATCAAGTGGTTCACCTATACCAAGAAGATGTCTTGGTTTTTCTTTTGGTAAAATAGTATTACACCACTCAACCGCCTTCTCCATGTCTTCTTTCTCAAAGGAACCGCCGATACCAAAACCATCAAAATCCAAAGAACCAATGTACTCCGCACTCTCTTTTCTCAATTTTTCATCTCTCCCACCCTGTACTATTCCGAACAAGGCTTGAGTTTTATGATTTTCTTTTGATAGATGATAATCCAAGGATCTTTTAGCCCACCTGTGTGTTCTTTCTAATGCTTCTTTTTGATAATGAAGTGATTCGTGTGGAGATGTGCACTCATCAAAAGCAAAAATAATATCGGCCCCTAGATTGTGTTGTATATCAATAGATTTTTCTGGCGTAAAATAATGAGCAGAACCATCTGAGTGTGAACGAAACATCACACCATTTGGATCTATCTTGACTGTTGTAGCTCTTGGCTCTTCTTCATCATCCGCGGTACTACTTTCAGATCTTTCTGGTAATAATATTTCCTCATCTTTTTTGTGAGCTATTTTACTAATCCCTTTTCCAAAAGCCACACCCAAAGAGAAAACCTGAAATCCCCCAGAGTCAGTCATGAGTGGCCCATTCCAATTCATTACTTTGTGCAAACCTCCTAATTTTTTTATCTGTTCATCTCCTGGTTCCAAATATAAGTGATATGTGTTGGCAATAATAACCTGACTACCCAAGTCTTTGACTTGCTCAGGAGTAAGAGATTTAACTGTGCCTTTGGTTCCCACAGTCACAAAAGCGGGTGTCTCAATATCACCATGCGGAGTATGTATCGTCCCCACTCTCCCGAGAGAATTTGGAAGTTCTTTATGTATTTTGAAAGACAATGGTTTCATTAAAACCAGAGTAACATTTATCCGCCAAAAAATAAAATAATAAATACCAAAAAACTACTATTTCGAGATTGTAAATTTTATAGACATTGCGCAGTCAATTAGAAAACAACGACGAAATGCGCCAGCACGAAGCATTGTTTGAGGAAGTTGTACCCAACGACGAGTTTGCGAGAGTGCCAGCATTGAGGAAGATTGTTTTCTTGATTGACGAGCATAGCAAAAGCCCAACAGGGCTTTATGCGTGTCTATAAAATTTACAATTGAGAAAATCTTTATCTTTCAACCTTCAATAGTTCCACCTCAAAAATCAATGTAGAGTTTCCAGGTATTGGGCCATAATCATTTGGTCCATAACCGAGCTCAGGAGGAACTGACAAGATTCTTTTTCCTCCGACTCTCATTCCTAGTATCCCCTGATCCCAACCCTGTATCACTTGGCCAACACCCAAGACAAACTGAAATGGTTCGTTTCTAGAAACAGAACTGTCAAAAATTTTACCATCAACAAAACGTCCAGTGTAATGCACGACCACCCTATCACCAGAAAAAGCTTCCTCACCTGTTCCCATTACGACATCCTCAGCTAATAACTCTGGTTTTTGTGAAGTACTCATCTTTGAATTTTCATTAGTAAATAAAGAAATTAAACTTTGTCCAAATATAAAGAAAAAACCAACTACAAAGATTGCGATTACAACCGCAATCCACTCTTTTTGTTCTAGATTTTTCATAAACCAATTATATTACTTATTTTTTATTAAGTAAATGTATTTCATGCTATAATCGACAAATATGAAGAAGATCAAGAAAATTCCAGCAGTTGTTACAAACACATACCCAATGCGCATAAATAAATATCTAGCCCACAAAGGCATAGCTACTCGTACCGGGGTTGATGACCTAATAAAACATCAGAAAGTTATAATAAACGGTAAAATTGCCCAACTTGGTGATAAAGTCCTAGAAACTGACAAAGTAGAAGTCAGAGGAACACACACAAAGAAAAACTATATATACATTGCCTATAACAAAGCAAAAGGAGTGGTCAGTACAAATCCTCAAGGAACCGAAAAAAGTATAGTGCAAAATATCAAATTAGATACTAGGGTTTTCCCTGTAGGTAGGCTCGACAAAGATTCTCACGGTCTTATTATTCTGACAAACGATGGGCGTATAACAGACAGGCTTTTAAATCCAGCTTATGATCATCAGAAAGAATATGTGGTTGAAGTAGATAGAAAATTTACTCCGTCATTTCTGAAGCACATGCAGGACGGTGTAAACATAGGAGAAGCAGTTACCAAACCAGCCATAGTCAAAAAAATAGGAGAAAAAATATTTAGCATAACCCTAACAGAAGGCATGAATCGTCAAATAAGAAGAATGACAGAAAAACTTGGATATACAGTTAGAGATCTACAAAGAATAAGGATTCAAAATATAGAACTAAAAAACATTCCCATAAATTCACACAGAGAGATTAAAGGAAACGAATTAGAGATTTTTCTAAAAAGCATAGGATTGTAATTTTACAAAACGCTTTCAGCTAAGATACAATATAATCCATGAAAGATAAACCAATATTAAATTTACCACCAAGAGAACTGCCCTCTGTTCCAATGTCCAAAAAAGAAATGGCAAATGATACCAGAGAAAGAGTGCACTTGATATCAAAAGAATTTACAGATGGATTTAATTTTCTTCAGGATTATCCCAGATCTGTTACATTTTTTGGAGGAACTCATTTTGAAGAATCTAATCCCTACTACCAAAAAGCCAGAAGTTTAGCCAGAAAAATAGTCAATGAGTTACACTACTCTGTCTTAACAGGAGGAGGTCCTGGAGTCATGGAAGGAGCCAACCGTGGAGCATTTGAGGCAGGTGGAGAATCTATAGGATTAACAATTGAACTACCAAACCATCAAGTACAGAACCCTTATTTAACACATTATTTGGATTTCTACTACTTCTTCAGTAGAAAAGTTTGTCTTTCTTTCTCTGCTGAGGCTTACATATTCTTCCCAGGTGGGTATGGGACATTAGATGAATTCTTTGAGATAATAACGCTTATACAAACTGGAAAAATAATAAAAATGCCCATTATTATGGTAGGCAGTGACTTCTGGAATCACATAGATGACTTAATAAAAAATACTTTATTCAAAATGGGAACAGTAGATAAAAACGACATAACTCTTTATAAAATATCTGACGACGAAGATGAAATATTAGAAATAATACGCAAAGCCCCTGTTAGAGAAACGGTAAAATTTACCCACAAAGATCTTAATGAAGCAGGTATAGAAATAGAAAACTAATCCTATAAATCTTTTTTTATCTCCTTAAATTCATTTTCTATTTCCGAAAGTCTTTCTCTTGAAGCTTTTATTAGATCAGCACCTTCTTTAACGTATTCTAAACCTTTTTCTACATCCAAATCTGATTGAGACTCAAACCACGACACTATATTAGCTAGTTTTTTCAGCGTATCATTCAAATTGACTTGTGTACTTGATGTTTTTTTCATTTTAATTTTTTATTGTGTTATTGATTTTATTATACCGTCAGAAACCGAAATGTCTAACGAATCCCCCATTTTTACTTCTTTTGTACTACGTAATACTTTTCCACCAAACCTTACAATACTATATCCTCTTTTTAATTGATTTTCTGGACTAGATTGTAAAATTAATTTTTCACTCTGAGAAACCAGATCTTTAGCGTCATTGGTCATCAAAGTAAAACCTCTAACCACATCTTTTTCTGTTTGTTTAATCAGATCTTTTATCCTCTCTATGCCAGATCCAATACGACTGACCGCACTAACCAGAGTTTGTTCTGCTTTTTTAAATATCTCAAAAAGTGCATTAAATTTCTTTTCAATTAAAACTTCAGAATTTTCTAATACGAAACGATTGTCTTTTAGTGCTGATTCAAAACCGAAATTAATTTTTTGTTCTGCCATATTTACACTTGCCTCTGCACCAATCCAACTACTATTTAATAGATTAGCAACAGCAGTGGGAGTAGAAACATTTTTATCAGAAACAAGTGACACCAAAGGTGCGTCTTTATCATGACCTATTCCAGTCAAAACTGGTACGGGAAATTTGGCTACAGCACGAACCAAGATTTCATTATTGAAGGCTTGAAAAGATTCAAGAGAACCACCTCCTCGCATAATAACAAGCACATCTATATCTTTGTGTTTGAGAGTTTCTATCGCAGATAATAGCTCTTTTGTAGCTTCTTGTCCCTCAACCCTAGAATCCACAAATAAAATCTCATAACCAAATTTACCTATATTTGTCAGAAAATCATTTATAACGGCACCACTCTTAGAAGTTATAACTCCTATTTTTTGAGGAAAATCTGGCAAAGGTCTTTTTTTACTTCCAGAAAACAACCCTTCATTTTCCAACTCCTTTTTTAATTTTTCATAAGCTATTTGCAAAGCTCCTTCTCCTACTCGCTCCAAAAGTTCTACTTGCATAGTCAAACCTCCGTTTGGTTTATATATATTTGGATATGCTGTGATTATCACTTCCATGCCATCAGCAAGAGCCACACCAGAGATGTGAAAATCTCTTTTCCACATAAAACATTTTACAGTACTTTGATCTTTAGAATCCTTTATAGAAAAATATAAATAAGTCCTTCCTGGATACTCTTGAAAACCAGAAACTTCACCTATAATTTTTGCCTTTTCTCCCTTAAGAGAAGAGTTCAATTTATCTAGATACTGACTTACAGATACTGTGTCCATAATAAAATTAAATATTATTTTTCCTGTTTGAATGATTTTTTACCCAATCTATTACATGTTCTGCAAAAGCGGGTATTAAAGAAACAAAAATTATTCCAAAAACAATAGGTGTTAACATTTTTTCTGCATTAGGTATCACCTGTCCTAAATAGTATCCAACAGAAGTCACTCCACCCGTCCAAAGAAATCCACCCAAAATAACATATTTTATAAAAGTTTTATAATCCATATCCACTGCGCCAGCAAGAGTTGGACTAAAAGACCTAACTATAGGAACGAACCTGCCTATAACTAAAGTTTTTATGCCGTATTTTTTATAAAAATTTTCTGTATATTCTATATGTTTCTTTTTAAACCAGTATTTATCATTACTTCTCAATATGAAGTTTCGTAATTTTTCGCCTAATGAGTAGCTAAATATGTATCCAATAACACTAGCTACAAATAGCGTAGAGACCAACAACACCATATCAAAATGACCCTGAGAAGCCAGAAATCCTGTTATAAAAAGCAAACTATCTCCGGGTAAAAATAGGGTTGGCGGAAAAGATTCCAAAAATATAATTATAAATAAAATAGCATATCCAAAATAACCAGCATACTGTATGAAATTTATAAGATGATCCATAAAATTAGATGTTTTTCATTGTATCATGTTTTTCAAAAAAAACGTTTTTGACAAGTAACAAAAACAGTGATATTTTATTTTTGGAGGCACAGATTGAAGGCAATACAGCCCAAATTCTGTGACAAAAAATGTTTATTGCGAGCACAAACCATAGCCTGGGCGCACTCAACGGCGCTCTTGGACTACTCGTTCTGTCCGCACTCATCATGGGGGTTTTGGCTTTTCTCAAGAAACAAACACCCCCAACCGATCCGCCGAAATAAAAGGCGGGTACGAACTGGCAGGTTCTCCACAGGATCTGCCAGTTGTCTTTTTTTTGACAAACTGATTTAAAATATGTTTTACTAGCAAAGGACTGCACCAACCATGATGGTTGGGCAGAAGCACAGGGAGCGTTCGTGTGAAAAAGAAGGTTGTTGTGATTAGCGCACTCATAACGGCGGCAGCGGTGGCAGCAATGATTGCCGCCACCACCAAGAATCCGGCACCAACACCATCGCCGTGGAACGGCACACTGTACTAGAACACACGCCCCAGGGGCGGGTCATAGACCCGCCCCATTTCTTTTATACAAAATTTAATCTATCTTTTGATTCAATATAAGAGTTTGATATATCTCTATTAGTGCAAAAAACAGAGCAATCACAATAGGTCCAAGTATAAATCCTATAGGACCAAACAAGCTCAAACCACCCAATACTGCAAAGAGCATGATGAGCTGATGAGTTTTTGTTCCTTTTGAATATAAATATGGACCGAGGAAATTATCTACCAAACCAACTATTAACACTCCCCACAACACAAGACCAATAGCAAAAGGAGTATTTCCTACAATAAACATATATGCTACTGCTGGTATAAATATAATCGCTGTTCCCAGACCAGGAACAAGAGAAGCAACAGCTGACACACTACCCCATAGAGTTGCATTTGGAACACCAAAAATTTTCATACCTATTCCAGCAAGTAACCCCTGAATTATGGCAATCAGAATAACTCCTTTGACAGTAGAAATAACAGTTTGTTTTATTTTATTAAAAATCAATTCATCATATTTATTATCCATTGGACTTAACCCAACAAGAACATTTTTGAATTTTGATCCATCGCGCAAGAAAAAATAAATGGATATAAACATCAAAATTACTCCCGTAACCAGATTAAATAGACTATAAAGAACCGTACTCAAATGACTTATTATAAGATCAGTACCTATCCCAACATACTGATTTAGATCGATTGAAAAACTTGGATAAAAGCCCTGTATTGGTTTTTCTATAACGTTTGTTATTTTTTCAAGATAATCGATTTCTGTTTGATCCCTCAATTGAAAATACAAACTTGTTGATTCATTCAAAATTTGTGTAAACAGAAAAAATACAGGAACCATGATAACCACAGCAAACAAAAACACAACAACAAAAGACGAAAGAGCTTCTCTACCATTCAAAAACTTAATAACCACACGATAAAGCGGGCTTAGAACCATAGCAAAAATCGTAGACAACACCAGAACCTCCATGAAAGGCAGGAAGATGAAAAATATTAAAATAGAAACCAAAAATAAAGTTGTAATAAAAAAATATTTTTGTAATGCATTTTGACTCATATAGACAAATTATACACTAATGGAAATTAAAAAGAACGACCCCGCTCCACCAAGTGGTGAAGCGAGGTCGCAATGGACTCTTGTACGTCTAGGAACGCTTGCTGAAGGCTCCAGGGCGCCTTCTGGCCCAGGCACTCTCGATGAGATCCTTGATGACCATGGGACTTTCGCACTTCACGAAGATGTGCTGAATCTGGCCACCACCACGAATCCGAACTCTGAGACCATCCTTGCAGACAGCGCTGACTGCCAAGTACGGCTTGCCGCACCTGACAACCACGGGACGATCATGAACCACCTTCCGAACTTCCGGAAGATCCATGACGTGCTTGAGAGCACTGACTGCTTCAGGAATGGGCTTGCTTCCCTTTGGAAGCTTACCCTCTGCTCGCAACGATCGGCTCATTTGTCTCTCCTCCAACGACGTACACCAGATCAAACCATAACCAATTTATAACAAATAGTCAAATATTTTTAGGAAATTAATCTATAAAGGTAAGTGCTTTACCGCGTTTCCCCGCTCGTCCAGTACGACCTATTCGGTGTATGTAATCATCATAAGTTTGTGGTAAGTCATAATTTATAACATGACTGACATCAGCAATGTCCAAACCTCGCGCTGCAACATCAGTAGCAACTAGAACTTGAGAGTGATTATCTTTAAATTTACCAAGAGCTCTTTGTCTCTGAACATGATTTTTATTTCCGTGTATGGACTCTGATTTGAATCCCCTTTCCACCAATATAGATGACAGTTTTTCCACTCCATGTTTTGTTCTTCCAAAAATCAATACTTTATTGAAATCTTTTTGTTTCAACATGCTGTGCAAAACATCTATTTTATTTTCTCCATTTCTCAATCTAACAACATCCTGATCTATATTTTTTGAAGTATCCCTTTTTTTAACAGAAATACGGACTGGATCTTTTAGAAACTCATTAATTAATTTTTCAATTTCATTTGAAAGAGTAGCAGAAAAGAAAAGAGTTTGTCTCTCCTTTGGCATACCAGCCATCACCGCACGCATTTCATTAACAAAACCCATGTCTAGCATTCTGTCTGCTTCGTCGAGCACTACAGTAGAGAAATCCGACAGACGAATCATTTTTCTATCCACTAAGTCTTTCAGCCTGCCTGGAGTACCGACAATGAAATTATACTCGTATCTTAGTTGTGATATTTGATGACCTATACTCATACCACCAACAACACAAACTGAAAACATTCTCAATGTTCGTGCCAATTCTTTGAACTCTTGATCAACTTGAAGCGCAAGTTCTCTTGTTGGAACAATAATCAGAACTCTGTGTTTTCTGTCTTTTAAAATTTTATTTATAAGAGGTATTAGAAAGGCACCTGTTTTACCAGTTCCTGTATTTGCAATACCCAAAACATCCCTACCTTCTAAAATGTTTGGTATAGCTTGGTCCTGGATAGGTGTTGGGCTGACATAACCCTTTTTCGTTATAGCCTGTTTTAAATTTTCTTCTATTTGGAAGTTATTGAATTTGTGAACTGGTACAAATCTTTCTTCTGTTTCTGTATCTACTATTTTATTTATAAACTTAGATACGTTAATACTCTCACCTTTATTAGGTGCTCTGCGCTGGAAATGTGGTCTTGAACCACCCCGTGAAAACACGGGCTTACGAAAACTATTCCGGGGACTTGCCCTATTGGAAAAATTCCTGTTATACATTTTGCTTTATTTAGAGTCGAGACTCCATAACCTCTAGTATTTATAATAAATTTGCTACTAGGATGTCCCGTACGGTCATAAATAAAGCCATTAGGCTAAACTAAACAAAAACCGATGAGATTAAGTTATGCATACTATATTATACCAAAATCTTAATTTTGTCAATATCTAACAAAATTAGACTAGTATTCAATAGTTATTGGAAACGATATTGATGCATCGTTTTCAGGCAAGCCTGATGGGTTGTCCTTCGTCAGAACGAGAGTTGCTGGGCCGATATATGATTCAGGTGCTTTTAGATCCGCCTTAAATGGAACAAAGTTTTCGGTCATCCAATCCCCTTGTGCCTCTGCCACTGCTACATCTAATTCGTTTCCGTCTTTATCAATGAGTTTCACCGGGAAAGATGCTTCAAAAAACCAAATCCCTCTGGCTTGACCTATCACACTAAATTCTTTTCCGGTGACAGCACCAGGAAAGGGCAAGTCAACTTTTATTAAATCCTCTGAAGAATTGGTATATGTTATTTTCTCTGGTATCTCCTCAACATAAGTTCTTCCGTCTGGAGTTCTGCACTGACGTGGGTAAATTTCCATAACAAGATAGCCGGCATTTTCACAGTCTGCAAAAGACATCACCACAGATGCCTCTTTTTTCATACCCAAAAAACCAACCCAACCTAAAATTCCCAATAATATTATTGCCAATAATGAGTATAAAACATTTTTATTTTTCATATAGACCATTATACCAAAAATCATTAAATACCAGTAAAATGTGCTAGGATAAATTTATGGAAGAAAAAATCTGGGATGTAGTAGTAATAGGAGGAGGACCAGCCGGCATGATGGCCGCAGGGAGAGCCGCAGAACTTGGCGGTGATGTTCTACTCATAGAAAAAAATGATTCTCTCGGAAAAAAACTCCTAATAACAGGAGGAGGTAGATGCAACCTAACGAATGCAGAAACAGATATTAGAAAATTCCTATCAAAATACAAAGACTCAGATAAATTTTTGTTTTCTGCTTTTTCCCAATTCGCAGTCAAAGAAACTTTGGATTTTTTTCATAAATTCAAAATGGAAACAAAAGAGGAGGCGTATGGGAGAGTCTTCCCGTCTTCAAACAAAGCGGAATCTGTTTGGAGTGTTTTGTTAGAATATTTGAAACAAAATAAAGTAACTATCAAATCAAATTCACCCGTCATTGGATTCACAAAAAATAATAACCAGATAGTCTCTGTGGTTCTAAAAAATAAAGAAACTATTTTTGCCAAATCTTTCATACTGGCTACAGGCGGTAAATCACGACCAGAAACCGGTTCTACCGGAGATGGATTTCTATGGCTTAAAGAAATTGGCCACAATATAATAGAACCTTCGGCTTCTCTTGTGCCCATAAAAACAAAAAACGATTGGGTCAAAAAACTACAAGGTGTCAGTCTTGATAAAGTTAAAATCACAGTTTTCCAAAACGACCAAAAACAGAACACCAAGAAAGGTAAGATACTTTTTACACATTTTGGCCTGTCAGGCCCCACCATACTGAATCTTAGTCACGATATTGGGGAATTGTTGAAATATGGAGACGTTTCTCTCAACCTAGATTTACTTCCTGATCTAGATCCTGGTCAACTAAACTTAAAACTACAAGAGATTTTTAAAGAAAAAAGTAATAAAAAATTTAAAAACACACTAGACTCATTACTACCAAGTAGTTTAGTCCCTATCATGATTGAGATGTCCAAAATAAATGGAGACACGCCAAGTCACAGTATCACTCGCGAAGAAAGAATCTCCCTAGTGCAATTATTAAAGAATATAGAAGTAGAAATTGAAGGTCTTCTGGGAACAGACAAAGCAATAGTAACTTCCGGTGGTGTCTCCTTAGATGAAGTAGATTTTAAAACAATGTCTTCTAGACTTTATCCAAATCTTTATCTAGTTGGAGATATATTGAATATAGATCGCCCTTCTGGTGGATACAGTTTACAGCTCTGTTGGACCACAGGTTTTGTTGCGGGAACTTCTTCTATTAGCTGAATCTAATCTTTTTTAATTTTTTTTGCAGTTCAATATATTCAGGAATGGTTTCACCAACCAAATCCCAGAATTTTTGGGAATGATTAAACTGTCCTATGTGACAAAGCTCATGTACAACAATATAGTCCAAAAGTTCAGGTGATAAAGTAGCTATTCTGTAGTTAAAATTCAAATTACCTTTAGTAGAACAACTTCCCCATCTAGTTGTTTGGTTTCTAATACTGATTCGTCCGTATTCAAATTTGTAATGTTGATTATAATACTCCAGTCTTTCGGTAGCTATTGTTCGAGCCACCTCCTTTAGCTCAAAAAACTTTTTTTTACCTGTTTTGGTTCTAGACAACCTTCTTCTCCTAACTTTTCTAAAATAAAATCTGAAAAGATTTCGCATAAATAAAAATGATTTATTTATCCAAAGGAAGTATTTCGTCTATTCTAATTTGTTTTACAAAGTCGGGTACGTGAGAAACCAATATCATAGCACCCTCATAACTATCGAGGGCTTTAGCTATTATTGGTAAATGTCTAAAGTTTATATGGTTTGTTGGTTCATCCAATATGAGAAGTCCTGGCTTCTGCAAAACAAGTCTAGCGAAAGCCACCAGACCTTTTTGACCTTCTGACAAACTACCAACTTTTATATTCATTAGCTCTCCTGTTATGAGAAATCCAGCCGCAACCGATCTCATATTTTCCTCTATTTTTTCATCCATAACACTAAAAAGAGAGTCATGAACTGTATCCTCAAAATTTAGAATAGAAAAATCTTGTCTGTAATATCCCACCTTGATACCTGGAGCTATAGTTGTTCCTTTTGCTGTGCCAGATGCCAGTGCCTCAAGCAAAGTGCTTTTGCCGATTCCATTAGGACCCGTAAGTAAGAGATGCTTTTTCTTTCTTAAAACTATATTTGTTTTTCTAGCTACTGGTTTATGGTCTTTTATCATTGAGAAAGAAGTTATGGTCACAATATCTCCGTTTATATCTGGTTGTGTAGGAATAATAAATGGTCTGATTGTTTTGTCTTCTCTTCTTACATCCACTTTTTCTTCCTCCAGTTCCTCAGCTTTTTCTCGCATTCTTCTAGCCACAAGTCTCATTTGTCCTCCCTTGTTTGCAAAAAAGTTTGCTTTGTCTTTATTTTCCTGGATCTCCTTAGCAAGCTGTGCGTTCTTTCTGTTTTCTTTTTCCATTCTGACTTTTATTTCTTCAACCACATCAAAGTAGTTACCGACATATTGTTCTACTTTTTTCGTAAAAACATCTAGATACAAAACTCCATGAGTAAAGGCATTTAGAAAATCTGAATCATGCGAAATAACCAAACAAGTCTTTTTATAATCAATTAGAAATTTAGTTAGGTGGTCTATTCCTTCTTTATCCAAATTGTTTGTTGGCTCATCGAGCAATAGGATATCTGGATTTTGAATAATAGCCGATGCCAAAAGTAGTCTAGCTTGTTGCCCTCCAGAAAAAGATTTGATTATTCTGTCGGTTGGCGCCTTGAGATTTACCACTTCTAAAACTTTTTCAATTCTTGGTTCTATATCGTATACCTTTTCTTTGAAACAGTTTTGAAAAAATTCTAGAACTGTCATTTCCATTTCTGTTCTAGGTATAACTTGTCTTGCTATGGCAATACTTAGATTCTGACCAAGGTGTATTTTTCCTTCCTCTGGTTTGTGTACTCCAGTGATAAGTCCAAAAAGCGTACTTTTTCCAGCACCGTTTTGACCCATTATGGTAATTTTTGATCCGCGTCTAACAGTAAAACTTACTTCATTTAAAATTGGTTTTTTTATTCCAAAATTGAAAGAAACAGTATCAAAATTAATTATTGTTTCGTCTTTTGCCATTAAGATGAAACAATACATTATTTTTGACCAAAAAGAAAGAAAAAAATATTAAATAAAAAACGATTTATTTTTTATTTGACAATTACTCTCAAATATGATATACTACTAAACAGAACTTAAAGAAACTTTCGGGAATTTCTCCCACAGTTTCTTTCTGGAGGTCCCATGAAGAGAGTTATTGGAATCGTCATTGCGGTCTGCATCATGGTGATCGGGGTGATCTACTTCCTGGAAAAGGCCTCGAAGTTTGTCACTCGCACCATCGACACGACCCCGACCATGGAGCAGAAGGCTCCCGAGGAAGCGGGGATCATGGAGAGGTATCAGGAGATCGAGAAGCAGTTCAACCTGATGAGGAAAGATGGGGTCGCTGGCGACAACTGGACGAGAGAGGTTTTCCCTGGGGACGAACGAGACTCTCGTTTGATCGAACAGAGCCTTCTCGCGGCAGAGAATCTGTTCCATGAGCTTGTGAAGATCCCTCCGTCCGAGAGGTACCCCGACCTGAAACATGAGATCGAACTTTTCATGGCACACGAGATGTCGCACCTCCTGGTAGCATCCAGGAGAGACCAAGATCTAGGAGGTCTGGAAACCTTCCTCTTGTTCGCCTCGAGGATGGACACCTCACCCGACACTTTCGGAGTCAACCCGGCAAAGCTCCGAGAGGAAGCTCTCAACATGGCGAAGAAAGAGATCAAGGTTCTCCGCCCCCGACTTCGTGAAGGCAGTGGGGACGCACGAGGTTACCTCCAACACATCCTCCGGGCATGGCAGTTCAGCCCGAACGAGCTTGGGCTGACCAAGCAGGACATGAGGGAGATCACAGGCAAGTAGCCGACACCTCGCACACAGTGGCGTTGGGAAGAGATATTCTCTTCCCAGCGTCTTTTTTTTAATCAATAATAAATTCTAATTGTTTAGAATTAAAATATTCCCAAATCTCTAGTAATTCCGGCATATCAAAAGAAATACTTCTTAAGTGTTCTATTTGTTTCTGTTGATTTTGTCTGACACTGTCTTTTGTACCAAACTTCTTATCATTTACAGCCTTTGCTTTATTCAACACAACAGTTATTTTGGGTAAAATTTTATCAAGAGTTTTTACAAACCTAGCTTCTTTTGTATCCAGCTTTTCATATTTCTCTATAGTTTCATGTATCCAATTAAACTCTTCACCAAAATCTTCTTTTATTTTATCTAAAGCGTGCCTTTCTCTGTTTTCTTTTTCTCTGGCTGAATCAGTAGTCACACCAACCAAAGTAGGTGTATCCCCCGCGTGAACTTCCACCAAATCATGAACTAAAGCAAATTGTGCAATTAAACCAAGATCCAAATCTTTATATAATTTTGAAGCTATGGACAAACCTAATACTCCAATCATAACAGTATGATCTGTATCTGATTCTGGCAATAAACCATCTTGATGATAAGTAATCCTGTCTATTTTTCCAAAATCCAATATTAAGGAAGCTAATTCTTCAATTTTATTATTCATTAAATTTTCTTATTTCTACAGAATATTCTGGAACATCCCCCACTCTTTCTGAAGCTTCATTTATATTATATTTTTCACGAGCTTCTTTTATTGGCAAATCTGTATCTATTAATCCATGTTTCAATGCCAATTCATCTGCAGATGCTGTCAGCCACAATTGCCATGAAAATGCCGAAACTCGTCCTGGCGTTAAATTATTTACATGCTTTGCGATACTTGAGGTGCAATTAGAGAAAAATGTGTTATACCAAGCCGGCTTTGCACCGAGTAGTTCATTCATTCGAGTCAACATATCAACAAGTAGTAACCTTCCATTCTCTGGCTTTTCAAGTTTAACTGGATACACATACACTTTATCCTTTCGTAAATTCGCACGCAAAAGTATCACATCTCTTTCATCCGCAGCAATATAAACGAGTGGATATGTTCGCCACATTCCTTTCCAAATACTATAGATTTGATCTTTTGTTTTACGAGCTTCTATGCTGATAGCCAGAAAATCTCCGTTGTTGAATTCAAAAGAAACAAAAGTGTGAGCCGCCGATTGGTTTTCATTAAAAGGTTCTGTAACATACCAGACTTTTTTCACTTGGTTTAGATCATATGTTTTATCGTAATACCCAGGATGCATATCTTTTTCTGTGGGATAATAACGAAAATTTCTAACATTTCTGACGGTAACAAAATCACCATTAAACTCTGCGGTGGAAGCACGGCTCAAATGTTCTTGCCAATCCCCCTCTGTGGCTGGTTTGGCTGATAAATACCAAGCCAAGACAACGGCCATGACCAAAACAAGCACCAACAGTATTCTTTTAAAATTTTTCATTAAATAATAAGTTAATTAATTTTAATTATATCAAAATCAACAAACTTCACAAAAGTGAAGCTAATGAAAACTTGATTTTTATATATTAATGTTGTAAGGTAACAACAGAAACGGAGGTCATGATGAACGCGAACAAATCAGTATTGAAGAAACTGGCCGAGGAGCACGTCGAGTCAGATGAAATGGCGGATCTGGCTTTTTACTTGGAGTACGGCGAGCTCCATTTCGCAAGTGCCCTCATCCTGGGGGCCATCGACCGGAAGTGGCAGGCTGGATCAATCGAAGATGAGAAAGCCCGTGACGCCATCAAAACCCTCGACCTCGGGCCAAAAGACACGGCCCATCTCAAGACCCGTTCAAGATGTCTCCGCGAGCTCTTCTGAAAACAACGACACAACGCGCAAGGTGAGGGACTACGGTCCCCCACCTTTTTGTTATCAATTAATCAACTATTGCTTTTATTTCCTGACCAAATATTTTGGACACCTCTTCTACATATTCTGCAATATTTTCTTTAAAATATTGTTTATGACTTTTTTGAATTTGAGCAATAACATAATACCCTATTGCCATCATCGCTCCGTAATCAGCATTTGGTGGTAGTGGTATGTATAGTCTATTTTCTACCCCACCCCAATTTTTATTTTCATCACCAAAACTAATAAACAACTCGTCAGATGGTACTACTGTCACAGCATGTTTCATATATTCACTAGTCTCAACATCTCTAGCTATTCTCCTACCAAACAGCTCAATAAACTTCACCTCGAGCATCCTGATAATCCCTGAAAACTTTGGAGGTACAATAAGAAAATATTTATCGTATTTAGAAAAATCAGGCATAACTAAAATATCAATATGCTCTTTGATAAAATTCTGGATACTCAAAGGATCTTCGTGTGTTTTTCCGAGAATCATACCCATATATGTGGATGTATTATAGGTATATGGTTCTCTGTTTTTTGGAAAAATATATTCATCATACGAGTGCTGATGGTCCAACTCGTCATGTGTAGATGAATACGGAGTGTTTGTTATAAGAGTTATGTGTTTATTATATTCTTTGACACACTTTGCAACAATCAATGCATGTTTTTCACCAGAAGCTGAAATAATAATAACTCCATCAATACTTGGTATATCTTTTAATTTTTCTTCGTAGTTACTCTCGGAAGCAAAAACCGCATCTATATTTTCAAAAATAATGCGCCCTGTAGCTTCGGCATTACCAGACCCTACAACCAATGGATGTTTATAAACGCCTAATTCAAGTTTTGGTAGTTCCTTTCCTTGAAACAGCTCGAGAGCACCTAGCACAGCAACGTCCAAGTCTGGAAGATTTTCTATATTGAAACTTTTTAATAATTCTATATTTTTTTCTTCCATATTATTTTTCTTTATTTTTATTAATGTTTGTAGAGTGACCTCCAAACTGATGACGCAATGCAGACAAAACTCTGCCAGTATAAGAAGGGTTATTTTTAGATTTTTTTCTGAATTCAAGAGCTTCTTCTATTATTGGTACCGGAACACCTAGTTCTTTTGCAGTATCCACTGTCCATTGTCCCTCACCACTATGCGAAACCTGTCCAGAATTATACTCATCGTTATCCAGATCATCACCAAATTTTGAATAAGCTTCCACTAGCCAATTAATCAAACTGGAAGCTATGACTGACCCATGACTATATATCTCGGCCACAGAACGCAGGTTGAGAGAGAATGAAGATTTTTTCATAACTTCAAATCCCTCACCTATTGCTTGCATCATTCCGTATTCAATTCCATTATGAATCATTTTTACAAAATGCCCCGCACCAGATTTACCAACATATCCATAACCATCTTTCACGGATAAGTCTCTAAATAAATTCTCATATCTGTCATACAAATCTTTTTCTCCTCCAACCATAATACAAGCACCAGCCAGTGCACCTCCAGGACCACCAGAAACTCCGGCATCAATAAAACCCACCCCTTTCAAATTTAGTTCTTTACCTCTCCTCATTGATTCTTTGTACTCGGAATTACCACCGTCTATTATGACGTCACCCGGGAGAAGAAATGGAGTTAGTTCCTCCAAGACAGCATCCATGGCTTCGTGTGGAACCATAGTCCAAATAGTTCGTGGCGTAGAAAGTTTATCAACAAATTCTTTGAGCGAGTAAGTTCCTTTTAAACCCTGACTCTCTAAGTCTTTTGTTTCCTTTTCTGATTTATTATAACCAACAATACTCCACTTTTTTGAGAGCAGTCTCCTTGCCATATTTCCACCCATTTTACCTAAACCAATAATACCCAACTCTTTCTTATCATTTTTATCATCTTTGCAATCTTTTTTTGTAATCTTGAAATCAAAAGACGCAGGAGTTGTTTTTGGTTCATATTGGAGTAGAGGAACCAAACCTCTCTTCCATCCATCAATAATAGGGTCTACAAATCTCCAAGAAGACTCAACTTCTTCTGGGGAAACAAATAGTGTCTGATCCCCACCCATAGCAGAGTGAATCGTTTTAGCATACTCTTCAACATACTCAACTTTTGATTCTTTTTCATACAAAAAGAAAGAAAAGTCTCTTTCTTCTACTTCTCTATCAAACCCAGGTTTTTTTGTTAAAAAATGTATTACAACCTCATCGTTCGGCTCTAGGCGAAAAACAATTCTGTTAGAAGAATGTGAGCCTTGTTCACAAAGCAAACAATTGGATGGGTGTTTTAAAGTCAAAATTATTTCCTTTCTGGATTCAGCCATAGATTTACCGGCTTCCATATATATTGGAATTCCCTTCCAGCGCGGATGATCTAACTCTGTTTTTAAAGCAAAATATGTTTCTGTTTCTGAATCTGGGTTTACTCCCTTGATATTTTTATACCCAGCATATTGATATCTATAAGTATTATCTTTTAGAGTCTCATCACTCCACTTGGCCAAACTATCCAAAATAAATACTCTATTTTTTCTAACTTCATTAACATCCATGTGAGAATTATATTCTGTGGTGATAGCAACCAGCATACTGAGAATATGATTTTGCCCGACATCACGCATAGCTCCAACAGAATCATAAAACCCACCCCTGTCTTCAACTCCGATTGATTCAAGAAGTCTAATATCTATTCTTTCTATCATGGTGTTGTCCCATGCGTTCTCGAATAGATTGTTTGAGAAACGAAAATTTTCTATTCCTTGAATTATCTCCTTGAACAAATAGTGATCTATTCTGTATATCTGTTCTTCTTTAAAATATTGCGAAAGTAGAGTCTGAAGTTTCTCTGCACTAATAAGATCTGTCCCAAAAGGCTTCTCTATCAATATACGACTCCAACCCAAATCTCCACCACATGGAATATTTAGTTTTACTTTGGCAAGATTTTCAAAAAT
Organism: uncultured Candidatus Saccharibacteria bacterium; assembly: GCA_964507615.1. Classification (GTDB taxonomy): domain Bacteria; phylum Patescibacteriota; class Minisyncoccia; order Phycocordibacterales; family DATDWN01; genus C7867-006. Next base: position 15,318 of record CAZDPS010000005.1, on the reverse strand, counting down.
AGGTTGGTATGAAGACGGAGGCACTGCTAGATAAAACAACTTGTTAGTACAAACACCCCAATTTTTTTCTACTTCTTCTATTTGGTTGTTAAGGGATTTGAAAGCTTCTTCATCTTCAAAAACTCCCGCTTTATACGAGAAAAGTTTTATGAACTCAACTAAATCGTTCTCTTTTGTTTCGTGATCTGTGTGTTTTTTGACTGCTTCTGTAACCAAATTACTTAATTCCTCATTTGAAAAATCTCTTCTTGAAAAACCTATTATTGATAATTTTTTTGGCAAACGACCGTGAAGAAAAAGATGCCAAAGGGATGGAATAATTTTTTTAGCAGCAAGATCCCCTGTCATTCCAAAAATTACAAAAATTGAAGGTATGCCGTTTATGTTTGGTGTGTGATTCATCGGTTTTATTTTTATCTACTTATTTATTATATCGTCACATTATAGCAATAATAAAGAAAAGCCGCCCGCGAATCCGAAGATTTGCGGGCGTTGTTGTTCGTGTATTTCCGATTCAGTTGGATGCAGGCTGAATCCACCCTTCACGGCTACGCGTATTGAAGAACACTTCAAGATAATGCGTTCGAAGAGTGGCTGTGTGATCATACAACTTCACCAACCAATTCTTGCCCGCGTTATCCTCGTTGCTAATCGCGTTGACTCGAGCACGAAAAGATTGAGCCTTGGAAACACCTCCAACTGAAGGTTTCGGCCGCACCATGAAGGTCACTGTTCGACCCTCGTGACGAAGCCTGAGTGCATCGAAGAGTTCCTCTCTAGAGGGACCATCTGTAATGTCCAACCGCCCAGAGGAGTTCGTCATACGACCTCACTTGAACCAATTTTCCTTTTTCAGAGGTAGGAAACAGCACCTCGTTGCTCTTAGAGAGCCACCCACCCATACAAGTAGGAATTTCCTGATTTAGTAAATAACATTGTGTTTAATATGTCAAAGATATACCTGGATCACAAAATCATATTTAATTTTACTTATCAAAACCAAATATTTGACAAAATATAAAAACTATATTATTAATATTGGTTGAAAAAGTCCTGCACAATGTGGAATGACCCGCAAAGCAGGCCTGGACCAGACTCAATTCTGGCAGAAGGAGACAAAGTGCATATCACAAAAATATTGCGTTCTGATGTCAGGGTGGATATTGTCACCCGATACCACACAGAGAACAGACTGGCCAAGACCTGTTTCAGAGGAATGGATATCAAAAAGGCCGGAAACTTCTCTCAATGGGACTCTGTTGAAAAGGTTCTCGAAGATGCAACTGTTCCCGATGAACTGCTCGAGGACCTCAATGAGGTTTGCCGAGATCGAAACATCGGCACCATCAGCCTCAACATCCAGCACCCACGGATTGTCGGCTGGGAAAGCACTGATGTGCCAGAGAAGTACAATCTTGACGACCTGGAACATTTCAAACTGAACAAGAAAGCCCGCGCACTCCGTGTAAAAACAAACCGCACTGATCTCAAGGCGCCCCAAACCAACCTCTTGACTCTGATCTACGAGCTCAAACTGGAGGATGGGAACTTCGTTGTGATTATCCACTCGCTCTACCCCGGCATTGATGTCGGTGAGCTTGTGGGCAACGTCACGAAGCGTGAGAACCGCGTCTTCTTCGACTGGAATCATCCCGGAGAGGAGTAATCCCCAACACCGTTCACTAGAGAAAACTGACCACGCTGGTCTCACTTTCTCGGTGGGCGGTTTTCTTTTACTAAAAAATCTTTTAAAAGTATTGTCGATAACTAAGACACAATGTAATATACATTTATATGAATAATAAAATAATTTGGATTGTAGCCATTATCATCGTCGCAATTACTAGTTTTGCACTCATGGGCAATAAAGCCCCGAGTGACCCTCAAACACCAGACACAGAACAAACAACTTCCTCCGCTCCTTCCGGTAAAACTGCTGGTGCTCCTGCCATAGACATCGCACTCTGCACCAAACAACCCAACGATGCATATATCTGCCCCGCAAACGCGCTTGCAGATTTCGGTCCTGTTACTATTACTGACACGGCATCCAGCAACAACTGCGAAATCTCATACCGAAATACAGATGGCCTCTCTTTCAAAAGCAAAACAAAATCCAGCACTATTAACGCAGGACCATTAGCTGTAGCACTATATCCATCAGGCAATATTGCTACTGTCGCTCGGAGCGCTACTCAGACATTAAGTTTTCACGCACGTGAAGATGGCTCTCTAGATCACATATTATTGGTTGATTCCAACTACAGCACTGTACAATGTCTATCAACAAAACAAGATCTATAAACCAAAATATTTTTACTTTATTTTCTCTTCCTTCAGCCTGAATTTGATTATTTTTGTGACAAGAGAAGTTGGAAGTGGTTTTTCATAAGAAAATCTAATGCAACCCTTTGAAAAATCCAAGCCTTGCTTTTTAAGATCATTTTCAAAAGACGCTACTCCAGACGGTGTTGGATAGAAACCTAAATGCCCCTTCATTGCAGCAAAATGAATAAAATTTTTTCCGTTTAGTTCTATAGTAGGCATTCCATATTTTATTGTTTCTTCTCCTTTAGGAATAAGCTTTTTAGCTAACGATCTTATTTCTTTTATTTTTGGAACTGAACTCTTCGGAATATTTTTGATGTATTCATTAATATTTTTGTATGTCCTCATCTGCATAAAATTACTTATTCTGGTCTTTTGTATTGGGACAAGCCTAGAATATTTCCTTCGGAATCCTTAAACCACGCCAGAAAACCCATTGCACCATTTTCTCCTAGCGGAGTTTTACCGCGAACAACCGAACCTCCGTTTTCAACTATTTTATTTAATGCCAAATCCATATCATCAACATCAATATAGAACATAGGATACGGCATACTAGGATCGCGCTTACTGGATCCACCATTTATAAAACCTGGTTCAGTAGGTTGCATTTTTTCATTAACTGGACCTGTTTGCCAGCTGGTATAACTAAACTGTTCCCACTCAAAAGGTTTCCAATCAAAAACGTTCTTATAAAATGACTGGGCTCGATCCTTGTCGTCCCAAGGAAATTCAAAATGTGTTACTTTATTCATGGTGAGACCATTATAACATATTGCCCTTTTTAGAATCGTAAAAATTATTTTCTTTTTGGTTCAAGCCATTTCTGAGCACTCGGCCTATGATGCGGACATCCAGACCAACAACAAGGTCGACGTTTACCTTTGGGCAACTCTTCTTGTAATCTTTTTATGTGATTATTTCGTGTTTCTTCTTTTTTTACAGTGGTTATCCAGCAAATCCACTCATTTCTTCCAAGAGGAGTTAAACCATCCCAAAGATTTAAAAGTTCTTTATTTGTGATAAGCACCTTTTTTAAATCATCTGGAACTTTGTGTTTTGTACCTTGTTTCATTTTCATAATATATCAGTTTTGTAGAGGGGTTTAAAGAGTAAAAAATTTATACAAAAAACACCTGCGGTTAGGCAGGTTTTGGTTAGTTTGGACTTTACGTATCCAATGAGGAGGAAATGCCTCCTTTTACGCCTGATTTCACCAATCAGAAAGGCTCATCCCCAAGCCGGTGCTTACTTGTATTTATCTGACTCGTATTATACACCTTTAGTATTTATTGTCAAGTAGTGGTTATGTTACCTAAATTTATCTCAATAAAAAGTACAAAACAGTGACTGTTATTATTTGAGTAAAGATTACCAGCAATAATCTCTTCAGACCGCTGATTGAAAGGTTTAACCAATACACAGCTAGTGATATAAAATAAATGACCATGGCCATCACCAGAACAATAAGTAAATTTGGACCTTCGGGATCATCGAGAGATACCAGCACCGTCCTAGAGCAAATGATGGATGTTATGCCCAATATTAAGAGTGAAACCTTTTTTGATTTGAAATACATACAACTATATTATCTACAATCAGTGCTTTTCGAGAATCTTTTTTAATTCATCTATAACTGCTTTTTCCCAATACTTCATTGAATACCAACGAATGAGAGGTGTTGCGACTATACGCAACCATTTTTTGTGAATTGAGACTTGATAGGTGTAATCAATCAACGTTCCTTCTGGATGCGCCGAGAGCAGGAACTCCTCATGCCCAGAAGTTCCAAACTTGAAACTGTCGTTGTCTGAAATAAACCCTTTCCCTGGAAGAATTTGTGTTTTCATCTTTACCGGAAATACCTTGCCAAAAGATTTCACGGTTGCATCCATTTCTAAATAATCCCCTTCTCTCTTTTTGATTTGTACTGACTCGGCAACTTTTGGAAAATATTTAGGCAGTTTTTCAAAGTCAGTCATTATTCTAAACACATCTTCAACAGGCGCCTTAACCAACCATTGTTTATGGAGTGTAATTTCTTTCATATAATAATTGTATCACAATAGTATTTTAATTATTCTGTGAAATTTGTGTAATAGCAGTATGCTATAAAATTGAAAATATTTTAATAGAAAAATGGGCTGACGTTTAGTACGCCAGCCCCGAAAATCCGAGTACGGAAGCTCATTTCTCCTTCGTTGAATTTCCCTCCCCATCGTCTTTCTTGGAAGATGGAGTGATGGAGGAAATAAGCCCGAAGCAGAGAGCCTCGTCCGCAGTCATGTCAGTGTCAGGCAGACAGGCATCGACAATCTCCTGTCTAGTCTTGCCACTTCTGCCCTCGAGGATACGATACAGCTTCTCCTGAGACTTCCACATACCATCGACAAGATCTTGTCGCTTCTTGGTATCGGTCAAAGTGTCGAGACCGACCTGTCTTTTGCTAACATGGTGAATCAAGATCTTTGAGTGTCGAGTGGCTTCACGGGTTGTACAAGCCTGGAGAATGACCGCGCCCATCGAGCGAGCAAATGAAATCACTCTGCCTCGTGTTTTACCCTTGTAGGTGTCGATGAGATCGAAGATGAACAATCCCATATCGACGTCACCACCGTTTGAGGTGATCAAGACATCGATGTCAGGGTTGCCATTCAACATGAAATGCTTGATGGCGTTGTCCACATACCTGGCCATATCCACATTGATATCGCCATCAATGTTGATTGTGTTTTGTTCCAGAAACTTCCGTTGCTTGTCGTCCATTTAGACTCCTCCTCTGAAAAACATTAATAGCACAAAAAATATTTCGTGTCAACTGTTTCTAATTATCTATTGTGAAGTTTTAATTTAAATCAAACAGGTTGATTAGTAATTTCTGGTTTCCACAAAATCATTTCCACTTCCCTTTTGTCATTAAATTTCCAATCACTTTTTGCTGGATGTTTTTTCCAAGAATCACTGCTTACTGCCATGTTATCTCCAACATAGAATCCAATATGAGAATGCCCATTTGTATCTTTTCCTGACTTCCAAACTATTACACTTCCTATAACTGGTTCATCAATTTCAATCCACCCAGAATTTTTTAAATCTTTGACTGTAGAAACTACAGTTCCATGGATTTCTTTTATATATTTAAACAAAGTTAGAATGGACGAAACATAAAAAGCACATGAAAGCCATCCATCTTCTGTTGCATCTTTCTTTACACCATCGATACTTACATAGAGATTTTTGAACATAAACGATCCAATGCTGTTTTCTATAACAGCTAGATATGTATCAAATTGCAATGGAATAACTTTGTTTTCTTTTTCTGGCATATAGCAGGATTATACCAAAATAAGGATTGGTTGTCTGGGAGGAAATCAAAAAATCACAATTTGATTCTAAAGAAAACTTGTTGACCCCAGATTGAATCGTGTGGTTCTCCTTGCTCAATAATACGATTTTTATACTGTTTTGATATATTTGCCGCAAAATTGTTAGCAACTGCCGTATCCATTTCTATATATTTATATTTTCTTTTTTTCAGTTCTTCTTCCAAACCACCCATTAAAATTCCAGCCAAGTGTTTTTGTCGCGACTTTTTCTCTATAACAATATCGCATATGAGTGCGGTTTCCTCTTTGTTAGCTGGTTCTGCATATACAAAACCAACAATATAGTCTGAATCTTTCAAAAGAACAACAACATTATTTGCATTTTGGAAATCGTCTGAAAGATTTTCGTCAGAAAATGATTTATCTCCAAATGCTTCTTGTTCTATAAAAATTATTCGTTCTTTAATATCCTCCCATGAACGTTTTGTTGGGTCAAAGATTTCTACTTCGTAAGTATTTTTTTGGTTTAACATAAAAAATTGTTTAATGATATTCAGTTAAGAATTTAGATAATAGAACATCTTGTTGTTCTGCAATATTCTTGATCAAATTTTCCTTATCATTATGACTAAATTTCTTAATCTCGTATTCTCTTTTAAGAGCCTCGGATCTAGAATTATATTTTTCTATATAAACTAAAGTGTTTGGTATTCTCCCCCTTGTGTAACGTGCACCTCCAGGTCTTTCATTGTTATGTTGTTTTATTCTATACCCAGGATCTTTTGAGACTCCAGTATAAAAATTTCCATCGGCCCCCTTTGCTATATATACGTAACAAATTTTAGCATCTTCAAAAAAATTCATTTTGGATTATTTATTGATTATCCGATTCGAACTAGAACCGTCAATATGCCGTATCCAGATTGATAGATTTAGCTAATTTCAGAATATCATATCAACGGGTCTCGAGCACACTATATTTATTAAATATACAACGCTAAACAATCACATCCCAGTCATTACGATGATTAGAGACATCTTCAAATTTATTTTTGTCTGTCGGTAAATGAATATTTACTGACTCTTTATTCAAGGATATACAAATAGAAAAATCTTTATTCTCTTCATTAAACGATATTAATTTTTTCTTAATAAAAGCATGTATGGCTTGATAAGGTAGAATAAGAACATCTCTCTCTGAACCCCTTTGAAGAATGAAAATATAAAATACGTTATTACTCTGATTTTTTGAAAATGAACTAGTTGTTATTGGGATTGTCCTGCTGTTAGTTTTATCAAAAGAAATGTTTTTAACTTGAAAAAAGAAAGTCTTACCATCTTTTATAGCCATTACATCCACACCTAAATCCACAGGTAATATACTTGCGTTATACCCTCTATACATTAGTTCAGCTACTATATAAGTTTCTCCAGCTCTTCCCCAAAATAAAGGTTTATTAGGAAAATCTTTTAAATACTCTACTTTCTCATAGTCGTTGCTACCTTGATTATCTTTATTTTGATTTATTATTTCTAGTTTTGATTCTTTTTTTGATAGTTCGTACGCCTTTCTAATTCCAAATTTTCCAAATCTTTTATTAAAAATAACTTCAGAAAAAACCCCATCTCGTCTGACATCAAAAATGGTAGGTTGTTTACCAATCTTTTTACCTAGATTAAAAATATAATCTATTAGTTCTTTATCAGTAGTAGCCATTTTTTTAGCCAACAAAGTCGGCTCAAGTCCAGCCTCCTTTAGAGCATTGGATAAACCTGTAAAATGCAGCCTCAGACTAGATTCCAATCCCTGAACCAACCGAATTTCCTTTTGTCCCAGTCTAGGAGTACCTAAACTTATTGCCAACTCTTTTAGTCTATTTAAAACCTCGTCTTTAGTCATAATTTATTATTTATTATTATTTTAAAGCGTCTTGAGCATCGCACGAGTGAGTTGGGAGACAGGGGTAATCTTTTTCACTTTTGATTCGTCGACACTTATCAAAAGTGAAAACGCGGATTTACAAAGAGAGTTCGACAGGGCTATCAAAACTTACAGTTTCTGTACACCTTTTCTGTTTTTTATTTCGCTAGCTCACAAAAAACTATCAAAGGTTTTCGATTCCCTACGCAGAGTCCCCCGGACTCTGCTGTCTCGCAGGTTCATCCTTTTTTTAACAAAAAACTCCTAGCTGCCCGACATGGACTCGAACCACGATACCCAGGACCAAAACCTGGTGTCCTACCATTAGACGATCGGGCAATAAAATTACTTAATTCTTCTAACTATCGCTTCTGTCCAGCCAGTTATTTGCCTAAGCAAAACAGAACTAGCTCTTACTTTAACCCGTAATAGGCCATAATACAAGTCCCCAGTGTTGCTTCTGTTAGTTTTTATATTGGTCTTCTTAAAATAAACTTTATTAAAATAGCCTAGCGGAAAACCAGAAATCCGAGACCAGAACTCCCTCACCACATCAACATTGTTTTTACTGTTTTCATGAATATATATTTCAAAACTAATCCTGTCTTTATTGACAGCACATGATTCTAGTAACCATTTTATAAACAACCTAATCATTCGCGGGTCAGAGTTATTAAAATTTATACCGGACCCTGGTCTATATTCCTTCTCTTTCGTACCTTCTGCCCAATACAGAACCACTCCAATAAGCCACAATTCTCTTTTTGTTATGTTTTTTATATCAGCCAAAGCTTTGGCATATATTTCCTGTGTTCGTTCTATTCTTTGGGCTTTTTTGGCTCGTCCACCACGTCTAGCGGCTTCAAGTTTTTTTAGAGTTAATTTTTGAGTTTGTTTTTTTGACAGGCTCACATCACGAAACCATTCAGAAAGTGTGGACTTCGCTACAGGAATTTCTTTAAGAATTTCAGAATAGGTTTTACCTTCTTTTCTTAAGTTTATTGCTTTTTCTTTTTTTGAAATATTTACTAACACCATTTGTGTATATAATTATATCACAACTGATGTACAAGATACACTCAAACGAAAACGCCGTTCGGTACGAGACCGAACGGCGCTGGAGACGGCTGACCACAAAGGGTCAGAGAGCTGACGAGGGGGGATTCCGACGACGGTTGAAACGATGGCTGGCAAACACCAGCACGACACCGAAGACGATGGCCGACAGGATCCTCCTGTCATCGGAAAGCCACGGCGACACCTCGTAGTGCACAGGCGCCGCAAGCACCAACGCAACCAAAAATGCACGCATGGGAACCTCCCGTAGAGGTCAGCCGAGTCTCCGAAACGAACTTGACAATCTGTGATATATATTATACTAAAAAAGCACTTGTGTCAAGTGCTAATCTGTTGAAAACCCACCCCTACCCGTCAACCTGCCGGGTTGACAGGTTTTGGGAATTTTATTTGTTTTCTATTATGTTCACCAAAGCCAGTTCTAATGGGAGTTGAGGAATATACGCCCCAGTGGTCCTCTCATAAGCAGTCAAAAGCTCCACCAATGTTTGAGAAGAAAAAGCTCCATCCTTTTTTGCCAAACCATTTATAAATTCAAACTCTTTTTCGGAGAAATCATCTCGAACCAAATCCCCTACTCCGAAACGCACAAGTAGCACAGCCCTGGCAGTATGCAAGATTAATTTTTGAAAAACAGACATATCTATATTTTGTTCAACAGCCTTTCTGACACTTGAGAGACCTGTCTTTATGTCCTTATCCGCTATAGCAGAAATAACTCCGTGCACAAGATCAACTGCAGGCGCCCCAGTGACCAATCTCACCTCATCCTCGGATATTTTTTTGCCCGCCTGCTCCCTCTTCGGGAGGGTGGGCAGGTCCTTTGTGTAGGAAAGTACTTTTTGAATAATCCCTTGTGTATCACGGAATGAACCGTCCCCCAAAATAGCAATGAGCTCTACAGACGCGTCATCCATTGTGTAGCCCTCTTTCTTGGCTACAGAAACAATCATTTTTTTCAAAGTTTCCTGACTTGGTTTTTTGAATGTATAAACCTCGCAACGAGACAAAACTGTTTCCGGGATTTTGTGTGTTTCGGTAGTGGCTAGAATAAAAACAACATGGAGAGGTGGTTCCTCTAGGGTTTTCAGTAATGCGTTTGATGCTGATTTGGAGAGCATATGAACCTCGTCCAAAATATAGACTTTGTATTTTGATTCAAAAGGAAGTGTAAAAACAGATTCATTTAAAGCGCGGATATCATCTACACTGGTATTACTTGCGGCATCTATTTCGTAAATATCGTTTTGAGATGTTCCTATTTCTTTTGCAAAAATTCTAGCAATGGATGTCTTGCCAGTACCACGAGTCCCGGCAAATAAGTAGGCATGAGAAATTTCTCCGGACTTAACTTCGGCCTCAAGAACCTTAACAATATGATCCTGACCCAAAACTTCGGAGAATTTACTAGGGCGATATTTTCTATATAATGCCTCTGACATACCAACAGTATAGCGTAAAAGGTGTTTTTTTGGAAAATAGAAAAGGGCGGAAGTCGTTCTTCTGACTCCGCCCCTGTTGTGTACGTTCTCATCGGGCTCACTGACCCGCCTTCGCACACCTCGTGCTTCGGTATCCCCACAAGTCTTGAGTGGGTCCCCTGGACCGCCGCCTCAAACCTTTGCAGGTCTTACCGCCTTGCTTTTTTTAATATGCCCAGCCTTTCAAGGTAGCTGGCACCTGTCGGGGACCGCCCCGACGCAGGCAGGATTAGTAATTTCACCAGCCCAACTGGTTTACGCGATTCCGACAGATGCTATCTGTCATCTTCGCACGTTGTTGGGTAGTAGGTCACAACCTCCTTTTTCGGCTCGTCTGCCTGTCTGTTGTCGCCCGAGCAACCTTGCCCGGGTCAACTCATCCTTCATAATAATACCACTACTAGGAAATAAGTCAAGTAATTTTAGTTAAATTTTAAAAATACTTTTTTAAAAATGAGAAAAACCCTTGTTTTTGGCCGTTTTTTAAATATTGATTCACAATTAGCTCCACCTCATCTGCATCTTTTGCTTCCATTAATTTCATGCGGAGCTCTTTTGCACCATCCCAACCAGTTACATAGGCTTTATAATGCTTTTTCATCAAAGCAAAACTCTTGTAGGGCAGAAGCTCCTCAAAAAGCCTAGTATGCTCCACCATCACCACCAGTTTCTCCCCCACCCCCACTTGTCCAAGGGGAGTCCTTGGATTGAAAAGCCATGGGTTACCAAAAATAGCGCGACCGAGCATCACACCATCACACCCTGTTTCCTCTACTTTTCTTTTCGCATCTTCCAAATCTTTGACATCACCGTTACCGAAAATCAGAGTCTGACTTTTGTTTCCTTTTGAGTCAACAAAATTATTTCTTATTTCGACTGCACGTTTTATATTTTCCCATTGTGCAGGAACGAGAGACAATTCCTTGCGAGTACGAGCATGCACAGTAATAACCGCCGGACTTACCTCGAGCAAAACAGGCAACCATGTCTCAAGCTCATTTTTGTTCCAACCAATCCTAGTCTTGACCGACACAGGCAAGTTCCCTGCCCCTCTTTTTGCTGCAAGAATTATTTCTTGAGCAAGTTTGGGATTGGTCATCAGTTTCGCTCCAGCATTTTGCTTTTCTATACTTTTATCAGGACAACCCATGTTTATATCTATCCCATCAAAACCCAGTTTAACAGCAAGCTTTGCCGCCTTTTCCATCATTTCTGGTTTTGATGTAAAAAATTGAGCAACGACAGGTCTCTCTTCCCCTGTAAAAGCTAAATCCTTTATCAAAGAATCATATCCACCTAGGAAAAGTCCGTCAGCCGAAACAAACTCTGTCCACATCACATCCGGCTTTCCATATTTTGCGATGATGCGACGAAAAGCCGGATCTGTTACATCCGCCATAGGAGCCAAAACCATTATTGGTTTTTTTAATTTCTGCCAAAAGTTCATATGACCACACTACACTATTGTTTCAATTTATAGAAGAGTTTGTTGCCGTAACGCAAATCAATATGTTCTATCGGTAAATTGCCCGTACTACTTGCAAAAGCCGGCGTACGCAAAAGCGCCTCTAAATTTTGCCCCACTATAGATAGTGGCTCTCTAGTATCAAAATAAATCTCTCCCCCACCAGCAATAAACATAGAAAACTCCCCATTTTCTTTTGCTTCTATATATAAAGGTTTTATTTTTAATTCTTTAGCCTTTAAAACAAAAGTAGAAATGTCTGTAAACTCTGTGGTACTCGCCATGAACTCCCCACCAATCAAAGAAGACTCTGTTGTACTTGATATCAATCCGTAATATTTAAAATATGCATCACCAGAAAAAGTCGGAGCTTTGGCAAATATCGTACTATTTTGATCTATAAAGTAACAATCTTCTTTTTGTTTTTTTGTGTCCAAAAATTCTTCAGTACTTGAAGCCACAACAGGAGAATTATACCTATCGCACCAGAGAGCAAATGGTTTTCTCTCTTTTATTTTTACAACTAAAGTCTGTAGGCCATTTCTTTCTATGCTAATAGTATCTATTCTCCTAAAAGTTTCTTTGAGGTACTGCTCTAGTTCATCATGCGGATACCAAAAAACATTGTTCTTTGGATAAAGCCAAAAATATGAACCTTCCAAGTATTTGAGAGATGTGTCTTCTACATCATCTTGAGTTACTAGAACACCTCCACTAAGTTCAACTCCTTTAATGCGTACCTCTATCCTGTGTGATAAATATGAAGAAAGACCGATCAACAAAATAATAACAAACAAAAATCCACCAAACTTCCAAAGTTTCTTTTTTCTCTTTTTTCTTAAATACTCCTCATGTGAAAGAGAGTTGGTGGAGATCATAATAAAAGTTTCTAATTAACCTAATTTTTAATTACTAACAAAGCACAAGTTAGTAAATTTGATTATTTCTTTGTGATAACTTGCTGTCCACCCATGTAAGGTTGTAGTACTTCTGGAATACGAATGCTCCCGTCCTCATTTTGATAATTCTCAACAATAGCAACTAGGATGCGCCCCATAGCTATGGCGGTCGCATCATTCATATGAAGAGGTTCAATTTTTCCATCAGTACGTCTAACTCTGGTATTCAGACGACGGGATTGAAAACTTGTTGTCAGATCAGCACTGTGCGTCTCCCTGTATCTATTTTGACCGGGCATCCATGTCTCAATATCTATTTGTCTATAATCTGGAAAACCCATATCTCCAGTACAAACCGCGACAACTTGGTAAGGTAAATTCAGAGACTGAAGAATATGCTCTTGAACGGCTACTAAAAAATTTTGCTCTTGCATTGAGTGCTCTGGAAGACAAAAAGTTTCCATTTCTAATTTATCAAATTGATGCTGTCGAATTATACCCTTTGTATCTTTTCCATGACTACCAGCTTCTCTTCTAAATGCAGTTGAATAGCCTACATATCGAATTGGAAGGTTGTTTTCATCTATAATTTGGTCCATGTGCATAGAACCTATAGTATGTTCAGCACTACCTATAAGCATAAGATCATCTTCTGGAAACATATAATGTTCCTCTGGCGTCATAAACCTGGCCATTCTGTTTTGAACGGCAGTTTTTATAAATACTGGTGGAATAACAGCAATAAATGCAGTAGAATCTATGTTTATATTGTACTCTTTTATTATAGATTCAATTTTTTCTTTTTTTGTAAGTTCACCAAGACAAAACTGTAAGAGAGCAAACTGGATTAGAGCTAAATCTCCTTTTATATAAGCAAATCTGGAACCAGAAACACTACCAGCAGTTTCTATATCTATAATTCCCAGGGCCTTGCCTAATTCATCGTGTTCTTTTGGTTTAAAACTGAATTTAGGAATTTCACCCCATGTGCGAATCACCTTGTTTGCACTGTCGTCTGGACCTATGGGTGTATCAAGAGAAGGTATGTTTGGAATTTTAATCATCAAAGAGATAAATTGCTTGTCCACCTCATTGAAATCCTTTTCAAGCACTTCTATATCTTTTTTTAATTGCACTCCCCCTTCTATATCTCTCGATTTTGCAGCTTCGTTTCTTTTTTGATTCACATTATCAATCTCTTGTTTCAGCGCTTTTCGCTTATCAGAAAGAGACAGCAGTAAATCAAGATCTACTTCTCGGTTTTTGTTCTTTAGAGCACTGGCAACTATATCCCTATTCTCCCTAATGAATTTTATATCTAGCATATATATAGTGTAGCAAAAATACGATATACTATACAAATATGGACATGGAAATTCGCAATTTGGATAAAAAAGATTTTCCTCCCCTACTCCTACAAATAAATGATCCTCCAAAATCCATGAGGATTATTGGAGAATTACCAAAAACAGAAAAATATTTGGCTGTTGTCGGTTCTAGAAAATATAGTGACTATGGAAAAGTGGTTTGCGAAAAACTGATTGAGGGTCTCCGTGGATACTCAATCACAATAGTATCAGGACTCGCTCTCGGAATCGACTCCATTGGACACCACTCTGCACTACGGGCTGGACTACCAACGGTTGCTATTCCTGGCTCAGGATTATCAGACAAAGTATTGTACCCTCCAAGCCACAAAAAGCTTGCAGAAGAAATAGTAGAAAATGGTGGAGCTTTAATTTCTGAATTTGAAGACACCTGGCCATCCTTTCCATACAACTTTCCACAACGAAACCGCATCATCGCCGGAATGAGTCACGCAACACTAGTGATCGAAGCCGAACTGCAATCAGGCACACTTATTACTTCCAAATATGCTATTGAATACAATAGAGACGTCTTTACCGTACCCCACTCTATATTTTCCAAAACTTCCGAAGGACCACACATGTTACTACGTCTCGGTGCCACACCTATAACACAATCCAGTGATATTGTAACCGCTCTTGGACTCAATCCACACGAAGATTTGTTCCAAAAAAGGGATTATTCTAACTGCTCCACGGACGAACATGAGATAATAAACATATTAAATGAACCATTGTCTCGTGATGAAATAATCAGGCGTCTAAACAAACCAATCTACGTAACACAAACCATTATCGCTACTATGGAAATCAAAGGGCTAGTCGAAGAAATTATGGGTGAAATACATTTGAAATAAAAATTTGTGGACATGTTATAATTATCTACAGAGGAGACAAATCATGCCCTTAGTGCCCGATACAGAAATTGGATCATTTCCTGAGATCGTGTGTAGTGATTGCGGTAAAAAAGGGGGTGTCGTTCGTATACACTGGGGACCTCTCGTCCCACCAAACACAACAGGGTTCTTCGATGCGCCATGTTGGCTAACACGAGTGGAAGATTTCTGTCTGGGAAATGAAACTCGTCCACTTGGTGATAGGAAGTGGCCACCAACTGTTCTGTGATTTAAGGGGTGTTGCGTTACGCAACACCCCTTAACCTTAAATTTCAAATTACACCAAAGATTTGCAAAAAAATAAAAAAACGGTAATACTAGACAAACGTATGAAATTACTTATCGTTGAATCTCCAGCAAAAGCAAAAACAATTTCTAAATATCTTGATGGAGAATATACAGTAGTTGCTTCAGTAGGTCATATTCGTGATTTACCAAAATCAAATAAAAAAGCCATCGATATAGAAGGTGGTTTTGTTCCTCATTATGAAATATCAAAAGGAAAAGAAAAAATAGTTGGTGAATTAAAAACTCTTTCAAAAAAAGCAAAAGAGGTGC
>CAZDPS010000004.1:0-61609 GCA_964507615.1 uncultured Candidatus Saccharibacteria bacterium | reverse complement strand
CGTTGAACCAAAATCTTTTCAGAGCATCCGCAACCCTCTAGCATGGTTCCGTCAACGACCCTGAGGTAATCCGAAGGGCTCTTGACGGATAGAGGGTGAGGACTAGAGTGAGTCATTCGCTGGAATGACGAACGTCTCTGAAAAGGTTTTGGTGAGAAAGAGATTTTTACATCTTACTCTTCATCACTCCCCTCCACTTCTTGCCCATTATAGCTAGCCATTGCCTCTAAAACAGGGCTTATTTCCCCTGCCATTATTTTCTCTATATTATGCCAAGACTGTTTTATACGATGGTCTGTGATACGGTCTTGTAATATGTTATAAGTTCTAATTTTCTCTGACCTATCAGCTGTGCCTACTTGATTCTTCCTATCTGCTGAATACTTTTTGGCCTCTTCTTCATCCTTTAACATTTGCAATTTAGCAGTCAAAATAGACATAGCCCTCTCACGGTTCTTGAGCTGACTTCTCTCTGCGGTTGAACGCACATCTATGCCTGTTGGTTTGTGGATTATTCTAACGGCTGTTTCCACTTTGTTCACATTCTGCCCACCCGCACCTCCAGACCTTGATGTCTCTATTTCAATATCTGCTGGTTTTATATCTACTGTAGTTTTCTTGCGTACAGGAAGAACAGCAACAGTCGCAGTAGATGTGTGAACCCTTCCCATTTTTTCTGTAGAAGGAATTCTTTGTACTCTATGAACACCTGTTTCAAACCTCAAATCCTTATAAACCCCCTTACCTCTTATTTCAAAAGATGCTTCCTTGTAACCACCCACTGCACTCCTGGACTCATCTATAGGATGCACTGACCAGCCCTGGTTTTCTGCGTATTTGTTATACATCTGAGCCAATTCCTCAGCAAAAAGTGACGCCTCCTCTCCACCAGCACCCGCTCTTACTTCCAATATTATTTCGTTTGGGAACTCTTCTTCTTTCTCATCCTCTTTCAAGATTTCTTCCATTTGTTTTAAAATGGCTTCTTTTTGTATCTCTAAATCTTTCAATTCAGTATGCGCCAAATCAGCAAGTGATGGATCACCCTCTATCATCTCTCTTGTAGAAATTTCTTCCTTCTCAAGTTTTTTGTAAGTTTCAGCAAGATAAGATGTTTTATTGTTTTGTAGATATTTGTCTAGGTCCATGTGAATTTAAGAATAACAAAAAATCTCTTCAAAGTCTTGTTGTTTGAGAGACCCCGCAACCCTCCAGCATGGTTCCGTCAATGACCCTGAGGTAATCCGAAGGGCTCTTGACGGATGGAGGGTGAGGACTGGCCTTAAAAATTGTGCTGGAATTTTTAAGGTTGCTCTCAAAAAATAAGACGAGAAGAGATCTCGCTATTTTGCTGATTTTTTAGTTACCTTTGCTTGTTTTGCTCTAAATTTCTCTACGCGTCCTGCAGCATCCAGAGTCTTCTCATTCCCTGTGTAAAATGGATGTGAAGCACTTGAAATTTCAAGTCTATAAATAGGATATTCCTTTCCATCCTTTGCTTTTCCAGTTTCTGTAGTTGCTACTGTAGACGAAATAACAAACTCAGCTTTGTTTGAGTTGTCTATAAATAGCACTGGTCTATAATTTTGCGGATGTATGTCTTTTTTCATTGCCAAGATACTCTACCAAAATCAGCCATTTTTTGCAAGAACGAATTTTAGATAATAGAAAAGACCGGAAGGGGTTGGTAAACCCCTCCCGGTCGGTGTTGCCCGTGGCCGCGCGGTCTGCGCTAGTCCACCGTCGTGCCCGTCGCCGAGATCATCGTCATTCTGCCCTTGGCCTGGTGGGCGATGGCCACCAGTGCGGGCGGTCCGTGTACATGCGTCGTCATCGGGTGACCCTCCTGCGTGCCGTGATCCTGACTTCTCAACGATCCATGTAAGGTACTACCCTTATATCCTATCACATCCCACAAAATAAGTCAAGTAAATTTAGTCAAAAAATAAATTTCATCCCACCCAACGCCAAAATATGGCTATAATTAAGTCTTTTTTAAACTTTCATAATTTGGATGAAATCCGAGGCGGACGAAAAATAGCCCGGAGGATTTTTGTTCGAGTGAAAGGTGAGAAGTGATGTTATCACTTCGCAAGACCTTGAGTGTTTGTAATCAAATGCGAAAGGTGTACTGCGCCTGTAGGGCGGAAATTTACAGAAATCGGGCAAAAAGACCCGAGCTACCTTCGGGAGACGCCGTATTGGAGCAAGTAGTCTATATCCGCCTGTATCCCCTCCTTGAGTTTCATAACACTTCTACCATAGGAACATGTCGTTCCACCACTACCGTAATATTTACAAGCTGCTTTTATTTCTCCACTATATGTTCCTGTACCTGCACCCAAGTCACTTAAATACATTGCCGATGCCATGAAGGCGTCCTCAGCCACCCAAGGATTTGCATCGTGTCCCAAAGTATCCTTTAGCCTTTCTTCAAAAATTTTCCAAGTAGAAGCAATAAACTGAGCGGGTCCCATAGCCCCACCATATCCAGCAACTCCAGCTATAGGACAAGAAACAACTGTTTTCAGAGGATCAAAACCAAGCCTACCTGTTATATCCAAAAATGGCTGGACATCACGGGTAGGTTTCATAAGATTTGTCCAAACTTTACCAGTGGTTATGTTGACTCCAGCTCCAGTAGTGACATCTGTCAGATAACATTTGCCAACATTTGCTCCGAGACTACTTTCTTGGGTCAAAATAGCCAAGACAAAAGCTGGAGAAACACCTGTTTTAGCTGATGCGTTTTGTGCATAGGTCAAAGCCGTACCAAAAGGAATAGCCGCACTACCACCAGCAAGTTTGAAGAGTTTTGCTCTAATTTCTGCTGCTTTTGCTTGTCTTTCTGCCAAAACCTGTGCGTATGTTTTCTCCTGAGTTTTGTTAACTTGTATTAAATATTGTTTTTCCTTTTCATTTTTTTCTACCTCCTTTTTCTGAGCTTCTACTGCTGCCTTTGTATCTATTTCTTCGGCTTTCTTTTTGTCTAGAGCAAGCTTTTCTTTTTCTGTAATTTCTTTTGTCTCTCTTATTTCAACAAATAAATCCTGCAATTCCTTTTTTATTGTTTGAAATGAATCAACGTCAGCAAAAAATTCTGATATGTCTTTGTTACCAAGCATTACTTCTGGCAAAGAAAATTCATCTATCTCATTTGTTTTTCTTATCAGTTGAGCCAAAGATTCGTGACCTTTTTCAATTTTATTTTCGAGTTCTCCTATTTTTGTGACCTTCTTGTTTATGTCCTTACCAAGTTTTTCTATGGCTATATTTCTTTGCTTAATCAAAGCTTGTGCCTGTTTTATTTTGGCATTAAGAACAGCTGCCTCTTGTTGTAGAGATGCTGTATTGGCCTTGGTGCTGTTTAGTATTGATTGCCACTTAGCAATATCTTTTTCTGTCTGCTCAAGCTCCGCCCGCCATATGGCCTCCTGCTCTTCTTGCGTTATTGCCAAAACAGTTGTTGAGTTAAAAAACGAAGAAAAAACCAAAATCAGAAAAGCTGAAGTAAGTAAAAAACGCTTATTTAACAACAAAAATAACCCTTTAGTCATAAGTTTAATTATACACTAAAGGGTTATTTTTTGTAAGTTATTTTATGCTTCTGGAGTAGTCTCTCCGGCACCTTCTTCATCTTTCTTACCTTTCTTTTCTACCTCGATAGATGATAAATCAACTGGTGCTGATTCTTCTGGTTCATCTTCCTTTGGAGCCGCAGCAGTAGCCACAACTTCCTCTGGTAATTCAACGAGTACTACACCTGCTGGCAATACAACCTCTCCTGCCAAAATTTGACTATGGAAATCAACAAGTGAAGAAATATCTACTTCAATATGATGTGGAATATGTTGTGGATCTGCAGAAACCTTTATTTCGTGAAGAGTTTTTACTAGAGTTCCTCCTAAATCCTTAACCGCTGGTGAAACACCCACGAATTCAAGTGGAACTTCAACTTCAATTTTCTTTCCTTTTTCAAACACATAAAAATCAGCATGTCGTGGCGTGTCTGTAACTGGATCAATATCCACCTCATTTATCAGCGCATCAACTGTACCCTTTGGAGTCTTAATAGTTACCACTCCAGACTCACCAACTGTATTCCAAACTTTAATAAAATCTTTTCTTTCTATTGTTATTGGAGTAGAGACTGTTTTTTTACCATAAAAAACTGCAGGTATTTTACCCTTTGCTCTCAAAGCATTATTGTTTTGAGATCCATCTCTCAACTCTGCATTTAAATTTGTCATTCGGCTAGTATATAGAAAAAGTTTAAACTAATCAAGAGCCGAGACTCCCGAGACATAAAATCTCTTTATCACCAAAACCTTTTCGGAGACGCTCGTCATTCCGGCGAATGACTCACTCTAGTCCTCGGCCATGACTTGTAAAGAGCCCTTCGCTATGCTCAGGGTCTATGACAAGACCATGCTCATGGCTTGCGGATGCTCTGAAAAGATTTTGCCTCAACGAGATTTTGCTTAGTGGTTTGTTAAAATTTTAGATAAAAAAAGGACCCAGAATAACTGAGTCCCGTGGCCGTCAGCCCGCGCCTCTTTCTGCGCGGATGACGGCCGGTTGTGCCGTTCTCTTTGGGCCGAACGACTTAGCCCCGACGCTCCTCAAAACTTGGAAGTGCCGACACCTAAGAGGTAGTCTGGCACCACCTCACCACGATCACGCTTGTCGGTCGGATCGTAGCTCTCGCACTTGATGTAGCCGTCCTGGTCCACGCTTGAGCGGACACAAGCTTCGGTCATGGGCACCGGACGCCTCGGGTCATCTTCGAAGACGACCCAGAAACACTCACCCTCCGACTGCTCACTCGTAGCACCGTAACGACGACACACAGAGATGACAGCTTCGGGTCTCACACGCTCGTTGCGCGTAATGACAGCGACAACTAGAGTTGGTGGAACGATTCCGATCGGCAGCGGCGGAAAGAAATCTTTGTACATTGGGACCCTTCTTTCTGGGTTTGGTAGCCAAAGGATTTTGACTATCTATATATTACTATACACCCTTTCGGTCTTAATGTCAAGGATTTTATCACCAAAACAACAAAAAAGACCTAAAAATAGGCCATTTTTATCAAAACCTACATAGGGTGCTATATAGGTTTTAGAAAAATTTCGTTGAGCTGTGTTTTTTCTAGAGCATCCGCAGTGCCTGAAGCTTGGTTCCGTCAAGGCACCCTGTTCTTGACGGATTCAGGCCGAGGACTAGAACGAGCCTCCAGCAGGAGGGGGCGAGTGTCTCCAGAAAAGACACGGCGAGAAAGAAATTTTTGGTTTACAAATTATTGAAAAGTCGTAATTTTTTATCCACCACCTCTTGGACAGCCTTAACTGCTGATTTTAGATATTTGTATGGTGCTACCTCATCAGGGTTTTCGGAAAGCCCGAGCATGAGTCCCTTTTTATAAGCCAAACGTATTTCTGTATTTATATGTACTATTGAAACACCATTTGCAATAGCCTGTTTGAAATCATCCTCGGAATTACCGGATCCACCATGCAAAACGAGAGGAACTCCACAGGCACTTCTAATCTCTCTTATTCTTTCAATATTTAATTTTGGATCAACACCACCACGAAGCATGCCGTGAAAATTTCCAACAGCCGGAGCGAGCATGTCCACACCTGTTTTTTCTACAAATTCCTTGGCCTTTGCCGGATCAGTCAAAGATTTGTCGTCTAGCCCCACTCCCTCTGGAATATCATCCAAAACTTTAGACGATGTGCCAATGAAACCGAGCTCACCTTCTATTAAAACTCCAGTACCAACACTCCTCGCATAATCTACACATTGTTTTGTTATTTTTACATTTTCTTCAAAAGACAAATCGGCCCCATCGTAAATAACAGAATCAAATCCTGCATCTATAGCTTCTTTTACCCTCTCAAAAGAATGTGTATGATCAGCATTAATATAAATAGGATAATCAAATTCTTCTCGCAAACTTTTTACCAAAGCTACTGCTTGTTTCACTCCCACAAAATCCCTCTCCCCCTCAGCAACACCGATTATTACTGGTACATTCAAAGCCTGCGCCGCGTGAAATACTCCCCACAGAGCCTCCAAATTAGAAATATTAAAATGACCAATAGCTAATTTTTTATCCTCTGCCTCTTTTATACATTCTTTTAGTGTCCTCATGAAGATAATTATATCACAATAATATTATCATCCACCAACCATTCGCACATCACCAACATGACTTAATCAATAATATACGATATATCGTATATTATTGATTAAAAATCTTTTTATTATGTTTGTCTTCTATTTTTGTCATCCAAGCAGTTCTCTTTTTACCTACCTGCTTTGAAACACTGTCACTAATAAAATTTTCTAGTAACTCCCAAATTGTTTTGTTGTGTTTTTTTATAACGCTGGCCAAATAAGAATAGTTCCCTATTTCATATTGTAGAGATATCCTATCTACTGTTGATGGGCTCACAAGCAACAAATCAGATATATACGGTTTAGACACCCCCTCTTGCAACAAACAAATAACAGCCAACCTCTTGGTAAACATAATCCTTTCGGTTTCTGTAAAAAATTCTTCAAGTAATCGACTATTTTCTCCTGAATACCCAACAAAATCTAAAATTTTTATTAGTTCTAAGTACAGCTTATTGTAATATTTCTCATCCAGTTTTTTATCTGATACATGTGGCATATCTACATAATATACGATATATCGTATATTAACAAATTGGCTAAGTGGTTTTATTTCCTGGAAAATTTTATGTTATTATATCTATTATGAACAAACAAATAGATCTTCTAGCAATCGGGGATATCACTATTGATGCTTTTATAAAATTAAAAGATGCAGAGGTGAGTTGTGATATAGACCATCAGAACTGTAAATTATCATTTCGTTTTGGAGACAAAGTTCCCTATGAGTCGGTGGATATCTGTAACGCTGTGGGTAATGGCCCAAATGCAGCAGTATCAGCGGGAAGACTCGGACTCAACTCGGCAGTACTTACATATATAGGAGATGATCAAAATGGAAAAGATTGCGTAGCTGAACTAGAAAGAAACAATGTTAGTACAGAATACGTAAGAGTAGAAAACGGCAAACATACAAACTACCACTATATTCTATGGTATGACGTTGATCGTACAATCCTAGTTAGACACGAAACTTTTCAATATAGTCTAGATGGTGTCCCGGCACCACGATGGATTTATTTTAGCTCTATGGGAGAAAATTCTTTAGCTTTTCATAATGAAGTCGCAGATTTCTTGGAGAAAAACCCTGAAACAAAATTAGCTTTCCAACCAGGCACTTTCCAAATGAAAATCGGAATTGGAGCCTTAGAGAGAATTTATAAAAACACAGAGATATTTTTCTGCAACGTAGAGGAATCTCAAAGAATACTTGGTGAAGAGAGTCGTGACCTGCCTACCCTACTTCAAAAGCTCGCCTCTTTTGGACCAAAAATTGTAGTTATAACCGATGGAATCAACGGAGCTTATAGTTTTGACACACGAACTGGAGACATGTGGTTTATGCCAGTTTATCCACACACACCGATTGAGAGAACTGGTGCTGGAGATTCATATGCTTCCACAGTTGTTTCTGCCCTAGCTCTAGGAAAAAATTTAGATGAAGCTTTGACTTGGGGACCTATAAACTCACAATCCGTTGTTCAGTATGTTGGGTCGCAAAAGGGATTACTGTCTCAAGAAAAACTATTAGAATTTTTAAACAAAGCTCCCACTGACTACAAACTAAATAAAATAAATTAAAAAAATAAAGCGAAACACCCCGCGCACGTTGCTGTGCGCGGGGTGATGTAGCATCCAACCCGTGTTAGGGTAGAAATGCTTTGAATGATCTCTCTGCCACACCACCATCATCTGTTCTGATGGTTGTGTACAGGTCCAAGAAATCGTATAGTTCGTAGAACATCTTCTGTTCGCGCTGAAATTCCCGGGTAAGATGTCCGTACTGCTGATCAAAGTACTCAGGCGAGCACCCTGGGATGCCCTCACGCTGGAGCTTCACAACTTTTTGGGAAGCTTCCTCGCAGATGAGAGCCTGGTCCTTCAGTAGATTCAGAGCCCTCTCTTGTACACCGAAGTAACTCCGCAGGAAGTCATCACGTTCTGACCACCTCTTGAACTGCACTTGATTGCTGGCTTTGAGTTCTTGAAGTTGCAGACGATACTCTCTAGCAACTTCGTACACGGACCCAATGATTCCTGAAGCCAGCACCCAAATCGGCATGGTGAGTATCCACTCTTCAGCGGAAGTGTAGATCTCCCAGGAAACTGGTGCCAAATAAGAAGCAAAGCCAAACACAACCCCCCAGAAAAACCCCCAGAAAACCATAACGATGTTCATACCACCTCCAACCCTTTTTCAGTGTCAGATTGTCTGACAAAGTGAGACGATTGGCGCCTCAAAGGGTTCTGCCGTAGTTATACACCGTTATTACAAAAAGTCAATATTACCCTTTCCTTCCAATAACCCTCTTTGCTGCACTTAAAATATTCTTTTCATCTATTTCGTAATGCTCAAGTAGTTCATTTGGTGTTCCTGATTGGCCAAACTGGTCTTTAACCCCAACAAACTCCATTGGTACTGGAAAATTTGCCACGAGCGCTTCTGCCACAGCCGAACCAAATCCACCAAATATCTGATGCTCTTCTACTGTAACTATAGCTCCACAGGTTTTTGCCAAAGAAACCAGAGATTCTGTATCTATAGGTTTGATTGTAGCAACATTCAAAACTTTAGCTGAGATATTTTCTTTCTTTAGGAGTTCGGCCACTTTCAAAGCACGGTAGACGAGAGATCCAGTAGCTACAATACCCACATCAGCTTTCTCTTCTTGGTCTCCGTAATAAAGCCCGGCCTTTCCTATTTCAAAAGGAGTATCTTCTGTTGTTATGACTGGAGTTTTTTCTCGAAGTAAACGAATGTAAACTGGCTTGCCATATTTTGCAGATGCAATGGCTGCCTTTTTTGCTTCTATAAAGTCACATGGCGAAATGACTGTCATATTTGGAACAACTCTCATGATAGCCATATCTTCCAGAGCCTGATGAGTGCCACCATCCGAACCATCACTAAACCCTGCATGAGAACCAGCTACAACAATAGGACGATTGTTGTAACATATTGTTGTACGAATTTGCTCCCAGTTTCTACCAGGAGAGAAAGCAGCAAAACTACTTATAAAAGGAATCTTGCCCATGGCTGACATACCAGAAGCAACAGAAGCCAAATTTTGTTCTGCAATACCTACTTCTATAAATCTTTCCGGAAATTTATCACGAAACAAATGCATTTGTGTGGATTCTGTAAGATCAGCGGAAAGACCCACAACATCTTGATCTTCCTCACCGGCTTTTAATAAACCTTCACCAAAACCTTTACGAATAGGAACTTGCTCCACATCTTTATCAAAAAGTTTTGGATTTAATTTTTGAGAATTATTTATCATAAATTAATTATACAAAAAAAAAGAGCTGGGGGATAGTTTATCCCCCGCCCTTCGACGCTACTTCTTTTCGTTGTGTCCGTTTTGCAACTCGACACAACGATTGGTGATGCCATTCTTCCGACGCCAGTTTTCCTCGGCCTTCCTGGCCAGTTCTTCTCTACGCCTCTTCTCTTCCGGCTTCCTGCGATTGCAACGCTTTGAGGACATGAGCCATCACCTCCCAGAAAAACACTACAGAAATTAAAAAGTTCCGTCAACACTATTGATGTTGACTGTCTATCTGCCCTCCTAGAGAGTGTAATTCCGCCAAAGCTATCTTTGCCTGCTCATCCTTTGGTGGTTCACCAGCTATCTCAGTGCCCGGAGCATTACCGTGCCACTTGAAATCTCTTTCCATGAATGAAACTCCTTTTCCTGGAATAGTATGAGCAATGATAACGCTTGGGCCATCAAAAACAGCTTGTGCTCTACCGATACTTGCAATTATTTCACCAAAATTATGCCCATCTATTTCCTCCACATGAAAACCAAAACTTTCAAACTTGTGTGCTAGATTTTCCAAAGGCATAACATCTTCTGTATATCCGTCTATTTGAATATTATTTCTATCCACTATTACTATGAGATTACCTAATCTTTCTTTACTTGCCAGCATCATCGCTTCCCAATTTTGACCCTCATCAAGTTCACCATCGCCTGTCATGCAGTAGAAGAATTTATCTGAGGATTTACCTTTATTGATTCTTTCAGCCAAAGCCATTCCGACCGCTTGTGAAATTCCAGAACCCAATGGACCAGAACTTGTCTCCATCATATCTAAAAATTCTCTGTGTGGATGACCTTGAAGTCTTGCTCCGAATTTACGCAAAGTCAAAAGTTCTTTTACAGGAAAATATCCAGCGTGAGCCATTGTGGCGTACAAGACAGGAACAATGTGTCCGTTTGATAAAATAACCCTGTCCCTACCAGGCCATGATGGTACTTTTGGGTCGTGCTTCAAAACTGAAAAATATAAAGCTGTAAATACATCTGCCATACCAAGTGATCCAGCAGAGTGTCCAGATCCAGCAGAAACAAGCATTTCTATAACAGAAACTCTTATGTCTCTAGCTTTTTCCTCCAGCAACTTTATTTTTTCATCTGTTAAATTATTTTGCATATATTTTATAATTAACTAATTGATTTCAATCTTTCATATTCCTCTTCTGGATTTTCAGCATTCAAAATAAGGCCTCCAGAAATAAATTTTGTAACTCCAGCAGAAATTAACTTGCCCATGGTTTCTTCGTTTACTCCGATATCTATTGCAATTATATGCTCTGGATAAAGTCCATGCAAAGTTTTTATTTGAGAAATAGATTTATCTTCCAGAGCAACCCCATGTTTCCCGAGCATATCACTTCCCATACACTGAATAAAATCTACTTGATGAACAAAAGGTTCCAACAAAGAAATATCTGTTGACGGCTTTATGGCAACACCAACTGAAACCATGTTTTCTCTACACAAATCTATCACTTCTTGAAAATTATCTGTTGCCTCTACATGCGCAACAATAGTAGAAGCTCCTGTTTTTATCCAATCTAAAACAGAATACTCTGGATTCTCTATCATCAAGTGAACTTCAAACTCCACATCTTCCCATTCTGGCCAACCCTCCTCCTCTCTTTTTAATTTATCAAAAAAATCTACATCACGACCATTATATGGCCAGGTTTTAGTGGGAACAAAAACACCATCAGTAATATCTATCTGCACTTTTGGAGCAAATTTCTTAACTCTTTTTATTTCGTCCTCCAGTTGCTCTCTTGTATGTGGAATTATAGCGGGTACTATTTGTATCATAAATTTTCTATCTTTTTTATTCTTCTAATATGTCTTTCATCATTTGAAAATTTTGTATTGAGCCATAAATCTACAGCCTGTGTTGCTTCCTGAGTCGTAATAAAATGCGCACCAAGAGACAAAATATTTGCGTCATTGTGTTCACGTGTCAAAGTCAATATATGTTTTGGTCCCCCATAAAATACTGCACACCTAATTCCTGGGAAACGGTTAGCTACGATTGCCTCACCCTGACCAGACCACCCTAGAACAATTCCCATCGAACCTTCTTCATACGCCACACACTTAGCTACTATGGATATATAATCTGGATAATCATCATTGTGAACATATTCTTTTGGACCACAGTCGTAGACTTCAAAACCACTCTCAACCAAATGAGAGATTAATCCTCTTTTCATTTCAAAACCGGCATGATCTGAACCAATATAAATTTTCATATTACCGATTTAATTATATCAGACAGAAAGAAAAACACACCATCCTCGGTGTGTTTTTCTCAGGTCTCCTAATTTGAATGAAATCCGAGGCGAACAAAAAAATAACCCGAGCCGTACTTGTCGTACGGTAAGGGTTATTTTTTGAAGTTCAACAAAGGAGTTCGCCAAATTTGGAGACCTGCCTATGATTTGGAATCTGATTGAACCACAATGTCATCAATAGTACAAACCCCACCCACACAAGCAAGCTCTGCTTTTTGGTTCAATTCATCTGTTGCTTCGTATGTAACTATTTTTGAAAAGTCTATGTTTTCAAAACGCTTTAGCATTTCTTTGTATGTCTTTTCATCTGTGGTTTCATAAGGAGCTAGTTGATATACATGGCTATCTCTAGGCAAGAATGATAGACCACCCACTATGTCCCAATTTTTATAAACCCAATTAGCTACTTCTATCCACTCGTCTTCTCCAACTGAAATAGTTGTCGATGGATTGTGTTCCGTAAAATTCTCTTTAACCATTTTCCAATACTCCAATTGCTGTATAGCAGTCTGGTCATCCTTGAAAACTGACTTGTCTGGTGCTCTAACTGGGAAATCTAGAACATAAGTTGTAGCATTTTCCATTGTTTGTCCTACTTCTGGGTGAAAAGGAATACCTTGATCTCTAAGCATTCTAAACAGTGCGTCCGTCGCAGCAATTCTCACCCTCCTTATATAGAATGCTGAGTGTCTTGGGTGAATACCAGAAGAAGAGTCTACTGTCTGTGAAAGATTTCCAGAAGGTTTTACACAAGTAATACATGTTGATTGATTTACTCCAAACTGTTTTGCATAAATTTTGTTTACTCTTATCGCCTCATTTTTTAATTTTCTCATCATTTCTGGCTTTCTCACTGCAGGACTATCCCACTGGCCAGTAATAGAGACACCGAGAAGAGCCTCCTTTTTACAATTTTCTGTCCATTCTTTTGAAAGGTATGGGAAATGTGTCAGTGTCGCTTGATATGTACCGAGAATCGTTGCTATCCTCATCTTTTTCATAAGACTAGCTTCTGTATCCTCTGCTCTTGCTACTATTTCTGACAAATTACAGAACTGCTTTGATTGAAGTATAATTTCTCCACAAGGATTTCCTCCCCATTTTGGAACTTCACCTCCCTTGAACTGAGCCAGTCTTCTCTCAGGAAGCGTGTGTGCCAAGCCACCTCTGTTGTATATTCCTCTTTCACCTGAGCCAGACTTCATCAAAGCAAGCCACTCTTCCATAAATTCAGCGTTTGTTGGTTTACTTTCATAAACCGCAGAGTTATTTGCAAGAGATCTTTGTGGTTCAGTCATCCAGAACTGACCTTTCTTGGCATCACGAATATTTATGTCAGATAAATCAGAAAGAGAAATCATGGCACTCCTTCTAACACCCCCAGAAACAACTATTTCTCCAATTTTACACAATATATCGTGAGCATCTATGTTCTCCAACCTTCTACCTTGTCTAGTTAGCATCTTTGTTCTTGTGAAAGCAAGAAGTTGTCTCAATGGTTCAGGGCCTGAAGATTTACCTCCCATAGTTTTAAGTCTTGCACCAGCTGGACGAAGTTCTGAAAAATCAAAATTGACATCCATTCCGTTTGCCCAAGTTTCCATACCTAGCGCTAAAGCATCACACCACCCCTCTTTGCTATCAGGAATAATGTATGTTGGTAATTTTTTACCTGTTTGTCTTTTTATTTGAGGGAGTTTCTGTATGTTCTCACTTTCAACAGACCATCCAGCACCCGTACCACACATAGATATGTACATCACTTCTGCAAAATCTTGAAATTTTTCTGGGGCAACATATGAACAGTTATACGCAGCAACATTTGTAGTTCTTGCAGCAGGACCTGAAAACTGAAGAAGTCTCATTGAAGGCATAGCTTCCTGTTTTAAGATCGCTTCGCGCACCTCTTTAAATTCAGAATCTTTCAATTTCTTCCCAAGATTCTCTTTCATAAAACTCATATATCGATCCACCGTCTCTATCCATGTCTCACGACGATTTTCCTCGGGAATCCATTTTGAATATGTTCTGTAATAAATAAATTCTCCCAAAGGATTCTTAAAGTATTTTTTTGAATCTTGAGCTAGTTTTTTAACTTTCTCTGGAACCTCAACACCTTTATATCTTAGTTTGTTCCTTTCGTTACGATACAAAATATATGCCTTTGCTGTGGCTACATATTCTGACAACATCAATTCTTTTTCCACTGAATTCTGAATCCCCTCCACTGTAGGCACAAAACTAGTATGTTTTTTGGAGATACGAACCAAATCTGCAAAAACTTTGTTAGCCACCATGTCTGCCTCCTCCTCAGAACCTTCATTAGCTGCTATCATGGCCTTGTATATAGCAGAAGATATTCGTTTTACATCAAAAGATACTATTTCTCCATTTCTTTTCTCAACATTTTTTATCAAACCTGTCTTTTTCTCTACTGTAACTGGAACCACCTTTTGCATATTACTGACCTTTTTTGTTGAAGAAACTTTTTTTGTATCTTTTGACATAAATTTTGATAAAAATTAAAAAATTTTGATAAAAAAACTACGAAATACTAAAAATTTCTTCAAAAAGTTAATATTTCGTTACATTATTGTACCTCAATCACCCACAAAAAAAAGTGGATAACTCCACCTTTCAACCCTCACATAATAGAAACCACAGATTGTAAAGAATGTTCTATATTAGAGCCTGTACGTAAGCATTTTTACGTTACTTTTTTAAAATTTTAACACTATCTCCTATTTTTATATTACTAATTTCAGATTGACCTGCTAAAATCTCTAAAACATACAAACTTTTTGATGTTGGACGGAAAACTTTTGGGTAAGTTTGTGGGGAGACGTTATTTTCTATGTGTACTATTTTCAAATTTGCATCAATCCAGATTATATCTATTGAAAAAAGCATGTCTTTCATCCAAAAACCATAAAAACCCTCTTTTTCAAATACAAAAAGCATTCCCTCATCACTTGATAATGGCCTCCGATGTGATAAACCATTCTGTCTACCTGTGGCCGTATCCATTATTGATACAGAAAATACTTTTTCGTTTATAACAACATCTCCCCGTGAGGGAACTAGCAGAGGCGTGGTTGTTTTATTGGTAAATAAGAAAAAATAAATAAAAACCAGAACAAAAAGTGATAGAAATATAAAAATGCTTTTCTTCATAAACAAATAATATCATTTCCCCAATTTTTTGGATAACAAAAAACCACCGAAAGGTGGTTTTTTGTTTAATGAAATATTAGATTACCATGTTCGGCCACCTCGATCGTTTCCACGATCAAAGCCACCTGTTCTTGGAGCTCTTGGTTCCATAGGTCGTGCTTCATTCACTGTAAGCTTTCGTCCATCAAGTTCCTGACCATTCCACTTTTCAATAGCTGCATCTGCATCTGCATCGTTAGCCATTTCAACAAAACCGAATCCTTTTGATCGGCCTGTCATTTTATCCATGATAATAGTAGCAGAAACAACTTCTCCTACTTGTGCGAAAGCATCTTTCAATCCACTATCATTAGTAGAATATGAAATACCTCCAACATACAACTTCTTTGCCATTATATTTTCCCTAGTCTTTATTTTTAAGCTGTAAGGCGACTAGCTCTCTACTTTTTCCAACTTTCAAACGAAAACTGGGAAACCTATGAGAAACTTACATTGGTACTATTATAGCACCTTTTAGACTAAAAAGTCAATGGGGTAGTAGAAAATGACCTTGTGCACTGTACACAACTAATTATGAGATCATTTTCACTACACCATTTAGACCCCGTAGTGAAGTTGGTGTTTTGCTTTATAAGCACGGTATTTCCGTGCTATACCAACTTCTACTACCGGGTCAAGCACCTTAATCCACACTAACCGTCTTCATCACAACAGGTGTAGCGGGCCTATCGTTGGCCCCGGTTTGGACATTAGCTATTGTATCCACAACGTCTTGTCCTGACACAACTTTACCAAATATAGTATAGGAATTTGGTAATGGATAGTCCGCTGTCATAATAAAAAACTGACTGCCGTTTGTATTTGGACCAGCGTTTGCCATAGCAACCACTCCCTTTTTATATCCTGCCTTATATGAAGCTGTGTTTGGGTTTAATTCATCATCAAATTTGTATCCCGGACCTCCTGTTCCAGTACCGTTTGGATCTCCCCCTTGTATCATGAACCCTTTTATCACTCGGTGAAAAGTTAGCCCATTATAAAACCCCTTATTCGCAAGTGTTGTGAAGTTCTCTACAGTCTTTGGTGCATCACTATTATATGTTTCAAAAACTATTTTTCCATAATTTGTTTCTATTGTAATCATGTTTGATTTCTTATTAATAATATCTGACGTCGTAGCTACAGCGCCCACTACTTCTGTACTTGTGGATACTTGTTGTACGTTTGGTACATCTATTTTTTCTGATTTATCACCAGAAAACAAAAAATAACCTCCCAAAACCAACAAAGCTATAACAACAATACTCAAAACTATGTTTTTCATTATTTGTAATAAATAAATTTATAAATCGTTTGACTATTATCTATCATAAATAAAAAAGTGGCAAACTATTTGACAATATATACAAATTATATTACTTTAATCCCTACCTCGGGATGTCCCCAAGGTTGTTCCTTACAATAACAGAGGCCAGAAATGCGCAGGATCAAGATTCTCGCACTGTCACTCATGGTCGCCATGTCGGCGATCGCAACCACCAACGCTTCCGCCGATACCGTCTCGATCAACTTCGAGGGACCGACCTACAACCTCGGCGCGATCACGAACGGCCAGAACGGCTGGCAAGTGACAAACCCTGCCTACCAGCAGGCCGTGACCAACGTCAACCCGATCTCGGGCGCCCAGAGCTGGTTGGTGAACTCCCAGTTCGGACAGGGCTCGTTCGGCGACCAGCCGTTCTCGCCTGCTCTCACGCAGGCAGCCGGCGAAACCGCGGCAATGAACTTCTTCGAGGCTTCGATGAAGTTCATGCCGATGGCTACCCAGGCCAACGGTGATGGGGTTACCCTGTCCACGGACAACGGCACCGGACAGCGGATGGACTACATGAACATCCGGTACAGCTCAGCCGGTGGTTGGAGCCTGAGCATGTTCGACTACAACGGCGTGGCTTTCGTCCAGACTGGCCCGACGGCCCTCAATGCCGGCCAGGTGTACGACTTGAAGTACACCCGCAAGTTCAACACAGGTCTCAACAACGACGAATGGAAAGTGTACCTCAACAACGCACTCCTGTTCACCGGTGTTGGTTGGGAAGACTTCTTCGCTGATGGAGCTCCAACATACGGTCCGTCGCCAGTCACGGTCGACCGGATCTTGTTCAGGAACTCGGCAAGCGTTGCCGGTTCCAATGGCGTGATGTTCGACGACATCACCTACACCTCAAGCAACGTCCCCGAGCCGGCGAGCCTCGCCCTCTTCGGCCTCGGCCTCGTCGGCATCGCACGTCGCTTCCGTCATCGCGCATAAGCGCGGCGACACAACAGTTCTTTCGTTCACACATGTCGGCAGGTTCCCTCACGGGTTCCTGCCGACTTTCTTTTATATAAAAGCTTGACAGAAACAACAAAGTATATTATCTTAGTCCTTACCTCGGGATGTCCCCAAGGTAGTTCTTTCTCACAGAGGTACAGAAATGCGCAAGATGATTGGATTGCTCGTGCTCGCCGTGCTCACGGCAGTGGCCCCGGCCACTGCCGACACCATGACATTCCATTCCGGTGACGGGTCTGACGTGATCGTCAGCTCCGTCGGTGGAACGTCGGTGACGCTCATCAACCCGTACGGGGTGTACGCCGATCCTTCGGTTCCTGCCGGCCTCGCGCCCGGTACGGCTGACTGGATCAGCTACGCCGCAACTGGCTTCGGCCAGAGCGTCGCCCCGAACATCGTCGGTCCCCGGACCATCGGGAACGAAACGATGCACTTGAGGCGAACTTTCAACATCGCTGCCGGAGGCAATTTCAACTGGTACGCCTACGCCGATGACACGATGGCCATGACGTTTAGTGGTCCGAGCGGAAGTTACAGCCCGTTCGCCGCATACCCAGGCCAGATTGACCCGTGCGCACCAGGTGGCACAGCTCCAATCGGCTGTGTCACAGGATCCATGGGCTCCTACAGTGTCACTGGACTCCTACCTGGAGTCTACACCCTCGACATGTACGTCTTCCAGACGAATCGTGGTGGGTTCGGTGCCAGCTATGCTGGCAACTACACCGTCCCCGAGCCGATGACCCTCACTCTCTTCGGAGTTGGCCTGGTCGGGGTCGCCCGTCGTTTCCGTCATCGCGCATAAGCGCGGCGACACAACAGTTCTTTCGTTCACACATGTCGGCAGGTTCCCTCACGGGTTCCTGCCGATTTTCTTATACAAAAAACTTTTCCTAAAGACTTGCAAAGATTTAATATGTGTGGTATACCACTGCAAGTTGCGACCGGAATCTCTGGAGAGATTCTCAGGATCGTAGCCCGAGGAGGATGTCGTGCGAAAGTACATCTGGGCAATCCTGTTCTTGGCGGTACTCGTTGTGCCGTCGACCAGCAAGGCAGACACCATCACCATCCACGGCATCAACCAGGATGGTGGCATGATGCAACAGGTCAACACGAACGTCGGCGTCGAGTGGGCCGGCAACCTCAAGGTCGACTGGAACGCACAGACGTTCATGTCGTACTGTGTCGACCTCTTTTCCACCGTGTACGTTCCTGGATCGGAGATCGTGACCCCGCGTCCGATCGGCGAATTGGGTTCCGGAGGAAACCCTCTGAACAGTGTTGGTACCCCCGGAGGAGCCGTCGGTTGGCTTTACAACACCTACCAGGTTGGCGGACTCGTGACCAACACCGCTCAAGCGGCCGGTCTACAGGTCGCAATCTGGGAAGTGATTTACGACTCAAGTCGAGACTTGAGTGCTGGTAGTTTCTACCTGAACGACGCATCTGTTTCAGGCAACTACCGAGACTACGCACAGCAGTACCTGACGGCACTCGGGAGCAACACAAACTACAACGCCATCTGGCTCGACCAAACCAACGGTCAGAACCAGGCATACGGCCAAGACCTCATCGGACCCACGATCCCCGAGCCCCAATCATTGCTACTCTTCGGCCTCGGTCTGGTGGGCGTCGCTCGCCGGTTCCGCCGTCCTGCGTAAAGCACGGCGACACAATAGTTCTTCGCGCTTAGGCGCTCGTCGGCAGGTTCCTACTTAGGGGCCTGCCGATATTCTTTTATATAGAATTGTGCGGAATACGAGAATCGAACTCGTGTCTGCCGCTTGGGAAGCGGCCGTCATACCACTAAACTAATTCCGCATTCTGGAGATTATATCACACCAAAAACAAACTTATTATTTGTGTTATATTTACGTGATTGGAGAGGTGTCAGAGTGGTTGAATGTACCGCTTTCGAAAAGCGGCAGGCCCAAAAGGCCTCGGGAGTTCGAATCTCCCCCTCTCCGCCAAAATTGAAAATAATATATTTGCTTATTTAAAACATTTACCTATACTAATTTTAGACACAGTAGTTCAAACTTAGGAGGACCGACGGATGAGTGATTTTACTGAACTCTTCGGCGTTAACTCTGACCAAGTACTGAAGTTCTTTTTTGATCGTTTGAAAGAGGAGGTCATCTCTAGGAATGTTTCGGGAATAGAGACACTGTATGTCGCTGGTATCTTGGCACGCTACGCCCAGACACCCTGTCGTCGAGACACTCCCGACACAGCTACTCCCAGATCCCTCTACGATGTTCTGGATTCTTTCGTACTACCAGGACTGACCAGAGAAGGATTTTTGGGAATGCAAGACTCCAACACGCTTGAAGTCGCGGGATCACAAACCCTTCTTCTCGCTGGATTCTTCCGGGATCAAGCAGAGAGACGGCTGAACCCGAACTGGTATGACCATGTGGGTCGCGCCTTCTTCGAACGAGCCAGCGAACACGCCAAGGAAAGGAAGCGGGCAGAGCTGCTAGCGCAAGTTGCCAAGCACTTCCCCGTCTGGACGATTTCCTGCAGAAACATGAGCAGAACACTCCGGGAGGAGCGCTATCTGCTCAAGCAGCCGTAACGACCACTAGAACAAGAGGGCCACAGTGAATACACCGTGGCCCTTACTCATTTACAACCTGTCCAAGGGTTACCCTTGGATAAAATCCATTTACAGTTTTCTACTATCATAAGCCCAGTGCAGAATTGCCTGTCTCTGTTTTGGTCTACACATAAAATCACCATCACTACAATTTTTTGTGACCTGTGATATATGTCTTTTTATTGCTAACCATCTTTTTATTTGTCTATCATCCTCATCTTTAATCCTGCGTCCCATATAATATCTACAATACCACTGAAACCAGCCTCGCGGATCATCTTTATAAATCCACCCTTTCTTTTTCCAAACAGAAAGTGGCTGGCTAGCATTTACTTTAAAAAAGTTAATGTTGGCTAAATGTTTTCTTGTATTGTTTGGTGCGAACTTAGCTTTGACAAACCAATCTTCTGGAAACTCTTTGCAACAATCTCTCATATACACACCACCAAAAACACCCAAGGAAAGCATTTGTTTTGGAGTTAAATCTGGTTTGAAACGAGGATCAAAATTCTTGCCCATTTCTTCTACAAGAGTGTAGCTATACCCACTCTGCATTTTGTCTTTAACTCTTACTATTTTACTTTTCATACCAAAAAATAAGATGTGACTATTTCCAATTTAAATAAGTGATAGTTATCTGCAAAACAGTTGCAAAAGAAACCCATGTTAAATATGGAATTTGAATATATGTTATCCATTTTGCATATGGATAAATAGCAGACATACCCCATATTATAGTTCCGAGAACAAGCAAAATATCAATAGCTGCTAATAAATTGTTCTGCAGTTGAAATTGAATAGGAGAAAAAATAAAATTAAAAAATAAATTCAAGATAAAAGGCAAAAGAACAACAAAAGGAATTCTTTTTTGAAAAAACATCACAAACACCTTGCTATAAGAAATAAAAATAAGTAAATACAAAAAAGTCCATGCTGGACCAAATAACCAAGATGGTGGAGCCCATGTCGGCTTGATGAGTTGTGAATACCAGTTTTGTGTATCCATATTATATTTTTGATATTAGATAATAAGCAATGACACTAGTTGCAGATGTAACAAATGTTCCCCAAGCAATATCAACCATGGTTACTAATACAGGCCATTTAGATATTGTGGCTTGATTTGTTAAATCATAAGTAGCATAAGCAATTAATCCTAGAACAGCTCCTCTGAAAAGCGCCATCCAGATTGATTTCATCTCTAAGGCAGGAGTCAGAACAAAAAACAATATTCCGTAAGCAAAAAGTAAATAAAAAATAACAGCTGGCCACAAGACAAACTTATCAGTGAATATAAAACCCAGATGTTTTTGATAAAAACTTTTTGAAATAAACCCCAACCAAACACTATCCAAGGCCACCAACGATAAAAAAATTGTTATGTATGCTTTCATATTAAAAACATTATAACATTTTTATTTCAGAAAACCTTCTAGTTTTAGAATTTTCTTTTTATTTACAGTCCCTCTATTATATCCACCGATTTTTCCATCCGAGCGTATCACTCTGTGACATGGGATATTTGGGTCAAAATTTTTATTTAATATATTTCCTACAGCTCTTACTGCTTTTATATTACCGGCACGCCTAGCCACTTCTTTGTATGTTAAAACCTTCCCTTTTGGAATTTTCCTAACCACCCCATACACCTTTTCCGTAAAAGTTTTCATTTTTGCGGAGACGGAGAGATTTGAACTCTCGATACCTTGCGGTATGCCACCTTTCCAAGGTGGTGGAATAAACCACTATCCGACGTCTCCAATTATATTCTTACATTACCCTTTTCCAAGCTCGATCACAAATAATTTTCTACTGAAAATTTTCGCGACCCCGCCTCGGCACATCTGCCTCCGACTTTGAAATGCTCTTTTCGCATTTCAACACCATACCGCTATGCGAACTATCCAATTTTACAATACTAACCTTATAACTCCGAAAAGGCCACGACTTTATTTCTTCCCCTTTCTTTTGCTTTATACAAAGCCAAATCTGAATTTTTTACCAACTGATCTAGAGTAATACCTTTTGTATACATCGCCACACCAATACTAACAGTAACTTTGAACCCAGGAATCGCATCAAAAGACTCTGTTTCAACACTCTTTCTTATTATTTCAGCCTTTTCTCTGGCTTCATCCTCATTAGCACCAAGCAACATAACTATTATCTCTTCTCCTCCCCATCTAGCCGTTATATCACCACCACGAACATTGTTTGAAATAGTTTCTGAAACAGATTTCAAAATACTATCACCTACTGCGTGACCATAAACATCATTTATTTTTTTAAAATTATCAACATCTACAAAAAGAAAACTTAGACTTTTGAAACCAAACCAGTCCCGCCTCTTACCTTCTCCAACCTTTTCTATGTTAGACAAATATATTTTGGCTCTGTCTTCAAAAAACCTTCGAGTCTTAAGACCAGTCAGAGAATCGTGAATCAGATCTTTTTTTAGATCTTGTATTCTAGTTTCCAAATCTGAAATGTATTCTTTTAGCTTTTGAATATCATCCATATTATTTTTAGCTACCAACTACCACTCGAACCACCACCTCCTGATGAGCCCCCACCAAATCCACCGAATCCTCCGCCAGAGGAACTACTACTCCCAAAACCTCCGCCACCAAAAAACCAAGGCAGATTCTTTCCGTCTTTTTTTGCCCCCGTATAAGCTTTTGAAACTATATAGTCAAACAGTAAACCGAGTGGAGTCAGCACTATTATTGCAATAATTCCTATGACCACAGTAAATACAGCCATCAATATAAATCCCAGAACAACCCCAACCACACCCCCTCCCCACCAAGATTTTGATCTTGCCAATAATGCTCCCATCCACTGCAACAAAAATAAGGCTAGAAAAAAAACAAGCTCCCAGTTCATCTTAAATTCTGGTGTTTCAGAATAATTTTCCGGAACAATGTTATTACCACCCAAGGCCTCAATCATTTTATCAACCGCACCATTTATACCTGCATAATAATTACCCTGACGAAAAGCGGGGGTTATGATATCTCTTTGGATATACGAGGTTCCTATATCAGTCAGATCACCCTCAACGCCATAACCCGTATGTATTCTGGTTTTTCTGTCTGAAATTGAGATCAAAAGCAAAACTCCGTTATTTTTATCTTGTTTACCTATTCCCCATTTAGTGAATATTTGTTGCGCCACATTTTCAATCGCATCACCATCCAAAGATCCGATGGTTACTACTGCTATTTCATTTGTGGTGTTCTTCTCAAAATCAA
This sequence comes from uncultured Candidatus Saccharibacteria bacterium, assembly GCA_964507615.1. Classification (GTDB taxonomy): domain Bacteria; phylum Patescibacteriota; class Minisyncoccia; order Phycocordibacterales; family DATDWN01; genus C7867-006. The sequence goes on along the minus strand of CAZDPS010000004.1, from coordinate 38,447 downwards.
TAATCTTTGATTCAAGAGCTGTAATTTCTTCTGAACTAAGAACTTTCGCGTAATCCTGCACAAACCCTGTTGGTTTTTCTGGTACAACAAAAGCTAGCGCTAAAAAGGGCAAGCAAAACAAACAGAATAATGCAAAATATTTTTGCATGTAGAATTTTAGTTAACAAAGTCAACCTTTGGAGCGTCCTCTACACCCTCAGCTACATCGAAGTATATTCTAGCATCAACACCAAATACTGAAGCAAAAATAGAGTTAGGAAATCTTTTTACGGTAGCATTGAAATCACGAACCTGATTATTGTAATTCATTCTTTCAACTGCAATACGATTTTCTGTGCCCTCTAGTGAAACCATTAAATCTCTGAAGGCTTGTGAGGATTGTAATGCTGGATAATTTTCTACTATTGCCAAAAGTCTCCCTAAGGCAGACTCAACTTGGGCTGTAGCTTTTACCTTATCCTCTGTAGTAACTGCACCAGAATATTTTGTTCTAGCTTCAGCCAATCCCAAAAATACACTTTGTTCTTGTTGTGTAACCCCCTTAACTGATGCTTCTAAATTGGGAATCAAATCAAATCTCCTTTGATATTGGCTTTCTACTTGTGCCCATTGTCCATCTACCTTTTCACCCATGACCACAAAAGAATTGTATTTAGAAATTCCCCAACCAACTAACAAAACCGCCAAAACTAAAACAATAACCCAAACCTTGTTTCTTTGTAAAAAAGTTTTTTCTTCCATTTTATTTTTAATTATTAGTTTTTAACGCCACAATTATAACATAAATTAATAATCTATTCCTCCACCAGCACCTCTAGCCTCAAGCTTATCCTCTTTTGGCTCTTCAGTTACAGCTACTTCCGTTGTTAATAATATAGCAGACGCAGATGACGCGTTTTGCAAACCTGTTCTTGTAACTTTCACCGGATCTATTATTCCTGAAACAAACATGTCTGCCACGTACTCATCCTTCAATGCATCATACCCGCTGTTACCCTTTGATTTTTTGACATGCTCAACAACTATAGAACCATCTCCTTTACCACTATTTATGGCTATTTGTTTCAAAGGAACCTCACAAGCATTCAATACAATTTCATACCCAACACGAACCTCATCACTATATTCTTTCTTACCCATACTTAATCGCACTTTTTCGGATGCCTTGACCAATGCAACACCTCCACCCAAAACAATACCCTCTTCTATAGCAGCCTTTGTGGCATTTACAGCGTCTTCAATTTTCAATTTCAAATATTTCATTTCTGTCTCTGTGGCTGCCCCTACTCTTATAACTGCCACACCTCCGGATAATTTCGCTATTCTTTCTTCTATTTTTTCAATATCAAATTTAGATTTAGTTAATTCTTTTTGCTTTTTAAGTTCTTTTACTCTTGACTCTATGTCCACTTTCTTTCCTTTTCCTCCAATGATAACTGTGCTATCTTTTTTGGCCACAACTCTACTTGCCCTACCAAGAACACTTAAATCTACTCCGTCTACTTTTAGACCCAGCTCCTCAGAAACCACAGTAGCACCAAGGACAGTAGCTATATCAACCAACTGCTCTTTTTTCCTGTCTCCATAACCAGGAGCCTTCACCGCAAGAACATTGAAACCTCCTCTTAATTTATTTATAACAAAAGTCGTCAGAGCTTCTCCATCAACATCATCTGCCATAATTACCAAATCTTTTTTACCAGTAGCTGCTATTTTTTCTAATAAAGGTAATATATCTTTTATAGCTGATATCTTTTTGTCAGTAACTAAGACGGGAACATCCTTATACTCTGCTTCCATTCTATCAGTATTTGTAATCATATAAGGAGAAATGTAACCTTTATCAAATTCCATTCCTTCTACAACTTCTGATTCAACCCCAAAAGACTGAGATTCTTCTACAGTAACAACGCCGTCTTTTCCAACTTTTTCTATAGTATCCGCTATAATCTTGCCTATCTCCTCTGATTCAGCTGAAATAACCGCAACCTGGCGGATTTCTTCTTTTGTGTTTATTGGTTTTGCTATGGATTTCAATGTAGCCACCACATCAGAAGTAGCGGACTCTATCCCCGTACGCACGCCCATAACCCCTAGCCCCATGTTTGTATGCTTCATTCCTTCACTGATAATAGCTTGAGCTAAAACAACAGAAGTGGTGGTACCATCTCCAGCAACCTCATTTGTTTTGGTCGCTACTTCTTTCATGATTTCGGCACCCATGTTTTCAAATTTGTCCTTTAAAACAATTTCTTTGGCAATTGAGACACCGTCATTAGTTATAGTAGGTGCTCCATAACCTTTGTCTAAAACAACATTACGCCCCTTTGGGCCTATAGTTATCTTAACAACATCAGCCACTTGATCTATACCCTTTTTAAGAGCTTTTCTCGCTTCTTCATTAAATAAGATTTGTTTTGCCATGGTTTTTATTTAATAATTGCTAAAATATTCTCTTCTTTTATAAGATATAATTCTTCCCCTTCGACATTCACATCCTCATATCCATATTTGGAAAAAACCACCTTATCTCCAACCTTAACTGTGATCTTTATCAAATCACCATCTTGATACTCGCCAGGACCAACAGCCAAAACAATGCCTTGTTCAGATTTTTCTTTTGAACCAGAATCCGGAAGAATGATACCAAAACTGTTTTTTGGACTCAGCTCTTCTTTGGTAAATGGCCTTATAAGAACCCTGCTTCCCAATGGTTGTATTTTAGTCTGGAGTGACAACGAATAACCAGCTCTTGTAACAGTTTTACTCTTTAAATTCAATAGTTTTTTTGTCTTTATTTTTTTCATTTCTTTCAAAATTAAGCTGATAAGCACCCAAAGTATACTGGCCAAGAAACCTCGAGTCAATCATTGTATAAAGTCCATCTAACATGGTTGCCCCAGTAGTAAAGGATAGCTCACTGTAGAGCTAACCACATAGTGAAGTTGATAGTTTGGTTGTGCCTTTAGTGCCATACCAACTTCTACTATCGGGTTGCTTATTTTAACAAATCTGATATGATGTTCTAATCATGGATATTGCTGAAATTATGCCTTATATTCAAATTGTTTTATCACTCCTACTAATAGGAGCAATCCTCCTACAACAATCAGAGGCTGGTCTCGGAGGAGCTTTTGGAGGTGGTGACGGTTTTTCTTCAGGACACCACACAAAAAGAGGAGTAGAGAAAACAATATTTATTGCTACTATTGTTATAGCAATTGTTTTTGTTGCAACTTCATTTAGTCTTTTACTTATTTAAACCTTCCAAATTTAACGAATCATTTCGTTAAATTTCAACATTTAACCATTACCGTACTTCCCGTACGTACAAAATTAAGTTTATTGTCTGACCCTAAACTAGAAAATATTAAACTTCTAATCTCGTGAACAAAGAAAAAATTATTGAGACATTAAAAAAAGAATGGCACATACCTTATGCCACAAAGATATCTAGAATTATCAAGGCTTTTTCGCTAACCGAAAAAACAATATTTTTGTTTTTTACCATTATATTTGTAATTAGTGGGGTTTTACTACTATATCAAGTAAGTAAAATATTTATGGTTGAGGTTCCAGATTATGGAGGAAGCTTAACAGAAGGAATAATTGGGTCACCCAGATTTATAAACCCAATAATAGCTTCGAGTGATATAGACAAAGATTTAACTTCTCTAATCTACTCTGGTTTATTAAAAATGGATTCGGATGGCAAATTAATTCCTGACCTAGCAGAAAATTACATTATTTCAAATGATGAACTTGTCTACACAGTCACACTAAAAGACAATGCTTACTTTCATGACGGCACAAAAGTTACCGTAGACGATATAGTATTCACAATAGAAAAAACCCAGGACCCAAACCTGAAAAGCCCACGAGAAATAAACTGGAACGGAGTCAAGGTAGAAAAAATAGATGAAAGAACTGTTTCTTTTACCCTAAAACAACCATATTCTCCTTTTATACAAAATCTTACTCTTGGTATTTTACCTCAACACATTTGGAAAACAGCAAGTATTGAGGAATTTCCCTTTAGTCAATTCAATACAAAACCTATTGGTTCTGGACCATACAAAGTAAACTCTATTTCATATACTTCCAGTGGACTACCTTCTGAATATCACCTTACTGCTTTCAATAAATATAGTTTTGGAAAACCATACATCACAAACATTACAATAAAATCATTCCAAAAGGACAAAGACTTGAGTGATGCTCTAAAAAATGGCGACATAGAAAGCGCACACAGTATCTCTCCAAAAACAATATCAGAATTAAAAATAAAAGAAGAAAAAATAAAATTGTCTCCTTTACCTCGAATATTTGGTATCTTTTTCAATCAAAACATCGCTCCAGTATTTATAAACAAAGAAGTGAGAAGTGCGTTAGACATGGCCACAGACAAAGAAGCTATCGTTAATATTGTTATGGGGGGCTATGGACAAACAATAGATGGCCCCATTCCACCAAACAAAATAACAGAAGGTTCATCAGAAACCATGAAGGAAACTGAGAGAATAGAGAAAACAAAAGAAATATTAATAGACTCTGGATGGAAACAAAATGATGTTGGAATTTTTGAGAAAAAAGACAAAAATGGAACTGCCACCCTATCGTTTTCCATTTCCACCGGTGATGCTCCTGAGTTAAAAGAGGCGGCATACCTAGTACAAAGCCAGTGGCAAAAAATAGGTGCCGAGGTAGAAGTAAAAATATTTGGAATAGGAGATTTAAACCAAAACATTATAAAACCAAGAAAATATGATGCTTTATTATTCGGAGAGATAATTGGAAGAGATTTGGATTTATATCCTTTTTGGCACTCGTCACAAAGAAATACTCCCGGACTTAATATTGCTATGTACACAAACATAAGAGCAGACAAACTCCTTGAAAACATCAGAAATACCACAGACGAAAGCAGACAACACGATTACTTGAGTAGTTTTAATAAAGAAATAAAAAATGATATGCCGGCAGTGTTTACTTACTCACCATATTTCATCTATATAGTTCCAACAAAGGTACAGAATGTGAATTTAGGAATTTTGACCAGCCCATCAGAACGTTTCAGTAATGTATCAAATTGGTATATAGAAACCAACAGAGTCTGGGGAATATTCGTAAAATAAAAATTTAAAAACTAAAAACTAATCGTTTAAAAAATCATGGATAAAACAACAAGAAATGAAACAGTAAGACAAGAAGGTGGATTTAGACGGGGTCGATCCAACTCTACACGAGGAAAACAACACCCTAAAAAATCATACTCTCAAGAAATGCCTCGCCTAAAAACCAGTAGAAAACATGATGTGATACCTTCATCTGGTGACAATATACGCATAATTCCACTTGGTGGAGTAGAAGAGATTGGTAAAAATATGACAGTCGTTGAATACAAAGACGATATTATAGTCATAGATATGGGCTTTCAATTCAAAGATGACGACACCCCAGGAGTTGACTATATCCTACCAAACACAAAATATCTTGAGGACAGAAAAGATAAGATACGTGGCGTATTCATAACTCACGGCCACCTAGACCATGTTGGTGGCATACCTTATATAATGGAAAGAATTGGCAACCCTCCACTTTACACAAGAAGTTTAACTAGCATCATGATCCGCAAGAGACACGAAGAATTTCCTCATCTACCTGAATTAAACATAAAAGTAGTAGAGAAAGAAGACACCATAATGGTTGGAAAACTAAAAGTTAGCTTCTTCTCTGTTACCCACACTATCCCTGATTCAATGGGACTCATAATTCATACTCCTCACGGATGCATTGTTAACCCGGGAGATATTAAATTAGATCACAATGAAGGGGTACCTACAGAAGCAGAGGAAAAAGAATTTTCCAGATTTAGAAAAGAAAAAGTTCTTTTGCTCATGATGGACTCAACCAACGTTGAGAACCCGGGATTCTCTACACCAGAAAGAATTGTTCATGAAAACTTGGACAAGATTATAAAAGAAATAAAAGGAAGATTGATCATAGGTACCTTTGCTTCACAACTAGAAAGAGTAATGAAAATCATTATGACCGCAGAGAAATACGGCAAAAAGATCGTAGTAGAAGGTCGTAGCATGAAAAATAACATTGAAATTGTTCTGAAAATGGGCCTGCTTAAAATGAAACCAGGAACCATAATAACTACTGCAGAAATGGAAAACTACCCACCAGATCGTATTGTAGTTATCGCTACTGGCGCACAGGGAGATGAATTCGCCGCTCTAATGCGCATGTCCAACAGAACACACAAGTTTTTCAAAATAACACCAAGAGACACAGTACTTCTATCTTCTTCTATTATCCCTGGAAACGAAAGATCTGTTCAAAAATTGAAAGATAACCTTGCTAGACAGGGTGCAAAAATAATCCACTACAGAACTTCTGATGTATTTATTCACTCTACTGGACACGGCAACAAAGGAGAACTTGAATGGATACACAAAAAAGTTAACGAGAAATTCTTTATCCCCATACATGGTAATCACTACATGTTGCGTGTTCATCAAGACCTAGCAGAATCCATAGGTGTCCAAAAAGAAAACATTATAGTCCCAGATAATGGCTCTATAATAGAAATACAGGATGGTGGAAATAAAATAGTAAGACTAAAAGAAGAAGCTCCAAGTGGAATAATGATGGTGGATGGATTTTCTATTGGGGATGTACAAGAAATGGTTATAAGAGATAGAAAGATGCTGGCCCAAGACGGGATATTCGTCATTGTTGTTAGTATAAACACCAAAACAGGTAAACTAAAGAAATCCCCAGACATTATTGCCAGAGGTTTCGTTTATGTTAGAGAATCACAGGATCTCCTCGCCCAATCAAGACTAATAATAAAGAAAACAGTAGAAGACACGACGGAAGGAATGAATCCTATAAACTTTGATTTTGTTAAATCTAACCTTTCAGACAATATTGGAAGATTTTTGTTCCAAAAAACAGCAAAAAAACCGATGGTTATTCCTGTTGTCCTTGGTGTATAGAAAAATATTACGCTATAATAAATAGCATATGGACAAACTTCTATTGCCTTTTAGACAAAGCAGATTACTTAATACTATATTTTTATCTAACATATTTATTTCGTTCCACTACGCTCTGATTATTTACGTAAACTCAACATTTTTAAACAGCTTCTTTTCAGAGACTCAAGTTTCCGCACTTTATGTAATAGGATCTATATTCAATACCCTGCTTTTGATAAATGCATCAAAGATACTAGAGAAAATCGGAGTATACAAATTTGCCACTTATTGCATTCTGATAGAGTTCCTTTCAATATTAGGACTAGCAGTTTCTACTGCTTCTTTCTTGGTTGGTTTGTATTTCTTGACCCACCTAGTCACCATATCCCTCTTATTGTTTAATATGGATATGTTTATAGAGGAGGCGTCAAAAGATAATGGACTAACCGGGAGTATTCGCGCCACATACCTCACTGTCACAAATATAACAATAGTCTTAGGGCCAAGCCTTGTTGCTCTACTACTTTTCAATGAAAACTACTGGCTTGTGTACACAGTTTCCTGTCTATTTCTAATACCACTGTATTTCTTTTTTAGAAGACTAAAAAATATACAGAACCCAATTGTTCAACATATAAAAATAAAAGAAACTCTATCTGAGTATATAAAAAATAAAAATCTATACAATATTTTTGCTTCCAACTTTTTATTACAGCTTTTTTACGCCTATATGGTCATCTATGTTCCTTTATACCTAGAAAAATATATTGACTTCTCTTGGTCAGAAATAGGTGTTATGTTTACCATAATGTTGTTACCTTTTGTACTCTTTGAACTACCGGTTGGAGAACTTGCAGACGAAAAGTACGGAGAAAAAGAATTCCTTACTGTGGGATTCATAATAATGGGACTATCTACCATTTTTATAAGTTTTGTCACTGCAAAGGTTTTCTGGATATGGGCAACGCTATTGTTCATCACCCGAGTAGGAGCAAGTTTTGTGGAAATATCAACTGAGAGTTACTTCTTCAAACAAGTTAACCCAGACAAATCTGATGTCATTGGTTTCTTTAGAATAAGCCGACCCCTTTCTTTTATTGTCGCGCCTGTTCTGGCCACAATAACTCTTCAGTTTATTCCATTTCAATATATCTTTATTCTCATTGGCACCCTTATGATAGTTGGGACAAGATACAGTTTAGCACTAAATGACACAAAATAAATATAAGCTAATCAATTAAAGAATCTAATAAATCGTTTATAGAAACAAAGGCCACATCAATCACAGAATCTCCGCCACCATAATACATATAAATCACCCCATCCCGAACTACCGCTCCACACGGAAAAACAACATAGTTTACTTGGCCTTCCGTTTCGTAAGCTTCCTGTGGCTCAAATAATGCATCAGTACTACGAGCCAAAACTTTTGTTGGGTCTTTCAAATCAAGAAGAACTGCACCCACCCTGTATCTGGATCTTTTTGATACACCGTGATAAAGAAGAATCCATCCTTTTTTGGTTTTTATAGGAGGAACAGATATTCCTACTTTTACGCTATCCCACATGCCTGGTCTGGGACCCAAAATTGGTATGTTTTTAAAATTATTTCTTTCTGGAAAGGCAGGAGAAGAACCGAAGTCTCCACAAATCCTACCGCCAACTCTGTGAAATAAGAAATATTTTCCATTTACTTTTTCTGGATGCAAACATGCATCTTTGTCATCAACACCATCCGCAGTGACTAAAACAGGCTTGGACCAATTCCAGTTTTTCTTTTTGAAATCACTAACTAGCATAGAAGTCATCGCAACCGCTGGAGGAGTTATACCGTTATAAGCCACATAATACATATAAATAATATCCCCTATTCTAGTTAATCTAGGATCTTCACATCCAGAATTTCCGTTTGGAACCCCTTTACGCTCAAATGACTCTCTGGGAGTATATATTGGTTCATCTGAAAGATAAGTTATTTCCGTACAATTGTTACTTAAAGCCAAACCTAGAACAGATGTGTTGTCTTCAGACATTGCACGGTAAACTATATAAGCTGTTCCATCTATATCAACTGCTGCTGGATTGAAAATCGCCTTGGCCTCCCACGATTTCTCCTTTCGAGGTCTAAGCAAAGCTCCTGATGTTAAACGTTTAAAACCATTTTCTGTATATGGAAACTTCATTGATTGAATAACTGCTTCTAGATCAACGCTCGCAACCGCTATGGTGGTATCAGTTGCTCCATAATATATATTGAGCTTATCACCCACAATCAAAGCTCCACTAGGAAAAATAACATCACTTATAATGCCATTCTTTTCATATGATTCTTCTGGGACAAGTAAGGCGCCTCTTGTCTTACCTATAATCTTCCTAGGATCTTCTAAATCAAGTAAGAGTGCTTCTATGGCAAACACTCTATTTGGTGAAGCGTGATTCTGAATTCTACAACAGATAAGAAGCCAGCCGTCCTTGGTTTTAAGTGGACAACTGCCTATTTCTATTCTGTCTACATCATCACCATGTATGAATATGTGTTTATCAAGTTCCTTGTACCATTTTTTCCAATACTCCTCTGACCACATGTCTTCTATGTTTTTGAACTCCACTAGGCTTATGTGTGTTGGTAAAAGATCTGGATTTACTGTAAGTAGTGCAACATACTTACCTTTTATCTTTTCTGGAAAAAGAGTCATGGCTTTGGCATTAAAAGGTGTTATGAGATGTCTCTCTGTTATAGATTTCAAATCTTTGCTTATGGCAAGCCCTACTTTAATACCGGAGGCAAGATTGAGTGGGTATGCAGACAAAGCTGTATAAAAAATAAAATATTTACCATCTATTTTTGTAACACGGGGATCCTCGCATCCATATCTTTCCCACACCTCTTCAGGATAAACAAGCACCTCTCTATCTTTAAAATTAATACCATCTTTACTCACAGCTTTACAAATAGTAGATAGTGAGAAACTACCATCTTCAAATTTCTCAGGAATATTTTGTGCTCTATATAACATGTATATAGAATTATTAACTTTTATTGGATTACCATTTAGGACAGCAAAATCCTCAAGTGGGTTTTGAGAAGTTGGACTAAGTATTGGATTATTTTCAGATCTTTTTACTACAAACATATTAAATTACTTTCTTTAGCTCATAATAGTCGGGCTTACCTGTTACTAGATAGTCTAAGAATTCTTTAAGTGGGGTTGTAGCTACGCAAACCACCTTATCACCCCCACCATAATAAACATATAAATCTCCCCCCTTAATTACAGCACCTGATGCGTAAACAACTCCTGGTTTACCTTCGTTTTCATAATGCATATCAGGAGAAAGTATTGAATGAGAAGACCTGTATAATATATTTTTAGGATTATTAATATCCAGTATCATTGCACCAAGTTTATATTTATGTGGCTCTTTCCTGTCTTGTGCATGATATAGTACCAACCAACCCAAGTTGGTTTTTAGAGGCGGAGGACCAGCACCTCTCATCTTACTGTCCCAGTGATTTTCTCTACCCCCACTTGGTGGTTCACTTTTTATACAAAGAGTATCGTTAAATCCATCAAAACAATCTATATAATCTATAAGTATCTTTGGGGAAATACTGTGAAGCATTGCGTATTTACCATTTATTTTTTCCGGAAATAATACCCAATTTTTATTAATCTGCCCTGCTGGAGAAAGTAAAATTGGTTTTTTCCATTTCCATTTTCCTTTTTTGAAATCACTAACAGATATATATGTCAACGCCATGCGTATTGAATTCCATCCTTCAAAAGCCACATAAGTCATATAAATGTTATCCCCTATTCTTACTACCCTAGGATCTTCTGAACCACCCCAACCCCCACCCGAAGTGTAATAGGAAGGATGGTAACCTACTGGACCCCCAACCTTCTTTGCACTAGGCATACCTAAACCTGGTGATGGCTCAAAAACAGGGTGTGGCAATCTTTTTATAATTGTTACACCATCCAAACTTTGTGCGTAACCTATACGGGAAATACCATCTTTACCTATGGCTCTATAAAACAAATGCAAAACATTATCTTCGTCTTGAAACACTGCGGGATTAAAGGTCCCCTGAATTTCCCAGTCATGATCATATCTTGCTGTAATAATCGGATTTCTATCAAACCGCTTAAGAATTTTGTGTTGATATATTTCTGTGTTCTTGAATAAAGATGGAAAAGTAGACAAAATCATACCACCATCGGAAGTTAACCAGTAAACTATAAAGGTGTCGTTCATACTTATGAAACCAACAGGCACTACCACGTCTTTTTTATTTTTTACCTCAATAACTCCTTGCCACAAAGGGGCTTCAGAACGCCATAGTATGCGTTTTGGATTATTCACATCAAACAAAACTCCACCCACTTGCAGAAGGTATTGTTTTTCCTTTTTTACTGAAGAGTTATATATGACCAACAACCCCTCTTTTGTCTCCATTCCCCCTATAATGTGGATCAGACCTCCATCAAACATCCCGTATCGTGAGGTAAATAGTAGAGAAGCTCTTTCTTTCCAAAAAGATAGTGACCTGGTAGATTGATTTTTTATAAACAAACCATCTTTATACAACAAAAACAAATCAAGAATTTTGTTGTAGATAATAATAGAGTGAGATGAATCATCTCTTGGTATTTCTGATTTAACAGTCCATTCATAAAGATCTTTTGAGCGAGCTACGACTATACATTCTTTTTCCTTCGTTTTTGCCTTTCTAACATAAGTCATGAAAAAACCATTGGAAGTAGAAGACACGTGAAAGTTGTCACAATCTTTTATTTTTTCATTTTTGGATGAAGAGATCTTGATTGAAATCTTTCTATTGTCGGTTGCAAAATTCAACCCATCTGTGCTCCATGACAAATAAAGTGAAGGTGTTGTTTTGTCATCCATCCTCTCAAGCAAACAAACACCACCTGTCACAGAAAAAACTGCCAAGGGAATACCTTTTGTTTTTTTTATTTTTTTAGGTTTTTTTAACGTACTTTTCTTCATTAAATCCTATTGTACTTATCCTCAAGTCTAACTATGTCATTTTCATCAAAAACCCCTTTTGATATTTCTAGAATAACAACATCATCAATAGGTGCCCCAACACGATGATTTGTTTTAGCTGGCACAAAAAACTCCTCACCTTCACCAGAGTCAATAGTTTTTTCACCAATTATTATTTTAGGACTACCTTTTATAACTCTCCAAAATTCATCACGGTTTAAATGATATTGCAAACTAAACTCCTCTCCCTTGGTTATGTATAATAACTTTACAGTAGATACTTCATTGTTTGTAAAACTAACAAAGGACCCCCATGGTTTTATTGTGGCGGTAGAATTCATAACATAATTATACCACATGAAATTAATTGCAAGCAATAAAAACCTATATAAATTGTCGCAAAAGTTCTATGGTCTCAGCCGGTCCATCCTCCTGTATAAAATCCACCTCAGTCTTTTTAACAGATGAGTCATTACCACCCTTGTAGAGGGCATCTCCAATAAATATTATATCCTCATCCGAAACATTCATTATGGCTTTGATCTTTTCCACAGCATAAGCCTTGTCTATACCACGGCGAGTTATGTCTATAGAGGTCATTCCCCCCATACGTATCTCAAATTCCGGTATTTTTCTCTCCAAAATGCTCTTAATCTCACGTCTCTTGGCTTGGTCAGGATCCCATAATTCCTTAACTCCAACCGGCGCCTCCTGCCCGCAACCAGAAAATGTAACCTGACTGCCACGATCTTCTACTATTTCCCCGTATGAAGGAGCCAAATTTAAGCCAAGTTCATTTATAGATTCATTTATAGCATTGATTATCTTTTCTCTTTGTTCCTGACTTAGAACCTCAGCATACAACTGTTTCCACTCAGAATTTGAAGCGTCATACTTATAACAAACACTACCGTTAGTTGGAAATAAATATAAATTTGTAAGAAACTCGAGAGGACAGGAAAAATTAGCTAAAAATTGTTTTTGAAATTGATTGTATGTACCACCTGAAACTATAGCTAAATAGTGATTACGTAAAATCCCACACAAAACCTCAGACATCTCCTCTGAAATAGCAGACTTGCTCTCCGCGAGTGTACCATCAAGGTCACACACAATTGCTTTTTTGTTATTCATATAGAAATAATTGTACTATTAGTGTATGATTAAACCAAATTTGATTAATCAAAAAACAATGTTAAAAAAATTAATTCGTTTTTTCGATAAACTTGAAGATAAAACAAGGGGAAAATTGAGCCATATACCTTTTTTGTATGCTTTTTTGGGTGGTGTTGGAGTGGTCTTGTTTTGGCGAGGAGTTTGGCACACAACGGACCTCATAACAGCCATGGCATTGAAAACTAGAGGGTTCTCTACTGTTGAATTTTTAGACGGCTTATCATCAATAATAATTGGCTCATTCTTATTACTTATCACAGGAGTTTTTGTTTCTGTCTTTGTGGGTAATAGACTTATTATTTCTGGATTAAAAGGGGAAAAAACATTAGTTGAAAAAACCGAAGAGGAGATTGTAGCCGAAGAGACACAGATAGAAAAATTACAAAAAACACTTAATCGTGTGGAAGAAAAAATACAGGATATAGAATCAGAGATTAGTAAAAAATAGTTTATTTCTTTTCCATTCTCTCTAATATTTCATTTTGATTCTCAAGGTGAATGAGAATGGTCTCAATTTCCTTCTCAGCTTTTGAGTTTATATCAAAATCAGCCTCTGATCTTACCTCGGCGTGTTTGTTCTGTAAATTTTGACCAATTAGTAAAAGTGGCATTAGAAATATTTGAACCATATTAGAAATAAAAAGCCACAACACAAAAGCTGGATAAGGATCGAACCTAAATTTCTCGGGCCCTAATGTGTTCCATCCCAACCAAATAACAGTCCAAAAAAACACAATAAAGAAAAAACCCATCGTGCCAACATTTCTAGTTATTTTTAGTGCAAAAAATTCTAATGTAGTTAAACTTTCCTTATGCTCAACATTTACGTTACGCAACGGTTTCCTAAGGTTTTTAATCTCTTCTATCGATAAAGGCTTTTTCATTTTAGTATTTAGATTTTATAATCTTACCTTTTTTGGTTTCTTTTTTTCTTTTTTGTGTGTTTCTCCTTTAGCCATAAAATTTGAATTTAATAATAAATATAATTATAAACCATTATCTTACCAACATGCCAGCCCTCCTCATAATCTCCCCTGCCTCATCCCCGTGTTTTATATAAATATGAACCCCTCCATCTTTTGAAATATCCACCTCACTAGCGGTACTCTTGTTCTTTTCTAAATCAATATGGATATTTAAATATTCAAAACCATTACAAATCCTCTCTCGTAAAACCGCTGACCTCTCACCGATTGTTCCAGAGAAAACTAGAGTGTCCAAACCACCCAAAACACCAGAGTAAGCTCCGATATATTTACGAACACTGTGTACAAAAGCGCTTATGGCAAGATTGGCCCCCATATGCCCTTCTTTTTCTGCGTCCAGTAATACACGCATATCACCCGATAAACCGCTCAAAGCAAGTAGACCACTTTTCGCATAAAATAATTCGTGCAAATCATCTTCACTTTGAGTTTCCGTCATATACAACACAGCACCAGCATCTATGTTTCCAACACGTGAACTCATGACTAACCCTTCCAAAGGAGAATAACCCATGGAGGTGTCCACACTCTTACCGTCTAACAGTGCGGTTACACTAGCTCCACTTCCTAAATGACAGACGATTGCCCTATGTCCCAAATCTAAATTTTTAGATCCAAAATCATGAACTATACTTGATATAGAAATACCATGAAAACCAAAACGATAAATATCCCTTTCTTTTGCTAACTCTATTGGAATAGCGTAAAATTTTGCAACATCCGGCATTGTAGAATGAAATGTACTATCAGAAACCGCGACAATCTTAACATCAGGAAATAGTTTGTGGATATATTCTAGCTCTACTTTTATTGGTTCTATGTGTGTAGGATCACTTTTTGCAACCTTATTAAGGTTCACCATGAATTCATCATCTACAATATGATCTCTAGTAAAGTATTCTCCTGGTGCTACTAGTCTTAGTCCTATTAGAGAAATTGGATTTATATCACTAACATAGCTACTCTTTTTTGCTACCTCATAAAAATGTGCTAATCCGTTCTCATAAACCTCTGGTATTATTTCTTTTATTTTATCTCCTGCGTAAGTTACCACAAAACCGTTCTTGTCATGCTCAAAATGAGCATCAACCAGAAGATTATCGCTTTGATATAAGTGATATTTCTTTGAAGAACTACCTAAGTTAATAACTAAGATGTTTTTTTCCATTGCCATTTTGAGATATATTCTGGATCATCCCCATGTTCTTTTATAAAGACCAGATGTTCTTCTAGAAGTTTATCGTATTTATTACTAATAAGGTTTGCTTTGTCTATTGAAATCACTCCATTTTTACCCAATATTTCTACAGCTTCCTTGGCTATATGTAGACGACTTGTCCTGTTTCTGACTTGCATATCAAATGGTGTAGTAGTAGAACCATTTTCTATATAACCATGGACAGAAAACCTGTCTGATGCATCTTTTTGATCAAATAATACCTGTTTCATAGTCTCTGGATAACCGTGGAAGTTCAAGATAACTGGCTTGTCTTTGGTAAAATAACTTTCAAACTCACTGTCCGTCATTTTTTTATTCGTAGAACCTACCCCCATAGCTGTTAACTCAAGAATATTAACAAATCTTATTTTAATTTCTGGAGCATCTTCTTTTAAGGTCGTAATGGCAGCCAGGCATTCCTTTGTAAGATAATCACCAACAGAAACAAAAACTATGTCTGGATTTTCATCACTTGCAAAATCCCAAGTCATCACACCTTTTGATAAAGCTCTTTCCGCTTCCGCTACAGTGAGCCACTCTGGAGAATCCGCTTTACCTGAAACAAGAACGTTTATCTCCTTCTTTGTCTCTAGCATTTTTTTCAAACAAACCAGAGTTGAGTTTCTGTCTGGTGGAAAATAGACGTTTACATAAGGACCGTGTCTTTGTAGCACTGTATCTATAAAACCTGGATTCTGATGAGAAAACCCGTTGTGTTCCTGCGCCCAACCGGGAGATGTCAGAATATAATTCAAAGATGATATGTCTCCTCTCCACGATATCTCTCTGGCGATACGAAGAAATTTTGCATACTGATCTGTCATACTAGCCACTACCTGTATGAAAGCCTCGTATGATGGGAAAACTGCATGTCTACCAGTCAAAACGTAACCCTGCATTAGACCTTGCAGTGAATGCTCTGAAAGCATCTCTATCACCCTTCCATCTCTTGATAAATCCTCATCATGTGACATATGTGGCCAAACAAAAGACCTGGTAGTTGCTTTAAAAATTGCATGCAACTTATTTGAATACGTTTCATCTGGAGAAAATACTCTAAAATTTTTATCTTTCTCGTTACTCTCGATAACTCTCTTTAAATATTCCCCTGCCACTATCATATTGCTTACCATAGAACCCCCCCTTTCTTTTATTTCTCCAGCATTTTCTGATACATCTGGAAGATCGAGGTCTTTGTAAACCACCTCACCTCCAAAACAATACTTGCTACTACCAATAAGTTTTTCTTTATTTGGAAGAATGTCTTTTATTTCGTCAACAAATCCTGTTTCTGGAATGAAAAGTTCGTTAAAATTATAAGAACGAAGCCAATCTTCAACCAATTTGAGTTCTTCTGGGTCAGATTTTGCCATTGTAGCCACAACCTGGTGCGCAGCAAAGTTACCTTCTATTTTTTTACCATGAAGCTCTTTTATTCCTCCTTCGCCCTTTAGAGTAGTCAACACAATCATTGGAAATCTGGGAGAAACTGGTGAGGTTTTTTTTATTTCTTGTATTTCTTTGTAACAATCTTCCAAAGTTTTAGACAGTCTCTCGTGGACCCCCTCTCCTCCTTCTACAAAATATGGATGATATCCATAGCCAGAGAATAAAGCATTCAATTCTTCCTCTGACATTCTGCCAAAAATAGTAGGACCGGAAATTTTGTAACCATTCCTGTGAAGAACCGGCAAAACTGTACCATTTGTTTGTGGATTTATAAATTTATTTAAATGCCATGCCGTTGCTGTGGGTCCGGTCTCCGCCTCCCCATCTCCCACCATTGCAACCGCAATCAAATTGGGATTGTCTAGCACAGCACCATATGCGGTAGACAGAGAATACCCAAGTTCCCCACCTTCAAGTATAGCCCCAGGAGTACCAGGATTTGTATGGCTTGGGAAACCATGTGGCCAACTGAAAGCTTTGACCATTTTTCCAAAACCTTCTTTGTTCTGTGGTAAATCAGGATAATATTTTGAAAGTGTTCCTTCTATAAAAAGATTGGCTTGTAGCCCTGCAAAACCATGACCTGGACCCAAAACAAACAACATATCTATATCATGCTCTCGGACTAGGGCATTTAAGTGTGCGTACAAGAGATTCACACCAGGACATGTTCCCCAGTGACCCAAGAGACGAGGTTTAATATCATCAAAAGAAAGCGGCCTCTCTAATAAAAAATTATCTTTTAAAAAAATTTGTGCTGCTGAAATATAATTAGCAGCACGACAATAACTTTCAAAATTCTTGGTGTTAATCATCCATACATAATAACACTTTTCTACAAAGTGATGCAAAAAGCTATTTTTTGTTATGGGTTTACCTAAAAATCATTGAGCCACTATCAAATTTCAGGTTAAATACAAGTTCTCCTTTATTGGTGAAGTGGTAACTCTCTACTTCTCCCAACATTTTTGTAAATTCAGTCTCTTGAGAGTTATCGCAGTACATTAGGGTAGACATCATCTTTGTAAATGATATTTTGTTATCCTTCAATAGATACTCCCCACTCACACCATTACAATCAGTAGTAGCTGAAAAACTTTTATCTTTCTTTATTACAATCGTAAAGGGTTTTGAACCATTAGGTTTAATTTCCTTGCTATCACCGTATATAGTACTAACCCAAGTCCAAGTCTGCATATCCAAACTCATAACTGAAGAATCTGCTTCGCCTTCAAAATTTTTGGCAACCTCCCCAAACTGCATTGTTTTTGGATCAAGAAGAAGCCACATGCTTTTACCCTCATTTGGCTGTACTACAAAACTCTCACCAGCCTTTCTATCAGCATAATTAACTATCAATATATTACCCTTACCCATGTTTGTAGATTGTGGAGCCACCCTATCTCCGAGTAAAACGGCATCGGAACCAATAAAACCTCCTTCTTTATTCAAGGCGGCCACTAAATAATAGAACGTTCCACTTCCACCGGTTTGCTGTGTCAAAATAAAAGCGATATCCTCTCTACCATCATCATCCAGGTCACTTTTCACCTCATTACCGAAATATTGAGTTATTACTTTTGAAGCAGAACCAGGTGCTAATTCTTTTTCCGACTTACCATTTACCAACCTCACCTCTTGTCCATCAATTTTGTAAGTAGTATTTAGATAGCCGTTTCCACTAACCTCTATCGATTTTTCATCTTTTAAAATCAGAAGGCTCGCTAGTAACAAAACCAAAACGACTAATAAAATATATATTTTTTTCATAAAATAATTATACCTCATTAAACCAAACCTGGATATTAAAGTTATTTATAAAAAACTAGAAACCCAATTGTTCTTTGACAAAAATCAATCTGACCTTCCTACCCATAAAAGATGGCTCATTTTCAATAGTTAGTATTTTTGAAAGAACTGTCCCCCCCATCCCTACTTCTTTCATGCGATTATCTTCTAGTGGTACTACATACTCCCTGATTCTCTTTATGGCATCCTCATATGTAGGGGTAATTTTTTGTGCTCCCACGACAAAAATAATATTTTGTGATGTAAATACTATATGTGGTAATTGACTTCCAGAAGCAGAAGCTATTATTAGTTCTCCGGTTTGTGCTACTGCGTGCACACTTCCTAGATAATAGTCAGAGAAAACGGCCTCCTTACGAAGAGAAATTTGTTTCTCAGGGTCCTTTTCCAAAACAATCGCCTCGTGTAGATTGTTCCATCCATGTTGACGATCTTTTAAATAGTCTACAAAACCTATCTGACGCAAAGTCGTAGAGGAACCATTATTGACAGAGGCACCCGCTGGAATAAACTCTTTTATTTTGGCCAAGGCATCTGCACTATTTTCTACTACAAAAACCTCTATACCTCTTTCATTAATGGCATTTGCTGTTTTTTCAATAATACTAACCTCTGGCATTGTGTCATAACTCATTTTTTTATTTTTTAATTTTAAAATTAATAATTTATTTTTTATTGTTCCTACTAACATCTTGTGAAAGTTTATGCAGAAGATTTGTCATATATTCAACATTTATTGAATACAATACTTCTTGCCCATGACGTTCATCAATCACAAGATCGGATTCTTTTAAAACTTTGAGGTGTTGAGAAACTGCTGGTTGAGCCATATCTACCTTTTCTGCAATTTCTCCAACTGTTCTAGGACCTTTCATCAAGACACCTAGAATACGGTAACGATTTTCGTTGCCTATCCCCTTACCCATACGTGCCATTTCTTTACACAAATCAGACATATGCATATATTAGCATATATCTATATATAGATGCAAACACAAAACAACACTTTTATATATCCTAATTAAACTAGTTAGAGCGGACTTTAAAAGTCAGAATATAATCTTCTGGTTTTATTTCTGTATCTGCCTTACTAGATGGACTGATTTTCTCAAGAGTGATTTGATATGAATCAAAAGCTACAGCGCCTTTGTCAGAAGAGATCTCTATAGTCTCTTTGTCTGTGTTGCTTTGTAGAGTGACATTGGCTGTTACATTACCAACCCACACGCAAATAGCATTTATTGGGCATCGACTATCTTGAATTATTTTGTTAAAAGTTATTTTAACTCCATTGATATATATGGTTTTACCAAGACCGACACTTCCAACCAATGGATCACTCTCTTTAAGTTCCTCTAGTCTATCAACACTAAGTTCGTTACCTGTAGAAAACGAACCAAAAACTTCGACTTTCTTACCCACAAGCTGCCCCACCACGTTTGTAACTTTTAGGGTTATTGGCATTACATAAGAAACTTCTATTCCACCGCCATTTTCAGGTGAAGCCATTATTAAATCAAAACCTTCATGTGTTTGTCTTAATGTTCCTATAAAAGAAGTCTGGTCTGGACACTTCAAAAATTCACATTTAGAACCATTTCTGCTCACAAAAGATCCGTCAGGGCACTGCAGTGCTTCCATTGTACACAACACCTGCTCTGGATAAGTATCAACATTTTTTGATAATTTATAGGTATAAAATCCACCACCTAAAAGTAACAAAGCCACAACCGCCACTATAATCCTATTGTAATTATTAATCATTTTTGATTTTTTAAAGCTAATAAATCCGTATATGCATACGATCGTTCATCATACTCTTAAATTACACTTCTTTCAAAAGCCATCAAATTACCAAGAAGAGAAAGCTTAATCCGAACCTTGTAACAATAATGGCTTATTGGATAATGAGTCTCTAGTCATGTCTGGCCAACCAGTATAATCGATATTTGTAGGAGGCAAATAATAGATAATTGTAGGCGCCCATATGATTTGAGTAGGTGCGTCATAAACCGGTGGTGTAGTGGTTGCGGGACTTGTCGTAGGTGGATTAACCGCCGTTTCTGCTTCAGCAACTATATTTTCCTGCTCTTTTATATCTGTCAAAGTCACAATAGGAGGTACGACTGGAGTTGGTGTTGAAGAACTGCTAGTGGTTGATGATACTGTAGTTGATGTTCCTGTTGTAGTTACAATGGTAGGGATAATCAATACTGGAATTTCCGCTTGTATCTGATTAATAACCACAACTGATTCTTCTATATAAACTGTACCTTCCTCAATAATGTTCTCGTATGAATCTATTTGATTTTGAGTAAGATCTGAGTTCGCTGGAGAAAGATTTCCTATTATATCCTCTAGTTCTTTCATATATTGTTTTATGTAGGCCATATCCTGTTCTGCGCTTTTAACCAAATCGCTTATCGTAGGTAATAAATCTTCGTACAAAGAGTCAGAATTTATTATCTCATTCTTAACTTGCCAATCTCTAAGCATTCTTGTTATTTGTAACCTTTTTCCATTTATTCTGTCCTGTGTTGCTTTATCGATTTTTATTTTAATCTGTGGATTATCTGAGTTTGGATTTAGAAAAAAAACATCTGTTTTGGAGAGTACATTTTTTGTGACACCAGAATATTGATCTTTAATTTTACTTATTATTTCTCTTTCTGCTTTATACCTGGCTTTCATGTTATATAGAGTATTTGTCTCAGTATCCAATCTAGCCATTGCCTCTTGTCTATCACCCGAAAGATTACCTCCACCTTTTAAATAATAGTAGAAACTTCCTCCCACCAAAATTACCCCGATAATAATCACCACTACATAGGTCATAAAACCTTTTTGTGATTGTTTTTTCATTAATATAATTGTAACACAAAGACAATTAACGGAACTAGTTAGTTTGAGAGGAAACAATACAATCTTTATATGTTATGTTATTTGGACCACCCTCTGTTACAAAAGCTGTATTTCCTTTGTTCCAAAAAACAATAGATTCATCATTGGTTGCATATCGTGCACCGGATGCAGATATCGTTTGTGGTAAATATGCTGTTTTCCATAACCCCATATCAACGTAAACAAGACTCTCGTAGAAATCTGCATGTATGGTTCTATTTTCAGCACAAGTAAACTCTGCACTATTTGATGGCGTACCCAAGATAAAATTATTCTCAAAGTTGCGCCCCAAACAAAAACCAACAAAAAACACGGCTACAAAAAGAACCACTGCTATCAATTGAGAAAATCTTGTAACTTCTTTCCATTTTATCTTCATAAGTATAATTATATATTATTTAAATCTTATAAGAACAATCTCGGCATCTGTTCCAACACGCAGAGGTGGTCCCCAAGTCCCAACACCACTTGATGTGAACACCTGGGTTTCACCTATATTTTTTAAATCGTAATCAAACCCTTTGTAGACTTTCCGAGGTAAATACCCCAAAGGCCAGACTTGAGCCCTGTGTGTGTGCCCTGACAATTGCAAAGATATACTTTGGGCCGAAGCTACATCCACATCTTTTGGTTCGTGTTTCAATAAAATAGAAGGTTTGTCCTTATCTAGATTCATATTAGAGATAATCTCTATGAATTTTTCCCTGTCCCTAGTATTCAGATAGTCCACACCAATTATCTGCACACCCTCTACCTCTATAACCTCATCATCAAGAACCCTTATTCCAACTTCCTTGACCGCATCTATAAATGGCTTGTTATCTCTAAATTCTTCATGATTTCCTGTTATAAAATAAACACCTAAATTAGAGTGCAGATCAACAAATGGTTTTGTAGCCTTTTTAATGTTTGTGGGAAAACCATCATACAAATCACCGCCAATAAAAACTATGTCAGGATTTAAAGCATTAATTTTATCTACAACCTTACGAGAAAAATTCTCACCATGTATTTGACCCAAATGTAAATCACTCACAAACACAACTTTTCTCCCCTCCCAAGAGACAGGTAATTGTTGTAATTTAATATCAATATTTTTAACAACTATTTTTCTTGCATGAATCAACCCATAAACCCCAACTAATATGGCCACGATAAAAAGAAGAAAACCAAACCAGCGCAAAGACAAACTTGGGCCAACAAATCTCATCAGAAATACCGCAAGACCATAAACCACTGAGGCTAGTAACAAATAAAAGAAAATACCCATCCAAGATGCGGAAACGTAATACAAAATTCTGGTAAATAAATTGTAATATTTTGCACCAACAAAGATAGCAACAATAAAACTACTCGTCAAAAACAAAGGACCAAAGTTTATTATAAAAGCTATTGTACGAGAAGTATTTCCAAACAAAGAAGCAATGGATTTAGAAACCGCAACGTTAGACAACCACAAAACAAATAGAACAATAGCAATAATTGGCAAAAAAGAAAGTTTAAACATGTTTACAGTATATCAGAGTTACAACTTGAGTCGATAAAATCAGTTTTCCGAACCCAAGATTTCTAAAAACCTCATTGGATCTATGGAAACATCCCAAATTCTCACACTAAAATGTAAATGGGGTCCAAGCACATAACCTGTATCCCCACTAATTCCTATTAGCTGGCCACGTTCCACAATTTGACCATTAACCACTTTTATTTCAGATAGATGCATATAGACAGTCTGTAACCCGAGCCCATGATCTATAATTATGGTATTACCATAATTACGTAGACTGTCCGTAAACATAACCATCCCACGATTAGAAGCATATACAGGGGTACCTACAGGAGCCTCGAGATCAGTGCCCTTATGAGATAATGTGGATTTACCCGTAAGTCTCGTATAACCATAAACAGAAGTCACAACAATTGAACCATTAAGTGGTGATCGAAATTTTTCTATCCACAATTTTTCTTTTCCTGTTGGAATAGCATTCACTATTTTAGCTTCCTCAACCAGAGTAGAAATGAGCTGTTTCTCACTCTCTGGTGTGTTACCACCAAGTTTATCAGGAATACCAAATGGTTCCTTAATTATATTCCGAGAATTAATTACTAAATCCTTTTTTACTTGTCTACCATCTTTAAGTCTTAGAACAAGAGGAAGTGTACCAGGAACTGCCCTCAAGTCTATACCAAGAAGAGCAGTAACTAGACCATTATGAAGAAAGACTACAATTGGACGACCTGCTAATGTAAACGACTCAACACTTGAAGTAGAAAATATACCATTTATATTTATGAGCACCGGTTCACCTTGTTGTATTTTTTCTGGTGTAATAGACAAACTTAAATCCATTACAACAGGTGTGGTTGTCGCAACAGCACCAACATTATCTAATTTTGTTTTAGATGATAAATAAAAATACGTTATAGCAAACATACCCAGTAACGTTAAAAACATTATCAAAAGTAAAATATTTTCTTTTCTGTATCTTTTTATATAGGTGTGCACTACCATAATAATATATTATAAACTTATGCCCAATAATACCTACACTACCCTGTCTGTAACCGAAACCGGCATCGGCTCTTTATTTTTTGGTTTAATTTTTTGTATAAACGGATGTTCAACATATCTATATGCAACGGCTGAGATAGGGATAATCAGTAATGCTGCAAAAAGAATTACCAACCAATATGCCGTTGGTCCCAGAGACACTATTGGATAGATCTTGTTCACTCCATGTAAAACAAAATATAACACTATACCGTGCAATAAATAAATACTGTAGCTAATAGTACTCAAAAACTTAGCTGCTGGCATCTTTAAAAGTCCAAACAAATTGTTTCCATAAACAAAACTTAAAAAAACGATTAGACTGACAAAATACTGAGAATACGAATACGGTTTGTAGTTCATAAAATAAACCACCACCAAACCCACAATTGGTACTGCCGCAGACCAGATCTGCATCTTAAACCATGACACAGTTGGATTATAATGAACAACATAAGCAGCAATGATACCAAACAAAAATATTACCCAATATCCCCTATCCGGCAATAGTAAAACCCCTATCAAGATGGCAATTGATGTAAATTTACCGTATTTATTCTTAGGGAGAAGAGCGATGAGAGGTAAGAGAAGATAAAAAGCCCACTCATATCTTAATGTCCAGTGTATACCAGCATTTATGTGAATAATATCGTAACTGTTAAAACTAGTAATCGTTTTGAGTCCTAATGTAAACCAATAAAAAAGATCCCTAAAAATAGAACTGACCGAAACAATCTCAAAATCAGTATTATATAAAGCTATAACACTAACCAGAAGTCCCGCAAAAACATACAAAGGAGCCAGTCTTAATAAACGATTTCGATACAAACGAAACACACTTGTTCCATTGTTATTTATTATCATTTTTGTCCAATACAAAAAACTTGTGGTTATAAAAAATAGAATGACCGCCTCTCCACCCAAGAACCTATAAAACCTAGAGTCTGTAATCTGCCAAAAACCTATTTGAAAAAAAGAATAGTTTTGTATTGCGTGTTGAAACAATACACCGATAGCTAAAAACCCTCGTAAACCATCTAGAGATTCGTACCGTTCTGAAGATTCTGCTTGTGCTATTTTTTTATAAAAAGGAATAAATTTTACAAAAAGTGCAGAGAGCAACACAACAAAAACCATAATAACAAAATATGGAATTATACTGGTGTGTGAAGTGAGCATTATAATAAGCATATTATATCAAAAAATCACTATCCTCTCAAAGAATATAAAAAATTTAAAAAACAAAACCGCTCGGGAAGTAGGGCCTTTTGGGCAATCTTCCCGAGCAGTTGACGCGATGATCATCGTAGACCATCCTGATGTTTTCGGTTCTCAAGAGCGATCTTCTCGTTGATTGCTCTCTTCTGTTCCTCTGGCATGCCAGAGGAGCGTCTGGTTGCGTTGGCCTTCAGGAGTTTGAGTATCTCTCCTTTCAGACCACGCTTGCGCGCTGTTCCGTAACGCTGCCCGCTATGCGGGATCGCTGAATGAGCCATGAGACACCTCTCCTTCTATCCTTTTTATACTTTATTTTTGCTTTATTAGCAATGAGTAAATTAAATAGCTACCCCATCGCTTAACCCCATGTCTGTCTTATACCTTTCTATTACTTCTGGATATTTACCCTCCTTACATTCTTCTACAAACTTATCAGCACTTGCTCCGTCTGGAAATGTCATATAAGAGAGTGCGCTTTGGCAAACAACTTCTATATTAAGTTTTCCTTGCATTGGAATAGGTTGGTTCGGTGAGTTCTTTGATTTAGTCATAAAAACACCTAGAGTTACTCCAAAAATAATAGCTGTTATAAGTGCAAAGGTTCCCACGGTTTTCAAAAAAAGACCTACGGCTTCTTCCTTCTTCCCTTCTAGAAAAAGCTGAAGAGGATTATAAACAAATATATAACCCATGACAGCTGCTGATAAAACAAAAAGAGACAAGATCGTTATGGGAATCAATATGGAATTATCCATACCCTCAAACTTTGAAAAATAAAACAATAAAGACACTACAATTATGATATAAAGCGTAGCCGAGAATGCATTAATAATTGGATTTTTTGTCATGTTTTTTGATTTAAATTGATAAAATTAACGTTACACTATTATAGCAAGTTTTGTCTCTAAGGAAACTGGAAAAATAAATATAACTTTGGGCACATCTTTTGACACTTACCCTGTTTATTGTTATACAAAAGAAAGAAAGGTGGTGCCTAAGTTGTACTACACAAAAACAATCGCCACCATACGAGCCACGATTGCACGTATGGAACCAGAAACCAGAGCTGAGTATTCAGAGCTCAAAGACAAGGAGGTTGCTCCGTCGTCTTACATCCTCTGGATGTGTGATGAGGTCGAGAGGATGGATACATCATCTGTTGATGAGGCCATCAAGGCCGGACGCTGGATTGGGTGGATAACGGCACATATCGAGATCGCTGGTCTCTGGAACAACAAAACAACAAGAGATCTCATCCGATCAGACCGCCGGGATGGTTACGACAAGCCGCATCAGAAATGATGCGGCTGAAATTTAAATGTTTTTGTTCCGCACAATTTAAACCTATCTCAAACCAGCTGACTATCTGGGAGAGTGCTCAAATTACTATCACTCAATTATCTCAATATTAGAAGGCAAATCTATTTTTGTAACTTTAATTTTTTCAATGTAATTTACTGGCACAGTGCTTATGAATTCAGTCTTTCGCGGCCTTTGTTCAAATAGTGATTTATCAAATACATACACATATCCCTCGGCACTATCGTCAAGTTGATCAAGTGTGCTTTGGGTAGCCTTAAGTGTTAAAGACACCTCACCATTAGAAATTCTTGAAGCTGCCGCTGATTTAAATCCTTTGGGACAATTTTTTTTGTTAATAAGAGCCATAAAAATAGCGTAGTCAGCTCGATCAGAAGCAAAGACGGCAGGATCGCCATCTTTCTCCTTTGTGCCATCATTATTATGGTTATAACTTTGACGAGGTTCAAACTCATC
The DNA here is from genome assembly GCA_964507615.1 of uncultured Candidatus Saccharibacteria bacterium. Lineage (GTDB taxonomy): Bacteria > Patescibacteriota > Minisyncoccia > Phycocordibacterales > DATDWN01 > C7867-006. The sequence goes on along the minus strand of CAZDPS010000004.1, from coordinate 11,357 downwards.
AATATTCTGGTTACCTGAACCGTGAAACACATACTTACCTTCTGTTTCAAGATCTTTAAGCTTTTCTTTTGATGAGAAGAGTCTTTCAGCTGATTCAATCATGTTTAAAGTATATCAAAGTTCAAGAATACCAGACAGATATATTTTTATACATTAAAAAATATAGATAAAATTCGATACTTTTAGAAAATAGCTTCTGAGTCCAGTGCGCAAATTTTCAATTTGCTTCTCGCAGCAAAGCTTCATGCTTCGCCCTTGCTTTGCTGCGAGACTTGGACTCGAACCAAGATAAACGGTTCCAGAAACCGTTGTCCTACCATTAGACGATCTCGCAATGTGCCTCGTCGGCATATCCGCCGATGAGGCGGACATGAACCAAGAATATCCCAAAAAACCCTAATTTACAAGATTGTATTGTTTTAAATAGAGACGTTTATTGAAATGATTTTCTAATATTTCCTTACTTGGAAAAAACAGAGGAGTTGGCAGGTTATCTAGCGGAAACCATCTCCACTCTGTTATCTCATCTGGTTCCATAACTTTTGGCTCAGCTGTTGGTTTTGTATAGAGTAATCCAATAGTTATAAACTGAGCATCTGACACCATGTCATTCGCGAGACTTATTACAGACAAACTATCCAAATCAATTTCAATTCCTGTTTCTTCCAAAACTTCACGTTGTGCTCCAATTTCAAAAGTCTCACCAAAATGCAACTTGCCTCCAGGCATAGTCCATGTTCCCTCCCCATGTAACTCACTGTCTGCCTTTTCTGGATCTATATGTCTCTGCCCTAATAAAATAGAGCTATCTCTTAAAATCATAACTCCAAAACCAACACCGATTTTTTTATTTTCCATATTATTTCTTATTTTTTAAACAGACTTCTACAAAAGCAGTGAATAATGGATGAGGATGCAATGGTCTTGCTTTGAACTCTGGGTGAAACTGAGTACCCAGGAAAAATGGATGAACAGATTTTGGAAGCTCTGCTATTTCCATCAGAGTCCCATTTGGCGACTTTCCAGAGAAAACAAGTCCAGCTTTTTCTATTTCCTCAACATGATCTGTGTTAACTTCATATCTATGCCTGTGTCTCTCCGAAACTTCTCCCACTCCATAGGCAGAGCGAGCAATGCTTCCCTCTTTGAGAATTGCTGGATAAGATCCAAGTCTCATTGTGGCACCATAGTTCTGACTTTCTAAAAGTTTTTTCTGCTCTAGCATTATATCTATGACCACATGACTACTCTTTGGGTTTATTTCCGTTGTATGTGCATCCTGCCAACCGACTACGTTACGAGCGTACTCAACTACGGCCAATTGCATACCATAACAAAGACCGAGGTACGGAATCTTGTTCTCCCTCGTGTATTTTATGGCCTGTAGAACCCCTTCTATGCCTGATTCACCAAAACCACCCGGCACTATCACCCCATCAAAATTCTTTAACTCAGAAACCTTTCTTGTTCCTGTTTCATATTCTTTTGAATTAATCCAGGTCAACTTCGTTTTTGCGTCTTTCCAATACGACGAAAACTTCACAGCCTCTATAACAGAAACATAGGCATCGGACAAGACAAAGTCACCTGTATCAAAATATTTTCCAACTACTGCTATATTCAAAACATTTTTTGCTTTTGCTCTTTTATTTACAAAATTTTTCCACTCCTTCAGAGTATCCTCCTTCGATTTCGTGCGGATATGAAATGCCTTGAATATTAGGGAACTAATTCTATCTTTTTCAAAATTTAAAGGAACATCATATATACTCTCTATATCTGGAGCTGAAATAACATTCTCCACTGGTATTGCACAGGAGAAAGCTATCTTCTCTTTACGTCTGTGATCTAAGGCTTGTGTCCCTCTAGCAATAATAATATCTGGTTGAACGCCGTATGAGTTCAACTGTCTTACTGCATTCTGTGTTGGCCGAGTTTTCATCTCCCCTAGAGATCCAGGAACTGGTAAATAAGAAACCATTATAAAAAGTACATCTTGAGGATATCTTATTTTCAAATTTCTTGCCGCCTCTATAAAAAGAATATTCTGATAGTCTCCAATAGTTCCACCAATTTCAATCAAAGATATATCTGACTCATGATAGTCTGCAGATTTTTTCCATCTTCTAACTATTTCCTCTGTGATATGTGGAATTGCTTCTACGCACTTCCCCCTGTAACCGAGACTTCTTTCTTTTTCTATTACATGTTTATAAATCATTCCAGAAGTCATGTAATCATCATCTATTAAATCCATCTCTAGAAATCTTTCGTAATTACCCATATCCTGATCTGTTTCAAGTCCCGAATTCAAAACAAAAACCTCACCGTGTTCGGTGGGGTTCATATTTCCAGCGTCAACATTTAAATAAGGGTCAACCTTTACTGGGTTGACCTTGAATCCCTTGCTTTGAAGAATCTTGCAAATCGACGACGCAGCTATCCCTTTACCTACCCCAGACATAACACCACCTACTACAAAGATATACTTGTGATTTTTCTTTTTCATTCCGAAAATCTGATTAATTTATAATTACACTTTTAAATACTTTCTTACCGCCAAAAAAGATGACACCGAACCTATTGCCACTCCAGATGCCACTATAACAAGAAATATTTCTCCGAAATTAGCAGTGTAATAATGGAAGACATTTAAACCAACAAAGAAATTTTCTGTGGTATTTCCAAGCCAGATAGTAATAGGATAGAACAAGATTAATGTAAATATTGCTGATATAAAACCATAAATAGCTCCAGCAACAAAAAACGGGCCACGAATATAATTGGTAGATGCTCCTACAAGACGCATCACGGCTATTTCATCCCTAGACATGTAGATAACAAGACGAAGTGTGTTGAATGTAATAAGGGTAGAAATAATGATTAGGAAAATGGTCAAAACAACACCAAGCCTGTTGGCTGAATTTATGATATTTGTTAATCTGTCTATCGCATCTTTGTTCTGATAATAATTAACCTTATCTATTATACTTGTACCATCAGAAGAAAGTGTGCTTTCATTGTCCAAGAATTTAACAATACTTTCGTACTGGGATGGATCTTTGGCTTTTATGTTTAGTGTTGCTCCAAGAGGGTTTTCACCAAGCTCATCCAATGCTTGCAAAGTAAACTCGTCATTCTCGTGGCGTTTCTTAAAATCTTCTAAAACTTTCTCTTTGGAAATATAAACAACAGGCGGGGCAACCTCTGGTAATTTTTCTATGCTTTCTTTTATAGCTAATATTTCTTCTTCTGGAGCCGTGGTAACAAAATAAACATTTACATCAACTTTATCTTTTATTTGATTTAGGGTAGAACCAAGAATGGCACCAGAAAAAATAGTGGAACCAATAACAAACAGAGTAACCATCATGACCAAGATTGAAGAAAGGGACACGAAACCGTTACGCCAAAAGCTATAGAATCCAGAACGCATTATTCTTTTTGCTTTTATCCAAATCATATGTTTTTTATATTATGTATTTACCTTCTTTGTCATCACGGATAATTTTGCCATTTTCCATAGTCAAAACTCTTTTCTTCAAAGAATCAATGACTCCTTTATTATGAGTAGTCAAAATAACTGTAGTACCCAAATCATTTATTTTTTTCAATATCTGAACAATATCATAGGTGTTCAAAGGATCTAGATTACCTGTTGGTTCATCCGCGATAACCACATCTGGTTGATTGACTATAGCACGTGCGATAGAAACCCTCTGTCTTTCTCCTCCGGACAATTCATGTGGAAAATTCCATATTTTACCTTTCAAATCCACAAGATCTAGTACGTGTGGAACATCTGCTTCTATCTCATCATCTGTTCTCCCAGCAGCTTCCATAGCAAAAGCTATATTCTCATAAACATTCCTATCTGGTAATAATCTAAAATCTTGGAAGACAACCCCGACTTTGCGACGAAAATCATTTATCTGATTTTTATTGAGAGTACTTATATCGTTTGACTCAAAAAAAATTTTTCCCTTGCTTGGTTTTTCTTCAGCTAGAAACATTTTAAGTAAGGTTGTCTTTCCAGCCCCTGAGTGACCTACTATAGAAATAAACTCTTTTGGTTCAATAGAAAACGATATATCCTCGAGGGCAATCGAACTATCTGGATATATTTTAGATACTTTATCAAAGTGAATCATACTTAACAGTATAACTCATTCATGGCTCAAGGCAAAATCTTTTATATAATTTTATAGATCTTTTTCTGCCTCCAAAAACTCCTTTATCTCCCCATCCAAAACTGCGTCTATATTGCTTGTTTCTACCCCCGTACGATGGTCTTTGACCATTTTATAAGGGTGCATGACGTAAGAGCGAATCTGATTTCCCCACTCTATTTGAGTGGTTTTTGATATATACATACCTTTTTCCTTAGCTACCCTCTCCTCCTCTAGTGCTTTATATATTTTTCCATACAAAATCTGCATAGCCTTATCTTTGTTCTGGGCCTGTGAACGTTCGTTATCACTCTGAGCTGATAGGTTTGTTGGAATATGAACAACCCGAACCGCTGTCTCTCTCTTGTTTACGTTTTGACCTCCCGGACCTGATGAACGAGATAATTCAACTTTGATGTCACTTTCAGGAATGTCTAAGTCACTAAGTTTGGCCGATTTTTCAAATTTTGGAATAACCTCTACCATAGAAAAAGAAGTATGACGTAGAGATTTTGCATTGAATGGAGAGATACGAACCAAACGATGCACACCTGATTCATTTTTTAGTGTACCATAAGCTCTTTTTCCAGATATTTCTATTGTAATGTTTCTAAAACCACCATGATCACTTTCGTTTTGATGTAATATTGAAACGCCGAAACCATTTTTGTCACAATACTTGAGATACATATTTAAAAGTATTGCTGAAAAATCCTCCGCATCATCTCCACCGGCACCAGAAAAAACAGTCATGACCGCATCACCATTATCATATTTTTGATTTCCAAGAAGTTCATTTTTCAAATCTTGAATACGTTTTATAGTTGCTTGTGCTTTGTCTTTATTAGACCAAAAATCAGCAGAGTTCATCTCCTGTTCTAAGTTGTATATATCTTTTTGTATTTGCTCCTTGTCCATTTGGAGCCACCTCGCAGAATCGAACTGCGGACCTACCCCTTACGAAGGGGTTGCTCTACCAACTGAGCTAAGGTGGCTTTTTTTGAGCCGCTAGTGAGACTTGCACTCACGACCTACCCCTTACCATGGGGTTGCTCTACTACCCGAGCTACAGCGGCATACTAAAATATCTTACATTATCACCCAAGGTTATCAACCCCGACAATCTCACTTATATTTTTGAACCCGTCTCTTTTTATTCTCTCTACCAATCCTCTATTTATCTCGCTTATGAGTTGTGGACCTTCAAATATCATTCCCGTGATAAGCTCCACCAAGGATGCACCATGACGCATCGCCTTGTAAGCATCGTCGGCAGAAAATACCCCCCCAACAAAAATGAAGATGTATTTATTCCCCACTTTTTTATACATGTGTGTGAGAAGATCTAATGCTTTTGGAAAAACCAGTTTTCCAGACAAACCACCGTGTGGAGGCATTTTGTCTTTGATTTCATCTGGATTTGTATTCTTAGTTAGGTTGGAACAAACTATACCGTGAACTCTATGTTTAGAACTAATTTCCAAAAAATTGTTTACATCCACATGACTCATATCTGGCGATATTTTAACAAATATTGGTTTACTTGTTTCTATCTTATCAATCTCAACCATTAGATTATCGTAATTTTCTGGAACCAAAAATGGCATACCGCCAGAGGTATTTGGACAACTTAGATTTATTGTTAGGTAGTCTGCATACTTTTCCATAGCAACAAAAGCCAGAACATAGTCTTTTATAGCCAAATACACATCTAGATTTTCTTTACAATTTGTAAATGCCACATTAACCCCTATTGGAAAACGGTGCACCCTACTAGCAAGTCTTTTTGATAATATTTCTACACCCTGATTCTTCAATCCAAACCAAACCGCCAAACTTTTTGAGTTAGGAAGTCTCCAAAGTCTAGGTTTAGGATTACCAGCATAAGGTCTCGCTGTAACAGAACCCACCTCTTCAAAACCAAAACCAACAGAAGGTATAATATCTGTAAGCTCTATGTCTTTATCAAAACCAGCAGAAAGACCGATTGGGTTTTCAAAATTTATTCCCAGTATATTTTGAGACAGTATTTTGTTTTTGTAACCAAAAAGAAATCTAGTTTTCCACCTAGTCAAAGCAAATTTGCCCAAAAACTTTCCTACGCCAGAAAATAGATTATGAACGTTTTCTGGATCAAAAAGAAACAAAACAGGCTTTAGTAGCTTTGTATAAAAGAAACCAATGACGAGATTGCGGATCTTATACCACATACAGGTTTGAGTATATCAATTATGCTTATATTCCACAATTTTACCAGCGTCTATTTCTATTTTATCTGCTTTTCTTAAATTTCTTGTTTGTTCTATGGATAAAACCGGAAAGTGTTTTATTTCATCCAAAACCTCATGAATATCCCAGAGATTATTCTCTGTCGTTCTCCAGTTTAGATAATTTAATTTGTTCAAATCATACGGCAAGGAATATTCTCGGAGTGTTTTTGTGCCATCATTTAAAAAATATTCATGAAAATAAGACATGACTAACTCTCGTATGGTTTTGTAAACTGGCTCACGATACCTTAAAACTGCGTGATTAGTTTTCGAAATAGCACCAAAACAATCAAACTTTTTGAACACGGCCACAATGTGATCGTAATCAAAAGGTTTTTTGGCAGAACGCAAATCTATAATAAGAGGTTTCTGTCCATGAAATTCCAAAACACTTGCCGCAAACAAAGCACCCTCCAAACAATCAGATTTTTTATTTTTTATTACCATCCTGGGTGAGACAAAAACACCGTCTTCCCTAAAATTAAATGGCAAGGAATTCAAATAACCCTGTATCTTTTGGGGAGAATTGAGTTTCTTAAAAAGCTTTATTTCCTCTTTTGAGTATCCATATTTGATCATACTGTTATTATACTAAATTTATCGACTATTGAACCATGAAAGAAAATGGGGCTTTGTGCTGTATTAAAGGTGTAGGGGTTAAATTAACAGTTAATAATAAAAAATTATGAAAAAAATATTACTTGGTTTAGGAACATTAGCATTGGTTTTTGGAGTTATGAGTACATTTACTAACACAGCAGAGGCCTACAGAGGAGATCCAGCTGTAAAAGGTCCGAACTACACCGCAGAGCGTCACGAAGCTATGGAAAAAGCTTTTGAGACAAAGGATTTCACCGCGTGGTCAAATCTTATGCAAGGCAGAGGCAGAGTCACACAGCTTGTGAACAAAGACAATTTCTCAAAATTTGCAGAGGCACATGAGCTAGCAAAACAAGGTAAACTAGTTGAAGCACAGAAGATCCGACAGGATTTGGGACTAGGTCTAAAAAATGGTAGTGGTCGTGGAATGGGTATGGGAAGAGGTTTAAATCGTTAAACTGAGACTCATCAAGACCCCGATTTATTTCGGGGTTTTTGATGTATTATGTAGAAAATACAACATCCACGCATATGGAAGATCTAAAAACACAAAAAGACGAGACCTTGATTAAAAAAATCCAATCTGGCGAGAAAGATTTGTACTCTTTAATCATGGATAGATATGAGGAAAAACTACTTCGTTATTCAAATTATCTTGTAAATGATGAGCACAAAGCAGTTGACGTTGTACAAGAATCTTTTATCAAGGCATACATAAACCTCAATAGCTTTAATACTGCAAAAAAATTTTCCAGCTGGTTGTACCGCATTGCCCACAACGAATCAATAAACGTGCTAAAAAAATACAATAAAGAAGTTCCCTTACTGGATGACATAGACTTTAAAAGTGAAGAGGATACCGAACTAGAATTTGAGCAAAAAGAAAATATAATCAAGATCCAAAAGTGTTTGCACCAAATCCCACTAATATATTCTGAACCTCTAACCCTATTTTATTTAGAAGAAAAATCGTACGAAGAAATTAGTGATATATTACAACTGCCCATGGGTACTGTCGCCACCCGTATAAGCCGAGCAAAAATAATAATGAAAAATATATGTCAAAAGAACTAAAAAATATCAAAAATTTTGTGATGGAAAAAATCCAGAATAATGAAGTAAAAATGAAACCAAGAATATATTTTATTATTGGCTCCATACTTACATTATTTGGTTTAGTTATATCCATCTTGACCTCCGTATTTCTAATAGGACTTATCAGATTCAGTATTAGGTCTCACGGAAGAATGAGCCAATACAAAATTGACGAACTAATATCGAACTTTCCTTGGTGGACAACAATTTTTGCTATTTTCCTATTATTTATTGGTATTTGGTTAATACGTAAATACGATTTTTCCTACAAAATAAATATTTGGTATATAGTTTTTGCTTTTGTTTTAGTCACGATAACAGCTGGATGGCTTATAGACATCTCTGGTATAAATGATCGTCTTTACCGTACTGGTCCAATGAAAGGCATGATGCAAAAACACTTCCCAGGAAGTGGTGGCTGGAAAAGATAGATAACAAAAATTTATTTTTTGATAAAACCCTCAAGTGCCTTTAAGACCTCAACTGGAACCATATAAACTACTGTATTACTTTGGTCTGAAGACATATCATTTATAGATTGTAAAGTTCGGAGATGAAGCGCACCAGGAGTTTGGGATAACATTTGTGCTGCCTTAGCAATATTCTGTGAAGCAGCTAATTCCCCTTCTGAATTTATAATAACTGCTCTTTTTTCTCGCTCTGCCTCTGCTTGTTTACCTATTGTTCTCTCCATATCCGCTGGAAGACTAACATCTTTCAACTCCACATTCTGAACTTTGAGGCCCCAGGCATCTGTTTCTTTATCAACTATTTCCCTTATCCTATCTGCTATCTTGTCTCTACTTGAGAGAAGCTCGTCTAGAGTAACTTCTCCAACAATGTTTCTCATTGTTGTCTGAGCATATTGAGATATGGCATATCTAAAATCTTCCACTTCTATAACGGCTTTGTCAGCATCACTAATTTTGTAATAAATAACAGCGTTTACCTTTACAGAAACATTATCTCTGGTAATAGCATTTTGATCTGGAACATCTACCGCTTTTACACGAACATCAACCTTTTGATATGTCTGTATAACAGGCCAAACTATTCTCCAGCCAGGCTCCATAATTTTTGTAAATTTACCAAAAGTAAATTTTACTCCCCTCTCATATTGGTTTATCTGACGAATACTAGATACAACAAGGAAAAACAAAATAACGTAAATAGGATACCACATAGTAGTTTAAAGTTAATGATAATTATTCAAGAGTATAATAGCACTTTTTAGGAAGGAAAACATTAGTCACAAAAAGGCACTTACGTGCCTTTTTTCTGCGCGACTTAGTGGACGATGTTAGAACTGAATTTGTATTACTAAATGATACACAAATATACATTCCTCATCTATAAAAATTTCTGAATATCTCTTATAGTTTTCTGAATACCCTCTTCTGTCAACTCCATTCTTTCTTGCCCGTAGTGGTCCAAATCTCCAATTCGTATATTTGGTATGGTATGAAAATGTACATGATTAATAGCTTTATTATCTTTTCCTTCCCGAACCATATGAGTAATGTTTGCATATCCAAGTTTTTTAAGTATTTCTAGTGCTTTTTCCTGCATAAAATCTATATCCCCTTTTTCCTCTTCAGTTAATTCAGACAAGGACTCTACGTGTCTTTTTGGAACAATCAAAAGATGATGTGCATGGTAAGGCCAGAGAGCATATGTCAAAAAGCTTTCTTTTGATTCAAAAATCATTATTTTTCTATTTTCACAAAATGGACACTCAGTAATATTTTTTAAGAAATCTTGGTATTTTGTCATATGAAAAGCATACCACAGTTCTATGCCCCAACACTATGGTAAAATAGAGACATATTATTGAATCTATTTTTTCCTCAATGCGACCGGCCGAAATCTTTCCTTCGGATTCAATCCAAACACGGCCGGACATTTGAACCTTACAGGTTCAGTAATTTTGACCGGATCTTTCACTCCTGGGAAACCCACGGTTTTCCCAATCCTTCCTCCACGGGAAACTCCCGTTTCCCGACCCCTTCCCCGGTTCAAGTCCAGCTCGGTGCAGCCAAAATTAAAAACACCATCTCTGGTGTTTTTAATTGGCGCGACCGGCCGGACTTGAACCGGTAACCTCTCCCGTGCACTTATTCATTATTTTCATAATGGCGTGGACTATATCTTCACCATAGGTTTCCCTTTAGGTGCTTCGGTATCTAGTCTCTACGGCGCCCTCTCTACTGTTTATTGGTTATTAAACAAGTAATGCGAGAGGTTCCCACGGTGTTCGCATGCTCGCCAAAGCGAGTTTAGCCTTCACCGTTATCCCAAAGAGTTTCAATCTGCCATTTCGACAGAAAGCTGCAATATCTACAGGGGAGTGCTCTAACCAAATTGAGCTACGATCGCATATTTATAAACCTATCAAAAACCTTCTTTTTGCGTTGCAGATATAGGTTATTACCCACAACACTTACACCATTATACATAAATCCACATAATTTCAAAGAGTTTGTAACACTATACACCAAACGATAATAATTCCCCTTCCCCTGTCTTATTGCCCCACCATAAACATCAAAAGATTCTAGCTTATTTTTTAATGCATCTAGAAATACTTTTGAGCATGAGGTAAAAGCAGTATAAATTACCAAGGTAGGTTTTTTTCTATCTTTGTGAACTAACCCGACCCACACATTTCCATCACCATCAAAATAACCCCTAACAAATTCTGAAAAATATTTATTTGGAATATTGGGTACAACCAAGTTCTTTGTTTTTCTTTCGCCATACCCAAGAGACCTTAAATCATCGCACATTTCAATACTACCTATCTGTAGACGAAAAGATTTTCCATCTTTTTTCTTACTATTTTTTGTTGTTATTTTATGCTCCGAATCTATTGCAATTTTTATCTTTTCTAACAAACTTCTGTCTATAATTTGAATTGACCAAAACTGTCCACCTCGTTTATTCACTGTTATATATCCATCCGCAGCAAAAAACCCTAAGACATAGGCCATGTCTTTTGACCACTTTTTAAAAAAATCCTTATTTACTCTTTTGTATATTGGCACTACTTAATTATAGTGCGTGACAGGACATTTACCTAACCAATTATGCACACAAACCTTAGAATAGGTTCGGTATTTGTGTCGACGGAAGGACTTGCACCTTCGACCTCATCTTTATGAGTGATGTGCTCTAACTACCTGAGCTACGCCGACAATACAAGAAATATAACAGAAAAGTGCAA
>CAZDPS010000003.1:0-61775 GCA_964507615.1 uncultured Candidatus Saccharibacteria bacterium | reverse complement strand
ACAAGACCAGCTTCTCCAGCACCTGCATTGATAGATAATCTAGCGAAAGGAGTGGAAGTAGCAAGACCTAGACGAGCGGTGAAGTTGTTAGTACCAGAGAAGGTGTTGGAGTCGGCAAGGAGTGTAGTAGAAGCACCAGAGCCACCACTAGAGAGACAGGTACCAGCGATAGCATAACAACCAGTTGTAATGTTGAAGCCTACGTTGGAGGTAGAGGTAGCTTGACCACTTATGTTGAGACCTCGGAGAGTAGTAGTACCAAAACCATCACCTGCTATTTCTAATGCACTGATAGATGTCGTTGCTGTACCGGCTACGGTAGTGGTAGAGAGGTAGAGATTTCCTCCGGCATTACGGAAGGTCCATTGGGAGATACCAGCACCAGCGGAGAGGGAGAGTTGACTTCCTGTGGTAGAGGCAACGGTGAGGTTGTAGTATGGGGTTGAAGTTGAGATACCAACAGAGCCTATAGGTATAATAACACCTCCACCACCCAAAAGCGTCATTACTGTACTTTGTCCTGTAGAACTAATGTTTGCATCGTGTAGATTGAAATTTATGTAGTTGCCGCTATTACTTGTATAAGAATTTGATACAATTGAGTGATATCTAAAACCCTCTGCATCACTTCTACCAAGACGTATTTTTTCTGTAGATACTCCGGATACACCATTAAAAACAGCAATGTAATCATTATTAACCTGGAACTTGGCGGATGGTGCTGCAGTACCTACCCCCACCCTTCCACTCGCATCAATAATGAAAGATGTAGCAGTAGATGATCCAACAACGAAGGCTGCTTCACCAGCTTCAGAGTTAACAGAAAGCTTTGCAAAAGGAGTAGAAGTAGCTAGACCTAGACGAGCAGTGAAGTTGTTAGTACCAGAGAAGGTGTTGGAGTCAGCAAGGAGTGTAGTAGAAGCACCAGATCCTCCACTAGAGAGACAAGTACCAGCAATAGCATAACAACCGGTGGTGATGTTGAAGCCTACGTTGGAGGTAGAAGTTGCTTGACCACTTATGTTGAGGCCTGCAAGTGTGGTAGTACCAAAACCTTCAGTAGAAACAGAGAGAAGAGATTTGGTAGATGAACCGACTGCAAATCCCCAAATATCGCCTGCCTCAGTATTAACTCCAAGCCTCGCAAAGGGTGAACTTGTACCAACACCAAACTTACCAGCACTATCCAAGACAACCCTACGTATAGTACCCGACTTTTCATTTACCAGTTCTATAAAATCAGAGTTATTGGAAGTAAATCCAAAATAACCCCACCGGTCTAAGTTGTTTGGATAAAAAGACATATAAGCAGCATTACCAGTAGCACTTGATGGGTTCCCTAATAGTCTAATTTTTTCATGACTCCCTCCCTGGATAGTAAGTGTAGCAGCCGGGGTTGAAGTGCCGATACCTACCTTTCCAGTACTATCTACAATAAAAGAGGTCGCGGTAGAAGATCCGATAGCAAAAGCGGCATTACCGGCTTCAGAATTTACAGAAAGTTGTGCAAAAGGAGAAGTTGTACCCTGACCGATAAATCCAGCGTTCGTAATTGTTGTGGTTGCGGTACCGCCAAACCAGGCTTGATTACTAGACAGCATCGTAGAGCTTGCCTGACCCAAAAAGACCCTGAGAGTTGTCGTTGGTGCAAGAAAACCAGAAGAGTTTATTTCCCAAGATTTACCAAAATTTACTGAACCAAGGTAAGCAAAGGTTGGGAGTCCAAGAGAAGAGGTCGCGATGTTAGACCACTCTGAACCATTGTAATAAACAAGGTTTCCATATGTTGGAGAAGAAAAAGAGACATCACTAAGATCAGATAGACTACTTACAGAAGAGCCAGAACTACTAGAACCAGAACTGCCCAACCTACTTACAATAACGTCATTTTGTTTAGACACATAGTATCTATTTACGTTTGGTGCTGTTGGAGAAGTTAGAAAGAACTGCTTTAGTTCTTCTATTTTTTGATCAACATAACTCTTATCAGAACCAGGAACAAAGATAGTTTGTGTTTTGGTGGTTGGTTTTTCAACCACAACGACTTCCCTATTATTTTTATCAGCTTCTTTTTCAACAATGATAGTTCCACTCTCCCCATCTTCTTGCCAAGGCTTTAGGATTCTCTTACCAATATCCTTAAGCCAGCCTTGAGCACTAGAAAAACTATCACCCACCGAACCAAGAGTTAGCGCATTCAAACTAAATGGATTCTGAGAAAGATTTTTCTTAATTCTAAATTCTGAATCTTTTATAGTTTTATCCAAACTAAAATAGGTGTACCTAGAAAATTCAGAAAGACCAGAGATGGTTTCTGGCAAGGATGTAGCGACAGAACGCGCCATGGATTTACTAGATTCACTTATGCTAGAAATATGAAAAGCCACCCCCAACAATAAAGCCAAGCAAGTTATAGAGAAAGACGCCCTGTTTAAAAACGTATCAAAAAATTGAGGCTTCTTTGACTTTTGGTCTAATAATTTCTTGTTTATATTTGATACCGCACCATAACGCAAACTTTCAAAACTAAAATCTTTTTTCAAAGTTGGGAAAAGATCTGTTTTATCAAGATAAATTCTTTCTCCTTTGTCTTCAAGCTTATTTTGAGAGACGAGACCAATCTCGGATGGACGAGATTTACCTTTATTTAGAGCACCAGTTATTGGTAAAAAATATTTCTGGTTATTGTTCTGCTTGGCAGCAAATATCTCAGGACTATTTTTTTGCCCTGTTTGTACCTTACCCATCTTAGATATTTTTTTTACAACCGAGACGGGAGAAGTGGTTGGATAATTTTTCTTAATTTTAGAATGTAAATTTTTACTATACTCAATAATTTCCTTCTCTAGCACGTACCTTGTTCTACCAACCAACTTTGAATGAATTTTTTTACCTCGACACAGTTGTCCGATATAGTCGCTTGTGTATCCTGTAATCTCGGCTACACGAGAAGCGGAAATATATTTTTTATCTTTAAAGTACAGGCTTTCGTTCATAGAATAATTATACTTTTTAACTAGAAATTATTCATAAAAAATGTGGATAAAAAATTGTCACCAATTTAAAATATTTTGACCACATTTTTATATAAAAATTATTCAAAAAATAAAAAGTCTCCACCTTTTTGCTATACATATTCTATAGCTATAAAATATATATCCTCAAAAAAGATAAGCGTGAGGGAGATTGCTAGAATCACTAAAAAACTTCAGGAGCTTTTATGTACATCATTTTTAAAATTTTTAGTTATAAACATTGTATTAGTTGATAATACTTTACTAATTTTGTTATAATGTTTAACAAGGTTTGATAAGGTTTCAATTTAATTATTAAAATGCTCAAAAACTATAATGGATCAAAATAAAAACAACTTCATAAATATAAAGGATGTAGCATCAATACTTGGTGTGTCTAAAGCAACTCTGCGAAACTGGGATAAGCTGGGAAAGCTTAAAGCCTATAGACACCCTTTCAACAACTACAGAGTCTACAAAATAGATGACATTGACAAAGTAATAGAAATGATTGAGAGTAATATAATAACTGTACGAGAGAAAAAGGAGGAGTTAAGGAAGATTGCTGTTCAACATTTGGAGTAGTGATATATAAATGTACGGATTACCAAGCAATCTTTTTGTGATCGAAAATAAATTTTTATAAGAGATAACAAACCCAAAAAACTAGTTATAAAAAAAATAAATTTTTATTTTTTATAAAATATTTGAAAAATAATTTACTTAAAAACAACATGTTTATCTCCCCCATCAGAAATTTTGTAAAAATATATTAGATAATTATTTAAAAATTTTTAATATTTAGACAACTCAAACAAAAAGAAAAGAAATTGAAACAGTAGAAATATTAGACCGAGCAGTATTACTACTCACCTGTTTGTTCCCTACAAAAAATTTTGACTTTTTTGTATAAACATTACTATATTTTATAAAAAATTTTAAGGCAAATACACCCAAAACTCGGCGAGTCTAAAATTCTTAGAATCTAGGGTCCTTAGGATGAGTGACAAATCACCAACACTATACAATATTTATAATAATAAGTATATATTTGTAGCCAAGCAATCAATATAAAAGGCTTCTTTACTAATATAGACTTTTACACAGTTTTGTTAGATATTTTTTGACCAAATATGACAAAATTAGATGGTATAGGATGTGCAGCACTATGGAGCCCTGGGTACTTACGAGAAATGCGATCAACCAATTTTATAAAAAATGAATATTATCTTTTGAAAAGCTCTGGTGTAGCTGGTTCATCTATATTTATAGACCAAGAAGATATCCTCAGGTTTTTGTTCCTGCTTCTTTACCTTCAATCCCCTATTGTGATAAATAACGTTGGTTGGTACGTAGCGTCTTTTATAAAGAAAAAGAGGTTTGGTATAAACTCAAACAAAATAGAGCAGATCCACAAAGAAAGAGAGGTCGAACTATTGTCATTCAAAATCCAAGAGGGAGAATTCTCTTTGGTGGTTCACAATCTTGAGGATGGGGTTGCCTCGGTATATATGCAAAGAGTACTTACTGGGTATAGTAAGTATTTTAATTCAAAATACAAGAAAAGAGGTCATGTTTTCCAGGGTCCATTTTTGTCTAAAAAGATACCGAGAGCTGAGCTAAAAAAAACAATAACTGGCAACCACAAAACAGAGATAGAAAAAGAATCAAAAATTGGAATGACGAGTAGAGAAGACTATCAAAATAAACAGGTAAGCAGGTGGAGCAAACTACTAAAAGTACACCTCTAGGCTTGAGAAATAGCCTTTATTAACATATCCTTTAAGACATTAGGGTTTGCAGAGCCCTTACTTAACTTCATACCCTGACCTATTAGAAACTGTAGTGATGATTCCTTACCAGATTTATATTCAGAAACCACGTTTGAATTATTTTTGATGACCTCTTCTACAATAGAGACGAGCTCTCCCTCATCACTTTTTTGCATAAAACCTTCTTCCTGAGCTAGGACTCTTGGGTCTTTATCAGATTTTATCGTAATAGGTATCAAATCTTTTGCCCCCCTAGATGATATCTCTCCAGAAATTACCATATCAATTATAGAAGCTAGATGCTTGCTATTTATACCAGATCCAGCCTCTCCCATACTAGAAATGTCAGAAACAACATAGTTTGAAAGTGTTTGAATACTTGACTCTGACTGATCCCTAAGGCTCTCTGCAGAAGCTTCAAACAAATCAGAAAGCGCCTTATTGTTTATATAAAACTCTATATCAGAGTCTTTTATCCCGTATTTTTGCTTTAGCCTTAGTCTTTTGTTTGTCGGTATTTCCCCTATTTGGGAAGATAATTCTTCAAAAGAAAACTCTGGCATCTCTCCTAAAGACAACTTCGGCAGATCGGGATCGGGGAAATATCTATAATCATGAGAATCCTCCTTTACTCTCTGTGAAAACGTCTCTTGTTTATTATCATCCCAACCCCGGGTCTCTTGTACTACCTTACCACCACTTTCTATAAGAGAAATTTGTCTCTTTATTTCATACTCTACCCCTCTCTCTGCTGAGCTAAAAGAATTGAGATTTTTTATCTCTACCTTTGTACCAAGCTTTTCTGTATCACTCACAGATACATTTGCCTCTAGTCTCATCTGGCCCTTTTCCATATTTGCAAGAGAAACACCCAGGTATGTCAGCAGGAGCCTCAGCTCTTTACCGAATCTAACAACCTGCTCACCAGAATGCATCACTGGCTCGGTCACAAGCTCCATAAGCGGGACCCCAGCCCTATTAAAATCAACAAGGCTATAGTCGCCAGAATCATGGGAAGATTTTGCTGTATCTTCCTCTAGGTGAACTCTAGTTATTTTTACACCAGCAAGCTCCCCGCCCATAACAAGAGGATGTTTATACTGGCTTATCTGATAACCTTTGGGTATGTCCGGATAAAAATAGTTCTTCCTATCAAATTCAGATAGACTTGGAGTCTTGCCGCCCAAAGCAATACCAACCTTTAGGATACTCTTTACCGCCTCTTTGTTTATTGTTGGTAAGGTACCAGGATGCCCCATACATATAGGACAAACATTGGTATTGGGCCTTTTTTCTTCCGCATCATTTTTACAAGAACAAAACATCTTTGTTTTTGTATTTAATTCCGCGTGTATTTCGAGGCCTATTGTGGCAGTAAACTTACTCATGCTCATATTTATACCTTTTCTAGGTGGTCTTTTGCAAGTATTGAATTTGACGACCTTTTATATATTTTCTAAACTCTTCGACTAGCACAATAGATAGAGCAAGCATCACCACTATCATCCAGTCTGTAATATCTAGTGGTACAACTTTCAATATCTTATTCATAAACGGATGATACAGAGCAAACAAGTGAAGTGAAACGGCGCCCAAAAGTCCAAGGAGAAGATACTTATTAGAAAAAGTATTGTAGAAAACGGAATGCTTGTCAGATCTACAATTCCAAGCATTAAACCATTGAAATACTACCAAGAGAGTCAGTATCATTGTCCAAACTTTGTAATAACCTGCGTTGTAGCCAAAATACAACAAAACCATTGTACCTAGCATCATTACAAAACCCAAAATAAAAGCTCTTAGTATATCAGCTTTACCCACAAGACCCTCTCCAATTTTGTTAAATTTATCTCTTATCGATATATTAGGCTCGAAAGATAGAGCAATCACAAAAAAACCGTCCGTAACAACATTTAGCCAGAGTATCTGACTCGGAGACAGCGGGATCGGGAACCCTAGTGATATAGCCACAGCAATAGAAAGAAATTCGCCCATACTTGTTGATATGAGGTAAAGAATAACCTTCTTTATAGTCACGTATATAGACCGACCTTCCTCAATAGCGGCGATAATACTTCTGAAATTATTATCTACAAGCACGATATCAGATGCTTCTTTTGCAACTTCAGTGCCACCCCTACCCATTGATATCCCTAGGTGAGCGGATTGCAGAGAAAGAGCGTCGTTTACACCGTCCCCAGTCATACCCACTATCTTGCCTCTCAATTTGTATGCTTCTACTATTGAAAGCTTGTGTTCAGGCAAAACTCTTGCGAAAACAGATACCCTGTCGTCAAGTTTTAGAGACAGTTCCTCGATGCTCAGGCTTGATATTTCTTGGCCAGTTAAAACCTGGTCTCCATCTCTAAATATACCAGCTTGCTTGGCTATTGCTCTTGCCGTACCAAAATGGTCTCCAGTTATCATAACAACCTTAACACCACTTTCTATCGCCTCACTAACTGAACTATTTATCTCTTCTCTCAATACATCGGCCATAGCAAAGAGGCCACCAAAGGTAAGTTTTGGAATATTTTCCAAATCAAAAGAAGATTCTGCAGACTCCCTAAAAGCAAAACATATAACACGTAGCCCCATAGATGAATACTCTTCTATTTTTTGTTCTATTGTTTTTATATTTTCCTCACTCAATTCAAGTTCACTATCTAGCGTCCAATATTTGGACGCATGAGCAAGTACTGACTCCGGAGCCCCCACGACACTTAGAAAAAATTTGTCGCCATTCTTGTGCATCGTAGTATGGAATTTGTGTTCAAAACTAAAGGGCATGCTAAAGACCTGCCTGTCTTCCGACTCTAGTTCGTCCTTATTGAAGCCGACTTTTTGACCAAACACCAACAGCGCGGCTTCAGTTGGATCGCCTATGACGGTCGGGACCCCTCCATCTTTATACTCAACCTTTGCGCTAGCACAATAACTCGCAACTCTACCCGAAAAAAGAAGTTCTCGGTGATTAGCTGGGTTTATTATATTTTCTTCAAATGTTATTGAGCCCTTCGGTTCAAAGCCAGATCCAAAAACCTTAAACTCCCTACCGCCAACAAACACCCTTTCAACCATCAACTCGTTTTTTGTTATGGTACCGGTTTTATCTACCGCGATAATATCTGCCTGACCTAAGGCTTCTACCGCTTGCATATTTTTTATAAGAGCATTTCTCTTTGCCATTCTATAAACACCTCTGGCCAATATAAGAGTTATTATTATCGGCAAACCTTCGGGTATAAGAGAGACCGCAACAGCAACAGAAGTAAAAAATATATCTCTGAGATCAAAACCTCTTAAAAAACCTATTGCAACTATGACCAATATTGAAACAAAAACAGCAAAACCTATCTGCCTTGATAATTTATCTATTCTTGATTTCAGAGGCATCTCAGAATCTATATCTTTTAGTTTTTCGGCAATAGAACCAACGAAAGTGTTGATCCCGGTAGCGACCACAATAGCGGTGGCTTCGCCAGAAACAACAAGAGTACTCTTGTACAGCATATTTCTCCTCTCAGGCAAAGGTGTTTCTTCGCTATAAATATTTGTATCTTTTTCTACCGGCTCTGATTCACCAGTAAGAGCCGACTCATTAACCTTCAATGAGTCTGTTTTTAAAATCCTCGCATCAGCTGGAACTTTATCTCCAACCCTAAGTACAACAACATCCCCGATGACCAAGAGAGCATCATCTATCTCTGTTTCTACCCCATCTCTTATTGCCACCGCAACCCCTTTTGAAAACTGCTTCAGCTTGTTCAGTGTTCTGTTCGCCTTATTTTCTTGAAATAGTCCGAGCAAAGAATTTAGGAACAAAACAAAAAATATAATGAGAGCATCGGTCACATCAGATAACAAAAGCATCGCAAGACCGGCCAGGATAAGAACATAAATGAGCGGACTCTTAAACTGTTTTATAAAAAGAAACAAAAAACCAGGTGGTTTGGCTTCAGGTAAAGAGTTCTTGCCATACAAACTAAGCCTCTCAGCTACCTCACTTTTAGACAAACCTCTTATACTAGTCCCCAGGTATTCAAATATATTATCAATAGAATCGTGATGCCAATTTTTAGAAGAGTTTGTGTTCATTTGTTATTTTAGTTTCTGGCAAACTGAGAGAGTTTTCTTGTATATTCAATCACTGTTTTAACAAACTCCGCATGACTCCAGACGAGAGGAGTAGCAGATATTGGCTCACCATTATTAGGATTTATTTGTTCAGAAAACATGTGGGCCATAGAAAAGTTGGCCAAATTCTCAATTATTTTTTTTGCTTCAATCATTTCTTCACTACTATTTGATTTTGCAATTATAAATTGAGCAATCCATAAAGAAGTGATAAACCACGGATTGCCCGGCTTGCTTTGATCGACAGTACAATACCTGTCGCCAGAGTACCTAGCTAAGCCAAAAGTAGGACCTCCGACACTTAATAAGTCTTTTGTAATCTTGAAGGAACTAAGCAGTTTTTCATCATCTAGAGGTAACACGCCAAACCGAAACAATCCATAGAAGCTGCTAGAATCTAGGGTGTGGTCTTTCTCAAGTGAATCGCCATTTTGGTTTAGTTTTATAAAAAACTTCAGATTATTATCCCAAAGATTATCTAGAATAGACTTTTTTATTTTTTCCGCTTCAGAATGATACAAGCTTGCCTCTTCTTCCTTACCCAAAATCCTTGCAAAGTTGTGAGCGGCCAAAAGTCCGCCAAAAACAGTTGCCGCGGTGTAAGTTGATACACCATATCTCTCCTCCCACAAATCATAACTAGAAAGAGGAAGTCCAGTACTAGAATCTCTAAACCTTATGAGAAAATCTGCCGATTTTTTTATAAATTCATTATAGTTGCTTTCTATAAACTCAAGATCCTTCGCTTTTATATAATGTTCCCAAAGACCAACCAAAAGTATCGCTGTCTCATCTTCTTGTATCGCGAGCTGTCTCTTGCCGTCCTTTACCCATGGATGCCACGAACTCCCGAGTGATTTGTCTGGTTGATACTTGTGCAATACGTAACCATCGTCTGTGACGACAGAAGTTATAAATTTATAAAATCTCTTTGAGACATCAAAAAATCCCGCAAGATCAAAGGAAAGCGCTGTGTACGCAGCATCTCTCGGCCAAACATACACGTAGGTGTCACCACCATACTGAATATTTCCGGAATCTGCAGAAGCGATTATTCCACCCCTGTTATCAGCATGGGCTCTCATAACGAATAGCGAAGCATAAAAAAGCTCTACCACTTTTGGAGACAAATCATGAAATTTTATTTCAACCTGCAAAGACCAGGCTCGCCAAAAATCCTTGGTTGATTCTAGTATATGCTCTGGTGATTTTTGATTTATATATTCTAATAGCTCATAAACATCTTTGTAGGTCTCTCCGGATATAAGCCAATAATAAACAACCATAGACTCCATTGGCTTCAGCTTTCTAGACCACGAGATAACAGAATCAACGACTCCATGTTCAATCGTATTTTTAGAAAGAACCCCATCTTCGGCATCCTTCCAAGTACCCTCCTTACCGAGGACCCCAGAAAAGCCAATCGCATAGTCACCAAAAGGCTTATTGTCACAACTACCACCGACCAAAAACACCCTTCTTCCTTTGTAGTGAATAATAGACTGTAAGGTACTTGAGAAATAAGCCGTGTCAGCGTGGTTGGTATCACCTATCTTGAACTGCTGATCAAAGAACACTTTTACTTCCCTTTCTTTGTCACTTAGATTGGTCAGAGTAAATCTTCTTAAAAAAATATTTTTTTCATTGTAGACAACATCGTTTGATTCAAGTTTTATTTTGATGTTTTTATTTTCTGCAACTAACTTAGACACCATTGAGTTATCCTCATAAAAAATACTCACGGACCATTCACCATTATCTATCCAGCTAATTCTGCCGTCTACAAAAACACCTATTTTATGCATCTGGTCTGCCCCGATGTGATTTTCTTCTCCGGCATATGGGTAATAAAAATCTCTTACTTGTCCAAATTTATCCAAGCATACCAAATTATTACCATTTCCAAGTACCATTGCCCTCGCCATATGGTTTTATTTTATCACAAATACCTCAATATTCTCCGCCAATTTGTGAGTATTTATATATTAAAATATTTTTTATTAAATCCGATTTAACAAAATATTTGATTTTAAAAAAGTATATTGAGATGAGTTTAATATAAAAAATTGACCCCCAGTCTGCCGAAGCAGACCGAGGGGTCAGATTGGGAATCCAAATAAAGGTATGGCCGACTATTGAGTAACCAGTTGCGGGAGCACGAAACGAGGCCTATACCTAGCATCCCAGACAAAGCCGTCCTCGAACCGGCCGCAGTAGACGTTCGGCCTGCCGTCCGAATTCAAGTTCACGTCCGCCACAAAGAATTTCTTCCCCTCTCCTTCTCCGACTTTGAAGAGAAAGAAGGTGCTGTAGCCACCGGTCCGGAGCCATTTCTTGTGCTTCCGAACGAAAGCGACTACTTGAGATTGCTCCCAAGTGAGCGAGTCGAGCGTGCGGGTCGGAATGTTGAAGATGGTTTCGAAATCGCCATCCTCCACCATCTCGAAAACCTGCGCGCTCGTTTTGACTGTCCGCTTAACGGGGACATTAGTACCCCAGCGTTGGAAATCTCCGTCGATGCCCCAGGTGAACACAGAGTTGGCATCAGCGATTGTTTCGGTGCCATCGGTCTCGGGGATTTCGATCTCTTGGCCAACGGATATGAGTTTCAGGATACCGACGATCCCCTGAACCATCTGGACAACCTTCCGCTTGACTAGATCTCGAACAGTCTCCCTGACAAGAGCGTTGAGTTCTCCTTGTCTGGCGATTACACGCCCCTGAAATTCCTTGGCCGTTCCGAGAGAACCAGTGTTGGCCAGTTCCTCAAAAGCCATTCGGGCGCCATCGCCAGCGGCACTCAGAATACCGCTAACGCACTGCTCTTTTTGGCGCGGGGTTGCATACGCGATCGACTCTTTGGTCGCCATCGTATTTCTCCTTCTACTGAATCTGCAGGTTTTAGATTTTAAGATCTTCTGACCTCCTGCAATCTACTCTAATTATAGCATAATTTGATAAAAAACACAAGGATTTAGTAAGATCCCCTTGTTTTTAGGCGTTCCCCTCCCCTTCGGGGAGGGGTTAGGGGAGGGGCGATTTTTTACACCTCGCTGAAGCGGAGAGGTTTGAGACGGCGGACAACAACTCCGTGTTCTTGTTTTTTCTTGGCTTCTTCTAGTCTTAGTCTCATATCTTGCATCACGTTCATATAAGCAATGAAGGCTTCGTATGGAGATTCGTATGGAGAAAAGTATTTATGGACATCGCCGTCGGCCCAAAACTTGGTGCACATATAGTAGAAATGATCTGATGTTTGAAGTTTTCTCCAGTCTTCTTGAAGCGCCGGATCATCAATATAAGCGATGTCTTTTTCTAGTGAATAAATAGCATCCAACGCCTCTCTTTGGATATCATTTGAAGCCCAAGCCGAGAGGTCTCGCTCCATATCGGCCCAAGAGGTATGGTAAGGGACGTCTATCTCACCCATAAAATCATACCGATCAACCGCTTCGCTAGGGGTTACAAAGTCATTATCTGGATTTGCCAGAATTGCCTCTGGTAAGTGCCTTAGAAATTCAAATATCCCAGTATCCTCCCACTGATGCTCACCGAAGGTCTCATAGTCCATAAAAAGATTTATCACATTGCCATTACCATTGTGCGCCGAGACCCAGTCAGCAAACTTGGGAGTGGTAAGTGGCCACTCGGCCCAGCTCCTTTCACTAAATCGGAAGGCGATATCATCAGAGAGTTTGTAGTGCTTGAGTAGTGCCTTTATGTTTTGGGTACCGACAGGCTTGTATATAAAGGTCGGACTTCTCCAACCGAGGACATGATCAGCCCCTTCGGCAAGAATACCTTTGTAGCCCATCTCTTCTACTATCCGAGCAATCTCATTGTTGTAAATAAGTTCT
Source organism: uncultured Candidatus Saccharibacteria bacterium (assembly GCA_964507615.1). Taxonomy (GTDB): domain Bacteria; phylum Patescibacteriota; class Minisyncoccia; order Phycocordibacterales; family DATDWN01; genus C7867-006. The sequence goes on along the minus strand of CAZDPS010000003.1, from coordinate 48,995 downwards.
GTGTTCCTAAAGACAGTCGGAGTAACCCCAAAGAGGTCTCTCACCTTTCTCCTGTGCATCTTTACCTGATGCTCAAACTCTTCTCTTGAATAGATTGAAGCGAGAGAGTGATAATAAGTTTCTGAAAGTATTTCAACATTACCAGTATTTACTAACTCCCTAAAAGAATCTATCACTTCTGGATAAAATTTTTCAAACTGTTCTAGAGCAATACCCGATATTGAGTAGGCAACTTTAAAATTTGGATTTCTTTTTATGTTTTCTAAAATTACTCTGTTTGCTGGTAAGTAGCATTTGTTTGCAACCTTCTCTACTATAAACTTATTATCCAAACTCGTACCACTATTGTCTCCAAAATAATCACTATTGTTGCCAACATCAAAAACGCGGTACTTTCTAACCCGCATTGGTTGATGCACCTGAAAATAAAAACAAACTGAAGCCATTTTTTATTATGCTATTGCAAAAATTGGACTCGGAACAAACTCCACCACCTTATTACTTTCTTCTAGAGAATTATATAACGAAATGAGAGAATCCGCCGCCTTTTTCCAGTGGATTGTCTTAACTTCTTTTTTGCCAGATAGAGATAGCTGTCTATGAAGCTTTTTATTTCTCAAAACAGAGACTACCTTGTCTGTCATATCATCAACATCCCAGAAATTTGACTTGAGAGCACAGCTTATAACTTCACTAACGCCAGATTCTTTTGATATAAGAACCGGTGTGTTTGCAAGCATCGCCTCAAGGGGTACGATCCCAAATGGCTCGGAGACAGATGGCATCACAAATATATCTGCCGCTCTAAAGACGCCGTTTAACTCTTTGCCTCTAAGAAATCCGCAAAATAGAAAGTTGTTTGTAATCCCCTTCTTTGATACTTCTCTTATCATCTGATCTTCCATATCTCCACTACCAGAGACAACAAAAAATGTCTTTGGCTCAAATTTTAAGACCTTCTCGGCCATATTTACAAAATAGTCAGGACCTTTTTGGAAAGTTATCCTACCAACAAATAATACTATTGAATATCCTCTACCCTTCAGGACTTCCAAATTGTGGGGCAAGTTTTCATTTGTTTCTACAAAATCAACTCCGTTGTGGACTACTTTGACTTTGTCTGGATCAATCCCATACTTTTCTATAACACTTTTTCTAGTCCTGCCCGAAACAGCAACGATCATATCAGACTTGTGAAATCCTTCTTTTTCTATCTCAAAAATATCTCTGTTTATTGTCTCGCCGCTTCGATCATACTCTGTGGCGTGGATATGAGAAACTAGCGGCCTCTTTGAAAACTTTTTTGCTTCTATGCCAGCCGGGTAAGTGAGCCAATCATGAGCATGAATAATTGAATGTGCAGACTTTGCTGCAATACTAGGAGCCTTCTTCGCATAAAGAAAAACTCTTTCCATGAGAGAGTTGCCTTTCATACCAGAAATTTTGTTTATAAGGTGATTTGTACTCTTTGTAGAAGTGTGGCTCGTGTACCCTGATACATAATTCATCACTTCTTTAGAAGTTTTGAAATCAACTTCTTCATCAGCAAAGACAAACTTACACCAACCAGCCTTTATCGGTATTTTGTAAGGCAGCGCAAAGGTGAGGTTTACCCCACTCGCCGAAAGAGCCTTGGACATACCCTCACAAGCAACACCAAGTCCTCCACTATTGTATGGAGGAAATTCCCATCCGAACATAAGAACACTTGGTGAAATTTTACTTGCCACTTTGTTTTATATCTAAATCACTTTTATAAGAAATAATATACGGGTACACCCTAAGCAGAGCTATGAGCCCACTCACTATTACTGGCCCGGCAATAAGCCCTATCGGACCGAAGAAACTTACACCGCCAAGTATTGAAAACAGGGTTATGAGTGGATGTATTTTTATCTTTCTCTTTAGGATAAAGAAGGAGAGCGTATCATCGACCAAACCAACAGCAAGAGCTCCCCAGATGAGGATCCCCACAGCCGATCCGGTATGACCTGTAATTAGAAGATAAGCAGCTGCTGGTATGGTAATAAGAGAAGTGCCCAAAGCTGGTATGAGAGAAGCGATCGCGCCCACAAATCCCCAGAGCACTGGATTGCTTACACCAAAAATAACAAAACCTAACCCTAAGAAAAATCCTTGGGCAATCGAGACCAAAAACCTTCCTCTAAAAACAGCATCGATGGAAGAACGCAAAGCTTCCATAACTTCTGCATCATAGTCATCCGGCAAAGGAGACCACATCACGATAAACTTCTTTATAACTGATCCATTTTTTAGTAAGTGATAAGTAGATATGAGCATCAAGATAAATCCAAGTAACCCCTGGAACACCAAACTAAAGACCGAATCAAAGTGTCCGATTATCCAGCTAAGGACAGATTGTATATGAGACTCAATATCAAGCACTGAAGGAGAAACCCCTTCTGGCAAAAAGCTTTGAATATTGAATAAAAATTGGTTTATATAACCAATAGCCAGCTCGCCATCACTACCAAAGGCTAGAGAGTTGTACAAGCCGACCGCTTCTTTAAACAGAGCGGCCGAGAGTACCGAGAGCGGAATTATTATGGCAAAAATTATAACCAAAATTGTGAGTATCGCAGAAAAACCCCTTTTATTTGATGTCTTTAGAAGAAAATATTCATACAAAGGATAGAAAACTACAGAAAAAACAGCCGCCACAAAAATAATACCCATATAAGGTCTGAGTACTAGAAACGTCAATACCGACAATGCCAAAGTCAGCGCTATAAAAAATGAAAGCTGTAATTTCTTTTGTGGCATTTGAGTTGTACTAGAAAGGTACGCTTATATTTTAACACAATGGTTTTTGTGATATTCAAAAAAAGCCAAAAAGAGTGGAAAACTCGGCTATTTTTTGTATTTTTTTATCGTTTTGTAGATTATAAAAACCAAAACAACAACAATTAAAGAGTATAAAACAGCGTCCTCTATGTGTTTTATATATTCTGCGTACTTTGTGTATACATTACCAACCTGCCAACCTATAGTTCCCAAGATAAGCCCTCGGAAAAATACTCCAATAAAAGAAATTACAAAATACTTAAAATAATTCATCCTTATAAGACCGCAAAAAGCAGAGATAACAACACTAGGAAAAACCGGTAGCACCCTGGCCAAACCTATTACCACCTCGTCCTTCCTGCTTCCAGACATTTTTTGTTGCAATTTTTCTACATCCGACCAATATAGTCCGAAATATTTGCCCCAATTTTCTATAACCGGCTTGCCTCCATACATAGCAACAAAATAAATAAAATAAGAACCAATGGTCACTCCAAGGGCCGCTGGCAAAGCGACCTTAAAAATAAGGGTTGCAATAGAAGAAACAGAAACCGAACCAGAAACGAGTAAGAAGCCTGACATCGTCATAATAAGCGCCGACGGTATCGGAGCCGCGACTTCTTCTATAACGCTCGCCACAAAGACTCCTAGCGCCCCCCAGGGCAATACATGAGCCTGCAAGAATAAAATAAGACTTTCTACCATAATTTACTTTTGTATAATTTTAAAAAAGTTGGAAATTGCGAATGTAGAGGGTCCGGCAACTTATCTAAAGTAAACCACTCAACTTTATCAAATTTATGAGGTTCACCATTTTTTACTTTTTCTCTATCTACCAATACTTTAAAATCCAAACCTATCCAATGAGTTTTCTTTCCATTGTGTTCTCTATGAACATCTCTGTATCCCAAAAATTCATAATCCAAAACATCAGTACAATATTCTTCTGCAATTTCTTTTTTTAAAGTATTTTCGACAGTATCTCCGAATTCCAACCCCCCCACCCCCTGGATCCCAGTTACCATGTTCATCCCTACAATTATTACTCCTTTTATTCAATAAAATATTTCCATTACCATCATGACAGAGATAAACAATAGTGATTCCAGTATAGTCCTCACCCTTTTTCATATCCTTAGTCTAATCAAATTTAGAGAAAAAATAAAGCCTTGATTTCCGTCATACACACATCTTGGACGACCGTCACTGATTTGTGTAGTTAGATTTAACTACAGAGGAGAGTCCTCTGTGAAAAAGAGAGGGGGGTGAGGTTGTTGGCGCAGCACCCCAAACTAACCGACAATCTTTACCGAAACTGGCTTCTCTAGACCCCGTTGTAAGCTGGAGTGGAATACTTCAACCTCTACAACCTTACCAGAGAGAACAAGAGGCACCCACTGCCTATCCGAAGGCAACATCTCATCAAAAGGAAGGTTGTTTACGCTCCAAAAAGTTGCGTCCCTGACTTCCTTGTTGAGCCTCACGTCCCCTTGCCACTTTCGCAAAACAAAGAGGTGAACTTCAACAACAAACTCATGTCCGTCCTCTTTTTTGTTGTGAAAGACCGCCTTGCCCCTACTCTCAAGGTCTGCTTCTCTCACAATTAGATTTGCTTCCTCTTTCAATTCCCTCACCGCAGATTGCTTTGGGCTTTCACCTTCTTCAACTCCTCCACCAAAGCCATTCCAAAGCCCAATCCCAATCTTCTTGGTCTTGCGAACCAAGAGCACCTCATCTCCTTTTACTGGAAACACAAGTGTTGCTACAATTTTTTTCTTCCTTAGGTCCATAAATTTCTCCTCTATCCTTTGGCCCAATTTCCACCCTGATATTATTACTTTGTATCCTAAAACACAAACCCACAGAGGAGAGTCCTCTGCAAAGTCTAAGCTAGATTAAAATTTCATGTTGTACCAATCAAGATGATAGGTATCCTGAATCAAAATTCTCTCACCTTTTGCCCAAGTACGATTGTTCTCTAATCCCAACAATTTCATTGCTTCTTTTACGTGTTCTTCACTATTTCCTTCAATCTCAATGAATGCTGGCATACCCGGATACTGATCTATATCAAACTGCCAATCTTTGTATCTGAAAGAGGTTCTGTCTTTTTCTTGATGGGCATATTTTTCAAGACCTATCTCCTCAAACAAATCTGAAAGCTTGTCTGGTTCAGAAATATCAAAATTTATCTCTTTATGCTTTCTGGCTGTTCCCAAAATCTCTGATTTCGCTTTCCATGTCACTTCATTTTTACCGTCAGAATAGGACCTTATCCTAAGAAACCACTCATCCCCTCCCTCTTTCACTCCTTTAATTCGAAACCAGTCAACAATAAGCCTATTGTGACCAATCTGCTCCGCCCCCAAAGAAAAGAGTTTTTTCTTTGTATCCTCAAGATCAATATCCAATACTTTTGTTTCTATTTCATGAGCCATAATTAAACACCAAGCGCATCGGTAGAAGCATCTAAGAACGAGTCATATTTCATCATTTTCTCTTTCCAAGATTCTACAAATTTTAATAACTCTTCTTTTGCAATTTTGTCTTGAATCTTTTCTACCTTTTCTGCGAGTTTGGGCGCAACAAGCTCTACGTCTTTCTTTTTTAGCTGATCATTAAAAAGTTTATAGTGCGTGACCTCAAGATAATCTGCAATTTTTGCAATATGAGATTCATCAGAAGATGAGTTCATAATTTCTTTTGTGAGGTCGAGTATTTCTGATTTGTTACTAAAATATTCTGAAAGAAATCTCTGATTTTCTTCTTCAAATTGCTTTGCAAAAGTACGAGCTTGTGAATTCGCCTTGGCATAATACATACCAATATCACCACCAAAAATTTCCCCTATGTCATGCAAGAGACAAAATTTCAAAACCTTCAAAACATCTATTTTTGCGCCCTTCTCGTTAACCAAAGCCGCCAACTGCCAACCGAACATGGTGACCAAGTAATGATGCTCTGCCAAATTGCCTATTCTAGTATTGCCCCCAGCAATCGCATAACCATATTGAGGTTGAGCTCTTGTAATTTGTAGTAAGTTTATAAGTTCTATTATTTTTTCCATATTTATAATTTTAACTAATATTTTTTATTTTACGCCCCGTGGCATTTTTTGAATTTTTTGCCAGAGCCGCATGGGCATGGGTCGTTTCTACCCACGTCTTTATAAACCGTTTCGGCTCCCCTCTCCTTTGCAAGGAGAGGGGTTGGGGGTGAGGTAGTTATCTTATTCGCCTGCCTTTCTATTTCACTTTTTGGAGCGTCTTCTCTCATTGATTCCATCACAGTAACCGACTGGATTATGCTACTCTCGATACTCTCTTCCATCTGTTTAAAGAGACGGAGTCCTTCTTTTTTGTACTCCACAAGCGGATCTCTCTGACCATAAGCCCGCAAGTTTACAGAGCTTCGCAAGTAGTCCATCGTCTCAAGGTGTTCCACCCAAAACATATCAAAAGTTTGTAGGGTAATATTCTTTAAATTCTTTGCGAATTCCTCCTTACTCATGCTTCGCCTCCTCTCATCTATTTTTTGCTTTATTTCAGGCAACATTTCTTGGATACCGGCTTCTGTCTTTTTTGGTGTAATTATCGTATCAAAATAAGAAAGTACTTCGGTAATACCGCCGAGCAAAATCTTCCTTCTTCTTTCGTAAAATGTTTTTCTTTGAAAATTAAGAACATCGTCATACTCCAGCACATGCTTCCTGGCATCAAAGTTTAAACCTTCTATTTTTGACTGAGCAGACTCTAGAGACCTGCTTATAAGACTATTTTGTATCGGCTCATCCTCAGGGATACCAAGACGCCCCATCATATTTTTTACAGTATCGGCTGCAAAGACTCTCATAATATGGTCTTCCATGGAAACAAAAAATTGTGTCTCCCCCGGGTCTCCCTGCCTACCGCTTCGCCCTCGGAGCTGGTTGTCTATTCTCCTTGCATCATGCCTCTCAGTACCAATTACAAAAAGCCCGCCGAGATTTTTGACCTCATCTTGCTCTTCTTTGGTTGCTGGGTTGCCTCCAAGTTTTATATCCACTCCACGACCAGCCATATTTGTCGCAAGGGTTACAGCCCCCTTTCTACCGGCTTGAGCAAGTATCTCCGCTTCCCTTTCATGGTTTTTTGCATTGAGCATCTCAAACGAAACACCCTCTCTTTTTAGAAACTCCCCGATCAATTCATTTTTCTCTATTGAGATAGTACCGATAAGGACCGGCTGACCCTTCTTTTGCAAATCTTTGACTGTACGAGACATCGCAAGCAGTTTACCCTTCTCTGTTTGGAATATAAGATCATCACGATCGATCCTCTGTACCTGTTTGTTGGTAGGTATGCTTACAGTGTTGAGCCCATAAACTTTATAAAACTCTTCACTAGAAGTCATCGCAGTACCTGTCATACCAGAGAGCTTCCCGTACATCCTAAAGTAGTTTTGGTAAGTAATCGAAGCGAAGGTTTTACTCTCCTTTTGGATATTTACATTTTCCTTTGCTTCGATCGCCTGATGTAGCCCCTCTGACCATCTGCGACCAGGCTGAAGTCTACCTGTATATGAATCAACGATTATAACCTCGCCATCTTTGACCACATACTCCTTGTCTTTATTGTATAAAGCCTTTGCCTTTACCGCAGTCTCAAGATGATGCACCATCCTTACCCCACCTTCTGCATATATATTTTCTACACCGAGCATTTGCTCTGATTTGCTAATCCCATTATCAGTAAGAAAGATCGAGTGAGTTTTTTCATCAACGGTATAATCCTCGTCTTTTGCAAGATTTTGAGCAATATATGCAAATTTTTTGTACAAAGCATCAGAGTCCGCAGATGGCGCTGATATTATAAGAGGGGTACGCGCCTCATCTATAAGAATCGAGTCTATTTCGTCCACCACCGCAAAATTATGTCTTTTTTGTCTTACTCTTACACCTTCGTATTCGAGGTTGTCTCTCAGATAATCAAAACCAAATTCACTATTGGTACCATAGGTTATGTCTGCCTCATAGGCTGCTACCCGACTAACAGGCTTTAGAAAATTATTTACAATATGAAATCCTCCCTTCTCGTCTCTTTCTTTATCTTCACTTTCTACTTGCGCCTTTTTAACTTCTTCGCTGTACAAAAAACTACTATCATGAGCAATTACTCCAACACTTAGACCCAGCAAATCATAAATCTGCCCCATCCAAACGGCGTCTCTCCTAGAAAGATAATCATTTACAGTAACAACATGCACACCTTTACCCGAAAGAGCATTGAGATAAACCGGCAAAGTTGCAACCAGGGTCTTTCCTTCTCCAGTACGCATTTCACTAATACCTCCTTGATGCATCACGATTCCACCCAAAAGCTGAACATCAAAATGTCTCTGACCCAAAGTACGCACCGAAGCCTCTCGTACCAGCGCAAAAGCTTCTGGTAGTATAGAATCCAGACTTTCACCCTTTGCTATTCTTTGCTTAAATTCTGTGGTTTTCTCTCTCATCTCTACCACAGTGAGAGACTGCATCTCTGCCTCAAGAGCGTTTATTTTCTCTACAATTGGCAAAATAGTCTTTATATGCCGACTACTATGATCCCCAAATATTTTGTCCAAAAATGCCATATAAGTGCCATTCTATCACAAAAAGAGTCTTTTTACTTATTAGCCAATATTTATAAAGAAAAGAAAAATCTCCGCCAGAGGCGGAGATTTTTCTTAAGTGGGAAAGCTTAGATTAAGCTCTCTTCTTCTTTGTAGCCTTCTTCTTTGTTGTCTTCTTAGCTACTTTCTTTTTCTTTGCTGCCATTTTATTTTTTGTCCTTCATCGTGTGGTACACGAATCTGGATGAGATTATTTTTTTAAGCGCGCGCTGCGTTAAAAAATTTAATTTTCAAACGCGCGATATAAAATTATTTAAAAAATATTTTTATATCTTTCGACCTGAATTAATTATCGCGCAAAAAAATATTTTTGTTAATATTTTTTTCACAAAAATGTGGATAACTTATAAAAGTCAAAATTAAAAATTTTAAATTCAAAAAATATTTTTGGTTAAAAAAAGAAAAAGTAATTTTTAAAATTCTGGCCTCACTGACTTCTGTGAGGGAGGAGACCCGAGGAATTTTAAAAATTACTTTTTCTTTTTTTATTAAGAATAAACAAAAAACTTTCTGAAAATTTTCAGAAAGTTTTTTGTTTTGCATCGCCGCGCGGTCGGCGGAAGCTATCTCCAAAAACGAAAGTCTAATGTGAGTGCGAACCGCCGACCACGCGACGATACGCATATATATGATACATCAGATTACAATCCGAAGTCTACTCCCAAACTAATATAGAAATGATTCTGGTACGAAAATACCCCTAAAATAGGGGTATTTTCGCAGAACTTTCATTTCGTGTGGAAATTGCTTCCCGCACTCACTTCTTATAGTATAGCATACTTTGATATTTTATGCAAATACCCCTGTGGATAGCCTGCTGCCGGGGAGAGACCTTAGAGATTACGGATTTCTGCCAGCCTTAATCTCATTTATATAATACTCTCCCCTTTCTTTGAATGACGGGTCTAGTTTTATAACTTCTTCTATCACTCTCACTGCTTCATTTCTATTGCCTGCTTGTAAGAAAGCCGCCGCCAGAGTAAGCCTGTGTTCAATTTTGTTTGGATCCCTCTGTATTCTTGTTTTTACAATTTCTATAACTTTATCGTACTGATTTTTGCTAGCAAGAATACTTATGAAGCGGTCGTCAAAGATAATTTTGTCAGCCGGTATCGTTTGTATTAGCGAATTGTAGAGTTCTACATTACCGACAGAGAGAGCGGTAAGAGCGTAGACAAACTTTGCTTCATCATATTTTGGCTCTAGTTCATAAGCTCTTCTTGCTTCTTCTATAGCCGCACTAGCATCCCCCTTTGCAAGCAAAATATTTACTCTTTCAAAAGCAATGCCTTGCTTGTTTGGAGACAATTCCTTGGATATGTTTATTTGCTCAAGTGCTCTATCATAAAGTCCAAATTTTGCTAAGAAAGAAGCATAAAACAGCCGGTACCTTGCGTCATTTGGAGATCTTTCCAACTGTTTTTTGAATGATCCATCAAGTGTCCCGAGCAATTCTTGCTTGAACTCGTTTGATATAGAGGTATTTGCCAAATTGTTTATTACAGAGGTAGAAGTGTGCTCCAGACTCTCAGAAAAGCCAAGCCCATAATCTTGGACTGGCTTTTTGTACACCTCGACGCTATCAATTTTGCCTTGAGTACTTGCTATTAGAGAAGCAATAAGATTTTTATTTTGGTTGAGAGGTTTGTAGATAACACAATAGAGAGAGAGGATAAGAGCGATCACAACCAAAGACTCTACAACAGGCCTCTTATTATCACTACCGAGAGAAGAAGCCCAACTAGAAGCCCTGCTCCAAAGACCGGGATTTGATTCTGGAGAATGCGCGTGCACGTAAGCAAGAATGGTAAAGAAAAGCATATAACTTACAATCTGATCAAAAACGAACAAGTTGTGGAATATATAGGCAGAGAGAAGACCAAGCATAATTGCCTTATCTTCTTTTGTAAGAAAATTCTCATCCGCTTTCTTTATATACAGAACAACTGCACCAAACATTGAAGCGTAAGATAGAAGACCGAGAAGCCCACCTGCAATTAGCCAATCAAGAATAACATTGTGAGTCCTATCAAACCAAGGCTCCTGGCCATACATCTTTGGGTTGAAATGTTTGTTGAATACGAAGTTGAAACTCTCCTGCCCCCAACCAAGTATTGGTCTCTCTAGAAACCCTTGCCAAGCAATAGGCCAAACAAAGTACCTACCCTGACTCTGTATTTCAGAAACAGAAAGAGATGAGAACCTGCTGAGCACAGGACTACTTTTTACAAACTCAGTATCTTTAACTGCAAAAAACAACCCGACAAATACTATTATTCCCAATATAATTCCCACAGCCACCTTCCTTATCTTGTCTCCTTTTTCTGATTTTAGACTGAGATAAATAAGTGTGATGAGTGCCCCACCAAGGAATCCAAGAATCGCACCTCTGGTAGCTGTATAGTAGAGAACAATAAGATTTAGAAGCGCCACTACTCCCAAGACAGACCTCTGCCAGAGAAATTTGCTTCGCATAAAGAGGATCGCTGCGATAAAAACACTAAAGACCATGTAGATACCGAGATATGAAGCGTTGCCCAGAGTACCATCAACCCTCACTCCTCCTTGATTTATAGTTATCTTGCCGGCTATCTGGAAAAATGAATAAATGGACATTATAAGGCTAACCCCTACATTTGTTGCGAGAAGTTTGTTCCAAATCGATTGAGTTTTGAGTACCGAACCAGCAACCACAAAAAGTAAGGCAAAGTGAAGCATCCCTACAAAACCCTCCATTCTTTCATAATTACTCCAAAAACTCTTGAAAGAATTTTCACTAAATATATCTGCAAGTCCAATTGATAGAATAAAAACAAAAACTGATCCGAGTACCCAAGAAAACTTTGGCCGATATTCCCTCTCTCTAAAAGCGAGCACAACCCAAGCAGCAAATATGATCTCTACGATAGTTCTAAAGAAAAATGCCTTACCAGTGATAAATGGGAAAAATAGAGATTTGGAAACAATAAGTGGTGTAAAAGGGATCAAAAACAAGCCAAATATAATAATATATTTTAGTAATTTTTCTATTTTCATAAGGCGAATAATACCATTAATAGCTTGCCTGTGCTAGTATTTTGTTATAAAGCAATATGAAAGAAAGTTTTATAAGATTTCTCCGCTACACCGAAAAATACACCAAAACTGACATGCTCTACCTCTTCAAAGGCGGCTTTTGGCTAACCTTTGGGCAGATAGTATCTTCAGCCTCAGCACTTATAACGTCTATAGCCTTTGCTAATCTGGTATCACCAGATACTTTTGGTATATATAAATACATATTATCCATAACTAGTATTCTTCTTATATCAACTTTATCAGGCATAGACTCTGCTATAACCCAATCCGTATCTAGAGGTTTTGAGGGCACAATGAATGAAGGAATGCGGGTAAAGATAAAATGGGGAATACTAGGAAGTTTGCTGTCACTAATTACTGCATCCTATTACTTCTTACAAGGAAACAATGTACTCTCCCTATCGCTTGGCATTGTTGCAATATTTATACCTTTTATAGAATCCTTCGATGTTTATAATTCTTTACTTTTTGGTAAAAGGAAGTTTGATACACAAACAAAATATAATGTAATAAAAAAAATATCATCATTTATAGCCATCATACTAGTAATACTACTGACAAAAAACTTATACATCATTCTCTTCACCTACTTCTTATCTTCCTTAATACCTAACATCTTGTTTTTTTACATAACAGAAAAAAAGCACCAATCCAACAAGGTTTCAGATCCAGAAGCAATGTCCTATGGAAAAAAATTGAGTGCTATACAAATAATAGGCCTAGTGACAGCAGAATTAGATAAAATAATGATATTCCAATTTATAGGAGCTTCAGAACTAGCAATATATTCTCTTGCCATCGCACCAACAGAACAAATAAAAGGTTTTGCTAAAAATATAAATTCTCTAGCAATACCTAAATTTTCGCAAAAAACAGCCAGCGAAATAAAAAATAGTATTAAAAATAAAATCTTAGTACTAACACTTGGGTCATCTATACTAATTACTGGATATATACTAATAGCCCCTTTATTCTTTAGAACTTTTTTTCCACTCTATACACAATCAATAATATATTCTCAAATACTATCAATATCGATAATTGGAGCGATACTATCAAGTTTTTTGTACACAGTGCTTGAATCTCAGAAAGCAAGCGGAGAAATATACAAATTCAACACTTACGGAAATGTTCTTGGAATTATCATACTATTGCCTTTAGTATTATACTTTGGTATGTGGGGGGCTGTGATATCAAGAGTTATTACTAGATTTTGTGTTTTTGTTTACACAGCTTACCTCGTAAATAGATTGGCCTGATATTATTTTTTTAATAAAAAATGTTGCGAATCAAAATAAAATAGTCTCGATATTTTATAAACAAAATAAGCAAAAAACCTTATCATTTTATTTTTAAATCTACTTTTTATCTTCATCTCTCTAATATCTAAGACGGTAAAACCAATTGATTCAAAAAATTTTTTAGCTCGACCATATGTATAGTAATGCATTTGATCAAGCCTTTGGAGTCCGTTTTCTCCTGAATAATCTTTATGTTTACCAAACAGAGATATAAAAGTATTACTCCAGCTTCTTGGTAACCAATTTACAAAATAAAGATTGAAGTGTTGGTCTTTCAACCCAAATCTATTTGGTACGCTTATATAGACTTTTCCACCTTCTTTTAGAACCCTAAAAACCTCCTTCATTGATTTTTCTGCATCATTTACGTGCTCGATAACTTCACTCATGTTTATAAATCCAAATTCTTTATCTCCAAAAGGCAGGTTTTCTGCAACTCCTTCTTTTATATCTAAACTTACTTTTTCTTCCAAGGCTCTTTGATAGGCCTCTTCTATGTATTTTTTATAAGGTTCAAGTCCAACAATATTACCCCCCCTTTTCTTCACTTCAAACATAAACCGACCCCTTCCGGCCCCCAAATCTAAAATGCTTCTGCTTAAAAAGTCGGGAATATATCCTATTAACTCATTTAGGTGTCTTTCCATATTTTTCAATAATATTTAGTATTTTTTTTGCTCTTTTATCCCAGGAATATTGTAGTACTTTATTATAAGCATTTTCTGCTATTCTTGTAGCCAAACCTTCACTAGAGATAACTTTTCTTATAGCTTCGGCAAAGGATTGTGGATTTTCTGATTGTGCAAATACAGCACTATTTTCATCCAAAGTCTCTCTGATAGAAGATAGATTCGAAGCAACTATAGGTCTCCGGGAAGCCATATATTCTAGCATTTTGAGCGGCGACGAATAATGGGTTGATATTTTTTCCTTTGCTGACTGTGGAATCACCAAAACATCTGCTGATTTTAAGTACAGAGGTATTATAGATCTTTCTTTAAACGGCTCTACTACAATATTATCCATAAATCCGTATTCTTTTTTAAACCTAGAGAGTTCTGGTTCGGTCCCTCCTATAAAAACAAACATGTAATCTGGTAGGAGCTTTGCGGCTTCAGCCAAAGTGTCCAACCCTTTCCAAGAATAAAACTGTCCACTATAAAGTACAATTTTTTTATCTATCGGTAAGCCCAATTTTTCTCTAGCTTCTTTTTGACTTATTTGTATGTCAAATTCTTTTACTTCTACCCCACTTGGAAATATGCGTATTATTTCTTCCTTTACACCCATCTTAACTAGTTCTAATTTTATATTCTTATTCAAAACAAAAAAAAGTTTAGGTCTTTTTATTGCTATTTTGAACAAAAAGTTTGACTGGGGTATATCATGTAATTCTAGATATACGTTTCTTTTTTTAGAAAATAATAAAGGAATAATGAAGTCTCGAGTATAAACAACGTCATTCTGTTTTACTATTCTTCTAAATATAAGATTCCTTACAAAAGAAAGTAGGTCTATCCAGTAAAATAATTTTCCAAACTTTATACTACTCCCAAGTAAATCGACACTATCTATTTTAATAATTTCAAATACTGGCTTTATACCGTAATATAGGAATGGATTTTCTTCTTCTTCGTTATTTTTTTTATTAGGTATTACGAGCTTAACATCAGCGCCGAGTATAGATAACTGCTCGCACATTTTCATTATGGCATAGCCATGAGCTCTTGGGGTTGGGACGCGAACGTTTGTTATATATTTAATGTTCATTTTTTTAATATAACCCCAATAGAAATTTTAAGCCACCAAGGAAAAATATTGTTAATTTTGTAATAAATTACTTTTAAAAATCCAACGTCTTTACTATATACTTTTTTTTCTTTTTGAGATGTTTTTTTTATATTATTTAATTTTTTATAGAAAAATTTATACTTTAAAAGGTCTAGATTTCTCATAAGAAGAACCATATCTCCATAACCACTTATAAAATTAAAACCAAAAGAGGTAGGTTTATTTTTTAAAACCCAAGGATAAAATGAATTTTGGGTGTATCCTTTATGATTGTGAGAGATTTTTTTGTATAGATCCCAGCCATCAAATCGTAACTTATTAGCTGCAGATATAAAACAATAACCACCAGGTTTTAGAATTCTATATATCTCTTTTAAAGCCTTAGAAATATCAGGTATGTGTCCAATAACTTGATCACCAAAAACAATATCAAAATAATTATCTTCAAAGGAAAGTTCAGTAATATCTTCCTGTTTAAAAATAACCTTGAAATCAAATTTTGATATTAATTTATTACTAACATCAATAGATACACTTGAATAGTCTACCCCAAAAGCTTCAACTTTGTATTTGAAAGATAAAAAAGAAATCAATTCCCCCGTACCAGAACCGATCTCAAGAATTTTTGATCCATCAAAAATATAAGGTGTTAATTCTTTAATTGTTGGATTATTTATAGCAAAATGAAAAAAATCTTCCCTAGTTTTATACTCAGGCCTTTCAGAGTACTTCTTATCCCATAAATTTGATTCATTATTTAACATATAAATAAGGGTCTCCTTGAAAAAAAAGGTTCCATTGTTCAAATTTTACATTCTCCAAAATGTCATTTCTTTTCTTAAACCATTTCTTTCCGTCAACAGATTCAAATAAAGATATGTGGAGTTTTCCATGAGTTCCAATACTATGACCCAACAAAAAATATTTACTACCTTCTTTCCAGACAAAAGGACTACCTACACCATAGAGAGGAATCTTAAAATCAATTCCAAAAATTTTACATATAAATTCAAAAATTTTACGGATTATTTTAGGTAATACAAAATGCAAAATAACAGGTTTATTATTTTTTTCCCAATTAACACCATTTTTTGATTCGGCATATCCTATAGCATAATTAGATGAAGAAGATCTTCCGGTATACCACATTTTATACATATCCTCTTCTTTCAGAACCATAGGATACATTATATTTTCTCCTTCCCAATTTAATTCAGGAACAAGAATTTTCTCACTTAGAATTTTCCAATCAACTCCATTTTCAGATTCTGCATAGCCAAAAACAGATTTTGAACTTCTGGTTAATGTAAACCACATCTTGTATACACCATCAATATAAATAACGTGGGGATGTTGAATACCGAATCTAAAACCATCACCTTTACCAAAAGTCAAAACTGGCTCCTTTTTAAATTCCCAAAAAATTAGATCTTTTGATACCGCATGCATTACTGAAAATATCCCATCTTCAGACTTTGCTTGATACCACATTTTATAAACACCATCAACACAAATTACACATGGATTACTGACTTGATTCTTTGTATACCGTTCTACCTCAAAAATAGATACAAGGGGAGATTTTGCAATTTTTTCCCAATTTAACAAATCATCAGATATTAAAAATCCTATCTGTTCAACATTATTTTTCCTATTATAACCTGCATAAAATAAATTATATTTCATAATAAATTACAAATACTTAAATATTCTACTTGAGACCTTCTTATCCCAATATTTAATATGTTTGGATTTAAATTTTTTAGATAAATGGCTCATTATATCTAGGGTAAGTATTTTATAGTTTTTATTTACAGAAAAGAGCTTATTGGAACCCATTTTTATAGTTACAGGTCTCTCTGTATTGTCCCTCAAAGTAGCACATGGTATCCCAAGATGCGATGTTTCTTCCTGTATACCACCAGAATCGGTCAAAACACCGCCCGAATCAATAACCAGAGAAATAAAATCAAAGTAAGATAAAGGTTCAGTTATAATTAAATCTTTTAAATATGCAGAAAGACCCCAATTTTTTATTTTTTTGTTAGTGTTTGGGTGTATTGGAAATATCACTTTAATTTTTTTATTTATATTTGATATTATATTTAAAATTTTTTCTAAAGTATTCTTGTCAGTAATATTTTCAGCTCTATGTATGGTTACAATGATATATTTACCTCTTTTTAAACCATACCTATTAAAAACAAGGGTTGGTAGGGATTCTTTAAATCTTTCAAGTGCATCTATCATAATGTTGCCTACAAAATAGACATTTCTATGGCTGATACCCTCTCTCTTTAAATTACTTATAGCGTCAACTTCAGATACAAATAATATATCCGATAAGTTATCCACTATTATTCTGTTATTTTCCTCTGGCATACGTTTATCGTAACTTCTCAAACCAGATTCTATATGGATTAATTTCAATTTTAATTTCTTAGCAGCTATAGCTCCCGCCAAAGTAGACATAACATCACCAAAAACTATAACTCCACTTATATCATTGATCTTACTAAGGTAAGAAATTATAGCCTGAGAGGTCGCAGAAATTTTTATATTTTCATCAATTAGACCAACGCCTAGATTTTTATTTGGTTTTGGAATATTCATTTGCTCGAAAAAAATCTTCGATAGATTTTTATCAAAATGTTGCCCTGTATTTACCAAGATCAGTTCTACATCGTCATGTTTTTTTGCTTCATCAAAAAAGGGGGCTGCTTTTACGAAGTTGGGTCTAGTACCCAAAATAACAGCATATTTTCTCTTTTTATTTTTTACCATAATAATCCCTCATCCAATCAATCGTTCTGTGTATACCATCCTTTAAAGAAACGGTTAACTTGTGATCTAAATCTTTTATAGCTTTAGAGGTGTCCACTTTCTTAGATTTAGTTGTCAAAATTTCATTTTCTGAATATTTTATTAAATCTTTATTTGCTCCAGTGTATTGCCATATAATATCAACAAGTGTTTCTATGTCGTGATATTCTGTGCCTCCAATATTATACACTTCTCCACTTTTAAAATTGTTTACAATATTAGCAAGAGTATTGCATGTATCCTCCAAATATGTTGAGGTTCTGTAGTGCCCCTTATATACAGTAACCGGTATCCCATTTAATGCGTGATAACAAAATTTTGCATTAACACTTCTATAGGGATGATAAGATTCTCCTGGTCCAAAAGTATTAAACAATCTTACAATAACAGTTTCGGTATTATGCATTATTTTTGAATTTCTTATTTGCATTTCATTAACCCACTTTGACATTGCATAATCATTCATCTGTTTAATTTCTAATCGGTCCATTATATCCTCCACCATAATATCATCGTAATCACCATAAACTTCAGAAGAGGAAAAGTGTATCAGTTTAAATTTTAGTTTTTCCTGGAGTTTAATTATATTTTTTGTACCTATAGCATTTGTTGTCCATACTTTTTCATAATAATCTTCACCGTTCCAGCGACCAAATTCTGCTGCTGCGTGATAAACAAAATCAAAAGGACCAGCTTTCAAAAAAACTCTTTCTAATTCTCTAAAATTAGATACGTCGCATCTAGCATAACTAAAATCTGATTTTGACATTTGATGTTCCCAACCAACCTCACCATAAGCATGATCAAGGTCTATACTAAAAACCTTATGACCTCTACCTTTTAATATACTGACCAGAAAAGAACCAACAACCCCCCTACCTCCAGTTATTAATATACTTGCCATATCTATTAAAAAATTTTAATCGCATCTATTAAAGTTATATCAGGTTCAACATCAATGTCCGTATGTCTTTTTACATCAGACATTTTATAATCCCTCAAAACAACCTTATAATCCATTTTTTGAAATTCTTCTGGCTCCCAACCGCTTCTGTGAGTTTGCCATTCATGACCGCCATGACCCAATATATCTAAATTTTGCGGAACGTAGCCTTTGGGAGTCTCGATAATAACCCCCTTGCGAGCAATTTTTTCACACTGCTCAATCATTTTCAATGATTCTTCTTTTTCTAGATGTTCTACAATATCTAGAGCAATAACTAAGTCAAAACTCTTATCAGGAAATATTTCTGAAATTTTTCTAACATCATACTTAACCAAAACAAAAGGTGTCTCAGATTCTATCGATTTAAAATAAGGTTCATAGATATCTACTCCAACCCTTATTTGAGCTGGTAAAAACTTTGATTTCAGTGATAAACCACAAGCAACATCAAGAATAGAAATTATTTCTTTTTCTTTCCAAGGCCAAAGACCCTCTCTTCCGAAAATTTTATCTAGAGTATTTTCTTGCCAGTCCTGTTTTGACATATATTTTTTATATTATCCACAATGATATCAACTTGTTTGCTCCATGTAAAATTTGACACTTTTTTTAAAGCGTTTTCTCCTATTTCCTTTCTGTAATCACTGTCCCATAGCAATTCTAATTTTTTAATAAAATCTTTTTTATCTCCTGGATCATAAAGTAGTCCATCAACTCCATGATGTATTATCCTGTGGCAATCACTAGTCTTAGAAGCAATTACCGGTTTACCCATAGCCAAATACTCCATCAACTTAGAAGGAAAAGAGAGTTCATTAACCATGTTCTTGAGCCTCGGTATAACAAGAATATCGCACTCAACTAAAAATTTAGGCACTTCCTTGTGCAAGAGTGGCGCACAAAGTTTGGCGAAGTAATAATATTTTTCATCCAATTTCCATTTTTTTTCACTACACAAAATTCTCAATTCAAAATTTTTATTAGAAACACTATATAGAGCTTCCAGTAAAAAGTTTAAACCTTGCCAAATTCTAGCGTTTCCTGCATAGCCAATGATAATTTTTTTATTATTTTCTTGACTACGATATCTTTGGTTAAATAATTTTTCATCAAAACCACCGTAAACTGTTTTTGTATTATTGTTGTATTTTTTTATATAATTTGTGGCACTATCACTACATGTAGTAACTAGATCAAAAAAAACATAGAAAAAACTGTGTAATTTCTTTTTAATTAAATAACTTATCCTACCAATATTTCCATATAGGTACTCTTCTTCTTCCAAAAAACCATGCATCTCTAAAACCACACGAGCTCTTGTAAAAATTTTTATTGGTAATAAGTAGTAAGCAGAAGAAATAGTATGCCCCAAGACAATATCGATATTTTTAGATTTAATATATTTTATTAAACTAAATAGCTCTCTTAAATGAGAATTATTTAGTTGTGTATGTTTTCTAGCATCTATTTGCAGTTGTGAGTCCCACGAAGCAGTAAATAGAGTGACATCATTTCTTAATGATAACTCCCTAATTATGCTCCTAACCCTTATAGAAGTTCCTCTATCAGAATTTGTGGTGCCCCGATATATAGATAAAATAGAGAGCATAGACCTATTTTTATCATATTTGGTGTTTCTTGTATATTTAATTATCAGTATTTTTACAGAACACATTTGTTCATAAAGATTACTAGTGTTAATATGAGTTGAATTTTTATTTAAAATGAAAAAGCTTTCAATAATTATCCCCGCATACAACGAAGAAAAAACTGTTGCCCAAATAATCAGTAGAGTTAAAGACGTAAACATATCACCGTTAGAAAAAGAGGTAATATTGGTAGACAACAATTCTACGGACAGAACTTTAGAAATTGCTCAATCAATAGAAGGTATAAGTGTTTTTCAAGAAAAAACAAAAGGTAAGGGTGCAGCAGTAAAAAGAGGTTTTAGAGAGGCTACAGGAGATATTTTAATCATTCAGGATGCTGATCTAGAATACGATCCGAATGATTACTCTAGCGTCATTAAACCAATACTAGATGGAAAAACCGAGGTCGTAAACGGAGTACGCATGAATAGAGGCTTACGCGACGATGTTGGTATTGCCAATGGGATACTGGGTTATATTGGAAATGAAGTAATAACGCTCACAACCAATATTTTATACGATCACAATGCAGATGAGTATGAGGGGTGTTACAAAGCAATCACAAAAAGACTTTATGATTCAATACAATTAAGAACAAATGATTTTGATTTTGATAACGAACTTTTTTGTAAAATATTAAAAAAAGGTATCAAACCAGTCGATGTGCCTATACATTACTACCATAGAGGATATGCTGAGGGTAAAAAAATAAATTGGAAACACGGTTTTAAAATTCTATGGACTATAATAAAATATCGTTTTATAAATTAAAAATACACCCCCCAGCTCATTCAAGTGGGGGGTGCTTAGCGCTAACACGCAAAATATTTGTTGGTAAGGAGCCCATTTGACCCATTGAGTGTTCATAGCGGGTAGCAGGAGCTCCAACGTCATACGGAATAACGAGTTTTCTTCTCACCTCCTTCTCCACTTCTCCTCGAATCGACACAAGATCTTCTCGAGAGAGGTATTCCGTAAAAACATACGAGGTGTACCCACTGTCCGGATCTCCTTTGTAATAATCGGCGACTTTCGTAAAATCCACTTCTACCTGGAACAGCTTGTCGCCGGTCTTACCATAGGTATACTCCCATATGTTTGGAGAACCAGTTTGGATCGCCTCATCGTAGTACGGAGTCCCGGGGTAACAAGTGATGATAGTCACATCAAATGCCTCCGGTTTTACATCAAGGAGCCAATTCTTCGTCTCCTGCACAGTCTGAAAGTCTTCACCTGGATGGCCCACAGACATCAAAGCCTTAACCTTGAGACCGTGCCTCTTAGCGATACTCATACATCGAGTGTTGTCATCTAGAGTCGCTTTTTTGTTGATGTTATTGAGAATCTTGGGTGAACCAGATTCAAACCCGGTTAATATCCACCTGAATCCCGCCCTGTACATCGCCTCTGCTTGGGTATCATTGAAGAGCTCAGACTTGACAAAACCCCTAAGTCTCCATTCTACCCCTAAATTACGCTGTGCTTCACTGATGAGATTCATCAGCTCGACAACCTTTTTATTTACATTGAGCTCGTCATCATAAAACATGAACCCATTACATCCCAACTCACGGTGCATCTGGATCATCTCCGCTACAATATTTTCAGAGGTTCGAGTTCTGATTTTTCGGAGCATAGGAGATGATCTTCCGCCACAAAAACCACATTCAAACGGACACCCTAGTTGGGCAATGAGGGAATACGCACGCTCCCCATCAATCTGATAGCGATAACTTTTTGCATCAACTAAATGTCTCGCCGGAAAAGGCAACTCATTTAATTGCGCATCAGTCAAAAACAGTGGAGATTTTGGATCATCGACATCAATGACCCTAGAAGCTTCCGGGAGACAAGCTTCAAAGATTGCTTCTTCGCCATCACCAGCGACAAGCGTATCAAACAGGGACAACAATTTTGACATACCCATTGATGCCCTGCCCGATCTTCCTGTTCTATTCTCCATTTTAAAAGCAGCGTTCACCAAGGTAACATGCGGACCACCCAAGATGATACGCGCGTCCCTTCTGGTCATCCTAATTGCTTCCGCGATTTGTCCAGCTGCCGGAAGCTGAGGGGTAGTGGCGGTTATACCAAAAACTTTAGACTTAGAAGATCTGGCATGATCTACCATAGCCTCAGCAAAATTGGTAATCCCAGAGAAGTCGATAACTTCAACCTCTACACCACGATGTTCAAGCACTGCAGCAATTCGCAGCACTCCTAATGTCATAAAAACCCTCTCATCAAGCAGAAAAACAGAGGGAGGAATGATGAGACAGACAGGCCCAATATTCTCCCAATTTCCACCCGATGGTTTAACAGAAATTCTTGTGAGTTGCACTTAGATACCTCCAAACAAAAGTACGCTTCTAGTTTTAATATACTTAATAGATATTTCTACGTCAATCTTTCTAAATAGGCAAATTTACAAAATCTAACACAAAAGAGTCCATAAAATACCCTGTCAAAATATACAAAATCAGTATTGGTAGTATTAAATAAAGTTTTTTATTTATTTTATTCAAGAATAAACTTGTAATAACAACTGCTGTGGGCATTGTAATAAATAAAACCCTAGTTACTACAGGCCACAAAAGAACAGAGAAGCAGGAAAGGAGCATCATTAATATAAAGAAATTATTCTTATCTTTAATATTACTTTTTACATTTTTAATAAAAATAAATAAACCAGGCAAAAACAGAAACCATCCGAAATTATATATTGAACCAAAAGATTTTATAAACTCAATAGGTCTATTTTGATAGTCGTATGCATGTTGATTGTACAAAAACCAATCAAGATAAGTATAACCATCAAAGTTTATATAAGTATGGATATTCATTATGATAAATGGAACTAAAACCAAAAGCCCTGTTAAAAACGATTTTTTTAGTATAGAGACCCAGTTTCCCCAATTCTTGTAAACAATTGTGCCCAACAAAACAACATAAGCTACGAAAGAATATTCTTTATACAAACCACCAATACCTATAATTAGAGCGGAGGTATACATAAATTTATCAGCACTTTCGTTATCGTCCCCCCACAAATATTTATGTGCAAAATATAGTGCCATCAAATAAGCCGCCCAACCCCCAGCATCCATAAGATACCCGAGGCCAAAAGTTACCGCTGCATAATTTGTAACCAAAAAAATTGTACCCAAAAAGGCAACCTCCCGATTCTTGATCAGTCTTTCCAAAAGAGAATAAAATGAGAGTCCTATCAGTATATATAAAACAATATCTAGAAAGAGCCATGAAATAGAAATGTTTTTAAAAAAGATATCAAAAAACATTATTAGTCTTAGACCTAATTGAGTACTAGCAATCATCATAGGCACAAAACCCTCTGGTTGTATTCCGGTCTTTAAAACATCGATGCTACTTGTGTACAAAAGACTATCCCCCGCTATTTTTGGCTTTAGAAAATAAATCGAGAAGATCGACAAAAAAATAAGGGTCCACAGCAAAAGAATTTTGTGTTTATCTTTCATTTTTATTTGTCTGAATCTTATCTAAAGACTTCTTCTTTCCTAATATATAAAGATGAGCGGCCACAGCATCACTCCCTGGCATCATCATAAAAAAATAATCAAGATATTTTAATGGACCCAAAACAAGCATAAATATATGAGCAAGAAATGGAGCTAACCTCGTTGATCCGAAAGCAAAAATAACCCCAAGCCAGTAGGCCAAGAACATAAGAAATGCGCTCCATGGACCAGAACGTACTCCTGACTTTACAATCTCTAGCTCTGGGAACAAGTGTTTGAGACCTGATATAGTCCAACGATTAAAGTCGTCCGGAGAAGCGTGATACGGATGTATAAATGGAGCGCTTACATAAACAAACCCTCCAGGTTTTACGACCCTTACCATCTCTTTTGCAAATACATTTGCATCTGCAACATGTTCAAAGACCGATTCAGAAACAGCTGCGTCTATAGAACTATCTCTAAAAGGCAGCTGCGTCGCGCTCGCTACAATATCAACTTCAGGAAACGGAAATACATCTACATTAATGAATTCTTTACCCAATCGTTCTGGACCAGAACCAATATCAAGAATAGTTTTATTTTTCTCTACATATTTAAGCACCATCCTTGGCCCATTCACGAGCATCATTACTGGACAAACAATATGCCAAAAAAGATAGTAAAATTTTGGAAACTGTTTTAAAAACGATTTCAACCAATTTATTCCTGACTCGTGTTTATCAGTGTTATGTTTAAACAGATTCCTATCTATAAGAATTGGTCTGTTTGATTCATCCACATTAAACACCCCATGACCAACACAAAAATAACTTTTATCCCTTTTCTGAAGATCCGATTTACAAAATGGACAACATATTATAGCCGAGTGATCCCCAGTAATGTAATTCTTTGCCTTTCTAATATTTAATAATCTATCTTTCATATTCTATAGACAACCCTCTACAGTCATAGACTCTAGCATATATTTTTTTATCGTTTTTATCAAAAACTAATACACACGAATCTAGATATTCTCTATACACGCTTTTAGGATCAATAGGTGGGATATCGATCTCTAGATAATGACCAGAAAAGTTATTTATGGTCTCTACTTTTTGTTTTACATCAAACTGAGGAGAGGTGTACAGCCTCTTTTCATACTTACCTGTTTTTCTTATCTCGTCTCCCCCATTATCATTATAAACCACAACCTTTTTGATATCTGGATTATTTTTTATAAACTCTGTCGCATCTCTAACTAGAGCGGGAGCATACCCATTTATTTTGCCAAAAAGATACTCCTGTATAAATACAATATTGTAAAATAGTCCAAAAACCAATAGGCCCAACAAAACAAAACCTTTTAGATTTCTATTTTTTAGAAAAGCCAAAAATAAAATAAACGAGGAAACCCAAAACAGACCAATAAAAGCAAATGAAATATAAAATCCAAGAGGTCCAGAGCCTCCACTAAAAGGATACAGAAAATTCCACTTGAGAGACATTATCCTGTTTATCCATTCACTCTTTGGGTGAAGAGAAGGTACAAAGTGGTACAAAAATTGAAGAAGGAATATTGCTACAGATATTATTATTGGACAAATCAGTCTGTAGTCTTTTTTATATTCAATATATTTGGACAAGACAGCGCCAGAAATAATACAAAGAGGAACGATTAAAAACTGGAAATACCTATCCAAGGCGCCAATAGAGAAATCAAAAAGTAAGATATAAAAAATTAGTCCCAATGCAACAAACAACACAAAAGGTCTGGTATCTTTCAATATTTCCTTATCAGCAACAAATGGAGTTATGACAAGCAAAGGAGATAGATAAAATAGTGCCTTTATAAACTGTATAGACGTCTGCCCCCATCCCCGATTACTAAAGTTTGCAAAATGCTCCCAATACTTTATAGCCTTGGATAGATCAAAAAACGGAAATATTGTTTTTGCTAAAAATAGTATCACTGCAAAAAATACAACGACACCTAATCCATACAACAAATACTTCAGCAGTAATTTATTATTGGAAAAAACTCTTTTTTGTATTAAGAAGTCCAAAGCAAGAGAGGTTGGTACAAGAAAGAAACTTACCTTTACCAAGAAACCACAAACCACAGATATCAAAAGCAATACTAGCCACTTATAACTTTGTTTTGATAAAGAAAAATTTTGAATCCTTATTTTGTAATAGGCTATGCTGGAAAGTAGCAAAAAGAAAGGCATTATCGCCCCATCAGTATCTACCATAAGAGAAGCGAGTAGTGAATAAAAAGAAATTGTAAATAAACCAGTTATCCAAAGAGCCGTCTTCGAATTAAAAATTATCTTTGATAGATAGAAAAGCAAAAATAGATTTAAGAGACCAAACACAAAAGGCACTATTCTAAAATTATCATACCCTATCAAAAACCCCGCCTGCCTATACAAAAACTCCCCTATGGGTGGATGTGGTATACCACCAGGCTCTGTGAGTGCTGGGTTTACAATCATTGGCCACTTATACTCATCTTGATGGTAAGGCTGACTCAAACCTGGTAAGTGCAAAATTATAAAGAGAATAGCGAAACAAAACAGCCACAAAAATTCTTTCTTCCTTAAAAAAATCCAATTCATGCTCCCCATATTACCCCAAAACAGAACCTGAATAAAGCCTCCTTTTTACCATTGCTTTTTAAATTAAATTATTATATAATATTTATAGAGGAGAAAAAGATTTGATCAAAAAAATGGCTGACTTATGGGCAGTCAACGACCCATTACCAGACACGGAAGTAGATCTAGTCGTTGGAGTAGCTCATGGGTGCACAGAAAACCGATTGACCCACGGAGCAGGTAGTGTCTCCAGATTAATCGACATCAGTCTGGCAATGGACCGTTTCAAGAACAGCTTAGTTGCTTACGGCGCCTTCGCTGGGTCCATTAACCCTGAGGTTGAAAGATTCTGGAAAGGAAAGATTTTTCCAGACAATTCCATCTTCATAGGCAACGTGTGGAGCACCACAGAAGAATGCCGACACGTGAAGGAACATATCGGCAACTGGGTTCCTGGAACAATAGTTGTCGTGACAGATCAGGCTCACTCAAGGAGATGTAAGCTGATCTGGAAGACGTTCTTTCCAAAATCCAACATTTATGTTTTCTCCGTACCAATCGGGGAAGTGGTGGACACGGGAAGCCCTATGAAATCCTATCATTCCACGGGAAGTATCCTATGGAACCAAGCCTGGCCGATTGTCATACAGTGGCCGGTAGCAAAAATCTTCGGAGTATGGGGCTTGCTAAGGCTGGAAAGTTTTCACCAGCCTACAATTCAGCAGTCCTGATCAGGGCCCGCGTTTCGACGCGGGCCCGTTCACTTTTATTTTTTCTCTGCGACAAAGAGCATCTGACCAGCAAAAGGTTTGATAGGAAAATGCAAATAAGTACGTACTATAAATGGGACTAGGGAACGTGGAATAAGAGAAGAATCTGATTTCATAGAAAAAGGCAAGAACTTTGGTTTTGCCAAAACAATTTTAAAATCATGTGCTACAAGGAAATCATGCAAAGAAACATCACTCCAAACTTTTTTATGAGTATAATCGTCAAAATAGTGTTTATAAGCAAGTTTATAGTTTGGTTGCATAAGTATTATCTTACCCCCAATCTTCAATACCCTATCTATCTCCCCCATTACTTTTTTAAGCTCAGAATCATCAAAATGTTCAAATAGGTTGCTTGCATGAACTACATCCACGGAATTCTCTCCCAAAGAAGAGAGGTCCCAGGCAGGGTTTTGTAAAAATATTACATCCTCTTTTTTATAATTTGGAGTTTCTGGAGAGGTATCCACTGCATATTTTTTGGCAGCTTTTACATTGTTTATAAAATCACAATATCCAGCCCCAAGATCAACAACAACAGAATTAGTAGGTATAAATTTTTCATGATACCTTACTATTTCTCTCCACACTCTATCTCTATCTGGATTAAACTTAAATCTTGATTCATAATATTTATCTTTCATTTTATTTAAATTTATATTTTATTATTAATGGTATCATTTTGAGGCCCAGCTTTGCGGCTTTCCAGATACTGCCAGTATACATTGAGTCGCCTACTCTGGCTTTAAATATTACCGGTATTTCTATTAGCGAAATGTTTGTTTTTAGCAACCATATCATAAGCTCCGGAGAAAATCTGCCGTCTCCACTAGATAATTTGAAAAGAGGTTTTATCTTTTCTAAAACTTTTCTTGAGATAAGTTTGTACGTACAACCAACATCGGTAAGTACTGGACCATTAAAAAGCACTTCAACAAACTTTGCCCAGAGCCAATTTGCAAACCTTACAGGAAAAGGCATAAAGGCGCCAGACCATATCGCAGCTCTAGAAGTCCTTGTACCTAGTACGGCCTCAAACTCATCACTATAAGAAAGTAATTTTTCTATATCCTTGGATTGAAAGGTTCCGTCCGCTTCACACATTACAACAACATCTCCTTTTGCCTCTTTCATACCTCGCATAAGAGCATGTCCATAACCCTGATTTTCACCTTCTTTTATATAAACCGCTTTCGTCTTTTTTATTTCCTCTGCTGTATTGCCCAGAGCGTTATTGTCTACCGCTATTACCTCATCAACAAACCCGGTAGCGAAAAAATCGTCTATCACCCCCCGTATACTTTCAGCCTCATTGTACGTCGGTATTACAACACTTACCTTTTTGTTTTTATACATATTATTTGCCTATTTCTGTATTTAGTTTCTCTATTAAAGCATTTAGACTATGATTTTCAAGTACGTATTTTTGGAGTCTTTCTGAATCTTGCTTTACCTTCTCTTCACTAGCTTCTAGCCAAAATTTTATTTTATTTGATACATCATTAGCATCTTCTTTTACAATCATATTTGGATCAAAGATTTCTCTAAAAAAATTATTTACAACTACTGGTATACACCCACAAGCAACAGACTCAAGGATAGTTTTGTCCATACTTCCAGAAGGAGTAAGGTTTACAAAGACTCTGTGTTGGCTATAAATATCTGGCGTCTTATAATTTGGAACTCCCTTATAAAAATTTATTTTTTGCGAAAGGTTAAGACTGGAGACCCTGCTTTTTAAATTATCATAAAAATCTTGGGTTCCTGGAGTCGGATCACCATAAAAATTAGAGACAAAATCAACACCTTGGTTATTTAAAATATCCAAAGCTTCTATGAGCAATTCTGGTCTTTTTATCCTGTCCATTCTGCTAAGAAAAAGAATGCTTCTTTTTCTTGATTCAAGATTCTTGATTCTTGATTCAAGATTAAAAATACTTGTGTCGATTCCAACTGGCATTACTTCAGTCTTTCCAAACTTTGCTGTAAAAGCTGAGTCAGAAGCACAAAAAACTTTTTCCGAAAAAGCCACCGCAATTCTAGTCAAAAAGTTTCCTTTTGGGTGATTACGCCAAAAATATATTTTTTTGCCAAAAACCTTCCAGAACATTCCACCCAAGAGAACATACTCCTGATTCATGTGTACAAAAACGGCATCATATTCTTTTCTGAGTCTCCATATATATTTATAAAAATTCCAAACATACCTTACCCTTGATGCCAGATACTGGCTACTGGCTACTTTTTTAAGCTTGCCGAGAGAAAAAACTTGTACATTCTCTGGCAAACTATGCTCCCCTCCTTCTAAACAAATAACTTTTATACTTAGAAACTTTTTAGAAAGTTCTTCTATCCATTTATGAAAAAATCCAAGTACAGGATCTTCCTTGTCTACTTTTTGTGTCACCAAAAGCAAATTCATACTATTTTTTGAATATAAATATTTTATAAAGAATAAAATTCTGAATCATAACAAAAAACCCTGCAATTATTTGTGACAATATGTACCAAATACCAAGATAATCTGTACATATAAATATTAGAACTGTATTAGTTATAACACTCAGTACGGCAACAATAAAAAATTTAGAAAATTGTTTATGAATATTTTTTACATTGGAGTCCTTAAAGACAACAAACTTCTGTAATCCAAAACTCAAAAACAGAGCCAAAACAAAAGCTATTATCGATGAATATAAATACCAAATACCGACAATGTCTGTAAAAACATAAAGTAAACCAATATTAAAACCAGCGGAAGTAATGCCAGATATAAAGTATCTTACAAACATTATTGAATTAAAAAAATCAAACACTCTATAGAAAACAGTTTTGCCTATTTTAGAATCAGAAACTTTTTCCATAATGGACTTATACATTTTCAGATAATTCTCCCAGGTTATTGCTCTAGACTCTACAGACTTTCTTGCTTCCAATCCCATTCTCATTCTGGCTTCTTTGTCTTTGAACAACACGGACAAAGATTTATAAAAAGCCTCTACATCTCTTGGTTTACACAAGAGGGCTCCTTTATTTTTAAAATATTCCTCAGCGATACCAGCTTCTGACAGCACGAGCGGTAGAGCATAGGAAGCAGCCTCTACCATAGACATACCATAGCCCTCAAACAGAGAGGTAGAAATATAGATATCGGCTTCTTTATAAAAACTACTCAAATCATTATGCCATCCAACAAACTTGATTCTGTCTTCTACCCCTAAGCTCTTAGCTAAAAGCTCCAAGCTTTTCTTCTGGCTTCCATCCC
Organism: uncultured Candidatus Saccharibacteria bacterium; assembly: GCA_964507615.1. Lineage (GTDB taxonomy): Bacteria > Patescibacteriota > Minisyncoccia > Phycocordibacterales > DATDWN01 > C7867-006. The sequence goes on along the minus strand of CAZDPS010000003.1, from coordinate 18,839 downwards.
CCACTATCGTAAAAGTTGCTTCCGGATAACTCACAGACAGTTTTGCAAAGGCTCTTATTGCCGTCTCGATATCCTTCTCTTTCTCCAATCTACAAACAGTAAGTAATCCGCCCTTAAAATCTTTTTTTACTTCCACATTAGCCAATTTTAGATCTTGAGAGATAGGCAAAACTGAGACATTTGGGTTTAGTTCTCTTACCCCCTTTGCGACCTTCTCTGAGACAACCCTTACAGAATCTGCAAAAGGTAATGTAATGTGGGCGAGAATTAACCTCACAAAATTTAGAGGTGAGTGAAGAATAAAATATTTGTTATTAAAATCAGTATGAAGCTGTATCTGGAGAGAAACACCCAAAATTATTTTTAGTATCACACCGACAATACCCGTCTCAAAAGGATCTTGGACTGTTAGTACAAAATTTTTGTCTTCAGAGACTCTGATTATCTTCTTTACTATTTTTATAAAATCTAACAAGTAGAATATCCTTATCTTTGTCTTTGTTGGATATAAAAATACTTTTTCACTCAATTTTTCATCTTCAAAATTATTACTATCTGGACTAAAGACAATAAGGTGTAGGCGATCGAACAAATTACCATATTCAACCTGCCTTCTACGAACAGCAGAGTTTTTTTCAAAAATTTTTTGGCCCATTCCTAAAGAAATTATCTTCATATTTTTTGTAAGCCCTTCTCTTGTTGTAAGAGAAGGGTTTGGGATGAGTTATTAGTAACTTTTAGAAATTCGTCCGAAATATCATCCCAAGTATGAACGAAATCAAACTTCCTTACTTTTTCCTTCGCCTCTACATACCCTTCCTCTGTTAGAAGCCTCTTTATAGCACTTACCACCTCTTCTTTATTTAGAGGATCTACAAAGATACCAGCATCCTTTATCCTTTCATATATCCCCACTTCTTTGGTACAGATAAACGGCCTATTATAACGTATTGCATCCAGTATCATATTTGGGCTTATATCTCCAATAGAGACAAGTATCACGGCATAACAATCCTTGACCTTTTCCATCAATTTATCAAAAGGTAAATTGTCCAAAAAAAGCTCTGCTACCCCATCTCTTTCTAAATCAGCAAATACTTCCTTTAGAAAATCCAAATTTTTCCATACTAGTTTTCTTGTAGAAGCAACGAATTCTTTTGACTTATAATTTTCATCAGCTTCTTTGGGACCATAATAATTTTCTACAATACAAGTCTTCTTAAGATTCAGAGAATAGGCTTTTACAAAAATCTGTCTTTGCCAGTCAGTAGAAAAAATAATATTACTAGCGTTTCTAAGGGTCCATCTGGTTACAAAAAATATAATTTTTTCTTTTATAGAGAAGTTGTCTTTCTCAGTATCATAAAAATTTCTAAGAAAAACTTTTTTCCTGGTCCTTTCGACGTAACCTTCCCAAAGAAAATCCCCTCCCGTTCTCATAATCACTTTTTTGCGAAAGATTTTGCCCGCCAGAACAGAAGGAAATCCAACACTATAAGTATCTAAAGTAAAAACAACTTTAGAAAAAATCATCTTTGGTATTATTTTTAGAAAAAAGACTATGTGTCTAATACCTGTTGGCAACCTGTCTTCTATCGTATAAGTTTTTACTGACACCCCAAAACCCTTGATTTCAAAAGATTTTTTTAGGTTTTTTGCATATTGGGCTGGGCCTCCAATCTTTGGAGGATATATACCTGTAGTTATTAAAATATGCTTATTTTTACTATCTTTTAAGCTTTCTCCCATTGTGATACAATACCATTTTACTAAAAAATAATCACCATTATGGAAACTCCCAAAATAACTATCTATGGTTTCGGTTATGTAGGCAAAGGTGTTTACAACTTCTTGAAAGATCATTACAGCATACAGATCTTTGATCCCATGATTAAAGATACTGGAGTGGTTAGTGATAAAAAAGATCTAAAGAAAACACCATTTGCAGTAATATCTGTACCAACAAAAGAAAACGAAGACGGCACCTGCGACACCTCAATCGTAGAAGAGATACTAAAGACGACCGACCATGAATATTATCTTATAAAATCAACTATTGTCCCGGGAACAACAAAAAAATTGGTAAAAGAAACTGGCAAAAAAATTGCCTTTAGTCCAGAATACATGGGAGAAGGAAAATATGAGATACCATTTTGGCTTGGATTTCCTCATCCGACAAATATGAAATTACATCAATTCCATATTTTTGGTGGAGACAGAGATATCACCAAGAAATGGGTAGAAGTCTGGCAAAGAGTTGCTGGTTGGTCTCCTACTTATGCCCAGACTGACAGCACAACAGCTGAGCTGGTAAAATATATGGAAAATTCTTTTCTCGCTACCAAAAAGATATTTTGTGACGAGTTTTATGAAATAGCACAGACACTCGGAGTTGATTACAACGAACTCAAAGAGCTCTGGCTTCTGGACGGCAGGATGGGAAGATCCATGACTCTTATCTATCCAGATTCAAGAGGATTTGGCGGTAAGTGCTTGCCCAAAGATGTCAGCGCAATAGTGAGACACTCAGAGAAAAACGGTCATGAACCAAAACTTCTAAAGCAGGTGCTTTCTTACAACCTAGAACTCAAAAAGAAAAACAAAAACTAGAGATCAAAAACTTTTCTCATCTGAGGAGCTATCTTGTCCCAACTATATCTCTCCTCAACCATTTTTCTAGCATTGCTTATTATTCTATCTGTCATTTCTGGATTATTAACATATTCCATAACTTTTTCTGCAATACTTTTTGGATTACTAACTTCGCAAAATAAACCAGTTTCTCTATCCTTTAGAAAATCTGGTATGCCTCCGACATTTGTAGCAATAACTGGTAAATTAATCGCCATTGCTTCAATAAAAGAATTACCAAAACCTTCGGACAATGAGGCTCTAATAAAAATATCACAAGATTTTAAAATTCTAGGTATTTCACCATGAGAAACAAAACCTTTAAAAATTACTCTGTCCTCAACCTTTAAGCTCTTAGCTCTAAGCTCTAAGCTCTCACTCAGCTCACCAACTCCACATATTATAAATTTGACCTCTTTTGATAAAAAGGTTAGTGCCTCTATTACATCCCCTACCCCATTTTTTATAACCAACCTAGAAGAAGTAATCAGCACTATATCTTTTTCTTGCAATCCCAGTTCATCTCTTATTTTATTTCTTTCTTCTGTATTAGATCCTAAATCATTAATCCTAAATCTACCAAGATCCACTCCGTTCGGAATTATGCTCACTTTACCTTTATATCCAAATCTCTCTGCCCTATCCTTAAGAAACTGACTGAGTACTGTAAGGTAAGAAGTTCTCTTTAGAGCCATCTTCCAAGACAAGTTTATAAGTCCAAACCATTTTTTAGCAAAGTGTTCTTCAGAGTCGCCTTCTTGTAAGTTCAATATTATCGGGACTTTCTTGCTAGAAAAAATATTATGCAAATAAGCTGCGCCGGAGGCAAAAGTTGCCATCACGCACCAAAATGCAATGTAATTATTTTTTTTATTTAGAGAAAATGTTTTTACCGCACCCCAAAAAGGAAGGAGGAATTTATCTAATATCGGGATCCCAACCCCAACACGGTATACAAAAACATTACCCACTTTTTCTTCAGCAAAGTTTTTATTTGAAAATCTTGCGGTTATTAGATGAAATTCAATATCTCTTATTCTATCTGTGATTTCTTTTACAGCAACCTCCGCTCCACCTACATATGGATAATAAGCAGTGGAAAATATAAGGATTTTTTTCTTTTCTGTCATAAAGAAACTTTACCAAAAATAGCCTGATTAGGCTATTTTAACCAGAAAGGATCTTTCGCAAAACTTCTTCTGGCACCTCATTGTTTGGCTTATGGTTTTGGGCCTGAGATTTTAGAGAAGGTGCTTCCTTTACTACTTCTTTATTCTTTTCTTCTGGATTTTTACTCTCAGCTCTCAGCTCTAAGCTCTTGGCTTTTTCTATCGCTTCCTTGAGAGCATTTTTGTTCTCATTTGAAGGTCCTTTGTTTATATTCTTGTCGCCGTGTTTTAAAATTTGGAGAGATACCGTACCTACAGAATTATCCTTTTCTTCTTTTTTTACCTGGGGTGTCTCTCTTTTTTCTTCGTCTTTTTTTAGTCCATTTTTTTCTCTCATCGCTTCCTCAATCGCCTTGCCGAGACTAACCGTACTACTTGCCGTACCGTTTTGTATTTTTTTGTCAGAACTTGTATTTTCTTTGTTAACCTTTTCTATAGTATTTCTTTTGTCTGTTTCTATCTTTGGTCCACCATGGTTATCGGTGTGTGGTCTTTCTTCTCTTTTTTCTATTTTATTATCAGCCCTATTATTATCTTGCCTGTTTTCTTGAATTTTAGCTTCTCCCCCCTTAGCAGGACGCTCACTGTTTTGGATCTGACCTTCGCTGTGCCAATCTTTTATTCGCTGTTCAACTTCATTTTTTGGAGTCGCAAAAGTCTTTCTGGAATTTTCCATAACGTCAGCCCTAAAGGATATGTCTGGTTTTGGTATTGGTGGCAGTGTCGTAGCCGAAAAAGGCTGAGAAGCAACCCCATCTATCATAAGCTTGAGATATATCTGTACAAAACCAAGATTTACCATATCCTCAGCTGTAAACACCGGAGCAAACTCTTTTTCCAAAACCTCCGCGTCGTAAGAACCAACACGAAAAGCAACCATTGTACCGACATTACCAAACACCGCCGCCCTCACCTCTTCGGCCATCTGTTCTATATATTGGTGTGTAATATTTAGAGACAGTTTATATTTTCTTGCCTCAGAAAGAATATCTGCAAAGCTTTTGTTCGCAAAAGACTGAAACTCGTCAACGTACAAATAAAAGTTTGGTAGCTTCTTTAGTTCGGCCTCTGGAACATCGGCCCTACTCATAGCTGCAAGATATATTTTGGTTACAAGCATCGAGCCAAGTAGGTTGGCATTATTTTCACCAACCAAACCTTTTGATAGGTTTACAATTAGTATTTTCTTTTCGTCCATCACCTTTCTTATATCAAAAGAAGATTTTGGTTGACCGATTATGTTTCTTATAAGTGGATTTGATGTAAACTGACCAACCTTGTTTTGAATGGCTGGAGTTGCTTCTGCGGCAAATCTCTCTGTGTATTTTGCAAACTCTTCGGTCCAAAAAGATTTTGTCGTTGGATCTTGGATATTGTTTACAACCTTAGTCCTATAGACCTTGTCAGAAAGCATCCTGTTTATGCCAAGCATTGTCGCTCCCGGGTATTCAAGAAGCGCCGCAAGGGTATTTTGCAAGATATAAGCCATCCTAGCAGACCAGGCGTCCACCCATATCTTTTCAAAAGCAGACATCAAACCAGAGACCACTAAGTGTCTCCTATCCGGACCCACGTCCTCCATCACATTAAATGATATTGGATGGTCGGTATCAAAAGGAGCAAAGTAGATAACATCTTTTATCCTGTGCTCTGGAATATAATCGAGCAGAAGATCTGCTGTCTTACCGTGTGGGTCGAGAAAGGCCATACCGTTGCCATTTTGGATATCTTGGATAGCCATGTTTTCAAGCATGGTTGATTTACCCATTCCTGTTTTACCAATAGAGTAGATGTGTCTCAACCTATCAACATCTTTTATACCAAACTTGACTCGTTTGTTTCTTGCGTCTGTCTCAGCAAAATAAGTAATGTTAGAATTATCCATGATTATATTATACCACTACCTACCAATCTAACGAATACTGCGAACCTTACTAATTATTATTCGTTATGATAAGTAAATATTAATATTAGCGGACCTCTAATGCACTTCGAGTGTATTGATTGGATGGGTCCCAGAGCATCCAAGAGTTTAGACCAACATCATATGTAGATTGGATCTGGCCACGGACCATAGCTGGAGTATAAGCAACTGGGTAGTCAAAATCTTGTAGCCAGGGTCGCAACTGTTCTCGTTTTACCCTATCCAGCATAGAAGAATTGGGAGTTGAGCTAGCGATTTCTTCTCTCAAGAAATCAACCCTTGCAACCCCTTGCGACATCACATATTTTATAAGCTCTGCTGATACCTTGTTTGGATCTTTCCAGCCATTAAAGTTTGGGGGGTAGTGAGACGGATAAACCATCGGAGCAACATAATCAAAGTTCATAAGCGCATATTCCAAAATCTGACCTATATTTAGATCATCTGTGTTTGTTGTTGTCATACCGAAGAGGTCGGCTGATGTTGTTATCCCCTCCTTTTTCATCTCTATATCTAGATATTCAAAAAATTGTCTGAGCATTTCTTTCTTGGTAGTTGTCCCTGTGTGAGTAAACGCAATATCGTTCATATCTCCATCTGAAGGAAATCGGATATAATCAAAATTTATTTCATCAAAACCAATAGCGTATGAATGTTTTGCAATCTTTATTATATAATCCCAAAAGGGCCTCGCTCCGACATCTATAAAGGAAAGTCCTTTTCTATCTTTCCAGACAACATTTGTATTACTCTTTTTCTTTACCGCCAACTCTGGATGAGTTTTTGAATAAAGCGGATCTTGGAAGACTGTTACCCTTCCGATCACATATATATTCTTGTCGTGCAATTCTTTCACAAACTCTTGCATATCAGAAACTGTGCAACCACTTCCCCCCAATGAATCAATTTCACTATCGCCTGTTTTAAATGAGACAGTTCCTGTGTAATCCTTTATGTCTATTACTATGGAGTTAAGTTCTGTTTCTTCTATTAGTTTTACAAGTTTGCTTCTAAGGGATGGGCTGCTCGCATAGCAAGCTGACATATATACGGCTTTTACTTGATCAGGAGTTTTGAGGTGGATTATTTTTGGCTTTTCCTCTTCCTCAGTACCAATATTTGAAGCTTCAACACTACCAAGTGAATATTCCTTTTCTGGTGAAAAATAATAAGCTCCTGCCAAAAGAGAAGCTCCCAAAACAATAATAGACGCAAATAAAATTATACCCTTATTCATTTACTGATTATTATTAGCAACCTCATCAGCTGATCCTTCTTGGACAAAATCTGCTTTTTCTTCGACAACAACTTCCGAGACCTGAGCGGGTAGAGCCTCACTAGAAACTTTCTGTCTCCTCCTCACGGTTTTTGTCTTTGTAAGGTCTCGCAAGATAGAAGGGCCAATTACAGTCAAAATTATAAATATTCCTGATGCAAAGATTAACCCGTTTTTCCAAACCCCGGGGATACCCGTAAACGGGAGTACCGCCACCCACGCTCCGAAAAAAATATAAAAATTATTTTTGTGCATAAACATAGTATAAAAGCGCAACAACAAAGAAGCAACCTGTGGAGAATTTTATAAAAAGTGAAAGCGCTAGTCCCCGTAGGGCCGAGCGCTCTTGAAGGTACTTGTGGCGCGTGATTACGCCGTCGCCGCATGGTCTTTCGGAGCGACTTTGAAACCAGCCAGTCCGGCCGCCAAGCCCTTATGGGTTGCATAACCGTTTTGGGGCTTCGGCGGCTTGGGTTTGCCCGGCTTGACCCCGCTATTCTGAAGCTTGGGTTGACCGGGTTTTGTCGGCGTCGGCGACACTGCTGCCACATCCTTTGTCGGTGGTGTCGCAGGCGCCCTGACCTCTCGGGGCTGCGGTTGACCCAAGATCTCATCAAAGCGTTTCTTCAACTGCGGAACGTTGTTACCTAGGAATACGCAGTATCCCTCCAAAACTTCCGCAACCGAAAGGAGAACGGGGTTAAACCCCTTATCTCGCATTGCAAGTTGCTGGAGTGTCGAAAGAGACAGATGCACCTTTTGGAAGATGCTACCGTCAAAGTTCTCTGCCATACTTATCTCCGACAGAGTCGTCGGAATAAGACCCGTCTTCTCATTGGTTGCGAACCAAACAAGGGAGTCTGTGTCGCAACTACTGAAAAATCTCGGTTGCATCTCGTGACTCAAGAGGAGGTGGTTCTGGGCCGCACACTCGCATACGATCTGCCAGTGTCCGGGTTGAAATGCCCGACGAACGGCCTCCGAGACCGCCTCACGGCGAGCCTCAAAAGAAGAGCTGTCATCGGTAAAAACCGATTCCAGCATTTCTTTCGCTCGCAACCAAAACTTCTCGATGAGAAGCTCCGTGTAGAAAACAACCAGGGCCTGAAGGCCCTCGATAACACCTTGCGTGTTGTTCATTTCAAAATCCTCTATGGCTTAGGTACTTTATTTGTGAGCTATCCTAGCCTTCTACTATATATTATACACCCAAATTAGTTTCCTGTCAAGCAACGCAAAATGGGTTAGGAGGAGAGGAAAATAAGCTTATTTCAGGCTATCTTTTGGACTTCCAGTTGTTTATGGTGACAAGGAGAGGAGCAGCGAGGAATATAGATGAGTAGACGCCGGATATGGTACCGATTATCAAAGTGAGGATAAAGAATTTTATGGAAGCTCCGCCGAGGACAAAGAGAGAAATAAGTACAAGGAAAGTTGTGAGCGAAGTGTTTATAGACCGGCCATAAGTTTCTGAAAGACTTCTGCCGACAGTCTTTGAGAAATCCTCGTGAGTGTTGCTATCTTTGTTGCGCTTCAAGTTTTCTCTGATTTTGTCAAAGATAACTATAGTGTCATTGATTGAATAGCCGAGCAGAGAGAGAAGTGCAGTGATGAAGAGAGCATCAATCTCCATCCCGGAGAACCTACCGAGCAACACAGCTGCTCCAGCTGGTATGGTTATGTCATGAACTAGAGCCAATATAGAAACAAATCCATAAACCCAAGAGCTGACAGGTTTTGAAATATTTTTGAAAGCGTAGGCGACAAAAACTATCGTGATTATTATTATTGCAAAGATTGCAATCAGAGCTTTGTCTTTGAGCTCTTCCCCTATTACTGGGCCAACCGAGCTAAATCTTTCTATTGTGTATTCATAATTTTTTTCCGTTGCTAGAAGTGGTTTTATTTGCTCCTGTTCTTCTTGGTTTAAATCTCTTACTCTGATTATAAAATTATTGCTACCAGCTGATCTTATAGAAACATCCCCCAAAGAAAGGCTTCGCAGCGAGCTCTCTATCTCCTCTTTGTTTACTGGACCACCATAACTCACTTCTATAATAGAACCTCCCCTGAAATCAGTACCAACATTAAAGCCCCAGACAATCATAAGGGCAAAGGAAACAAGCATCATAGCAGCTGAGATAAGGTAGAATATTTTTCTGTATTTTACAGCAAACATGTTTTATTTAAATTTTAATCCTGAACTAACTAAAAACTTTGAAATTTTTGATTCTCCCAAAAAGGAAGTTGCCGAAACAAGCAGCACTCTTGTTATAACAAGAGCAGAAAACATAGAAACCGCTGTTCCAAACCCAAGTACCAGAGCAAATCCTTCTACAGAAGAAGTCCCGAACCAGAAAAGAATTATGGCGCTTATTATTGTAGAAATATTACCATCCCTGATAGCTCCCCAGGCGTGAGAGAATGCATATCTGATAGAAGTATCCAGAGTATGCCCTTCCTTAAGATCGTCTTTCAATCTTTCAAAAACTATTACGTTTGCGTCAATCGCCATGCCGATAGAAATAATAAATCCTGCAATTCCTGCGACAGTCAGTGTCACGGGGATTAGTTTGAACAACGCAAGCATGAGTAGAATATAAGTGGAGAGCCCGAGGACAGCAATTACTCCCGGCAATCTATACCAAGCAATTATAAATATAGCCACAAGTATAAGACCAAGCACCCCCGCTCTCACACCACTATTTAAAGCTTCATCGCCGAGTGTTGCCCCAATTGTCTGAGTGCTTAATAAACTTATAGGCATAGGCAGAGCTCCATAATTTAAATCTCTAACAATTCTTTTTGCATCATCTATAACAAAATCTCCAGTAATTACTGCTTCACCACCAGTGATTTCTTCTCTTATAAAAGGTGCTTCTATCAAGTTGCCGTCCAAGAAAATACCAAGTATATCTCCGATATTGTCTTTGGTTATTTGAGAAAAAAGTTTATCACCTTCTTCATTGAAGACGAGACCTATGATTGGTTTGTTTTGCTGGTTTGGATCAAATTTTAGTTCGGCTCTTTTTAATTGTCTGCCAGTAAGATTTGTATTTCTAAAAAGAGTCGCGATCGTCGCATCATCCAAAACTTCTCCGGCAGGCACATCAGACTTCTTAAGCAACTTAAACTCGAGTATTGGGGTCTCTCCGATCCTTTTTATTGCTTCATCTACATTAGTGACCCCTGGCAATTCTACAATTAGCCTCTCTTCACCAGATTCAGAAAATACTCCACCCTGCTCTACTTGCACAATCGGCTCGGCTACTCCAAAAAGATTCACTCTCCTTTCTATGGTATTTTTGAGCGACTGCATTGCTCCATCTACATCAGAAGAAGGTATTTCTGATATATCTGCTTTATAAACAAGATGTGTACCACCAGAGATATCTAGACCAAATTTGAATTTGCGTGAAGAGTCAGGAGTCTTTTCTGAGTTCCAAACAAAAAGGCCGACAAAGACTGCCGCCACAATGATTATTACTGACCAAAATCTGTACTTTGCCATCAATTTAAATATAGCTATTTTCAGGACTTTTGCAAATCTTACCTTCCGCCTTTCAGACCTCACCCTACCCTCTCTTTCTTTCTAATCTCCTCCCGGCCTCCTCTTTACATTAAAGAGGAAGTGACTAATATCTATTACTCGCTGATTTAACAACACGTTGCGCGCTTCCCCCTTTAAGGTAAAGGGGGATCGAGGGGGATTATTCCATCTTGTTTTTAGCAACGTTTCTTATCTTCATTTTGACATCCTCTATATTATTCAAAACATCACTATTCCAAAATCTTATGATTTCAATGTTTAAATTTTTTAGAAATTTTTCTCTATCCTTATCATATAGTTTTCTCTCCTCTTTATTATGAACTTCTCCATCTACTTCTATGCCCAAGCGCAATTTTGCACAATAAAAATCTAAAATGTAAGGACCCGCACTATATTGCCTGAGGAATCTCATCCCAGAGATTTTGTCTTGAGAAATATGTTGCCATAGCAATTTTTCTGCCTCTGTCTGATTGTTACGAAGATCTCGGCGTCTCTCTTTTAGAGTTTTGTGATTGTAGAGAAATTTGGAGTCCATTATTTAATTATACCTAATCTCTCCCTAGCCCTCTCTTTACTCTAAAGAGAGGGTAACTAAATTTTATTATTATAAGAGTAAACAATAAATTGCGCGTTTCCCCTCTTTAAGATAAAGAGGGTGAGAAGCGAAAACTTGGAGCTTCGCAAGACTCATTGAGCCTGAGCTTGTTGAAGGCCAATGAGTAGACAGAACCTGTAAGGGTTAGGGAATATTATTTTTGCAATCAAAAGCCGGTGGTGCCACATCCACCGGCTTGATACCCCATTAACACTTTTGCCATAACTTCTCTGCTTCCAAAAGTACTTCCGCCGGCACCTCTTCCAGAGGCTCGCACCCGCAACCACCCAACCTCACCGATTTAAGGGTGTATTTTGGATTCAAAACCCCCTCTCTTACATATGTAGCTATAATGTGAAGTCTTCCATTATTACGTCTTACACACCACGTCGCCACGCGACCATCATAGCGGTCCAAAAGCGAGACTTTCAAACCCTGCATCTGCATACCTCCACCAATATTCTACAATATAACTATAAAAATATCAATCTCGAATAGCAGTCACCCTCCCTTTAAAGTAAAGGGAGGGCTGGAGAGGGATTATTAAAATAAATAAGCAATCAGAGTGAGATTAGAAAAAAAGAGATTGAGAGAGACTACACCCCACTCCTTGAAATTAGGGTCTTCAAAGTTTTGAGTGCTATTTTTATATCCAACATAAGAGAGCGGTTCTTTATGTAGTAGAGATCAAAGGAGAGTTTACGTCTGGTTTTTTCTGCATCAGCCGAAACCTTTGGAGGGTCTTTTTGGTACAACTGCGCCCAACCAGATAATCCTGGTTTGATAAGGTGTCTGATATTGTAGTACGGTATTTCTTCTTCATAGTGTTTTACAAGTGATGGAAGTTCTGGTCTTGGACCGATCATAGACATATCACCATTAAACACGCTCCAGAGCTGAGGAAGTTCGTCTATCCTAAAGCTTCTTAGCCACTTGCCGACCCTAGTCACACTATTGCTCCCATCTTCCTTCATACTCCTAAACTTAGCAACCTTTATTACTTTATTACCCTTTCCCACCCTATCCTGAATAAAGAATATTTTTCCTCCATCGTCAAATTTTATGAGCAGAAAAACGAATGGGTAAGTTATTAAAGATATAACACCGATAACAAAAGACATCGAGACATCCATAACTCTCTTCAAAAAATCATAAGTGGTTTTTGATTCGGTAGATATGTTTTCCAAAAACCAGTTGTATCTCACAAGAGAGAGTGGTACCGAATCAAAGATATCTTCATAAACCTTATACATATCTATAAACTTAACTTTTGAAAAGATAAGGTTATAAAGGTGCGGTAGTATTGGATCCACTTTCTCACTCTTCAAATCAACAACTATTATTTGTATATCCTCTGAATATATTCTTGAGATTATTTCTTCTTTAAAGTCGACTCCTTCTATATTGTTTAGATCTATAGAAGAAACAAATTCCATACCGTATCTTGGATTGTTGTTTACTTCATCTTTCAATTCTTTCATTTCTGCACCACTACCCACAAGAATCCCTCTCTCCTTGATAGAGGCATGCAAAGTTTTGTCTCCATATATTCTCCAGACCAACACCAGCACAAAAGAAAAAATTAAATAGATAAAAAGATTTGTTTTAGGAGCAATACCAAAGTAAGGAATAAAATAAAAGAATAGTACCGCGATAAAGGTGTTTATCACCTGAGCGTTCAAAACAGTCTGAGGCAGTTTGCTTTTTAATATCAGTGTGTGTTTTTCGTAGAGACCACCTATAAAAAATATAAGCAACCAAACAGCAATAATAATAGCAAACGGAGAGAGATGGATTTTTAGAATTTCTTCACTAGGAATGGACCAGTATCTAAAGGCGAGAGCAAAATATAGAGCAGCAAAAAGCAAGACAACATCTCCAACAAAAAGAATAAAACTGTCCTTCCTGCGTGAAATACTCATAAAATTTTGTTTATGTCAATTATACTTTGATTTGAAATTTTAGTCAAATTATGAGAATATTATCGTTTGTATGGAACACACAAAAAGTGGCAAAAAGAAAGTTCTCCTTTGTATAACTAAAGCAAATTTTGGCGGAGCCCAGAGATATGTATACGAGTTAGCAACCAACATACCCAAAAATGAATTTGAGGTAGTAGTGGCCTGTGGAGAAGGTGTCTCACTAAAAGAAAAACTCAACGAACAAGGCATAAGAGTTATAAACCTGGAAGCATCAAAGAGAAACATAAACATACTTAGAGATGCAAAACTTTTTTTTGACCTAATAAAAATAATAAGAGACGAGAAGCCAGATATACTCCACCTAAACAGCTCAAAAATTGGAGGACTAGGAAGTCTCGCTGGGAGAATAGAAGCTGTCCCTAATATAATATTTACAGCTCACGGTTGGGCCTTTAACGAAAACAGAAGTTTAATATCAAAAATAATAATAAAGTTACTTCACACAATTACAGTCCTCCTCTCTCACAAGACGATAGCGGTGGCAGAAAAAATAAAAACAAGTATTTCTTCTTTCTCATTTGTGAGAAATAAAATTGTGGTAATACACAATGGTATAAAAAATTACAAATTACTAACAATCAAAGAATCCAGAGACAAGCTAGGGGTAGCCGAAGACAAAAAGGCGACCATAATATCTATTGGTGAACTACACTCAAATAAAGGTTTGGATATCGCCATAAAAGCAATCTCTCTACTACCAAAAGAAAAACAACAAAAAATAACTTACCTAATACTTGGTGGCGGTGAAGAAAAAGATTCTTTAGAAAAACTTATAGAAAAATTGGAACTAAAAGACACGGTAAAGCTTCTAGGGTTTATACCTGATGCAAAATCACTACTTTCTGGCGCTCTTATATTTTTGCTTCCTTCTCGAACCGAGGCACTGCCCTATGTAGTCCTAGAAGCTGGACTTGCTAGTTTGCCCATAATAGCAACCAGTGTTGGTGGTATTCCAGAGATAGTAAAAGATATGCAAAATGGAATATTAGTACACCCAAGGAATCCAAAAGAGATCGCAGAGGCAATCTCCTACCTACTAGAACATAAAGACAAGCAAAAGGAATTTTCTATAAACATAAAGCGCACGATTTCCGAATTCTTCAACTTCAACAAAATGATAGAAAGCACTATAAGTTTATACAAAAACTAAGATACTTCTATCAGCTCATTTTTCATCATGTCTTTGTGGGTTGCCATAGCATAGTTTCTCATAGCGCTTATAATCCCAAGACCAAAAAATTCTGCTAGCAAATGCGAACCGCCATAACTCATAAAAGGGAGAGTTATTCCCGTTACCGGCATTATGCCGATGTTCATCCCTACATGGATAATAAAATGAGAGAGGAGAATAGTCGAAAACCCCAGACCAAAAAGCGTCTCGAAATTGGTAGATGCTTTTTTTGATATGTCTAATATCCTGTAAAAAATAATTCCATATAGAATAAAGATTGTGACTGATCCGATAAGTCCCCACTCCTCAGCAAAAGCAGCAAATATAAAATCTGTCTCATATTCTGGCAAGAACTCCAATTTTGATTGGCTTCCGAGGCCGACCCCCTTACCCCAAACTCCACCAGAACCCACCGCAATAGTTGATTGATAAGCGTTATAACCAGCCCCTTGGAGATCTGTGAGCGGATTAATGAAAGACACTATTCTAGCTTTTTGATAATCCTTAAAGACTAGGGTCCAAAGACCAACAAACGAGACAACTCCTATCATAAAAACAACAAAAAGATGCTTTCTTGATATCCCAGAGAAAAGCACCATTCCAAGCCAAATAAAAAATATTATTATGGCTGACCCAAAGTCTGGTTGTAAAAATATAAGTGCAAAGGTTATAAAGGCATACGCACCAGATACAAGTATATGCCTTACATTCCTTATCTCTATATGCCTTCTAGAAAAATACTTTGCTAAGACAAATATAATAACCATCTTTGCAAAATCCACCGGCTGAAAAGCAAAAAAACCTAGATTAAACCAACTTTTTGCCCCTTTAAAAACAGAACCCACAACAAACAAAAAAGAAAGTATGAGGGATGAAAAAACGAAGATAGATACGATAACCTTGGTCCTACGCAAAAACCTCCAATCAACAAGAGAAGCAATGATAAAAACAAAAACAGAAATAAGGAGCCAGATGACCTGCCTCTCTGCAAAGTTATTGTTGCCAACAAAAGAATTCATGGTCACGATACCAGAGAGAGAAACCAGGACTGCAGGTATCAAAATACTCCAATCAATAGAATTTTTTATTTTATTTAAGATTGTCAGCATATTGTAAAACGGAAATCTATCTCAAAATCTTGTAGGTAATATCTACCTTGGCTGGCTTTTGTTTGCAAATATTTGAGGAGATATTTTTGTATATCTCTCTCAACTCTTTGGTAGTTGGAGAAAAGAAATATTTATTATTATCCGAAGCTAGTTGTTTCAAAAATGATTCGTTTATATCCTTACCCAATCCAATAGTATATATATCCACACCAGCCTGCTTTACACCTACCGCTTGTTCGAGGCTCAGAGCTTCCGCATGCTTGGTATCATCTTCTGTATTTTTACCTTGTGGATTCTTTGGATAATTAGCGACACCATCAGTAAGCAATATCATTACCTTAGAGGAAGACTGGTCGGTTACTTTGGATTCAAGTTCCAAAAAGCCAACTCTGAGAGCATCGTATATATTTGTATACTGAGTGGTGCCCTTCTCTATTTCTATAGAACCTACCGCCTTTTTTATCAGATCAAAACTATTGGTAAGAGTAGATTCTATCGGGTCCTTTACGTTCGTTGCAAAAGACACTACCGATACCCTATCCTTATCACCAAGCTCATCAACAAAAGAGGCGGCCGCTGTCTTTACTGATGTTAGAGGTTCAGGAGGATTACTACCAAGAGAAGACATTGACCCTGATCTATCTAGAAGCAAAACTGTGTTTGATGGTTTTTCGCAAACCTTAACACCGAGATCAAAAGGTCTCGGCCAAGTAAAGAATACATCTGTGGAAGAATTTTTATTTAGCTTATCTATAAACGTTCGAGAGGCGGCAATAGTGTTATCAGCACCGTCAAAAACAGAAATCACCAGTTCTATATCCTCAATATCTTCTATTGATTCATTTTTTACCCTGGCTTCTACTCTTGGAGCAGTCTCCTCTCTTAACAAAGAACTGTGCGTAATTGCCAGCTCATCACTTGCAAAACTGTTTCTACTCCAAGAAATATCTTTACCCAACTCAAAAGTAACTCTCTTCACTTTCTTTCCAGATTCTATATTTATAGAACCTTCAAATATTGCTGATGTTTTGTTTTTGGGTACTACAGTAATACCCTCTCTTTTGTATAAAAGATTGTTTTCTTCATCATAAAAATAAAAAGTATATGGAACATAAGAGGCGTCCAGATTTGAGTTTTGGTTTTCAATATAAATAATTGTACTCCACACATTTTGGATCACTTCAAAAACTCTCGGATCCGACCTGATAACCAAAGGTAGCGCCTCTGCAGAACATATCATTGAGCATGAACCTCCGCAATCAATACCGGTTTCGTCTCCATTTTTCAAACCATCAGAACAAGTTGGCGTACTGTACCAAAACTTCCAAAACAATAGAGAGGCAAGCAGTGTAAAAAACACAACAACTATTGCCAAATAAATTGATTTTCTCCTTGAAGCCCATTCGTTCATACATTTAAGTATAAATTAAAAAACCTCAAGTTTAAAGGTAGAAATAAAAATCGAGCTATCTGTTCTGGCGCCTAGCTACTTCCCTTACAGGGACTGTCCACTCATTGGCCTTCGACAAGCTCAGGCTCAATGAGTCTTGCGCTTGGGCCCCCTACCCCAAGCTCACCCCTTTACGAGTTTAGATACTTAGTCCCGGCGACTAGCTACTCTCCCCTTTACGAGTACCATCGCCTCAACAGAGCTTAACTTCCGTGTTCGGAATGAGAACGGGTGTGACCTCTGCGACAAATCACCGAGACTAAACATCCAAATTTTAATTAACCTTTTGATTCCTCATGTGCGGACGCGACAGTCATATGACAGTCGCGATCCAAAGAACATTTTACACCCTAAGATTGGGTGTGGCGGGGACTGAAGGATTCGAACCTACGACACAAGGATTTTCAATCCTCTGCTCTACCAACTGAGCTAAGTCCCCGCTCTACTGTGCGGAACAAATCCGCACATAAGGAATCAACGACCAAACAAGACCTCGCCTCAAAAAGAAGCCAGAAGTCTCAAAAAGCAGAACAAAATTAATTGGCTTTCAAATTTCCTAACAGAATGGACAATTAGTACACCTCGGCTTAAACGATTACTCGCCTTACACCTAGTGCCTATCAACGTAGTCATCTCCTACGAGTCTCATAACGATTCCTAATCTTAGGGCTAGCTTCCCTCTTAGATGCTTTCAGAGGTTATCATGCGGTAACTCCGCCCCGACATAGCTACCCTGCGCTGCATTTGGCAACACAGCAGGTACACCAGAGGTCAGTTCACTCCGGTCCTCTCGTCGTGTAATTTTAAATAAATTTAAAATTATTTCCCCTGTCACCAGGAGCACAGACTATATCTTCATCCTTCCACTTATTCAGTAGAGTCGGATGTTGGCATATTATAAGTGCAAGCTGTCATTTTCAAAGAAATGATTCACCATTACACAAATCTCGTCTTCAGCAAAAAGCCTCAGACTCAGTCGTTACGGGGTCAAACCTAATTGAATTAACAATTCCTTTTTGGTCTTCTTTTTCTTTGTAACATAATTCTCTTTTTGAATTATGAGAATCAGGTCAACAAGTTTAGTAATTTCTGTTTTAGAGAATTTACTAAAACTTTTTGAAGAAAGAACCCTACAAGCATTTAATAATGCTTGGCTTTGAACTTTTTTGAATCTAATGAATTCAAAGAGATCATTTAGGATACCGCCTACTTGTTTGTAACCGTTTATCCTAAGCTCACTCATTCCATCATTTCTTCTTGAGATATACCCGATACCGAGTACATCTCTAATCCAAAGTAAAGGATTTTCATGCCTTGTGTCTTGATAGAAACA
Source organism: uncultured Candidatus Saccharibacteria bacterium (assembly GCA_964507615.1). Classification (GTDB taxonomy): domain Bacteria; phylum Patescibacteriota; class Minisyncoccia; order Phycocordibacterales; family DATDWN01; genus C7867-006. The sequence goes on along the minus strand of CAZDPS010000003.1, from coordinate 649 downwards.
GATAGTTGGCATAAACCGAAAATTGGTTTTGCCGTCTTTACGCTTCTTTATCTGAAGCATAAGACTACCATCTCCATCAAGAAATCCAGCAATATATGCTAATTCTGTTTTAGATCGACTTCCCACGGTATTATCTTAATTTATTCTGGTCCTCAAGTAAGTTTACACTTACTATTGTACTCTAATTTCTGGACCGAAATAAATAGAGTTATCAACAGACACAAAATAATTAAGACTTCACCGTTATTAGCCAAATTGTCATCAAAGATTACTCTTTGAAGTAGCAATTCAATTACTAGGAGCAAATCCCTTCAAGAATCAACGCCTGCAGTAGATAGGAGACCAACCTGTCTCACGACGGTCTGAACCCAGCTCGCGTAACACTTTAATTGGCGAACAGCCAAACCCTTGGGAGCTTCTCCACCCCCGGGATGTGTTGAGCCGACATCGAGGTGCCGAACTCCGCCGTCGCTATGGACGCTTAGGCGGAACTAGCCTGTTATCCCCGGAGTAGCTTTTGTCCGATAATCTTCCCCCGCGTCTAACGCGTAAGGTCGGTTCACTTAGCTCTGCTTTCGCATCTGCTCGACACGTACGTCTCGCAGTTAAGCCAGCTTGTGCCTATACACTATCGCCATGGTTTCCATTC
>CAZDPS010000002.1:0-75001 GCA_964507615.1 uncultured Candidatus Saccharibacteria bacterium | reverse complement strand
GATGTTAATTTAACGAGAGATGGAAAATATGCTACTATTTTGTTTACGGTTTTTCCAACAGAATTTGAAAAAACCGCTCTAGAATTCGCCAAAAGAAAAAGGAGTGAATTCAAAGAATTCATAAAGGAAAACTCTAGACTAGGAAGAATTCCTCAAATGGATTTTGAGATAGATAACGGAGAAAAAAATCGCCAAAAAATTGACGATTTGTTGAGTCAGGGCTAGAATTTATAGGCCTGGTAGCCAAGTGGTAAGGCAAAGATCTGCAAAATCTTTATACGGCGGTTCAATTCCGCCCCAGGCCTCCACACAAAAATATTTTGTGTATTGGTAGATGTTTGCCCGAGTGGCGGAATTGGTATACGCGCACGACTTAAAATCGTGTCTCGTAAGGGATGTGGGTTCGATTCCCACCTCGGGCACCAGCCCGCGAGTAAAGCAACGCTTTACGCGTGGGAATCGAACAGATTTATGGTCTACAAACGCACCAGCGTTTGTCAGAAATCTGCGTTTTGAATTTTATTGAGTGACAACGAAATAAAATTCAAAAAGATTACCCCACCGAAGCTCCGAAGAAACTTCGTTTTGTGGTAATATAAGTTTTTGCGCCCATAGCTCAGCTGGTACCTGCCTACCGGCAGGCAGGGAGCAGAACAAAGAAAATGTGAGGTATTATATTTAAGAATTTTTAAAAAATATTTTGCGCCCATAGCTCAGCTGGTAGAGCAGATCCCTCTTAAGGATAAGGTCGTAGGTTCGATCCCTACTGGGCGCACAGAAAATTACGTAAGTAATTTTCGAGCACCCAGAACAAAGCCATGTTATGGCTTTGTGGTAGGGATCGAAAACCTGTGATAGTTTTTTGTGAGTTCACGAAACAAAAAACAGAACAGGTGTACAGAAACTGTAAGTTTCGATTCCCTTCTTCACGATTCCCTACTGGGCGCATTCCCGTATTTATGTTACCCTGTATTCCATACGGGTAAGTGGTGCAATTGGTAGACACGCTAGTCTTAGGAACTAGTGCCGCAAGGCTTGAGGGTTCGAGTCCCTCCTTACCCACAAAACTAAACCGCGAAAGCGGTTTTTGTTTTGTGAGTAAGAGCAAAGTCTGGGAAACTTTTCGTGAGGGACTCGAAGACCTGTGATAGTTTTTTGTGAGTTTGCGAAACAAAAAACAGAACAGGTTTACAGACTCTGTAAGAGTCGAATGTCCCGTTTAAAAAAGTTTTGCGTGAGGGACTCGAACAGAATCACAGCCAGGCTCGCAGTAGCGAATGTTGTGATTCTGCGTCCTGAATTTTATTGAGTAACGACGAAATAAAATAAAGGAAGAATCCCTGTAAAAAAATGTAATGGTCGTGTAACGACCGAGACTCCCTCCCTGCCTCACCATTTGACTTATTTATCATTCTGTATTATTATCAAAAAAGAAGGAGATGCCCGTGTGTCATAATAAAAAGCACGAATGTGTACAGTGCAAAAGACCCATCAGGGTGCCTGTGCACAAGAAACGCAAATCAACAGGCTGGATTTACGTTAAGGACCACGATCTGTGTGGCCAGTGCTATAGATCCCTCCTCGACTCAATGAGGAATCGTTCCCCTTATTACATACCGACCGCCAGCTAAAGCGAAGACCACTGTGTCTCTCTAGCGCGGCGGTTTTCGTTTTTAAAAACTATTTTTATAATCAAAAACCAGCTTTATTTACAGCCATTTTTCAGGATTTTTTAACTTGACTTTTTGACTAAACTATGATAGAATAGTACCAGAATCAGATTGGGCTACTTTCGGATGTTCCGAGAGGGCCTTCAACGTTCCTTGAAAGTTCTAGATTGAATTGGAGAAAGAAATGACAACACTGTTCATCATCGTCATCGAGTTTCTCGTCTTCGCGATACTGCTTTCAGCCATCGTAATTTCAATGGGATGGAAACTGTCACCGCAAGACATCTTCTTTACCAAGGTTGAGACTGGTGACATGAAGTACGTTGTTGCCGGTGATTCTTGGGTGAAAACCATAGTGAACATTCCAACAATGAGACTGAACGAGGACGAACCTCAAAAGCTCGAACCGTTGGATGGCAATAAGACAAACCAAACCTGGTTAGAGAGAAAATTCGGACTCTTCTGGATTGGAATATACCCATTTCGAAGAATCTACAGGTTCTCTATCATCAAGGAAAGAGAGAACCCAGAGATGAAGCAAGGCATGGACCCGTCACAGTGGATCCAACGAGAGAAGAAGGCCACGGAAGTGACCTCTCTCCGCTGGAAGTTCCCCCGTCCAGTAATGGTGCCTGATGTCGAGTTTGAGGGCAACCTCCGGGCAAATCTTCTCGTCCTGTGTAAGTTCGAGGTGGTGAGCCCCACTGTTCCAATCTTCATCCAAAAGGCGAACTTCTTTGACCTTCTCTCTTCCTATGTGAGGAGTGCGGTCATCGAGTACTGCCAGAGGAAGACATACGACGACTTCCGAAAGTCAGACAAGAAGGATGGCGGAGATATGTCGAAGGCCATCATCCATGACATCAATGAAATCATTATTGATGAGATTGGAGTCTGCCTCAAGGGAGTCAGTGTCTCGAATTATGAGGCGTCTGACAAGGAAACCCAAGCCATCCTTGAGGCCGGCGAGAAAGCCAGACTTCAGGGAGAGGCTAATGTGAAGGCGGCCGAGCTCCAGAAGAAAGTAGCTGTCACGAACGCGGAAGGGCAGGCCGAGGCCGATAGGATCCGAGCTGTAGCGAGAATTACAGACGTGATCGAGACGGTGCAGAGATTGAGCGATAAGGGTGTGAACCCCGATGTCGCTGCCCAGGTTGCTGGATCTGTTGGAAGAGCCGAAAGGTTCACCCGTGAGGGATCCAAAATCACAACGTTGGTTGATGGAGGGGCTGGCAACGTGTCAATTCCCCTCCCGGGAGAAAAGAAATGACCAAGATCACGATGGCGGGGATTGCAACCGGACTTGTCCTGTTGCTTTCCACGCTAGTCTGGTTGGGACCGGTGGTAGTGGGGGTGACATTGGGAGTGATTCTGATGATCACTCTCGTTACCCTCCTGTTGATTGCCGGTGGGCCATCCACCACCACCTCAACGGCAGCAAATACGCTGCTGACCAAGATTCGGGACAACTGGAAGGCTGTAGCGCGAGCCGCAGCTATTCTCATCGGCTGTCACCTCTTGGTCTGGTACTTCTGGCAGGTTTTGTGGTCAGGTCTCGCCAGCAACTTTGTGTTCTGGCTGGATCACGTCGTCCTCCTTATTGCGTTCTTGTTCTTCCGCGAGGCAGACAAGAAAGGCAAGAAGGGGTTCGTCCCAGGAACCAGCTGGGTTCTGGCCATCCTTCTCATCGGCAACATCTGGACAGCCTGGGGGTGGAGTGAAAGCTACTACTCCCAGGCAAGGCAAAAGGCTATTGCAGAGTATCAGCAGGCCATTGTAGCTCAGAAAGTTGCTCAGAAAGCTCGGATTGCTGCTCTGCCAACAGAGATCATCGCTCCCGTCGGTGGATGGAGTGAACAAATACCCATCCTGAACGGGACAATAATCCGGGGTGAGGCAGGTAAACCCATTCTCATCAGAGACGACAAGGGTGTGATCCACCAGGACAATGGAGATGGGAGGGTCAAAGACCTCTTCACCTCCACGTACGTGGAAGTCCAATCTGGAATAACAGAGCCGGTCAAAGTGACCGTCTCTAGGTAAGACCCGTTTCGGCGGGGAAACCAAAAAGCCGCGCAAACCTGATAGGTGTTGCGCGGCTTATTTGCGTAAATTTTATGGCTGTAGATACAACTGCGCATTTGGTTCAGCTGTAACGCCAAACGAAGCCAACACAAAATTTATTATTCCGTAGACAGAAAACATGATGACCATTCCTGCTATACCCCACATTATCGCATCTTGAGCTTCTTTTCTATTTTTATCCCCTGCTTCTAGTCGGAGAAATCTGACCACACTATAAGCAAGATAGGCAAAAGAAAGAGTAAAAGCTAGGATAATAAGAGGATTGAGAACAAGCTCATTAATCCTGTTAAGAAAAGGAATGATGGTCATACCAATAACAACTAGTTACCTAAGCCAGGTACAGTTATTTCATTTATACCAGCATTGGCATCTATACCTATCACTCCTTGTAACCAACCAACGATACCATAAACTGAAACCATAACAAATATAGCTATAATACCGTATATCATAATACTTTTACCCTGTGCAGCTGCTTTTGGATCACCTGCAGATTTAATGTATTGAACAAGTCCCCAGAAGAAGTATATGATAGCCAAACCAAGCATTATTGGAATAACAAGTGCTATTGCATTTCCAACCTGTCTTACCAAGTTCTCTAGAAAACCAAAATCTGTTGTTGGTGCTTGAGCAAAAGCCAACACAGGAGCAAAAGACATCAAACCATAAATAACTTTTTTCATATTTTTAATAAATTATTATTAATATTACGTATAATACCCAAATTATAATACAAAACGAAGAAACATACAACAAACTGTGGATAACGGTGAAATTAGTCTGGTATACAACGACCATTGTTGTCGCTATAAAAACCTTGCGGACATTCAGACCACGGAGACTCAGTTGAGCCACTATTATTTAAGGAATTATTTTGACCAACATTATCTATGCCAACAACTTGTCCTATCCATGCAGTAATGCCCCATAAAGAAATCATAACAAACAGAGCGATAATTCCCCACAAAATCTTCTTTTTACCATCTTCTCTTGCTTTATCATTGCCAGCATCATGTAATATGAACTGTCCTACGCCCCAAAAAAAGTAAATAACCGCAAGACCGACCAATACTGGTATAACAGAAGCAAGAAGTGTCCCAAAGCCTTTAACCAGGTCCACCACACCCTCAAGAGCTGCAAAGGAAACAGATGGAATGATTAATATCAGCAAGGACAATATGAATTTGATTTTATTTTTTTTCATGATTTTAGTGAATTAATAAATATTATGGATTTAATTGGTCAAGATTATATTCCTCTGATGTTGTAACACTTGGTGTAGATGGAGACACAGATATTCCTATAAGATCACCGAACCAACCCAAAATACCATTAATCGATATAAAAACAAAGATAGCTATTACACCCCACATCATTTTTCTTTTTCCATCTTCGCGAGTTTTTTCACTACCCGCATCATGTAATATGAACTGCCCTATACCCCAAAAGAAATACACTACTGACAAACCTAGTAATATTGGTTGCATGATTCCCATAACATTTCCAACATCACTAATTAAACCCTTGATACCCTCAGCAGCGGCTAGAGTTATAACTGGTATTAAATAAATTTGTACTAATAATATCTTTATTATTGTGTGTTTTTTCATATTGATTGTGTTATGGCGTAGTTTGAGCGTTTGTTGGTAAAATTGGTATTATTGGGTCTTTTGGACCAATATCAAACTCATCTGACACAAGACCAATTATTGTCATATAAGTTAGTAAAATAAAAAGAGCCAAAATTCCCCATATCATATAATTTTTACCATTTTTAATTTCTTCAGGTTTATTAGAATTCAAAATAAATTTAGAAAGACCCCAGAAAAAAACTAAAAAGGCGGCGGCCATAAGTAGAGGTTGAATACTGCCTATAATACCAGTGATTTCTGTTATAACTCCTCCGATAGTACTACTATTCAAAAAAGAACCCTCAGCCTTTATTAGTGTTGGCATAATAAATGCCAAAAACGTAAAAATTATTTTATATATATTTTTCATCTTTATGGTGTTGTTTGTATAAGTGCTTTCACAGTGTTTTCAACTACTTTTGATATACCTACTGCCCCTAAGAGTATCCCGGCTCCAATGAGAGACCACAAAAGCCTGTCTTTTGCTTTTCTTATCTCTGCCTCCTTGCCTTGTGCAGTTAAAAATGTAAATCCTGCATAAATGATCCACATGACCACAGCCACAGCGGCTACAGGCATAACCACGTTGTTTAGCAAAGCAACAATCAATTCCGTAAGTGTATTACCTCCTTTAAACGGATTTTCAATCTTAAAGTTAACTGGAACCCCATTTTCCGAAGATGGCTGGTTAACTGGTGTCTGTGCAAATAATAAAATTGGAATAACAAAAAAGCTTAAAACTAATAAGTGTATTGATATTTTTTTTAATGTTTTCATCTTAATTAATTAAAATTGTATTGGTGTATCTACCTGAAGAGCTCTTAATATTAATGAAACTATAAGCCACGCTGCTAGTATAAAAACTATTCCTTTAGCCACACTTAAAAGCATATCATTTGCCTTTTTCCTCTCTCCTGCACTGTCACCAGACGTCATATATTTAAACCCAGCCCAAGCTATGACTATAACAGAAAAGAACAACGTAAACCCCACGGCATAATCTACAACTTTTTTAACAGCATTTAATAAATCTTGGAAGTCGCAATTCCCTATGATACCCTTAGCATCTACGCATTCGTAGGTAATACCCGTTTTTTTATTTATTGTGTCCTGACTAGGTGCTGAATAAACAAAAAAAGGTGAGGTAAAAAAAACTAATACAAAAAACATTCCAAGAAACCTGCTTATTTTTTTTATATTTACGTAAGAAATCATATAAAATTACTTGAGTAATACTCTGAGCTCAGAATCTGCCCTATCGATTGCGTCACTCACTCTCGACCTACCACTAGTTATAGAATCAATCATATCACGAAAAACCTTGTTACTTCCAACGAAATCTGGGTCTATCCAAGAGCTTGAGATAAGAGCTGAATTATAAAACACCAACCTAAAAGCATCTGTCGGTTTATTACCTATCAAATTTCTCCGTACTGGTGGTAGATTGGTAATTGATTCCAATGATTTTATTGTTGATGTTTCTGTTAAAGCTGACGCCAGGGTGAATGCCCCTGCTAGTTGTTTTGATTGTTTGACTAGGGCCACAGCATGCATCCTTCCAAAAACTGTTTTTTTATTAGCTTCGCGTATTTGTGGCACATAAGTCACATCAAAATTGAGATTTGAGTTCTTCTGCTGTATTGAAAAAATTTCACTTGCAAAACCTATATAAGTGGCAAGTTTCCCAGACAAAAACATATTTAGAGATGTTGGAAGTGATCTATTCCAAGTATAATTTTGGGAAGTAGGATTAGAAAATTGGGTATAAAAGTTAATAGCACTTTCTGCTGGAACAATTGCATAATCTAACTTTGAGTTTAAAAATGAAGAAACACCATCTTCAGTACGACTGATTATCGGGGTCCCGGCTTGTAATATCAGCATAGATATTATTTCTTTAGCATTTGTTATATTACTCCACTCACCCATTGCTACTGTACTTTGAAGTATATTAGCATTGGAATCTCGTCTGGTTGTTTTTTCTACTAAATTATAAAAGTCATCCCAGTATCTAGGAACTTCGGCTATAAGATTGTTTGAGAATATATCCCTATTCCAATACATAACCATGGGATCTATAATAAAAGGTAGTGCCACGACCCCTTCAGGACTCAAAAACACTTCTCCTGCCTCAATAAAATTATCCTTGAAAGACCGCTCCGTATAGTTTGTATATGGAATAACTAGTAGTCTATTCCGGTTTTTGTAGACATAGTCATCACGAATTATTACAACATCTGGTCCAACACCATCTGCCAGAGCCTCGATAAATTCTGTATCAAATGTGGAGGAATTCTTTTCTACGTAAGAGATTTTGATTAGTTTACTATCTTTTAGAGGTGAATTTTCTAAGGCCTGATTAAATACACTCCTTGAAACCGTACCCCAAACCACAAGGTCAGCCGTTTGTTTTGAAGATGTGCCCTTAGAGACAGCAAAAAGACCAACACCCACCACGAATGACACAGCAAAAATGGATGTGATTATTATTTTAAAAGTACTCATCCCAGTAGTAGAAAATGACATAGTTCTTGGAAAATAATGTCATTCTTTAATTTATTAATTGCTAATTTCGACTTTTTCATAATTTATTGATTTATAAAAACTTATTCAATGCCATTTTCACTACTGGGTGAACCCCGTAGTGAACTTGGTGTATATCTTCCCGCACAGTAACCTGTGCCACACCAAGTTCTACTACCGGGTCATAATTTTTTGTAAATAAGGCCATAATGATGCACACCTGCTAATATTTCCCTGTCTAGATGAAAGCCATTTTTTTCAAACATCTCTCCGGCCTTTTCTTTTCTAAAGACCATTTCTGGTTTTGGTCCGAGACCACCAAAAGAATCTGTCCAGTCCACCACCAAAACACGCCCACCGGGACGAAGAACTCTTTTTACCTCCCTAACCACACCCTCTTTCTCATCCACTTGAAACAAAATATTCGAAAGTAAAACCAAATCAATACTGTTATCTTTCAGCTTTGTACCGTTTATCTTTTCTATATCACCCCAAATAACCTCAATGTTATAAACCCCTTCACGAGAAGCCATGTTTTTGAGTTTGGTCAAAAGTTCTTGCTGGATATCAACAGCATAAACACGTCCAGTGGATACAAGAGCCCTACCCGCCTCTAGACTGTAATGTCCAGAACCGCTTCCAAAGTCAGCTATTTCCATTCCCGCTTGAATACCACACTGTTCTATATTTTTTTTAGGATCAGAAAACATATGTACATATTATAGTACGAAAAAATGTTTTCCGTAAGTAGGTTGTCAACAAAATCTCCTCAGCGAAATTTTTGTTAAAAATTTCAGAGTATTAGTGTAACTTGAGAGTTTGATCAATGAAACCCTCCATATAATATCAAAAGAGACCTCCAATCACCCCAAAGCAATAAATCAACAACAAGAGTAAGGAGTACGAGTATAAACAGATTTATAAAAAACTTTAATCTTGGCCTGTCAACGAAAGATTTAAGCATTTTGTTGTTATAAACCATCATTAATACAAGAATAATTGCAAACATAAGTAATAATAACGGTGATTGTCCATACAACATAGTAAAATTGTAAAGACCAAATGGTACAAACAAACCAACGATCACCCCTATAACGCTTATAGTTAAGGGATAATATATAAACCTGAACGGTAATAAGTCAGCAATACCATAACTGATTCCATAAGTCATAAAAATGATTAAATACAAAACAGTTGTTGTTAACCACAAAAACCACAATGTATTCCACACTGGTGGTTTTTTAGATACAGTTTCATCTTGTATATACATAATATTAAATTTACCTTATAAACAAATAAGAGATGCAATGGAATCCCCTTCGCGGAGTTTCATCACACGCACACCCTGGGTCTGTCGTCCCAGCACATTTATTTCTTTTGCATCAACACGTATAACTTGAGATTTCTTTGAGATGGCCACAACTTCCGCCTCATCAGAAGCAAAAACCTTGGCTGATATGAGTTTGCCAGTTTTTGGAGTGACTTTTGCTGTTTTTATTCCTGAGCCACCTCTGTTTTGAACTTTGTATTCATCTATATCTGTTCGTTTTCCGTAACCGTGTTCAGAAATAACCATAAGGGTCGCACTATTAAGTTCATTTGGAACAGTTTCAGCAGAAATAACCTCATCACCTTTACCCAACTTAATACCTCGAACCCCCATAGCGGTTCTGCCCATTTCTCGAATATCTGCCTCCTTGAAGTGTATTGATTGGCCTTTTGCTGTAACCACCATAACAGTGTCTTTTTTGTGAACAAATGATGCCGACACCAAAGCATCCCCATCATCCAGCTTGATAGCTATGATTCCTGAAATACGCACATCGTGGAAACTTGAGGTAGCAACTTTCTTGGCTACACCATGCTTTGTAACCATCATAAGAGAGCTTTCTGATTTCTTAACCTCTTTTGGCATTGGTAAAATAGATGTTATTTTTTCTCCCTCTGAAAGTGGTAAGAAATTCATAACAGATTTACCGCGAGTTGCTCTCCTACCCTCTGGAATATCATACATTTTTGTTTGGTAAGCCTTACCTTTATCTGTGAAAAACAGAAGGTCGCTGTGTGTAGAGGCAATTAAAAGATTTGTGACAAAATCTTCCTCTTTTGTATCCATATCCACCACACCAACCCCTCCACGTTTTTGTTTTCTAAATTCGTCTGGGTTTGTGCGTTTTATGTACCCTCCAGCAGTCAAAACAAGTGCGTTTTCTTCGTCTGGTATCAAATCTTCTACAGACAAAACCTGAACACCACCTTTTATTATTTTTGTCCTACGATCATCTCCGTATTTTTCTTTAATTTCCTTACATTCATCTTTTATTATTCCAAGAATTTTCTTTGGACTAGCTAGGATAGCTTTCATTTGTTCAATAAACTCCTGAACCGCCTTAAGTTCATCTTCTATTTTCTTTCTTTCTAGTCCGGCCAAACGTGAAAGTTTCATCTCCAAAATAGCCGCAGCCTGAATAGTAGAAAACTTAAATTCTGACATCAATTTCTTGTGTGCCTCTGCTGTATCCTTTGAACCCTTTATGAGTTTTATTATTTGGTCTATGTGATCCAAAGCTTTTTTGAGGCCAAGCAAAATATGCTCCCTCTCTAAGGCTTTTTTCAGATCAAATTCAGTTCGGCGTCTAACAACAGTAACTCTGTGGGCAACAAACTCTTCCAAAATTCCCTTGAGAGACAATGTTTTTGGAACACCATCTACCAGAGCTACCATGTTGTAATGAAATGCTTCTTCTAGTTGTGTGTGTTTGTATATATAATTGAGTACTGTTTGTGGATGTGATGTTCCCTTTAAATCAATGGCAATACGAATATCTTTTGCTGATTCGTCTCGCATAGCTTTTACACCATCCAGTTTCTTATCACGGACAAGTTCTGCAATTTTTGTAATTAAATTTGCTTTGTTTACTCTAAATGGAATAGATGTAATTATAATCTGGAATTGTCCGGCTTTGTTTTCTACTATTTCTGCTTCACCACGAGTAACAACCCCACCCTTACCATTCGCGTAAGCATGCGCTATATCTTTTTGGTTAAAAGCAATACCTCCAATTGGAAAATCTGGACCTTTAACAAATTGGAGTAAATCTTCTGTGGTAGCATCTTTGTTATCCACCAGATAAGAAACTGCATCCATCACCTCTCGCAAGTTATGTGGAGGAATATTCGTTGCCATACCCACCGCAATACCCAACGTACCGTTCAAAAGAAGTGCTGGTACTGTTGTCGGTAAAACTTTTGGTTCTTTTTTTGTGCCATCGTAGTTTGGAATAAAATCCACTGTTTCTTTTTCTATATCACGTAAAAGCTCGGAAGACAGTTTGGTCATTTTTGCTTCGGTATATCTCATGGCCGCAGGAGAGTCACCGTCTATAGAGCCGAAGTTTCCTTGACCCAATACAAGAGGATAGCGCATGGTAAAGTCCTGGGCCATTTTAACCATCGAGTCATACACAGCAACATCGCCGTGTGGGTGATAGTTTCCAAGCACCTCTCCAACAACCGCTGCTGATTTTCTAGTCTTTGCTCCAGATGTTAATCCGAGTTCATTCATGGCAAATAGAACTCTGCGATGAACAGGTTTCAAACCGTCTCTAACATCAGGAAGAGCTCTATCTGTGATAACAGACATAGCATAATCAATAAACGAGGTTTTCATCTCGTCCACTATTTCCTGGGAGATAATACTTAATCTTTCAGGTACTTTTGGTTCGTCTGCGTTTTTTTTAGGCATCCAGCTAGTATAAAATGACATAGCTCAAAGAGCTAAGTATCATTTCGAGGTTAACTATTGATAATGCCGACCTGTGTGTGTTTCTGTACATATTGAACTTATTTGACGTAATTTTCACTACGGGATAGCCCCGGTAGTGAAGCCCCCATTTTTTATGTGCCTTTGGCACAATGGGAGCTTCTACTACCGAACATAAATAAAAATAAGCCTTTTTATTATAGCACAAGCTATCCTGATTTTCAAAGCTGATTTGGACCAAAAATCACTAGTTTTGCATACAAACAATTCTTCTAAAAACTAGGAGTTATTTCTGGTGTTGTGGTAGACACAACCACCTCACTGGTTGTCGTGCTAGTCGTACTATAGTACGCTGGACTTGTCGTAATGTATGAGACTGACTCTTTTAAATCAGCAAACTGTTCACCAATAGCTGAGAAAGCAGTTACAAACGTTTCTGTTATAGTTCCCAATGGACTTGGTTCTAGATTTGACACCTCATCATTTTTTTTCTGCCTTTTTCTAAAATCTGGATAGATAACAGATAACCAAACTATAAAAATCATTCCCGCAATAAAAATAGAAACAAAAAAAGCCACTTGTTTTTTAGTACGATCTGATTTATTTCTTAATCTTTCAATGAGTTCAAACATGTTTAGATAAAATTCCTAATTTCTAATTACCCTAATTTCTAAACAAATCCCAACTGTATATTTCTAGGTTAATTAGAAATTAGAAATTTCTTACACTTGTTCCAATACCACCACCTCTCCCTCTTTACCATCTAGATCTTTCTTTTTAATGGTCAATTTATCAATAGGCCTTACACCCTCTTCACCCGCCTCTTTTAAGAAAATTTTTAATGAATTCGCTGTTCCAACATCTCCATAGTGACTAGGTATTATTATTTTTGGCTCAAATTGTACGGCTAATTTATGTGCAACTGCTGGGTCCAAAACACCATCACCACCGATTGGTACAAAAAGAATGTCTATTCCATCTATGGCTTCCTTCGTTTCAGCAGAAATGTCCTTGTCCCCCAAAGCTCCAAGAAAACACAAGTTTATCCCCTCAAGAGAAACTGTGTATATAGTATTGACCTTCTCTTTTCCACCATAGTTCGATTTTGATAAAAATCCTTTTATAAAAATTTCTGACACCTCATATTCCCCCGGACCTTTTATAAGAAAAGATTCCTTATCACCTCGTGAAGTTATATCTGCACCATTGTGTTCAGGACTATTTAAGGATACCAAGGTAATGTCGCTACCAAATCTGGTACTTTTTATTTTTGAGTCCTTGGAAATAGGATTGACTGCAATGGTAGTATCCCCAAAAGATACTTTGAAAAAATCAGCACCGTGATATGTGATAATCATAATATTAACAGTATATACAAATATACAAATGATTCAAATATAATTACAACTTGACATTAACAAACTCGAGTGTAATATCTAGCCTGTGAAGGACGGGTGGCCTAGGAAGAAAACAATAGTGATTGCTCCGCGGCCGCGGCAGTAACAGCCAAAACCTTCCTTCGGGAAGGGGTTGTAGGATCGCCCAGATCAGAGAGTTACAAACCGGCTTGACCGGCTCTCGGTGGCGACACCTGAGTACCAGTTCCTTAAAAAGAGCTGGGAACCTATGAGGCGCCCTTTGGGCGATGATCAAGTTGGAATTTGCGACAAGATCGAACCTCACAAGGCTAAACCGAAGCTGCCCCACCCTTCACACCACCGCCACAGGACACCGTGGCGGTTTTCTTTTATAATAAACGCCAAATTTGCAAAATAAGCTTATTTCTGTATACTAGCTAGGTATTTTATTAGCCGGAGACTAAAGGGAGCTAAACCGAAATACTTGTGTAATTCCAAGTCACAGACTAGGAAAAGTACTAGGCCTCCTCTCCATAACTACATGAATACAACATTAGAAAACGAGATTAAAGGAGTGGAACACGAAGACGCTCACGATGAAGTAACTACGCCCAAAGATGAGGGTGCAATGTCAAAAGTTTTAAACGCAAGTGCAACTCCACCATCAATAGATGATGTAATAGAGGGAACTGTTATTGGCATAGAAAAATCAGCAGTCTACATAGACATACCTCCATTTGGAACAGGTATTATTTTTGGCCGTGAATATATAAACGCTCGCGACATAATAAAGAAAATAAATGTCGGTGATGGTGTTGCTGGAAAAGTTATAAGCCTATCAAACAAAGACGGCTACATTGAGATTTCTCTAAAGGAAGCTCGCCAGGCACTTATTTGGAGCGAGGCAGAAGACGCTATCAGAGAAAAGAAAATATTTGAACTTCCTATCCAGGAAGCAAACAAAGGAGGTCTTATACTTTCATGGCAAGGAATATCGGGATTTTTGCCTGCCTCACAACTTAAAACAGAACACTATCCTCGTGTAGCAGATGGAGACAAAGACAGAATCTTGGAAGAGCTGAAAAAACTTGTAGGTCACAAAATATCCGTAGCCATTATTGGTGCATCTCCAAAAGAGGGAAAGCTTATTTTCTCTGAGAAAAACCCAGAGCAAAAAAACAAAGATTCAATTATTGGAAAATACGTTCTTAATGAAGAAGTTATGGGTGAGGTCACGGGAATGGTGGACTTCGGAATTTTTGTAAAACTTGAAGAAGGTTTAGAAGGTTTGGTTCACATTTCTGAGATTGACTGGGCACTAGTAGAGAATCCAAAACTTATGTTCCACATAGGTGAAAAAATAAAAGTAAAAATTATTGAAATCAAGGATGGAAAAATCTCACTTTCAATCAAAGCCTTGAAGGAGAACCCTTGGCACGATGCAGAGAAAAAGTATAAGAAGGATGATGTTGTAGATGGTGTCGTTATTAAATTCAACAAACACGGAGCACTCGCAAGTATTGAGGAAGGCATAGCGGGTCTAGTTCACATTTCAGAGTTTGGTAGTGATGAAAAGCTACACTCCTCACTAGAACTAGGTAAAAACTACAAGTTCAAAATAACTTTGTTTGATGCAAAGGAACAGAAAATGACTTTGTCATTTATTGATCCAAGTAAAAAGACTGAATAAAAACTATACCAACCAGTCGGTTTATTATAAAATCAGGCGCACACTCCGAATCGGAATGTGCGCCTGTTGCGCTACGGGTATGGAAACCCGATTGTCTGGGGATCACTAGCTTGTCCCCCAACAACTGGATTGATTCTCTTCTGAGCAAGAGCCCTCCTCACACCCCTGTCAACCGAGGCGTGCTCCAGCCCCAATCGTCTGATCGCCATCTCCCAAGCAGACAAGATCTCCTCGTGACCCTCCGATATCTCCACCTCACGAATGAGACGAGAGATGGTATGAGTCCCAAACGTACCGTGTGAAGACATCCTGGAAATCTCCTGTACAAGCCACTTATGAAGTGGCAACTTCCTGCTGTGATCCACTCATAACCTCCTTTTGGTCCGAGAGAGTTTATAGCACAAAAACATCAACAAATCAATTAAACTTTGTCATTGCTTTTTCAAGACTACCATAAACAAAGATTTCTAGAGCTTCAAAAATTTTTTTACTGAGTTTTTTGAGAATCAACATTTCCTCAGGTTTAAATTTACCCATTATAACTTTCATCACAGCATCCTCACCACTTGGCTTTTTCATCTTTCCAGACGGAGTTACAGGAGAAATTCCCACACGCACACGAGCAAACTTTTCGGTCTTTATCGCCTTTATTATTGACTCCAACCCTTTGTGCCCACCAGATGAACGGTTGAAAGAGATTTTACTGTTACCAAAAGGCATGTCTAGATCATCATAAATGACCACAAGTTTCTCTGCACCTTTTATACTTGTAACGAGAGGTTTTATTGACTTACCAGAGTTGTTCATAAATGTGTCTGGTAAAACCAATGTAACAGGAGACTTCCCTACTTTGATTTTTGCTACTTTGGCAAAAAGTTTATTGTCTTCTTTCCATTCAGCATCGTATTGTTTACCAAAGGCAGTCAATAAAATCCGCCCTGTATTGTGACGAGTACCTTCATATTCTTCCCCTGGATTGCCCAAACCTACAAATATATATGACATGGGATTATTCTATCATAGAATAATCTTAAATTTCTAATTTCTAATTAACCTAATTCCTAAACAACACCCGGCAGAAACAGTGATAACTAGGATTTTTGTAGACTAAAATTTGGTCATTATTTAGGTCAATTAGTAATTAGAAATTAGAAATTAAGTTTGCTTGTTGTGTCAAACTAATTTCCCCTGTATACTTATGGCCATGAATGAAGAAAAAAATGACTCTCTAGCACCCGAAACTACAAAAAAAAGTAAGTTAAAAGGAATACTGAGAGAGGTTTTTATCTTCGCACTTATTGCGTTTGGAATTGTACTACCTTTTCGTATGTTTATTGCCGAACCATATCTGGTAGACGGAAGATCAATGGACCCCACTTTTGCCACAGGAGACTATTTGATAGTTGACAAAATATCATACACAATTAACCAACCAGAAAGAAATTCTGTAGTAGTTTTAAAATACCCAAAAGACACTAATAAAAGTTTTATAAAAAGAATAGTTGGACTCCCGGGAGAAACTGTCATTATAAAAGACAACATAATAACAATAGTTAATGCAGAAAATCCAGATGGGTTTGTTATAGACGGATCATACGTTACACATACATCTTCTGGTTCATACGAGAAAGAACTCGGAGCAGATGAATATTATGTGCTGGGAGACAATCGAGCAGAAAGTTTTGACTCTCGCTTCTGGGGACCTCTACAGAAAAAATATATTATTGGTAGACCTATTATACGCTTATTTCCTTTGACCAAGATGGACATATTACCTGGAAAATATTACGAAAAAAATTGAGCGCATGACAAAAAAAGAAAAAACTAAATTAGAAAAATCATATCTTGAAGAAGTCACGGACAAGACAGGAGAAATTGCTGTTCATTATGGTTTTTTAGTTGTAAAACCACCACAAATAACAGCTGAGGATGTACAAAAGGCAAAACACTTCAAAGACTTTGACCATTACGAAGACACATTGGAAAAGATTGCTCTTACACGATGGTACTTAGAAGAAAAAATGGATTTAGAGGCACAACCACTAGCTATACACTACAGAAAACCCATCCCTGGACATCCGATAAAGAAAAAACCTGGAATGGAAATCTATGGTTTTGAGATAATGGGTAGCAACAAATCAACAAGCGAGGCCTTACTTTTGAAGTGTGCTCTTGCAGTACTAGAAGAGCACGGATACACAGATCTTTTTATTGACATAAATAGTATTGGAGACAAAGAGTCAATGACAAAATTTGAACGTGAGCTAAGCAACCACTATCGAAAACACTCGCACACAATTCCAACCAAGATAAGACAAGAATTTAAAAAAAATCATCACTTAATACTAAAAGATACCCGCCCAGAAACCCTAGAATTCAGAAAAGGAATCCCTCAAACTATTGGGTCTCTTTCAGAAAACAGTAGATTACATTTCAAAGAGGTCTTGGAGTGTGTAGAGACTTTTGACACCGCATACAAAATTAAACCAGGTATTTTATCCAATAAGTTGTTTGCTTCAAACACAGTATTTGAAATAAGAAAACTTAAAGACTCGACAAAACACACCAGCAAAATTACCGGCACCGAGGAGGACGAGGGTGAGTTGCTTGCTTTCGGATACAGATATAACCATTTAGCAAAAAAACTTGGTGGCAAGAGAGAAGTACCTACGGTGGGACTAACTATTTTTGTAAAAAAGAATGGAGAAACATCTAAAAAAGTGATCATCAAAAACATCAAGAAACCTAAATTTTACTTAGTACAACTTGGCTCAACAGCAAAACTAAAAGCCTTAGAGATAGTAGAAATGTTACGCAAACACAAAATTCCTGTTTACCACTCTATTACAAAGGATAAAATAACCGGTCAGCTATCTGGTGCAGAATACATGAAGGCAAGTCATGTGCTTATAATGGGACAAAAGGAAGCAATAGAAAATAGTGTTATAGTCAGAAGTATAAACAATAGAGAACAGGAGACGGTTTCTCTTACAGAACTATGTGATTTTCTTAAGAAAATGGCTAAAAATAAGGATTAAATTTATCCGCACACTAACTTTGGCATTATTGCACAGTCTTAAACATTTGGATAATAAACAAATAACGGGTAAGAATAGTTTATTGCAAATTACCCTTAAATATAGCAATATAAAGACGATGCCAAAGTTAGTGTGCGGACATGCTTGAACTTTTTAATCATTTATGATACAATAGGACCCTATGATAAACGCAGAAGTAATAAAAACAGGTAACGAAAACAGTCTTAATCTTATAAGAAGATTTACCAAGAAGGTCCAAGGATCTGGTGTTTTAACTCGTGTCCGCAGTATCCGATATTCAACACGAAAATTATCTCCTTATGTAAAACAAAAAAAGACACTAAAAGTCTTGAAAAGAAGAGAGGAAGTGGCTGAACTAATAAAGCTAGGAAAGATGAGTGAATACACAAGAGGAGGTAAAAAATAAGATGTCAGAAGATAGTTTCTACATAACAAACAAAACAAAAAGCACGCTACCACGCGTGCCTTTTGCTAAAATAAAAGAAGAAGCTTTGGGAAAAGACTATTCCCTCTCCCTGGTATTTATTGGTAAAAAGAAATCAGCAACTCTAAACCATTCATACAGAGAAAAAAACAAGGCAACAAATATCTTGAGTTTCCCTTTGGACAAAGAAAATGGAGAAATTTTTATTACTTTAGAAGTCACAAAAAAAGAAGCTAAAAAATTTGAAAGAAAACACGATAACTTCATTGCTTTCTTATTTATCCACGGTCTCATGCATTTGAAAGGAATGGAACATGGTAGTAGAATGGAAGAAGCGGAGAAAAAACTTCGTAAGAAGTTTAGTGTTTAGTATAAAAGATAGATAATTCTAAAGTTTTTTCCGAGCGCCATTTAGATAATGATGCGCAATATAACAGTAGGAATAGATATCGGAACACACCAAACAAAAGTGGTGGTGGCAGAATTTGTGAAAGAAAATAATAAGCAAATTAGCCATATTTTAGGCATCGGAGTTGCTGAATCCAAAGGAATTCGACATGGATACATCATAAACAACGAGGATGTGGTAGATAGTATAAAAACCGCTGTAAAACTTGCTGAAAAAACTTCTGGCATGAAAATTCGTAGAGCCTTTGTCTCTATAGGTGGTATTGGTCTATCAACTATGACAGGCAGTGCGAGTGTAGTTATAAGCAGAGCAGACCTTCAAATAACAGATCTAGATATACAAAAATTAAATGAACTCTGTGAAGAAAATCTTCCATCAAATCTAATACAGAACTACAGAATACTTCACAGTATTCCAATGCAATACAAAATAGATGGCAAAATAGTTTTGGCCAAAAATCCGATAGACATGAAAGGTACAAAGCTTGAAGTAAAAATGTTGTTTATTACATGTCTAGAACCACATTTGAATAGCTTACTCGAAGCAGTAGATGAAACAGGAATTGAGATAGTTGATTGTCTAGCATCTCCCATTGCAGCATCTTTTGTCACCCTATCAAAATCACAAAAAATGGCGGGGTGTGTGCTAGCAAACATAGGTGCTGAAACTATTTCGATTGTTGTATTTGAAAACAATATTCCGATATCGTTAGAAGTTTTCCCTATCGGCTCCACAGATATAACCAACGATATAGCCCTAGGATTAAAAATCCCTCCAGAAGAAGCAGAGAGTATAAAGATTGGTAGCATAGGACCAGGTTCCTTTTCAAAGAAAAAAATAGAAGAAATTGTGTCAGCTAGACTTTATGATGTTTTTGAACTTATTGAGAATCACTTAAAAAAAATCGGCCGAAATGAATTACTTCCAGCTGGTATTTTTATAACAGGTGGAGGCAGTTCCATCCCTGGCATCGAGGATTTTGCAAAAATAAACCTTAAACTACCTTCACGCATAGCCACAACGAATCTGAGTGATAAGAAAAATGATTTTAAAGATTCTATTTTTGCAGTAGCTTATGGATTATGCTTACTAGGTTCCTCAAAAGAAGAAAAAATCAACCTTGGCCTTCGAAACACCATCAATAAGGCAGGTGGAAAAATATCAGAATGGATAAAACAGTTCCTACCTTAATTAGCTAAAAAATATTAAATTTTGTGATCAAAAACCACTAAAAGTGGTTATTTTTGAGCATAAAATTGAACATATAACTCTAACAGGGTCAATTGTTTTTATTTGTTTTGTTTTCTGATATGATAGCGTTACTAATTAAATTTAATTACACACTATCATGCCTCAAATCAAACCAGACGTAGAAGCATTTGCACGAATAAAAGTCCTTGGAGTGGGTGGATCCGGAAAAAACGCTTTAAACCACATGATAAATTCCAAAGTTAAAGGAGTGGACTTCATAGCCGTAAACACAGACTCTCAGGACCTGCACCACTCTCTGGCCAAAAGAAAGATCCATATTGGTAAAAATCTAACACACGGTTTAGGAGCAGGAATGAATCCAGAGCTTGGAAAAAGAGCCGTTGAGGAGACAAAAGAAGAGATACAAGAAGCCATAAAAGGTGCTGACATGGTTTTCATTACTTGTGGACTTGGTGGAGGCACCGGAACAGGGGCCGCTCCTATTATTGCCAGAATATCGAGAGAAATGGGTGCTCTTACAGTAGCGGTTGTTACAAAACCTTTCTTTTTTGAGGGACAACAAAGAATGAAACTAGCTGAAGCTGGACTTGAAGAATTAAGACAAGCAGTTGATGCAATCATTGTCATACCCAACGACAGACTCCTTTCTACTATCAGCAAAGAGACAACAGCCAAAAGCGCATTCGCTACTTGTGACGATGTTTTGAAATCAGCCGTTGAAGGAATTTCAGACCTAATCACTACACCAGGTATCATCAACATTGACTTCGCCGATATTAAAGCAACCATGGAAAATGCCGGTTCAGCCCTTATGGGTATCGGTCTTGCAACTGGAGAGAAAAGAGCTGAAGAAGCCGCAAAAATGGCTATCAATTCCCCTCTTTTGGAAGTTTCAATCAACGGAGCAAAGGGTGTTCTATTCTCAATCGCAGGAGGAGATGACCTTGGTATGTTTGAGATTCAGGATGCCGCCAAGCTTATTACTGAGTCAGTAGATCCAAACGCCAAAATCATATTCGGTACAGTCAAAGATGAGAAACTTAAGAAAGGTGAAGTTAAAATCACCGTTATTGCTTCAAACTTTCCAGAAAATTTTAATAAGAAAACTCTTTTCCAGTCAACACCCATAACAAACAACGAGAGAGAGAAGGAAATAACGAAGGAAGAAAAAGGTAAAATATTTAACTCTATTCCAACTCAAGCACAAAATGAACCAGAAAAAGTGACAGACATGTCAGATGATGATGAGTGGGGTGCAGTTCCTGCATTCTTGCGAAGAAGCAAGCTAAAGTAAAAACTACTAATTTATTCTTAATTGACCTAAGCAAATCCCAATAGCTAAACTTAGTTATTGGGATTTGGTTATTATTTAGAAATTAGTATAATTAGATTAATTAGAAATTATTTTATGAACAAAACATACGACCTCATAATAATTGGTGGTGGACCTGCAGGTGTTTCAGCCGGCGTTTATGCAGCAAGAAAAAGATTAAAAACCTTACTTATTACACCCGACTTTGGAGGTCAAAGTACAGTGTCTGAAGGTATAGAAAACTGGATTGGAACAGTAAAGATTTCAGGTAGTGATTTGGCCAAAAACCTAAGAGAACACTTACTCGCTTACTCTGGAGAATACCTAGAAATCAAGGAAGGTGAGGGTGCCCAAGACATCTCCAAAAATAGCGATATTTTCAACGTTAAAACTGAAAAATCTGAATATGAGGCAAAGACCGTACTTATAGCCACAGGCTCAACTAGACGCAAATTAGAGGTCCCAGGGGCCATAGAATTTGATAATAAAGGCCTTACTTATTGCGCTTCTTGTGATGGTCCCCTTTTTGCAGGGCAAGATGTTGTGGTTGTAGGAGGAGGAAACGCCGCCTTTGAAACATCAGCCCAACTTTTGGCTTATTGCAAAAGTGTCACACTACTCAATCGTTCTGAAAACCTTAGAGCAGATGCTATCACAGTAAACAAACTTAAAGAAAATCCAAACTTCAAATTAATCGTAAATGCAGTACCAAAAGAAATAAAAGGTGATAAATTTGTAAAAAGTATTGTCTGGGAAAATTCACAAACAAAAGAAGTGGGTGAAATAGAAACACCTGCCGTTTTTGTGGAAATCGGACTCATACCGACAACTTACTTTGCAAAAAATATTTTAAACTTAAACGAGGTGGGACAAATAAAGGTTGATCCTAGAAATCAGAAAACTGAAGTAGCTGGTATTTGGGCTGCTGGAGATTGTACAGATGGACTCTATCACCAAAACAATATCGCATCAGGTGATGCTGTGAAAGCGTTGGAAGATATTTACGTTACTCTGTTTACAAAATAAGGTTTTATAAAAAAGAGATCCCCCAAGCCGAAGCCTGAGAGATCGAAGGGGGAAGGAGGTCGACATCGACCTGGCGGGATAGGTGTCATCAGTGCAAGCAATGATGACGAAAGAACAGTGTGAGAAGTCTGAAAGGGAAGATGGGAGAAGCGATATCGCGACCCAGCCACTTGTATCCCCAACCTCAACTCACACTTATATTGTATTCCCCGCCCTTTCCAGAGTCAAGAGCATCTGTGGATAAAAAATAGAGAATTGATATTGAATAAAAGCTAGTTTTATGATATAATACTCTCCAGACAGACGAGTCGCTCTCTCGTCGGAGAAATGAAGTATTCCCTGGAAGCTCTGAAACTTCCTCGCGAATGAGGTCTGAAACCTCCATTTCTTGTACACCAAGAGCACTTCTCAAGGAGAAGTCAGTGAAAACCAACAAACTAGACATCAAGAAGTTGGAAATCTACCTGAAACACCCGAATGCCGAGTGGTTTATACGGAAGGAACGCAAACGCCAGAATACCTACCTTGCGTCACTGGCAACCTTCCTTCTCGGATGCCTCTGTCTGTTGGCTATGTTCATGGTGCCCACACTGAGAAATCCGAGGTGGCTGCCCATTGTAGTTATAGCCATCACACTCATCAGTCTCTTCGTGGCTTCTGCTCACAGCGAACGCGAACCCGACCCCGTCATTCAGGACATCTGGATACTCGCAAGGGAGCTCTGCGTTCCAGCAGAGACACTGTGGAGAAACGATGTTCGAGCCATCGAAGAAGTAGGTATGAAACTGATGGCCAGTTTGGCCGTTGACATCTTGGACTTTGAGGCCCAGGTGGAAAAGTTTGAGATAAAGGAAGCCTCTACCTCCCTGAACAACCTCATTCTTGACCGTCTGGATGACCACAAGGCGGAGCTGAAGTCTCGACTCTCGAACATTCACCGAGCACTGCGAGCATTCAAGCTCGGTCCAGAAAAGTACGACGAGGCTTTCAAGGAAGCGAAAAAGAGACACTTCTAGAAAAGGCCCCGAACTGCAACTCCGCCCGGGCGACCATGCGTCGCCCGGGCATTATTTTTATAAAAAATTTAAACCCAAAAAACTAGGCTGGATATTTTTCCTCCATTTTTGCAATATAAGATTGTATTTTTTCCAAAAACTCATCCCAATTTCCAGTTTCATTTCCCCCATCCTTCTCTTGAATCACTTGATAGTGCGCCTCACTCAGACATTCAAACATTTCATCGATAGCGCCTATAGCCTCATACAGTTCAGCCCTGTCTACATTAAAACGAATCATCTCTTTTGATGATATAAGAGAGCGAACTTCCATTTGTTCTGTCCACTTTATAACCGCTACTCCTGTTTCTTCTGTTATACCATCTCTCTCAAGCAAACCAAGTATGCGTGCTTTTTCTATACTCAAACTATCTGGTCCAAATATGTTTTCAAGTGACATAATATTAATATGGTTTTGTTAAAATTGATTGTGTTTGGTGCGCGATACAGGATTCGAATCTTACAGATTCAGTACACCTTTTCTATTTTTTGTTTCGCTATGCTCACAAAAAATCATCAAAGGTTTTCGAATCCTGACGAAAACCATACCATGGTTTTGTTATCGCGCATCAAAAAATCTCCTAACGGCGAATTTTTTGGTGCGCGATACAGGATTCGAACCTGTTGCCTACACAACGTCAATGTGTCGCTCTACCAAGTGAGCTAATCGCGCTGATTGTAAAGATGTTCATAAAATATCATATTTTTGCTTTTTATACAAAAAATGCTATAGTTTTCTGTGTGATTTGGCCCTATCGTCTATCGGTTAGGACATAGCCTTTTCAAGGCTAGAAGCGCGGTTCGACTCCGCGTAGGGTCACAGATGAAAATTCTAAGCATTGAAACATCCTGCGATGAAACTGCAGTCAGTATTATTGAGGCACAAGGAGAATTAAAATCCCCTTCTTTTAAAGTACTTGGGAACGCACTCTTTTCTCAAATTGATATTCATAAAGAATACGGAGGTGTTTACCCAATGCTTGCAAAACGTGAACATGCTAAAAATTTACCGACCTTGTTAAAAAAGGCATTGGAAGAATCTTCTTTTTATTCAGATAAAGAGATGGGTTATAAAGAAGAAGTTTGGTTAGAAATCAAAAAAATATTATCTAGAGAAGAAGGTTTGTTTGAAATATTAAAAAACACTCTTGATAAAATCAATAAACCAGAAATTGATGTTATATCGGTTACATCAGGACCTGGACTTGCACCCGCCTTGTGGGTCGGGGTTAGTTGTGCAGAAGCTCTAGGTAAGCTCTGGAATATACCTGTAATACCTATAAACCACATGGAAGGACATATCGTATCTGTTCTCATGGAAAATAGCGATGTGAGACCCATAGAGTTTCCCTCTTTGGCTCTGCTTATATCTGGAGGACACACAGAGCTCGTAGAAATTGAAACTTTTGGTAGATATAAGATATTGGGAGAAACAATGGACGATGCCGTTGGAGAGGCTTTTGATAAAACAGCAAGACTCTTAGGACTGCCCTATCCCGGAGGACCAGAAATATCTAAAATTGCAGAAATCGCACGAATAAATAATATCCCTCACACAGCAAAGTTTCCTAGACCAATGATTCATTCTAATAACTTAAATTTCTCTTTTTCTGGATTAAAAACATCTGTTCTATACTACATTCGAGATAATTTTAGTGACATTAAACCAATGTCTGAAAATGATAAAGCAGATATAGCTCGCGAATTTGAAGATGCAGTTGTAGAAGTACTTTTGGCAAAAACAAAAAAGGCTTTAGATGATACAGGAAGCAAAACTTTAATTATTGCTGGTGGAGTTATTGCTAATAAAAAAATAAGATCTGTTTTTACAGAATTGGAAAAAGAATATAATGAACTTATCGTAAAAATACCTACAAATCTTCTGGCAACAGATAATGCACTGATGATTGCCTGTGCCACATATTTCAATGTGTTACTCTACCCAGAAAAATTGAGTAATCCACAGAAAATAGCTGTAAATGGAAATTTGAGATTGTATTAAAAAATATTTTATAGTAAAATACCCTACCGGAAGCACAAAAAAGAAAGAGTCCGCGCAATGCGGACTCTTTCTTTTTTATTTTACTTGAATAATTCTAGATCTATCTCTTTTTCTTTATTTAGATCAATCTCCTTGTTTATATCTTCTATGTTTTTATTTTGCTGTCTTTCTCTATACCAAAGATATGAAATTATAGCGATTATTATTATTAGAATCCAGTTTATGAATCTGCATGAACAACTAACACCTGAACCTGCTTCACAACTAAGCCCTGTCCAACTCCCTATTTTATTCCAAGCTGATAATATATTGGCTGTAAATTTTGACATAGTTGTAGTAGAAACTCCTGCAAGCGTTGTATTTTCTGATTTTGTACTCGTACCCAAACCGATAATATCGTTTAGAAGAGGGAGGGTCGATGTTGCTACTGGTGTTGTAGAATTATTTGTAGGAGGTACAGTGACATCTACTGGCAATATAATACCTGCACTTCTCAAACCAAGTAAGAATGCTTTATAACTATCAATCTCTTGTTGTTGTTGAGTATTAACAGGGAAAGCCATTTTACAATATATTTCATTTACTTTTTTCTTTGTAAGAATATATGTGTAACTTGTAGGTTCTGTGTGTCCCCACGGAGTTAGTATGTCTCCCTTGTATCTTTCTTGGAATGCATCTAGAGCAACTATTGTTTGGTCATCGTACACACCAGTAACCTGAACCGTAGAAAATCCTTCTAGATCACGCAGGAATACCTGTAGTTTTCTTACTTCGACAGGATTATTGTTAAAATCTTTTCTTAGATAATCATATAGGTAATAACATGATGTAGAAGTATTTGGGTTTCCTGGGTTAAGCACTAATTCTTTTCCAATAGCTGTTCGAGTTATACCATTTAGTATGTCAGTAGATATTTCTCTGAAATAATATGTCTTGTTTGCCTCAACACCAACAACCATTCCATGTGCTGTTAGAAGAGGTGAAGATACTATTTCTGTGGAATTAGTATACCCATAGTTTGGAGCACTTCCCACTACTGGATTAGATGTGTTTCCATAAACAACTCTCCTGGTAGCTGGAAGATTTGTATTCCATGACACGAATGCTACACCTGGAACTGTCTCTACAACTTGCTCATTAAATATAGTTAGATTGTTTGGTGTGATTGGTCCATTACCACCACCACCTCCTCCTCCACCACCACAATTCACTGTGCATGGAGGATTAGGATTATTTATATCGACATTAAACGTCGTTGTATTGTCACCAGGTGCAGGATCTGTTTGTGTAGAAGTGACTGTAACAGTATTCGGTATTCTTTGACCTTGGTTACCATCTTTAACTGTAGCTACTAATGTAAGGGTAGTTGAAGAAGCGTTGTTTAGATTTCCAATTGTCCAAATTCCTGTTGATGTAGCGTAACTACCCAAAGTTGAAGTAGCTGAGACAAAATTTAATCTGGAATCAAAAATGTCTGTGACACTAACCCCTGTG
Organism: uncultured Candidatus Saccharibacteria bacterium; assembly: GCA_964507615.1. Classification (GTDB taxonomy): domain Bacteria; phylum Patescibacteriota; class Minisyncoccia; order Phycocordibacterales; family DATDWN01; genus C7867-006. The sequence goes on along the minus strand of CAZDPS010000002.1, from coordinate 48,288 downwards.
GCATTATCTGGTCCGTTATTTACGAGTGTTATTGTGTAGGTAATTGTATCACCTACGTTTGCTGTAGACTTATCTGCGGTTTTTGTAATAGAAAGATTTGATGTTGGATTACCACCACAATTTACTGTACATGGAGGATTACTGTTTACAACAACATTTACCGTAGAAGTATTGTCTCCAGGTGTAGGATCATTTTGTGTAGCTGTGGTCGTAGCTGTGTTTGGTATTGTTTGTCCTTCAAGACCGGATTTTATTTTAGTTACAAGTGTAAGAGTTGTTGTCGCACTATTATTCAAATTTCCAACTGTCCAAATACCAGTTGATGTAGCATATGTTCCTGAAGTTGAAGATGCTGAAACAAAATTTAGGCCTGAGTGTAAAATATCTGTAACCACAACTCCAGTTGCGTTTACTGGACCATTGTTTGTCAGTATTAGTGTGTATGTGACTGTATCACCTACATTTGCCGTAGACTTATCCGCAGTCTTTGTAATTGATAGATTTGATGAATCTGGAACTACAGGAAGACTTTTTACTAACAAAACCAAAGTTTTATCAGCATAACCTTCTACCAAAGTGATGTGTCCGTCTGAGTTAAGATTTCGATTACTATCATCTGTAGTTGTTGCTGTAAATAATTCTGGACTATAAACAAAGAAGTCAAAAATATTATTTACAGGTTGTGTGTATTGATCGTTATATGTTGTTGTTGCAAAAGAAGATCCAGTAACAAACAGTTCAGGGTAATAATAACTACCTAGATCCAAATTGTCATATGTAACACAATCAGCATCTGAAACGTTCAATATAAACTGTCTGTTTGGTGAAAATGTGTTTGTATTCCAGTTTTTTGTATAAATAGTAGAACTAGCTATATTTGTTGTTGTAGCAAGACCTAGAGAGAAAGTACCTGATGGTAACCCATAAGAAGATGTTGCTATCTTGTTATCATTGTCAGCGATCACCATACAGAAAGTTATCCTTCCCTTAGTATCTGGTGTATTGTCAAGGACATTTACTGTCCTTGATACTGGTACGGCTGCCAATCCTTTAGAATCAGAGACATTATAGATTACAGTGTATGAACCAACCACTGCTGTGTTCACAGTGCTTGTAGCAACAATCTTGTCTGTTATATCACCATCTTCTTGATCTAGGGCTGTCGCACCTGGATCAAGATAAACTTCTCCTAAATTAACAGATGCAGGATTTAGTCCAACGAGAGTAATAACTGGAGCGTGATTTGTAGGTATAATTATTTCATTGACCACCACATTAATAGTAGAAGTATTGTTTCCTGGTGTAGGATCGTTTTGTGTAGACGAAGCTATTGCTGTGTTTGGTATAGTTTGTCCTTCAAGACCGGACCTGATTGTGGTTACCAATGTAAGAGTGGTAGTAGAAGCATTTTTTAGGTTTCCAATTGTCCAAACACCAGTTGAAGTGGAATATGTTCCAGAAGTTGAGGATGCTGAAATAAAGTTAAGACCAGAGTTTAAAATATCTATAACCGTTACTTCTGTTGCATTGTCTGGACCATTGTTTGTCAGTGTTAGTGTATATGTAACCGTATCACCTACATTTGCTGTAGACTTGTCTGCAGTTTTTAATATTGATAGGTTGGCTATTGGCATACTTGCTACCGTAACCTGTGCGGAAGAAGAAGCAACACCACCTAAACCCGTACAAGTTATTGTATAAAGTTTGTTAGAAGTTAAATTGTTAACAATTTCACTGCCTGTTAGTGTTCTGTTGCCTGTCCAATCACCACTAGCAACACAAGAATTTGAATTTGTTGAAACCCAATTTAGAGTTGATGATGCGTTGTATGCAATGTCGGTTGGATTTGCTGTAAGAGTTACTGTAGGTGGAAGATAATTTGCTACCGTCACAGTCACAGAAGAAGACGTATCAGCTGTTCCAGTTTTTGAACATAAAATATTAAATGTATGAGTTCCAACTGTTAATCCTGTTATAACTTGAGAACCACCAGATACAGATTTCGATCCTGACCATGCTCCTCCTGCCACACAACTTGTTGGGTTACCTGTTGTTGTCCAAGTAATTGTTGTTGAATTTGTTGGAAGAGTCATTGAGTCTGGGGTTGCTTCCAAAGAAACTACTATTGCAGAAATTAGATTGAAGTTTGCAGTACAAGTTCTATCTTCTGTCATCACAACTTGACCATTTACATCACAATCTCCACTCCATCCAGTAAATACCGATCCTGGATTTGCCACTACTCCTGGTGTAACGACAGTACCCCAATTGTACAAACCAGCACCATTCACTATACCAGTACCAGTACCTGCTTTGTTTAAAGTCAATCTAAATTGGTCTATTGCAAAAGTTGAACTAATTGAGTGATTAGCTTTTATATTTGAAAATGTATATGTGTTTACTGCACCCACAGAAACACCATCAACAATTACATCTGCCACATGATAATGGAGAGATGGAGTTATTGTGTAGATTTGATTTGTTCCGTAGTTTTTTGTTGTCACTCCAGATGGAGTGGTTGTACCATTCGCACCTGAAGTAGCTGTAATTGTATATGTATTTAAATTAAATGTGGCTATACAAGTCTTATTGCCGTTCATCAGAACTTGACCATTTACATCACAATCACCACCCCAACCAACAAAAGTTGATCCTATGTTGGCAGTGGCGCTCGCTCTGCCTATTGTGTTCTGAAGATATGTCCCAGCACCATCAACTACTCCAGTACCTGTGCCAACTTTGTTTATAATTAGCATGTAGTTCACTTCTGCTACAGGAGAGACCGTCACAGTCACAGAAGAAGACGTATCAGCTGTTCCAGTTTTTGAACATAAAATATTAAATGTATGAGTTCCAACTGTTAATCCTGTTATAACTTGAGAACCACCAGATACAGATTTCGATCCTGACCATGCTCCTCCTGCCACACAACTTGTTGGGTTACCTGTTGTTGTCCAAGTAATTGTTGTTGAATTTGTTGGAAGAGTCATTGCTGTTGGATTAGCAGAAAGTGAAGCTGTGATGGCTGATACCAAATTGAAATTAGCAGTACATGTTTTGTTGGAATTCATTACAACTTGTCCACTTGTTGCATTACAATCACCACTCCATCCAGTGAATATAGAACCAAAATTTGCTGTAGCGCTTGGCACAGCTGTCACACCAGAATTATATGTACCCGCTCCTGTAACTGTTCCTGAACCAGTACCCGCCCTATTCAAAGTAAGAGTAAATTGATTTATATCAAACGAAGCTCCGATAACATGATTAGCTTTTATATTTGAAAATGTATATGTGTTTACTGCACCCACAGAAACACCATCAACAACCACATCAGAGACACGGTAGTTTGTTGTAGGAGTAATCGTGTACACCTGACTTGTTCCATAGTTTTTAGTGGTCACACCAGCTGGAGTGACTGAACCATTCGCACCAGAAACTGCAGTTATTGTGTATGTATTTAGATTGAATGTAGCTACACATATCTTATTACTATTCATTACAATTTGTGTAACCAAGTTTGTTCCAGAACAATTATTACCCCAACCAGTAAATGTAGACCCCTCACTTGGTGAAGCTGTCACAGTAGCATTTACACCAGAACTGTATGTACCAGCTCCCGTAACTGTCCCCGAGCCTGTACCAGACAGTGTTGTCATTAAAGTATAAGTCGGAGCAGCAACCACAGAACTATTTAAAGTAACTGAATTACCAAAAAATGTATCTACTGAAGGAGCTGCGCAAGTGTTTCCGTCTGATTTTATATAATCTGCTCCAGCTTTGTGCTTCATTTGAAAATCAAGAGAATAATTCCCCGGTACAGAAGGTGCCACGACACTGAAAGTCCAACTATTATAATCATTAACATCCATAGCATATGGCAGATGACCATATGTTGGATTTATAGTTAAGTTTCCAGATTTGTTAGATAACTCAAAATAACTACCATGATACCATTTTGTGTTTCCAGTATTTGTGGACTTAACTGTAAAATTATATGTTTGGCCAGGAGTCATTACAGATGGAAGTGGGCTCGTCACAACAACAGATGCATTTTCTGTACAAACTGATGTTACTGGAGGAGGATTAGCACAATCAACTCCATAGTTAATAACCTGCCCTATAAAAAGAGTGACCTCACCTGTAGTAGTATTAAGATATCCAACATCATATTGAACACGCCCACATGAGTAGGTTGATGAATCAAAAGTTACATCAAAATGACCACTCTCCTTTGCGGCAAATTCTGTTTTTCCTGTAATTGAAAATCCCGACAAATCGTATGTATCAAAAGCAGGCTCACATCCAGCTACACCATTGTGAAAAACAGCGTACACAATACGATAACTATCATCAGTAGTATTCGAAGCATCAATATTCAAAAGAGGATTTTCAATCCCATTATCACATTCACCAGGAGTCAATCCTGAGTAACTCATTGTTATAGGAAAGGGACCATCAAACTCAAAAGTCCCAGATTCAGCAATAGTTGTTTTAATATTAAAAAAGAAAAACGTGGCTAAAAACAACATTGGGAACAATACTAAATAATTTGATATCTTTTTTGCGTTTGAATTCATTTTTTTTATTATCACAACAGCATACTTATTTAAAAAAAAATGTCAATAGCAAGCAAAAAGTGGTGTTTATCATTATATCATTATTTATAGCCATATTTTTAGACTATGTCCTTTATAATAAAAAATACTTTTTTTATTTTTATTTTAACATTGCTAAATATGTCTTATCTGAAAAAGTATTTAAAAGGACATTTTGATAATAGTATAAAGGACATGTCTTTTATATAAGTAAGTTGCCTAATTTGTTTTAAATAATTGGAACTACCACATATTGAGCTGTTGTGATATTCTAAATAAATGAAAGATGTATTCTTGTCGCCGTATAATCCAAAAAATACTGAAGGAAATATATATAAACTTTGGGAAGATAGTGGTTTTTTTAACCCAGATAACTCCAAGAACCCCGATGCCGAACGTTTTACGATGATAATGCCTCCTCCAAATGCCAACGGCAACCTACACGCAGGTCATGCTCTTGTTATTACTATTGAAGACACGATGATCCGTTACAAAAGAATGTGCGGATTTAGAACAGTATGGCTTCCTGGTGCAGATCACGCAGGTTTTGAAACACAAGTTGTGTATGAAAAAAAATTAGAAAAAGAAGGTCGCTCAAGATTTGGAATGGACCCAGATGCACTGTATAAAGAAATACTTGATTTTACATTAGAGAACAAAAAAAATATGGAGACGCAAGTACGATCACTTGGAGCCTCTTGTGATTGGTCCCGCGAAAAATTTACCTTAGACAAAGTTGTGGTAGAAAAAACTCAAAAAACATTTATAAAAATGTTTAACGAGGGATTAGTTTATCGTGGTAAGAGAGCAATCAACTGGTGTTCAAAACACCAAACTTCCCTATCTGAAGTAGAAACAGAATCATCTGAAGAATCATCTCCTTTTTACTATTTTAAATACGGCCCATTTGAAATAGGCACTGTAAGACCTGAAACCAAATTTGGAGATAAATATGTTGTTATGCATCCTGACGATAAGAGATACGCAGAGTACACGCACGGTCAAAAAATGACGGTTGAATGGATAAACGGACCCATTGAGGCAACTATTATAAAAGATCCAGTGGTTGATATGGAATTCGGTACTGGAGTTATGACTATTACACCTTGGCATTCACAGGTGGACTTTGAACTTGCACAAAAGTACAACCTAGAAATAGAGCAAATCATTGATTGGCGCGGGAGACTTCTTCCTATTGCAGAAGAGTTTGCTGGAATGAACATAAAGGATGCTCGTCCTAAAATTGTAGAGAAACTAAACTCAAAAGGCCTCCTCGTACGAATAGACGACAAATACAAAAATGTAATTAAAAAGTGCTATAAGTGTAACACCATCATAGAACCACAAATAAAAGATCAGTGGTTTGTAAAAATGGAGCCCCTAGCTAAAATGGCAATAGAATCAGTGAATAAAGGTGATATAAAATTTATTCCTGATAACTATGAGAAAATATTTAGATATTGGATGAACAATACCATTGATTGGAATATCTCCCGCCAGATTGTTTGGGGTATACCTATTCCTGCATGGTTTAATGAAGAGAAAGTTGTAGCAAGTATAGTGAAACCAGAAGGAGAAGGTTGGCAGAGAGATATTGATACCTTTGATACTTGGTTTTCTAGTGGGCAATGGCCACTTATGATGACCGGATTTCCTGATGAAAAAGATTTCAATACATATTACCCGACAGATGTTATGGAAACTGGACAAGACCTAATATTCAAATGGATTCCACGAATGGTTATTTTTGGATTGTATTTATCTGGTAAGGCTCCTTTTCATACAGTTTATTTAAATGGAATGGTAAATGACAGCAAAGGCAAGAAGATGAGTAAATCAAAAGGAAATGTTGTCAATCCATTAGATCTAACAGAAAAATATGGAACTGATGCGTTACGTATGGCTCTTATTGTTGGAAATACTCCAGGAACAGACTTGGCACTCCAGGAAGATAAGGTTAAAGCATATAAACACTTCGCAAATAAAATTTGGAACATAACCAGATTTGTTCTATCTAGTACCGAAAATTGGGATGGTAAGAAACCTGAAAAAATTGAGGAAAATGATGCTGAAAACCTGACTGAACTTGATTCCTTGGTAGAAGATACTACTAAAGATATGAACGAATATAGGTTTTATCTTGCTGCAGAAAAAATTTACCATTATGTTTGGCACACCTTTGCTGATAAAATAATAGAAGAGTCAAAAAACAAACTAAAAAATGAAAACCTGAGCGCGGTAAAATCTACACAATACACACTCCGTCACATACTAGAAACATCTCTAAAACTTCTCCACCCATTCATGCCTTTTATTACAGAAGAGATTTGGCAAAATATGGATAAAAAAGAGTTATTAATGGTCACACAATGGCCAAATAAAAACAATTAATGCCTTTAGATACTATCTTAAATTTTCTACAGAAATATCCATTTTTTCTAGCTTTTGTACTCGGATTACTGCCCGCCCTAATCTGGCTTTGGTTTTGGCTTAAAGAAGATATGCATCCGGAACCAGCAAAAATGATTACTCTGTCCTTTTTAGGTGGAATGCTTGCGGTACTTTTTGTATTACCACTTCAAAAACTAGTATATGACTACGTTTTAAATCAACAAGCCCTATCATTTACCATCTGGGCAGCAATAGAAGAGATAATGAAATTTGGACTAGTTTATTTCATAGCACTAAGAAATAAAAAAGTGACTGATGAACCAGTAGACGACATCATATACCTTATTGTATCAGCCCTAGGTTTTGTAACATTTGAAAACACCCTGTTTTTAATACCATCTGTGTCTAGTGGAGATTTTTTGAACCTGATAGTTCACAGCAATCTGCGATTCATAGGTGCAAGTCTTTTACATATCATGTCTTCGGGTGCTATGGGCATAATGCTCGCTCTAGCTTTTTACAGAACACGCAATGAAAAAATAATTTATGGTATTTCCGGAATGATTATTGCAATTGTGTTGCATACTGCGTTCAATTTATTTATAATTAGTGGAGCTGATAGAAATCTTTTTCTTGTATTCGGAATGGTTTGGATTGGAATAATCGTTTTGCTTCTAATGTTTGAAAAAGTAAAACACCTAAGAGAGAATAAAATTTTTAACAATCCCCTAAATTAATTTAAAAACAAAATTATGAAAGACAATAGATCGTTTTTTGAAAAACTGACTGGAAGCATGAAAATGGATGAACCTTTAGAACCAGAAATAGAAGAAACAACACCTGCAAAACCTCCCACTAAAGGTTCTGCTAGTAGTGAAGCCTGGTTTGATGATGAATCCGTTGAAGAAGGACAACTTACTGTAGATCTATACCAAACTCCCACGGAAATAGTCATAAAAAGCATGGTTGCAGGGGTAAAACCAGAGGATTTGGATATCGCCATTACTCGAGATATGGTCACAATAAAAGGAAAGAGGGAGACGGAACGCTTTATAAAAGAAGAAGATTATTTCCATCAGGAGTTATACTGGGGATCTTTTTCTCGTACTATCATGTTGCCAGCTGAAGTTGAAGTGGAAGAAGCAGAGGCCGTAGAAAAACACGGTTTACTTATAATAAAATTGCCAAAAATAGACAAGAATAGACAGACCCGACTAAAAGTTAAAGGATAAATAGAACTTCCAAAAAACAAACCACTCGATTGAGTGGTTTGTTTTTTATTGGTGCCGAGACCCAGAATCGAACTGGGGACCTATTCCTCTTCAGGGAAGCGCTCTACCAACTGAGCTATCTCGGCATACAAAAACCTTATTTGTTTAAATCGTTGAAACTATTTAGAACTGAGCTAAAATTACCTAAACCATCCTTGGCACCTCCATATACACCAGCCAAGGTATCTATATACGGCTGAATCAAGTAATATGCCCCCACAGCAGAACCTATTATAAATATCCAGTATAATATGCTCATAATGCGCGCAAAACGCATAGAACGCCTTATAGCGCGCAACATTTCATTGTTCTCTTCTGCAAGCTCTACACTCCTTTGTAAAAGTTCTTTATCTTCTGGTGACATGGGTAAATAGTAACAAAAACAAGGCAAAAAATCAAAATTTTGGTGCCATCGGGGGGAATTGAACCTCCATCTACCCCTTAGGACGGGGCTGTTCTATCCGTTGAACTACGACGGCTAAACTAAACTTAATTTTAAAAATCTCGTCGAAGTCGTATCTTTTTGAGAGACCCCGCAGTGCCTCCAGCATGGTGTTGTCAAGGCACCCCGTTCTTGACAACTGGAGACCGAGGACTGGCCTTTAATTTCCGCTGGGAAATTAAAGGTTGCTCTCAAAAAACATGACAAGAAAGAGATTTTTTAAACTAACCCACTATATCCCCAAGAGCTTCGCCAATCTGGACCTGTCGAAACCAACCACCACCTCATCGCCTATTGTTATAACAGGCACCCCTAGTTGTCCAGATTTCTCCATCATTTCCCTTCTCTTGTCCAAATCACTTGCGACATCAAAAGAGTCGTATTTTACGCCATTTTCATTAAAATAATCCTTAGCCATATTACAATAGTGACAAGTTGGTGTTGAATAGATGGTTACTTTTTTCATATTTTTTATAAAAAATAATAATGTCTCACTAGTATATCGGAATAATGATTTGACTACAAGATTCTACTCATTGGCAAATAATTTTTTTATCTTTTGCCAAAAACCAGAACTAGAACTTGTGGCAGAATCCCCGTTTACCTCATCATCAACAATAACCACCATATCCTCATCACCCTTGACCACATTGAACTTTAGTCGTATTTCCTCTTCTATACCCGGAGTTGTATCAAGTCTATTTATTTTAGATTCCAAATCTTTATTGCGCCGCCTAAGATCTTCCACATTCTGTAATGATATATTTTTCATCTCCTCACTCGCCATTTTTTTCTTATAAACAGTCCAAGTTGAGTGTGCCATAAACAAAACCACAAGCAAAAGAATACCTATAACTACCCTACTATAGGCCATACTGCGAATCTTGCGTTTTTGTTGAAAATCGAGCATTATTGTAATTATATGTTATTCCAACAAAAGAACAAAAAGGCCTTCAAGGTAATATGGATTACTGTTTGCGTACTTGTTATAGTCAGTATGGTTATTATGTATATTCCCTATTAGTAGTTTATTGGTTTAAAGCTATTTCAGCCATTTTGAGTATAGCCTCCCTTGTCTTGGCAACCGCTATAAATCTACCATTGTGACAAAAAACTACTCCTGAAATTCCGGTTATATTTTCTAATTCCTCATCTTTCTTTCCTGCCCAACTTTCAGGTAGGAATTTCCGCCTATTAAATGAATGATGATCTGTTTTTATTCCTTCCAACGCCCAAGTTCCTTCTTGTCTTGGATAAATTTTAAATAATGGTTCCGTAAATTCCATCAGAACCTCTCCTGAAGGATAGAACCTATCAAAAATAATCAATCTTTTATCCTTACTTTTGTTATACTCCTCTACAACAATTTTTCTAGCCTCCTCACCATCCTTTCTTTTTTTTATTTCTCTTTTTAAGATAATTTTTGCATAAGAGACTGCTTCCAAAAATATTTTATCAATATCAACTCCCTCCTCTTTCCATGTTGGTATTAATACATCAAAAAAATCATATATATTGTAAGGATAAACGCCTTCAAATATTGGCTCAATAATATTTACACCATTATCAATTGCATCAATTGGCTGAATGAGTTTTTGATCTATTTTATTAGCTATTTCTACATTACCACACAACTCCTCTCCAAATTTTTTCCAAACAAGCCCAAATGATGCGTACGGTATTCCATTTTCCCGCACCCCCGCACCACCTATTTGATGATGATCGAAATGATTTGTAAGAGGATCATATATTCCACCCACATCAACCACATAATCACCTTTATTAATAATATTCTCATCTCGAGTTCGAGTAACAGAAAATTCATTATCTTCACCCAAAGCCAACATGAGTGTAGCCATAGCAAAAACATCATCAGCATGAAAAACTCCACTATGTACTATGATTGAGATATTTTTATCCATTTTTCAGCTTTCTATTATGACTATAGTAAACGTATTTCAAAACAATTATATAAACAAAAACTGAAAGTGACATAAAAGGTATTGTGATGTAAGAATATTCGTTTACATAGATTCTGGCACACTCCCCACCCGATGCAGTACACTCTAAAATAGAACCGAATGAAAATCCCCACTGAACTAAAGATTGATACAGTGCAACAACAGCACCCATAATAGAAAGAGGAACAAGATAATCTATAACAGTTTTATCTTTGCGAATCATAGCCATTAGAATTATTACTGCTTGTGGATATAAAAATATTCTCTGATACCAACACAAGTCACATGCGGGAAAACCCACTATCTCTGAATAAACCAAACTCCCAACAACCGCAGACATAATTCCCCAAAAAAGTAACTGTAATATGTATTTGTGAACAAAAGTGTACATTTTAACTCTAGTTTCAGAGTGAACGCCAATAACAACCAAAACCCCCACAAAAATAATATTTGAGACTAAGGTTAAAAATCCAACTATTGCACTAGCGTTTGTTTGGATAAAGCTAATCATATTTATTCAGATATCAAAGGTAATTCACACCCTGTCTTTTCTGCAATGGTTACTAGTGGAACTTCTCCGGTCAACCTATCTGTAGTACTTGCATTAAATTGCCAAGTTGGATAGGAAGTAATACCGGCATCCCTACACACTTGCAGTTGACCTTGGCCATCTGGAGTAGAACACTCCACGTAAGGAAGTAATTTTGCAGACCTACCAAAAAGTGCCTTCTGTGCCTGACAATGTGGACACCAAAACGTTCCATAAAATGTTGTGCCACTATCCTTTATACACTGAGCAAAAGTATCATACTGACCAGGCTTACCTGGAGTCATGATTAGAAATACCACACCTGCCAAAAATATTAAACCTATTAGATAATAAATGTATTTATTCATTGTTTTTGTTTAAAATATTATCCTTTTAAAGTAGCACAAATTCACCTTATTTTCCATATTTATTTTCTTTACCACACCAAGGACAAAACCACGTATCCTTCTTTTCTGGAGCATCACCTACAGTCCACCATTTTTTACAATGAAGACAATGGAAGTGACTTAATAATTCGACTGATTTTTTACTGATTTTTCCCATGACAATGTTTGAAGTGTGTTTGAGATGTATAAAATTAAAGTTTTGACAATAATTCAAGAGATCTTTCCATAATCCTATCTCCAATTTGTCCCCAATCAAAATATTCCTTATAATTTTCTGGTTTTATTAATTCAATTTTTATTATATCTCCAGCAGGATCCGACACAAAAGGACCGTAAGGTCTAACACTACAAACATAACGAAGTTGATAGACGAAGCTATCATCTCGGGTGTCGGTTACTTTTTGATAACCAATTGGTAAGAAATTCAAAACTTCCATGTTTGATTCTTCTTGAATTTCTCTTTTTAATGCATTACCGAGATCTTCACCTTTTTCTACAGTGCCACCAATAATCTGCCATTCTTTTCTTCCGTCACTATATCCCAATACAACCTTGTCATCATAAAAACAAACTCCATAACACTGCTTGCATTTATCTTTCTCTAAGTGATCAAAGGAATCAGCATCTGAATACTCAAAAATATATTTAACACCACTTTTCCCAACATATTCGTTTATCAATTTATTCATATTATTTTTGAGCTATTTGTTTTTTATATCCCTCATTATTCACTGGCAGTATACTTTGATATGTAACCAAAATGTTTAAACCTGTCAAGATTATTTTAACACTTTTCCCTTAATTTCTCCATTAAATTGTAAACTTCCTTTGATAACTTTTTCATAGGAAATTTTACCCAGGGGTATTTAGTTTTTATAAGGGTTAAAACTGCTATTGCGTAACGAGAATTACTACCAGTTACTACTCCAGCATCACCACTATAACGAATTATTGCGACACCCTTTTGATAAGCAGATTTTATACCTCTCCAAATATTCCACTTGTAACCATTTATCTCAAGCCATCCTCCTTTTCGGTAATAATCCTTGAATTCAGGGATATACAAACCTTTTCTACCATCTCTATTCCATTTGAGCATGTACCCTTTGAGTTTTTGAGAAACATTCTCATTTACAAGTTGATTGGTTTCAATTTTATAAAAGAGTTCAGCTAAATGTTTTGCATTGGAAACTGTAATTTTAGAAACACGGTATTCTCCTTCCTCCTTGAGTCGGTTAAGAAACTTTCTTGTAACATCACTTCCTGACCAGCCGTTCGGTAAAATTATATTCGTGTTTATATTTTCTCTGCCGACTAAATCAATGAGAACATTTGAAGCTGTGTTATCGCTCCTTGTAAGCATGAGGTCTAAAAGATAATCAATCGTAACTTTCTCACCTGCTTTTAGGAGTGGTCTATGGTCTCTATGAGTGCTCTTAGGGAAGAATCGTGGATTATCTTTGTCTACTTCATTTACATCACTTATTTCAATCAAATCTTCTAATTTTCTTTGCCCAGTATCTATCTGTCTTAATACTTCAGAGGCGACAAAAACTTTATATATACTTGCCGGATATATGAAATGTTCCATATTAACCCCAGCGATTTCAGGTTCGGGAGTTTTGAGGTTTATTAAAGCCAAAGAAATCTCATTTACATTAACTTTCTTAACGATTTTAGTTAGTGCAAGAGTTAATTCTTTATTTTCTCTCATTATTAATTATTTCTGCGCTATTAATCGCTTATGTTCCTCCGTGTCCTTCAAGCCACAAGATTTATATTTCTTACCGGAGCCACAGTAACACGGATCATTTCTTCCTATTTTACTTCCATCTGGAGCACGGTGAGAGTCCTCAGAAGTCACAGTTTCAGTTAGTAAGTCCTGTGCCCCCTCCATCGCTTCAGTCAGTTTAGCAGGTGCATCAAATTTAATAGTTGGTTGTATTTGTGGAATGAGTTTCAAAATTTCCTGACCAATAGAAATCTCCATATTTTTGAATAATCTTAGTCCCTCGTGTTTATATTCAACCAATGGATCCCTCTGGCCGTAAGCACGCAAATTGACACTAGATCGCATATAATCCATCACTTCCAAATGTTCAACCCAATACATATCAGTTGACTGCAAAATAACTCTACGCAAAACCTTTAGATATTCGCTATCTGCCTTTTCCATCTTCTCCTCTACTACTTTCCTTTCTTCGTCTTCCGTATCCACCAAAATACTTTGTATATAAGCCCGGACAACATCATCGTCCCCCAACAAAACATCCCGACGCTTTGCGTATATGATTTTTCTTTGAAAATTCAAAACATCGTCAAACTCCAGAACATGTTTTCTAGCATCAAAATTAAAACCTTCTATTTTTTCCTGAGCGCTTTCAAGGGATCTTGTTATCATTCTGTTCTCTATTGGCTCATCTTCTTTGATACCAAGCTTGCCCATCATGTTTTTTATTCCGTCTCCACCAAAAACTCGCATGAGATGGTCATCCAAGGACACAAAAAACTGTGTCTCTCCAGGATCGCCCTGCCTACCCGCTCGTCCTCTTAACTGATTGTCTATTCTGCGAGCATCGTGTCTCTCTGTACCCAAAACAAACAAACCTCCTTTAGATTTTACATCCTCATATGCCTCTGGACTTCCAGGATTACCTCCGAGTTTTATATCCACTCCACGACCAGCCATGTTTGTTGCGATAGTCACAGCAGAAGGTTTTCCCGCTTGAGCTATAATCTCCCCCTCTCTTCCGTGATTTTTAGCATTTAGAATCTCATGCGGCACACCCTCGGCTTTCAAGTATTCAGAAAGTAACTCATTTTTTTCTATAGACACAGTACCAATCAAAACTGGCTGACCTGTTTTGTGTCGCTCCTTTATTTCTCTACTAATAGCCTTGAATTTCCCAGCCTCTGTTTGGAATATTAAATCGTTGTGATCCTTGCGAGCATTTGGTTTGTTGGTTGGTATAGAAACAACATTGAGTCCGTAAACTTTATAGAACTCCTCAGACGAAGTCACGGCTGTACCAGTCATTCCAGCCAATTTTTTATACAGTCTAAAATAGTTTTGAAAAGTGACAGAAGCAAAAGTTCTTGATTCTTTTTGTATTGACACATGCTCCTTGGCTTCTATAGCCTGGTGTAAACCCTCTGACCACCTTCTACCTGGCTGCAATCTCCCAGTGAACTCATCCACTATAATTATCTCGCCATCTTTAACCACATAATCCTTGTCCACATTGAATAGAGCTCTGGCTCGAATAGAAGTCTCTAGGTGATGCACGTACTTGATGCCCTTTTCAGTGTAAATATTATCTATACCGAGGAGTTCCTCGGCCCTACTTATGCCAGAGTCGGTAAGAGATATGGTTTTAAACTTTTCGTCAACAGTATAATGCTCACCTTTTTCCAGTTTAGTAGAAATATCAGCAAAAGTTTTGTACAAATCGTCAGAATCGGTAGTAGGAGTTGATATAATAAGAGGTGTTCTGGCCTCATCTATCAATATAGAGTCCACCTCGTCTACCACCACAAAATTTGGCTCACGCTGACGAAGATGTGCTGCTTCATATTCTATATTATCTCTCAAATAGTCAAAACCAAACTCGTTGTTTGTTCCATATGTAATATCCGCATGATAGGCTTCACGCCTTGATACGGGTCTTAGAAATTCATTAAACACCTTGAAAGAACCCGCTTCGTCTCTTTTTTTATCAAGTTCTGTATGCGTTTGATCATAAATAAAAGATTCTTCGTGATTAATCACTGCTACCGAAACACCAAGAAACGAATAAACCTGTCCCATTAAAACTGCATGTAATCTGGATAGATAATCATTAACAGTAACCAAATGCACACCTTTACCGGTTAGAGAATTTAAATATAGTGGTAAGGTAGCCACTAGGGTTTTACCTTCTCCTGTTCTCATTTCTGCTATACCACCTCTGTGCAAAACAATTCCGCCCATCATCTGAACATCAAAATGTCTTTGTCCCAATGTTCTTTTTGCAGCTTCTCTGACCACAGCAAAAGCTTCTGGCAAAATGTCGTCTAGAGTTTTTCCTGAATTCAACTTTGATTTAAATTCGTTAGTTTTAAATTTCAGTTCTTCATCAGACAAAGATGATATTTTCTCTTCCAACGAGTTTATCTCTGAAACTATAGGCTCTATGTTTTTTAGAGCTTTTGATGATTCTGTGCCAAAAATTTTTTCTAAAAATGCCATAAAATTAAGAATTAAAGCCACCAAATTACCATATTTTATATATTATAATTATATGGTAATTTCGTTGATTTTAGCACAAAAAAACAAAAACTCATACTTATACAGTATGAGTTTTTGCAAATCACTTCGCCAGCTGGCGGATCGATTTTACAAACAAAGAATATTAAGCTCGTTTCTTAGCTGTTTTCTTCTTTGCTGCTTTCTTCTTTTTTGCTGCCATGATATTTTTTTGTTAATCACTCTGTGACAAGCGACCAACATAAATTATTTTTTAAAGTTTACAACGATAATAAATTTATTTCGTTGTTCCGACCTGTAATAATTATAGTACATAAAAAAATAAATAAAATTTATTTTTACAAAAAAGTGTGGATAACTTTTTTTATAAATAAAATTTTTTAAGAAAAAGTTTTTTATAAATAAAAAATTCCGCATCGCGGAAATTTTTATTTTATTTTATTTTGAGATGTGGTTGGCGGAGGCGAGCTCCAACAAATGTAGTGTGAGTGCGAACCGCCAACCGCACCTCAAAACAACATATTAATGATAACCAAACTATAATCATAAAACAAGACATACAACAAAGGCCCCGAAGGGCCTTTGTTGTACATTTGTTGTTGATGCTCAATATTACATTCTTGCAAAGCAATCCTGTAAATTCACACCCACACCCAGTATTTTATCACATATTTAGTTTAATTGCAAATCGCTAAATTCAGGTATCTATTGAGCCAATATTTGTTGTATATACATATCCCCCTGAGTCTTAAAGCTTGGATCAATTTCTGTCATTTCTTTAATCAGTTCTGCTGACTTCTGTTTTAAACCTAATCTGTAGTATATGTCTGCTAGTAAAAATCTATCTTGCATGGTCTTTGGATTGATTTTTATTCTTTCATTGAGAATAGATATAGCGGTACTGTTATCTCCCATATCAGAATAAGCTTTCAAAACCCTGGAATCATTGAGTATTTTTTCTCTAGGTATCTGTTTTACCATTTGATCCAGCACCTCTTTGTTACCAACATATATAGCACCAACCATATATATTATCTGTGATTCCACAGATGAAGTTTTCAGTTCGTAAGCTTTCTTAAACATTTCAAACATTTTTGCTCTATCACCCTTACCCAAATAAGAAGTACCTAATTCAAAATAAATAGATTGTTTATTTGGTGATTCAATAAGAGCTCTATCTAAATATTTGATAGCGTCATCAAATTGTCCTAGACGATTATAAAACCCACCTGCAAAGACAAGATACCTTGCATCTTTTGGACTAGAAGCTACTTTTTCATCTATTTTTGTTTTGGTAAAATCAAGAAAGTCTTGTTTTGTTTTATCACTAATACCTGATTCGATGGAGATCACCTTCATAGTAGATTGTGTTAACTGCTCAACCGCTTCACCAGAAGTAAAAGAATTATATTCAAAAACTTTTTTGAAGTACTCTAGGTTTTTGTCCAAACTTGTCTGCGGACTCATTGCTTTAATCAGAGTTTTATTAGCCAAAAGTGCTGGAACATTAACAAAATAAACTGTTGTTACTGTAAAAATAACCACTATCGGCAAAACAACATAATTCAAAACTTCTCCAGAAAAATTCTTTGTGTAAAATTTTGAACCTTTTTCATCATCAACATTTTCTTTGGAGTGAATATAAGCCAAAATCGAAAAGAAAATAATATAGCTAATCAAGTTATCGAAAACAAACAGGTTGTGTAGAACATAAGCAGAGATCATTCCAGTCAATACACTTTTTTGAGACAAACTCAGTGTGCTTTTTTTTCTCCACACATAATAAAATGAGGCAACATAAATAGATAGATAAGCCAAAAAACCCAAAATACCTCCGGCGATAAGCCAATCCAAAACAAGATTATGTGTACGATCAAACCACTCCTCCTGACCAAACATTCCCGGGTTATAGTTTTTATTAAAAACAAAATTAAAGTTCTCCTGTCCCCAACCAAGTATTGGCCTTTCCTTTATTCCCTCTAATGCCATAGGCCAAACAAAATATCTACCCTGAGTTTTAAACTCTGAAAAACTTAAAGTTGAAAAACGAGATAGCACTGGACTCTCTTTTACAAAAGAAGTATTGCGAGCCAAAGCAAAACCAAAAATCAAAACCAATACACTACCTATAATCCAATAAGACATTTTACGAAACACCTTATTCTCCTTTTCTTTCCACATCACAAGCAAACCAACTAAAAGCAACCCACCTATAAAGCCGAGTATGGCCCCTCTGGTAGCCGTAAAATACAACAAAATTGTTTCAAGAACCATAATAGAGCTGTAGGTCCATTTTTGCCAACTTTCTCTTTTTTCTCCTACCAACATATATAAACACAAGAAAATATGAAAAACTAAATAAATAGCAAAGTAACTAGAGTTACCAAATGTTCCATCAAGTCTTACTCCTCCCTGACTTATTGTGGCCTTACCAGCAAGTTGAACCAAACCGTATACGGACATTGCTACACTGGCAAAAATAGAAGTATTAAAAAGTTTATTCCACAAATCAGTGGTTTTTATTACCGATGACGCCACTAGATAGTACAAAGTTAGATGTATCAACAAAACAAAACCTTCCATTCTTTCATTGTTACTCCATATACTTTTATAGACACTTTGACCCAAGATATCTGCCACAAACATCACAAGAGTAAAAATCAAAACTGATTTTGTAATCCATGAAAAATTTGGTCTATATTCCTTGCGATAAAAAGCGAGTAAAACATAGGCACCAAACATTATCTCCACCAAAATCCTAAAGGCAAATCCCTTTCCAGAAATAAAAGGAAAAAACATTCCCTGAGGAACAATAAAAGCTATGAAAGGAGTAATGAATAAACCCGCCAAAACAATATAATTAAGGATATTTTTTGTGTTAATCATGAACTGGATTATACCAAATCAATGTTTTATAGGCCATAGTCAATACCTAGAAAAAAATGTCAAAATCTGTTAGTATTCACTTACTCATGAAAAAAATATTCATAACCGGTGGTTTTGGCTATATAGGATCAAAACTAGCAATGGTTGCCCTGTCAAGAGGTTACTCTGTGTTTATATATGATTCCTTAATATACAAGCAAGACTATAAAAAAATATTAAGAGAAATTGAATCAAAAAAATCACCAGGCACCAAACTTGACTGGGTTATTGGGGATACTAGAAATATACCTTTATTAAAAGAATCGCTAAAAAAGTTTAAACCTGATTACCTTTTTCATTTTGCAGAATTGGTGGGTATATACGCATGCAATAGCAATCCATCACATACCGAAGAAATTAACTATACAGCCTCTAGTAAAGTAATAGACCTTGCTTCTGAACTTAAAATACCACTAATATACAATTCAACTTCAAGTCTATATGGTAATCAGAAAATAAATTCTTTACTAAAAGAAAACTCTCGCCTCCCAAAATCAACAGATAATTATTGTAAGAATAAGTTAAAAATGGAGAAATATATTGAGAAAAAGAAGAAAGAAAATCCCAAATTTAAAGTAATTGTACTAAGACCAGCTACTGTGTGGGGGCTAGCACCGAGAATGAGACTGGAATTACTGCCAAACCATTTTTTATATTGCGCTATATCAAAGGGAATTATAAAAATCTCTGAACCTAAGGCATACAGGGCACAGATAGACATAGACGACATTGTCGATTCTTATTTTAAAATAATGGAAAAAAAAGTTTGGCCAAAAAAAATATATAACATAGGTAGTTACAATCTATCTAAAATGGAAGTTGCCGAAGTTATAAAATCCAATATTAGTTGCGAGTTGGAGATAATTGGTGACTTGGGAGATATAAGAAATTTACAGATTGATTCCAATGCTTTCATTCGTGACTTTGAATGGAAACCTAAAAATAGTTTTGAAGATACAGCAAAAAATGTTGAGAAATGGATCAGAAAAAACCTTAAAGAAATAGAAACGACCAACTTTGCAGGAATAATAAATAGTCCACTTGATCAATGGATGAAAATGATCTAAAAAACATAAAGTAAAATGGATATTATAAAAAAACATATAACTAAAAGTCTAAGATGGCTTGAAAAATATACCAAAACAGACATGATTTATTTGGCGCATGGTAGTTTTTGGCTTGGTTTGGGACAGTTTGTGTCCTCCTTGTCGGTTTTTTTAACATCGGTGGCTTTTGCGAATCTCTTATCACCCGACATCTTCGGTATATATAAATATGTAATATCTATTAACGCCCTACTTCTGGTAACAACACTAACAGGGATGGATTCAGCCGTAATTCAATCAGTAAGCAGGGGTTATGATGGTACTTTAGATGAGGGTGTAAAGATAAAAATGAAATGGGGTATTTGGGGAACAATATTGTCTTTTGGTTTAGGAATATATTATTTTATTAACGATAACAATGTACTGGCCTTATGTTTTGGGATCACAGCAATGTTTTTACCTTTTGTAGAAAGTTTTGATATTTATAACTCTCTTTTGTGGGGTAAAAAGTTATTTGATATACAAACAAAATACAACATAATAAAAAAAATTATTGCTCTAATAGCAATGATTTTGGTAATAATTTTCACAAAAAATATATTTTTTATACTAGCGATATATTTTCTGTCTATTGTAATACCTAACATATACTTCTTTATAAAAACAAAGAGGTTGTATGTGGAAAATGACAAGGTTGATGATGAATCTATACCTTATGGAAAAAATCTTAGTGCCATAAACATAATAAATATTATTTTATCAGAATTAGATAAAATTCTAGTTTTTCAATATATAGGAGCCAAGGATTTAGCAACGTATTCGTTAGCACTTGCCCCAACAGACCAGATAAAAGGTTTGCTTAAAAATCTAAACTCATTAGCAATGCCAAAATTTTCAGAAAAACCTTACAAAGAAATAAGAAAAACTATTTGGAGCAAGGTTTTTATGCTGGGCATGGTTACGACACTAATAGTAGTAATTTATATTATTTTTGTACCAATATTGTTCAAAACTTTTTTCCCAAAATATATTGATTCAATAATATATTCACAAGTACTATCCATATCCTTAATCCCAGTAATTATGGCTGGATTTATTTTAACCCTTTTGGAATCTCAAAAGTTTCAGAAAGAGATATACCAATACAATATTTATAGTAGCGTAACGAGCATATTGGTGCTAATTCCTTTTGTATATTTCATGGGAATATGGGGAGCTATTTATGCGCGACTAATCAACAGAGTCGTTGTTTTATTAATAGGTATAAAACTGGTTAGAAAAATAAATTAACTTTTTATAAATATATAAATACCAAGAAGATTACCTCTATCTAGTTTTTTAATATATTTGTCCTTAATTTTAAAACCATTTGTTTCAAATAAGGAAACTGTCTTATTAGGTGTGTAATTTTTAACAGGACCAATTTTATAAAATCTATTATTCTCATATACATTCATTTTTTCTCTTAAAAAAAACGTTTTATAAAAATTCATGATTTTAATAATAATCTTTTTGTACCAAATTTCATGTATAACAGAAACCACAAAAATAGAACTCTTGTTCATTTTAGAACGAACACTTTTTAACAAATCCCCCACTTTTGGAGTAAATTGCAATTGAAACACTAAAGTGGCAACATCAAAAACATCTTCTGTAATAAGTTCGTTTTTATCTGATATCTTTACCGTCTTGAAACCGAAACTTTTTTCAAAAAAGTCTAGATTATTGGATAAATAGTCTGAAGTATATATATCAAGTTTTTCGTTTATTTTATGTTCAAAAATGTCTCTCAAGAAAACCCCATCGTAGCTAATTATATCTATTAATTTACCTTTATTAAGACCAGCTAGAACATTTTGATCAAGATAGTTATAAAACTGAGTGTAATAAGACTCCTTGTATGTGTTCAATCTGAATCTATCCATATACACCGAAGAAATTCTCCTCCTATAATCAACCACATCACGTATAGACTGATTATCTAAATCCAAAGAATCATTTATTGTATTCAAGCCATTATATTTATCAAAACTAAATCTTTCTTTAGTTGATAATCTTTGTGTATTGGTTGAATAAACAGAGTCATCAGGGTACCCAACAGATATTATCAACAAAATCTTTAGGTGATCCGGAATATTTAAAATTTTTTTTATTCTATCATCACCACCAAAGCCTGCCATAGAACAGGTAGATAAACCCAAATCTGTAGCTTTTAACAGAATATTTTGTACCGCCATACCAGCACTCATTACCCCGGCATATCTTTCTCCCATAAATCTAATGTCCTGAAGAACCACTATGCAACTTGGTGCATAGGCAAATTTATAACTCACCTCACTAATTAATTTATTCAATATCTCTTCACTATCCACAACAACATATTGGGTAAGTTGTAGGTTACAAGAAACTGGGGCCAAACTGGAAGCAAAGATTAGCTTTTCTATTAAATCCCTTGGAACAATATCTTTTAAATATTGTCTGCAACTTTTTCTCTTTAGTAAAACAAGATCTAAATCCATATCATCTATCTCTTAACAAATCAAAAAGGTGTTTGTGTGAGTATATCTTTGAACCCTTACTATATTCTATTCTCAAAATAAGCAATTTGAGAAACAACGCAATGAATTTCGTTCTTTGTGCATTATTTGTTACTTCACCACTATTAATATCGACGCATAAAACGTAATCTTTGGTTCCGTGATATTTGAATATACCATTAACACAAAAATCTGCTGCCTCCTTGTATTTACTCTCCCCTGTTTTTTCCCATAATTTATATAAAGAAACCGACATATCTGTTTCTGCATCAAAGAATGAGTCATTTTTGTCACTTTCATGAGGAAAAAGACCTGTTTTACCTTGTTTGGTCAACCAAAAATCAGCTAACTTTTTTGCCAATATAATAGCTCTTTTTTCACTTTTGTAGTCATATAGATCACAAAGAAAATCTATCACTGGAAAAGTCGCAGACAGACTAGAATATTTAGCGGTGTTTAATGGATCAAACACCAAAGGAACCCCTCCATCTGTTTTATCGACTATACTGAAAATTGATTCTACAATCTTCCAAATTTCTACCAGCGCACCAGGTTCACCGTATTTTGCTATAGATAAAAAACCAAATAAACTATTAGTATTATTTTTTATAATGGCTCCAGAATTAAATTTGGAATTGTCTATAGCATACCTTGATAAAAATTTAAAAACTCTAGGAGAATCGAAGGTAGGAAGAATATTGTGTTTTTTATAAAAATCACCATCTATAATTTTTTTATAGATGTTTTTTGCCACCTTAAGATATTTATCATTTTTTGTTAGATCATATAACTCACAAAAAAACTCTATAAAAGTTCCATCTCTAGTATCAAACAAAGGTAAACCAAAATGGAGTAGCGGGCTATAATAAGATTTTATATTATTCTCAAAATTAAATATTTTTATACTAAGATCCGCTGTGTGTATTAGATACTTTTTATCATCTTCATTCTTGCTATTCATATATATATCATAAAGACCAAGCAAGAGATCAGTGTAATCATATGATTTAACCAAACCAGAAACCCCGAATGATTTAAATTCTGAAACTAACAAACCATTTTTTAGGGAATCTTTAAACAAATTTATTTGTTTATTAACAAATTCTTTTTCATTAAAATACAAGAAAAAACAATGAAATCACCTAAATCTGGGTAAATATGATGACTAAAAATTTCATTTCCATATTTTTCAAGAAAAAAACTACCATCAGGAAACACAAATTCTCTTTTAAGTAGATTTATAACCTTGATAGCCTCATTTTGAAAAAGACTTGAACTATCAACATCACCAGAAGATACAGAATCCAAAAAATCGTTATTTTTCATCATATATTTATAACATAAATAACTATTTTTAACGAATCATTAAGATACCTCATAAATCTCAAACCTGCCATTTGTCCAAACCGGTTTTAAACCTTTTGGTAAAAACCAATCATCTTTTAGTTTATCGAAAACGACATAAGAAACATTGTAATTTTTTAAAGTTTTTAATTTATCCTTTTTAAAAACACCGAACTGTTCCTCCATATCAGAAAAATACTTCTCTCCTACTAATGTATATTGTGTCTCAAACTGACCACAATCTTTACCTAGTAAATTAAGATGTAATATTTGACACAACCTGACACTTCTGTTGTGTACCATGTGTCTATGTGCTGTATACCCTGCCCCTGCATACTTACGCATATCTCTCTTGATATCTTCCCTATTTAGATTTTCAAAAATTCTTGATGCTAGATATCTATTTTTTATATTCTCATCTTTGTCTATTTGAAGTAAGGCGTTTGGATGAAATAAAACATAATTATGTGTCATTACTGGAACATACGAAGAAAAATTGTCATTAGCCAAAATTACTGAATCTTCTGGTGTGTTATCTTTAAGCCACTCCAATGGAGCATAATAAACTTCATTATCCAATAACCCACCATTTACATTGGTCCACACCCTCAATTGGAACATAAAAAAACTAATAACAAATAAGACGTAAATACCAAAGGTAATTATTTTATAACAATTCCAATTTTTAAAATCATCACAATTTTTTTGCACAAACAAACATAGTAAAATTACTGACCACAACTCAACAAATCTACCGACGTGTACCGCTATTTCTAGATCCTTTCCTGTAAAAACGTTACTTACTGTTGCTAGAAAGAGTCCAAAAGAAACAGAATATATCATGATTAACTCATGGTGAAGAAACCTGTTTCTAAACAAATAAAGTAGAGATAGGCCGATCATTAGAACCAAAGAATATATGAGAGCAGGAGTTCCTATCATATGTGTATTAACTAGTCCTATTCTATAGAATGTTTCAAAATACAATGGATGTCCTATCTGTTTAAATGAATAATAAATAAACGGAACAGATGCCATAAATACAGCAACAGAAACAAACCACAAATACCTATATTTTTTGAAAGGTTGAAAAAAGGTTGAAAACAGAAGCACAAAAAAAGTTACAAAAATTATTTGTGCTAAATAAGTATAAACGTAGACAGAAACAGTGGATGACAAGAACAAAAGTAACAAATTTCTCTTGGAATCCGGCTCTCTTAAATACATAACTAAACTAACTAACCACATCAAAAAGATTGGATAAATTATCTGCATAGCAACAGGACGGGCCAGATACCAATAAATAAACAGAAACACAAAACTTATGGCCCATGGAATATATTTTTTTTCCATTCCAAAAAATAAAAAAATACAATACAACAAAACACCGAAGAACAAAAACCACAAAATCTGATTGAGCACTATAGAAGACTGAATCGACAGACCTAAAATAAGAGGAGTAGACCACAACCAATCACCCACAAAAAAAGATGGGGATAATTCATTTTTATTTTCTTCTATGTACTGATTTCCAGCAAAGAAATTACCTTCAGATATCTCCACAGCACGTGAATAGTAGTAATTACTATCATCCATTATTTCAACTGGAATTTTTGGATAATTACCAATAGACAGAAAAAATATCACTACAAAAGGCACAATAGCAAAAGTTATAGAAATAACAGTGGAAATAATAAACGAATTGTTTTTCATTGTTATTTGAATAATTTATATTATTTTATAAAATTCATCTATCCAACTTACCATAACTCAGTCTAATTCTAATAACCGAAGTAAAAGCTTCTGTTATTTCTTTAAGAGAAAAATTTGAGGTTCCTTTTTTACGATTAATAAAAATCGTAGGCACTTCTACCAGACTTACTCCATCTCTAAATAATTGGTATAAAATTTCTGACAAAACAATGTAACCCATACCTTTTATTTTTGGCACATCTAACTTTTCCAAAGCTCCTCTACCATATATTCTATAGCCATTAGTATAATCATGTATATTTGCTCGCAAAACCATATTTGCATAGAAATTAGCTAGTTTACTGAAAATTCTTCGAGATAGTGGCCAGCCGATTATTCTACTCTCTCTCAAATAACGAGAACCTATAACAAGAACGTTATCTCCTGAAACCGCAAGAAGAGATTTGAATTCTTTTGGATCGTGTGAAAAATCAGCATCCATTTCTGCTATAAACCTATAGTCTCTAGCCAAACCAAATTTAAAACCTTCCAACACTGCCGTACCTCTTCCACCTTTTCCTTGTCTTTTTATAATATGAAGTCTAGGTTCCCCAACCTGTCTTTCTTTCACCAACTCGGCAGTGTTATCTAGACTGTCATCAACAACTAACACATCAATGCTTTGATTTTCACCAAGTAACACGCTAATTAACTTAACTATATTCTCACTTTCATTGTAGCTAGGGATAATGACTAGAGTCTTTTGCACGTACATATATTCAATAATTTATACTATTTTGAAAAAGTTTTTATTAATATATTTATTTCTTTTTTTGTCATATCGGGGTTATTTCCAAAATAAAATCCTTGATTATGAACCATCTCTGTATTTGGTAAATAAAATTTACTCTTAACATGTTTATTGAAAAATACTTGATTATTTATATTACCAGCTACAATTGGTCTTATCTCAATTTGTGAAATTTTTGCCAAACCCATATATTTATCCAGGATTTTTTTATTTTTACAAATAATAGGGAAAGCGAAATTTGATATCCTTGTTAGATTTTTGTTTTCTATTTTAACAAAACTTTGATTTGAATATATACCTTCTAGAGATTTATAATTATTCTCACGACTATTAATCATGCTATCTAAATATTTCAACTGATCCACCCCAAGAAAACCTTGTATTTCAGTTGGTCGTAAATTATAACCTATATCATAAAAGGTATATTTACCATAAAATTCATTTACTTTATATTTTTTTCTTAATTTATCTTGTTCTAGTTTATCTAGGTGTCTATCCCACCCATGAGATCTAACCATCCTCAACATCGTGTCAATCGTTTTATCGTCAGTACAAACCATTCCCCCCTCAATTGTGGATAAATGATGCCCAACATAAAAAGAAAATGTTGACGCATAACTAAAATTACCTAGTTTTTTATTCTTATACTCTGTACCCAGAGATTCACAATTGTCTTCTATCAAAACAATGTTTTTTTCTTTACAAAAATTTCTTATTTCATCAATATCATCAGAAAATCCCAGTAAATTAGTGATGAATAAACATTTGAATTTATGCTTCTGGTATGTTTCAATAACTTTTCTAGATGAAATGTTTAGTGAGTTTAACTCTATATCAATAGGAATTGGTTTTAAATTTAAACTTATCAGAGGCATAACATTTGTAGCCCATGTTACCGCTGAAAAACCGACACTGTCACCAGGTTTAATTTTATTTAGGTTCAACAATGTCTGAATCAATGCCAAATTTGCCGAGCTACCGCTGTTAAACATAACGGCGTATTTTCTTCCTTGCCACAAAGAAAAATCTCTTTCAAAATCAGCACAATGTTTACCAATAGATAACTGCTCTGCTTTTTTTATGAAATCACAAAGTTTTTTCTTTGTTTGTTTTTCTTTGTGAAAAGTTGATTTAATTAATTTAATCATTTTTTTATAAAATCTAATATTGTTTTCGCTCTTTTATCCCAGGTATACTTTTCCTTAACATCTTCAAATGCTCTCTCTGATAGCTTTACACCAAGTTCGTGATCATTTTTTAATTTAATTATGGATTCAGCTAGTTGTTTCGGATTATTTGGCTCAATAAGCATAGCATTTTTTCCGTCCTCCAACACTTCTTTCACCGATGGTAATGATGTTGTAATGATAGGTTTTTTACTTGCCATATACTCAAAAATCTTGAGAGGAGACATAAAAAAACTATAATGTTCATTTTCAGGATATGGTGCAACAAAAATATCACAAGCAGAAGAATAACTAGAAACTTCGGAATAAGGAACCTTCCCCACAAAAACCACTTTGTCTTGAACATTTAAATCTTCTGACATTTTTTTGTAGTACTCCAAATCGTCTTTTTCTCCACCAACAACCAGAAACTTATAACTACTGTCTAGAAATTTTAACGATTTCAGACAGTCAGACACCCCTTTTTCCATACCCATAGTTTTAAGAGTTCCGATATAACCAAAAACAAAATCTCCATCTTCTATACCTTCAATGATCATTTTTGATTTTTTTTCACTAAATTCTTCCAAATCAACGGCCGAAGGAGCCACTATAGCATTAGTGTCAAGGATGCCGGCCTTAATAAAACGATTTTTTATAAAAAACGTTAAACAAACAACCTTTCTTTTTTTATTAAAAACAAAGTTAAGAGGAAATTTAATTTTTTTTGGAAAAGAATGTTGTTCAATAATAATTTTCGGAAAAAACAAAGCAGAGTACAAATCTCTGGAATACAAATAATCAAATGGTTTAAAAAGAATATATATTCTTGCTGATAAATAAAAAGATATGAATCTGAGCCAATAAAAAAATTTGCTGGGATTTCCAAAAAACAGATCCAAACACGGCACCAACTTGACCTTGAAATTCCTAGGAATCTTATAATGATCAAACAAATCAACTTCGGAAAAAATTTTTCTGTAAGGCAAAATAAGTGTTACATCTACCCCATTTTCCGAAAATGATTTACACATATTTACTATCTGCACCGAGTGTGCCCATCCACCAACAAAACTAGCGTTTGTAATATAGGCCAATTTCATATATTAAACTGTGTTTTTTTTATAATTATTTATAACCTTTTTAAATAATTCTAACTTACCATTGGCTGTAAAATTTATATCTATCCTCTTAGCCTCCAAAGAACTTCTATCACCCATTTTTTTTCTAATTTCTTCGGGCAATTGAGACATCTTTAGTATTGCATCCGACAAAGCCACAATATCATCTACAGGCACCACAAAACCATTCTCACCCTCCTTAACTATTTCGTACATCTCTTTATTATCATAAATAACTACAGGTAAACCCATCGCCATACCTTCTAATATAGCCATGGTTAAACCACAAGCTCGAGGTGTGTTTTCTAAGTCAGAAAAAGCATCGAGAGATTTAAGAACCCTACCCAAATCAAATTGAGAAAGTCTTCCAAAAAAATGAATTCTGTCTA
Organism: uncultured Candidatus Saccharibacteria bacterium; assembly: GCA_964507615.1. Lineage (GTDB taxonomy): Bacteria > Patescibacteriota > Minisyncoccia > Phycocordibacterales > DATDWN01 > C7867-006. The sequence continues at coordinate 19,412 of CAZDPS010000002.1, read as the reverse complement.
AAACACCTTCTTCTCTTGCTAGATTAACCCATTTTGTTCTGTCACCTGAACCACCACATATTACAGCTCCAATGTTGTGTCCTTGTTTTGAAAGCCTGGACACTGCCAGAATTAAATGATCATGACCTTTTCTAGCTTCGAAAGCACCCACGTTTCCAACTAGAAACTGATCTTTAGGCAATTTCATCATATTTCTGAGCTCATGCTTGTCGTTACTGATATCCAGTTTAAGCATCCCATAATCACTTCCGTCATAAACAAAATCTATTTTTTCCTTTGGAGCATAGGTAAGTGGACCTCTACAACAATGAGGTCCTGGTGCAATTATAAAATCTGAAAGTTTTAAAAATTCTTCCCAATAATTTTTTCTACCTATTTCATTCAAATTCTTGTTAACCCCCATTGATAAATCATGAATCTCTGCGTAAGTATCAAAAATCACCGGAATTTTTAATTTTTTTGCCACTTTGGCTACCATAAAAGTCTTTATTAGTGCTGCCTCAGATAGAATGACGTCTGGTTTAAAACTATCTATTACATCGTACATTTGTATCCCATAAGCTGAATAGAGTAATGCTTCTGTAGAAAATTTCGGAAAGATTTTTAGATAGCTAAACAATAAATTAAAATAAAGAAAAGGGTTCTTAAAAAAATATTTTAAAAGATAAACACTTTTTTTGATTTTATCTGGTTTTGATTCGTATTCAAAAAAATATTTTGCCCCGGCACTGAGTTCATCTGCATCATCTGGTCTATAAACAAAAGTGATGGCCACTTCATGACCTAATTTTTTCCACACACCAGCAATTAATAAACAAAGTTTTGGGACACCTCCATACGGAGGCGGCATACTTTCTCCTGTGGTACCCGTGATAAGAATTTTCATGTTTATTTATTTAACATTTTTTCTACTGCACCATGAACAGCCTTTGAAACGTACTCTAACTCTTCTATCGTTATATCTGTACCACTCGGCAAGTACAAGCCATCTTTTGCATATTTGGAAGAAAGTGGGCATTCATTTCCACTAACTAAACCTTTTTCTATAAATATTTTTTGCTCGTGATAGGGAATAAAATCCTCTCTTGTCTCTACCCCATCCTCCTTTAGCAAATTTATAAATTCTGATCTTCTTCCAGAAAGTTTACCAGTCAATACAATATGAAACATCCAATAAACTGAGAAGGCATAATCTGCTTCATAAGGTAAAATAATACATTCTTCTAAATCTTTTAAGTTTGAGAGATAGTAGGAGCCCATATCTCTTTTTAGTTTTATTATTTTTTCAATTTTCTCGAGTTGTCCAACTCCAATAGCGGCCTGAAGGTTTGCAAGTCTATAGTTGTATCCCAACGACTGATGCATCAACTTGTGTTCCTTTCCAAAAGAAAGAGCTTTAACGTTACGAATTTTTTCTGCATATCCATCATTGTTGGTTGTAACCATACCACCCTCGCCTGTTGTCACAATTTTATTGGCATACATACTAAAACAACCAATATCACCAATACTTCCAACCATTTTGTCCTTATATCTTGCGCCGTGTGCTTCAGCCGCATCTTCTATTACAAATAAATTATATTTTTTTGCAATTTCCATTATGGGATCCATATCCACGGGATGACCGTACAAATGAACAACCATTATTGCTTTAGTTTTTGAGGTAATTTTATCTTCTATTAATTTTGGATCAATATTATATGTTTTTTCATCTATATCTATAGGCACAGGAACCAATCTTTCATAAAGAGGTGCAAAAATACTAGACATCATAGTTAAGGTTGGAACGATAATTTCATCGCCCTCTTTAAGACCAAGTGCTATCACTGCCAAATGCAAGGCTGCTGTACCACTACTTACAGAGATGGCATGTTTAACCCCAACAAAAGTAGCGAATTTTTCTTCAAATTCTTTAATATAACCACCTTGAAAACTAGATATGTTTCCACTACAAATAGCATTATTCACTCTCTCCTGCTCTTCTTTACCTAAAAGAGGTTTTGATACTGGTACAAACATAATATTTAAAATAATTTATCCTCCTCGAGTAATCTAAAAGTATCGTTCTCGTACTCATCTCCTTGTCTTGGACCATTTGTGGAGCTAATCATAACTGATTCCTCTAATGCTTTATAAGCATGCCAAACTGGAAATGGATGTACTATAAAATCCCCAGCTTCCACTATCGCCTCTTCCATCACTCCATCTTTACCCTCTCTTGTTCTGCATATCAATTTTCCTGAAATTATATAATCATATTGCATTGTTTTATTATGAAAATGATTACCACGAACAGCATCTTTTGCAAAAGTAATGTAGGTCATGGCGTCTACGTTTGTATGGGTCATTATATCCCTAATCATACCCCTATCATCTTCAAAATTAATTTTTGTCTTTTTTATATTCATATTTTTATATCTATTAAACAATTTTTGGTTCTGGTATTGGGATAATAAACTTACCACCTTTTTGACTATATTCTTTTAGATTCTCCATTATTTCTTTGCTAAAATTCCAAGCAAGAAGCAACGCATAATCTGGTTGATAAACAAGAAGTTCAGAATCAGCCACAATTGGTATGTGTCCCCCAGGAGTATACCTGCCTATTTTAAGCTTGGCTTTTTCTGTAGCAAAAACTATGTGCCTATTTGTTATTCCACAATAATTCAATAATGTCATCCCTTTAGCGGGGGCACTTACCACAGCAATCGTTTTGCCTTGCTCAATTATTTTTTCTATAAGACTCATCAAATCTTTTCTGTTGTTAACAACTCGCTCTGCAAATTTACTCATTTCCTCCGCCTCGTGTAAACCTAATTTTACTTCCTCTGCAATTAAATTGGTAACTATCGGGTCGACCTCTCGTGAACCCTCCTTGGCAACATACACCCTTATTGATCCCCCGTGAATTTCAGATTCCTCAACTGCAAATATCTCCATACCATATTGTTTGAAAAATGGTACTAGTGGTTTAATAGATAGATAAGAAAGATGTTCATGATATATAGTGTCGTATTCAAGATTCTTCACTAGGTGTTTGAAATAAGGAGACTCAAATATAAAAACTCCATTTTCACGTAATAAGCGAGTTACCATACGCATAACTTTATGTAGATCATTTATGTGAGCAAAAACATTTGTTCCAACCACAACCATAGCTTTGCCGTGTCGCCTAATGACTTCGTCCACACTTGTCACACCAAAAAAATCACATATTGTTTCAATGCCATTTTTATTTGCAATTTCAACCATATTTGGCGCAGGATCAATACCCATCACCTTTAAACCCAGGTTCTTGAAAGAATCAAGCAAGGTTCCAACATTACTTCCAATATCTACAACTAAATCATTTTTCTGCAAACCGAGTCTATTTACAACATCTAATGCAAATTTGTTCCAATGAATCTTTCCGGTCTTTGTGGTAGAAGATTCGTAAGGATAGTCAAACTGATATAATATTTTTGGATTAACCACGTGTGAAAGTTGAGATAAACCACAATTCTTACACAACAAAACCTTAAGGGGGTACCTCATTTCTGGATATTCCAATTCTTCTTTTTTTCTAAACTGATCAGCTGGAGGAGTCAAACCAAGATCAAGATATTCATGCAAATCACTACTACCGCAAAGCCTACAGCCAGTTAGTATTTTGTAAAAATCTTTTGTTTTTTCAAACTGAATGTCTATGTATTCTTCCATAAATATTGTATATATCTAGAACAGTATCTCAGATTTCAACCTGTTTTGCAAACAAAAAACTACACGTTATTTTTCTTTTATTTTCAAGAAAAATCCTTTCAATCCACCAAATATTATGACTTCTTGCTCATATAATCCTGACCAAAAACTTTCAAATTCTTTTTGGGTTCTGAGATAACCACAAAAAGAAACCGGTCTCTTATTTAGATACCATTCTAGCTCTCTTTTTTTTCTATTAAAAATTGAGAGTACTGTAAGTAGAGTCGTTGGAATATAAACAATTCTCTGAATTCCAGAATTAAACATTGACTCAAACATCTCTCTCCACTCTTTGTTTGTAAAACCAGCATCCAGTCTATACATAAGTAATATTGATGTAGAATCACATAAGTAATCATTCTTTATGTGTTTCCAATCACCTTTTATAATGTCAAAAGTAATAATATCACTAGATTCTATAAAAACTTTTTTTAATATTTCCACATTTTTTTGTGAATATTCTGAGCAAACCACGGTGAGACTCGGCATCTGTTTTTTAATCTGATATTCTAGTCCGGCGCCACCAACACCTGCAGAAAAAATAGATTTGAAATTTTCTTTTTTTAGTAAATCAACAATGTTCTTTGCGCGCACAGCAAGTCCTCTGTCCTGCCCGTCTTTTGTAACTTGAAGCTCGACAGCTTTGAGCCATTCTTCACGAGAACTAGGAATAGAGAAATGGGGGTGATTCTCTCTTAGTTCATTCCAAGATTCTACTGAAGTAAGAGAATTATCTTTTAGTGCGTTTTTTGAATCACCAAAAATCTGGTAGTGCTTTATGGTAAACCTAAACGGGATTGAATTGATATGTTTTAAAAAATTGACCATTATATTATACAGTCTTTTTTAATGATTTTATATATACAACAATACTATGAATTCTCTTTTACCACATATTGACTCTAAGCGTTTAAAATGTTATTTTCATACGTATGACAAGTCCAATGATTTTGACACACAAAGAACTGAGGCTGAGATACTCAGAATTCTTCAGTGAGTTATTAAAAATACACCATGGACTAAAAGAAGTTGGATTAGACAACCGAGGTCATGGGTTGGAACACGATACGCTGGTAGCTGGTTACTGTCTACTCATCGCGGAACACAACGATCGTTTAGCTGAAATGACCTGGATAGCGGCTCATCTACACTCCTTAGACCGTTTCTTCAAGAATGAGTATGAGGAAATGATCAACGAAATGCTGGTTAAATGCAAAAAATTCAGCCCGGAAGAAATCTCTGAAATCAAGTTTGCAGTTATGAACCACGACCAACCCAATGAAGATGACGACAGCACACCACTAATCGTTCTTAAGGACGCAGACCGTCTAGCAAATGTGATGCCACATGTCATCGCAAGAAGTGGACAATTCCAACCCAACCTACCCATTATTGAACAAGATTATATTGGACTAAAAAAACACCCTCTCACAACAAAAAAATTACCACGATCCATACATGATGACCTGCTTGGATGTCTGGAATGGCATCCGGACTCAGGTACCAGGTTTGCGATCCGCACTAAAATAGCACGAGAGATCGGAGAAGAATTATTCGACTACCTCCGTACGTGGTTCACTCTCAGTCATAAGCACCTTAAGATGACTGGTTTTGAGTAACTAGACCGACATACTTCAAACACGAGGCGTGGACCATTTGGTTCCGTTGCGTTTTACTTTACAAAAAACTACACATTGACATTTTGCATTAAAAATGTTAGGGTATGTTTCGGAGGCAACACACATGTTCAGCCATATCGTGTTTGTTTCTTTCCTCGACAACACGGATGAAGTTGTCAGGGAAGAGATTTTCCAGCAACACCGAGAACTCGGTGAGAAGTGTGGGGGTGCCAAGGCAGGCATCACACTCTGGCGAGTGGAGAGAAATTTGGATACCCGCAAGGGAGTCCATCTAGTTCAACTCTCGACGTTCACGAGCCAAGAAGCTTTCGAGGCTTTCCGACGACACGAAGCCCACCAGCAATTCGCGACGATCCTGCGAGACGTTGCGAATTGGGTTGTCGCTGACTTCTCTGACTAACTCGCGAGCACACTGGGGTGCCCTTTCACAAGGGCACCCCTTCTTTTTAAATTTTTATATCAGGAACCTTTTTACAATCATATACAGTAGCTGATATGCTCTTATCTGTTTCTTTATATACAACCTCGCAAGAATCTAGATATTTTCGATAAACACTGTTGGGATCAATTCTTGGTACGTTTATTTCTAAATAGTGTTCTTTATAAGTATTTAAAGTCGCTATTTTCTCACTTATATCAAAGGCTGGATCTGTGTAAAGCCTTTTTCTATATTTGCCTATACTACGAATTTCGTTACCTCCATTATCATTATAGACTGTAACCATCTTTATATCTGGATTATTTTCTATAAACTGCACAGCATTAGTTAGAAGCCTTGGTGCAGAACCATAAAGATAGCCAAACAAGTATTCCTCAATAAAGACAAGATTATAAATCAAACCAATTGGTATTAAAACCAAAACAACCATTTTTCTTAAGTTTGTTTTAAAATAAGCAACAGAAACCAACACCAGAGAAACTAGCCAAGCCATAGACATAAATAAAAACGAAACATAAAAACCAAGAGGCCCAGAACCTCCAGAAAAAGGATACAAAAAGTTCCATTTAAAACTTAAGACCCTTCCTATCCATGCCGACTTGGGGTGTAAAGAAGGTACAAAATGTGAAACAAACAGTAGAAAAAGTAAAATCGAAGCAAATAAACATCCAAGCAATAAATATTCTTTATTCCTCAAATCATTATTTGATTTAAACACAGATACAACCATTACTGAACCTATCGCACTAAGTGGAATAATCAAAAATTGCAAATACCTATCTAGAGCTCCGATAGAAAAATCAAAAATAATAACGTAAAATATTATTCCAAAAAATAAATAAAATATAAACGGCCCAAGTTCCCTAGCTTTATTCCGAGATAACAACAAAGGTAACAAAACTAAAAACGGTGATGTGTACAACAATGCTTTTATGACTTGTATACTCGTCTGAAACCAATTTCTATCTAGTTCTGCGAAGTGTTTCCAATATTCAAAAGCTTTATTCAGATCAAAAAATGAGAAAACGTACTGAGAAATGATCAGTAGGAAAAATAACAAAACACCTCCCCCAAAAACATAACTTGCGTATTTAATTAATTCTTTTTTCGTTATGTATGATTTCTTTTCCCACAAAAAATCTGCCAGGATTGATGCTATAACTAAAACAAAACTCACTTTTACAAAAAAACCCAGAGCTAGAGACAAAAGCATTAATCCGATCCAAACATATTTTTCTCTTCCAAAAGATAATTTTGATTTGTAGTAACCTATCAGAGATACCAAAAAAAAGAATGGCATTATCTGACCATCAGTATCTACCATAAGAGATGCTAGAACAGAAAAATAAGAAAGTGTAAAAATTGAAGATCCAACTATGGCAGTAGATCTTCCAAATCTCATCCTTAATAAATAATATAAAAGCAATAAGTTTATTACACCAAAAAACAAAGGCACAAAACGAAAATTAACATTATATCCAACCACCTCACCAGCAGTACGATATATAAATTGTGACAAAGGAGGATGAGGTATCTCTGTATCACTAACATAATCAGGATTTACTATCATTGGCCATTTGTATTCATCTTGATGAAGAGGCAGATCTGTTCCTGGTAATCTAATTAAAATGAAAGCAATTAGAAGTATAACTAATATCAACCACTCCTTATTCATAAAAAAATCTTTTACTTTGGACATTTTATTTTTTTAATTTTGAAACAAAAAGCATTTGCCCTGCAAAGGGTTTAAATGGAGAATGAATATAAGCCCTAATTATCCACGGATAAACAGGAACAATGGAAGGTCTGGATTTTAAAGAAAACGGCAAAAAACGAGACATTCTAATTTCAATGTCAAAACCGTGTTCTACTAAAAATGTACCCAAAGAAACATCAGAAAAAATCTTTTTATGTGTATGATCATCAAAATAGGTTTTGTAAGATAAACGATAATTTGGTTGCATTAAAATAAGCTTGCCATTATCTTTTAATATTCTTCTAATCTCTGACATGGTTTTGGATAATTCCTCGTCCGATAAATGTTCAAAAAGATTGCTTGCAAAAACAACATCTATAGAATCATTAGGAACCTCAGACATATCTGTGACTGGATTATTTATCATCTTAACCCCATCTCCTATATATTTTTTTAAATCAGGAGAATAATCTAATGCTATTTTATTTTTTGCTTCTACATTATTTATAAAATCACAATAACCAGCACCCAGATCCAAAACCGATCCATCTTTTGGTATAAACTTTTTCAAGAATCTCACGATTTCCTTCCACACAACCGTACGACTATTGTCCCAAACATATCTTGATTTGTAATATGGATCAGTCATTATAATTTTTTAAATTTATACTTAATAATTAAAGGCAACATTCTAAGACCTAATATTGCGGCTCTTATGGTACTCCCTGTATAACCAGAAACTCCGATTCTCTCTTTATAAATAACAGGAATTTCTATTATTTTTTTTTCATGTTTAATAAGCCAAATCATAAGCTCTGGAGAGAAAGTCCCATCACCTTTAGATAATGAAAAATGTTTTTTAATTTTTTCTAACGTAGATCTGTTTATTAGTTTGTATGTACAACCCACATCAGTTAAAACTGGACCATTATATAAAACTTCTATTATCTTTGCCCACAACCAATTAGCAAAACGAACAGGAAACGGCATAAAAGCCCCTGACCAAATAGCCGCGCGAGATGTTCTTGTACCAAAAACTACTGGAAAATTATCACTATACAACAAGAATTTGTGTAAATCGTTCGGCTCAAATGTTCCATCAACCTCAGTCATCACAATCAGATCTCCTGTTGCTTCGGACAGAGCTCTCATGTATGCATGGCCATATCCTTGTTTTGTTTCTATAATTCTTATTGCTTTTGTTTTTTCAATTTCTTCTTTTGTATTTCCACGAGCGTTATTGTCCACTGCTATAACTTCATCAACAAAACCAGTGGCAAAAAAACCATCTATCACACTTCTTATAGAGTCTGCCTCATTATATGTTCCAAAAACTACACTAACTTTTTTATTCTTGTACATTTTATTTTATTTCTCTAAATAATTTTTCTGTAAGAGATTTTAGGTCTTGAGAATTAACAAAAGATTTTAGCTCTTTTTGTATACTAACCTGAATACGTGCCTCTAAAAGTTTTTGAATAGATTGAGCTATATCCTCCACAGAATCACTTGTGACACAAACTGCCGGCAACAAACCAGACAATGATTTATTGGAAACAAGAGGTATGGCACCGCAAGCTGCTGCTTCTACTATAGTTTTATCAAAAGAACCAGATTCTGTTAAATTTAAACAAACCTCATGACTACTATATATCTCCGGAAGTTTGTCTGGAGTAACAGCCTCTATGAAAGAAACGCTGGTAGAAAGACTATTTGAAGAAACGTAGTTTTTTAAAGAATTATAGTATTTTATGTCTTTTTTTAGAGGAGAACCCACAATACTCAATGAAATCTGGGCACCTGATTGTACCAACCTATTTATCGCTTCCAAAGCCCTTTCTATTCGTTTTATTGGGGATATACGCCCTACCACACAAACAGAGTATTTACGCCTCACAGACCCCTCCACAGGCCCAAAAATGGCAGTATTGATACCAGCTGGCATGATAACGGTCTTTTTAAACCTAGCTGTAAAAGAATCCGTGGAAGTACAAAAAACTTTGGTACTCAAGGCAACAGCTAACCTGGTTTTAAAACTGCCTTTTGGATGATTCCTCCAGAAGAACAATGGGATATTTATTATCTTCCAATAAAGACCAGCCAAAAGAACGTACTCCTCATTCATATGTATAAAAACTTTATTGTATGATCCGCGTATCAAAAAAAGATAATGATATAAGTTTTTGATATAAATAAGTTTTGAAACCTTCCTTTCCTTACCCAAAGAATAAACTGTGACGTTATTTGGAAAATTAAATTCCCTTTTTTCTAAACAAATAACAGTAATAGAATCTGCTTTCTCAGCAAACGATTTAATCCAATCACAAAAAAAACCTAAAGTTGTATCATTTTGATCTATTTTTTGTGTAAATACTAAAAATTTCATTGAGATATAAATGGACTATCTGTTCTTTTAAAAATAAGATATTTGGAAATGAAAAACGTGCAACATGCAGTTAGTCCTCCTGCAATTATTTGTCCCAGCAGTGGAAGCAAACCGAAATAGTCTACACAAATATAAAGTATTAAAGTGTTTAAACCTAAACCAAAGATAGAACTTAATAGATAATAGAAACCTTGAATGTGCATATTCTCCGTGGAATGATCTCGAAATGTCCAAAATTTATGAAAAGTCAAACTAACAAAAAAAGCTACTACAAAAGCAATTACTGATGATGTTATATAATGAACCTTAATTACAGAATTCAACAAATAAAAAACTGTAAGATTTACAACAGCACTAGTACCTCCACCTACCAAATACCTAATAATTGTATATTGAGTAATCTTTTCTATCATATTTATATTTTGGTCAAATTTTCAAGCAAATTCACATACTTATCAACGTATTCTTGTTTCTTAATAACCACATTTTTAATACTAACCTGCATCTCCCGTTTAAACAACTCTCGCTTTGAATTGTCTCTAATCATCTTTAATATAGAGTCTAAAATACATTTTTCGTCACCTGTTCCACACACAAAAGAATTTTCACCGTTTCTAAATAAATCAGTGTTGGCAATACCAACTTTAGTCGTAACTATTGGGCAACCACTTGCCCCAGCCTCTATAAGAGACATACCATAACCCTCATATTCAGAGGTCAATAAAAAAGTGTCTGCAACTTTGTAATATGGCACCAAGTCTGTTTGCCAACCAACAAAAACTACATTATTTTTCAATTTTAATTTTTTTACTAAGTTCTTTAAATGATGTTTCTCGTCTCCATCTCCAGCTATAACAAGACCTGTTTTTGGATATTTTTCTATAACTTTTTTTAAAACCCTTATGGCTATGTCTATTCTCTTCTCTTTAGCCAATCTACTGGCCACCAGTATGATAAATGTAAAATGAGAAAAGCGATCTCCTGTATTTATCGCTGAATTTGTATTCATTATTTTTTCAATATCTACAAAAATTGGCAGAACCTCTGGAATAGATTTGAGACTTGTAAAATTTTTTTTAATTGAGGTTTTTATTGATTCATTTACAACACGTAATCCATCTGCACGAGGTATCAGAAACCTAGCAATTATGACTCGAACCATATTTAAAAAAGAATTTTTAAAGTTTGGAGAAAGAAAATCTGTATGTAATTGCAGTTGTAGAGGTATTTTGTTTTTTCTAACCAATAAATACCCGACCAGACCAGTTTCAAATGGATCTTGGCAAGACAGGACTGTATCTCTTAAATTTTCATTTCTAAGTTTCCAATTTTCAATAAGTCCTTTGCCGATTTTCACAGCATCAAAAACGTAATGAAGACGAGATAAAGAATTGGTTGGGTAAATATAAAGATTCCCAATTTTCTTGGATTCAAGTTGGTGTTTTTTAAGCGAAAAAACTATTATGTGAAGCTCCTCCATTCTAGATGCATATTCAATATTTCTCTCTAAAACGGCACTATTTTCTTCAAATAATTTGCGATCTGTACCAATAGATAATACTTTCATATTATTTTAAAGAATTAGAAACTTTTATAAATTCATCTGCTATGTTTTCCCAGGTATGTAAAAACGAAAAATTTTTTACTTTCTCCAAAGCTTTTTCATATTCTTCTTTGTTCAGCAAACTCAAAACAGCTTGTTCTATTTCCTTTTCATTCAATGGGTCAACGAATAAACCAGCATCTTTTATTCTTTCAAAAATTCCAACTTCTTTAGTACAAATAAAGGGTTTATTGAAACGTATCGCATCTAATATAAGGTTTGGACTTATGTCACCTAGAGAAATTTGGATTACAGCATAAGAATCTTTTATCTTGTGCATAAAATCAGTAAACTGCAAATTCTCAGTAAATAAAACGACTTCGTTATGTTGTTTTTTTATTTTATTGAATATTTTTTTTAATAAATCAGTGTTTTTTAGAACAAGTTCCCTTGAAGAAGCAACAAAAATCTTAGGGGATGTCTCTAAACTTTCTCCTGTCAAATTTCCCGTGAATAAACCAGATTGGTCTTTTGGACCATAATAGTTTTCAACGATAGAAGTCTTGCTTTTATCCAGACCATATTCCTTTATAAAAATATCTCTCTGCCACTCAGTTGAAAAAATCACCATTGAAGTATTTTTAAGTACCCATTTCGTCAAACGGAAAATCACCCTATCCTTTAGTGAAAATGCGAGAATCTCTGTTTGATAAAACTTACTAAGCAAGACTTTTTTACCTGTTCTCTCTATGTACTGTTCCCACAAAAAATCCCCTCCTGTCCTTATGATAGATTCTCTGCCAAACAACTTACACGCAAAAACTGTCGGCAATCCGGTAGAAAAAGTATCCAGGGCAAACACAGCATCACTCTTTATAACTTGTGGAATTATTTTTATGAGAAAAAACAAATGTCTCAAACCGCTTGGTAAATAATTCTCAATAGAAAAAGTTCTGACGACTACATTATAATTCATTCTTTCAAGGGTATTTTTTAAATTTTTAGCATATTGTGCCGGACCACCTATTCTTGGTGGATATATACCAGTAGATATTAGAATGTGTTTTTGAGTAGTCATTTTATTTTGTTAAAAACCTCTTTCATTTCATGGGCCACATTACTCCATTCATACCTTTCTTCTACCCTATTGTAGGCATTTAATATTATCCTATCTTTAAGATTTTTATCATCCAATAACAAATGCACAGCTTTGACAATACTTTGTGGACAATCTGGTGAACAAAATATACCTGTATTTCTATCATCTATAAAATCCACAATACCTCCAACAGGTGTGGCTATTACAGGCAACTTTGCAGCCATAGCTTCAATAAATGAATTACCAAAACCCTCTGAACGTGATGACCTTATAAAAATATCACTTACAGAAAAATATTTTTGAATATCGCTGTGAGGTAAGAAGCCAATAAATTTTACTCTATCAGCCACCCCTAAATCTCTAGCTTGTTTTTGTAACTTATGACCATCTTCTCCTTTACCTATTACTAAAAAAATAATGTTTTTTGGTAGATTAACTAATGCGGAAATGACATCATCTACTCCATTTTTATAAGTCAACCTACCACTAGTTACAAGAAAAATATTTTCTGGTTTTTTATTCAATTTATCTTTTAATTCTTCTCTCTCTTTTTGATCTACTTCTTTAGAAAAAACCGAGATATCAACACCGTTGGGTACAAGAGCATAATTTCCCCTATAACCATTTTTTTTAGCTCTATTTAATAAAAAATTACTTATGGCAGTTAAAAAATCAGTATTCCATAAAGTAAGTTTCCAAAATAATGCGATTAGCCCACCCCATTTATATTGTAAATGGTTTTCAGAATCACCCTCTTGTAACGTTAGTATGATAGGTATTCTTTTTTTAAAACTCAAACTCCTAAAAAAATTAAACGTATAGCCCGCTATACTACCAAAAGTAACCATTATGCCCCATAAACAATAATAACTGTACTTTTTGTTTAATTTGTAAATCAAAAAAGCACCTCTTAATGGTAAAAGAATTTTGTCTATCATTGGAAAACCAAATCCAATCCTATAAACATTTACGTGTCCGATCTTTTCCTTTTTTGGTAAATCTTTCTTTAGTTTTGCTGTTATTAAATCGAATTCAAAATCCTCACACAATCTATCTGTTATTTCCTTAACAGCAACTTCAGCTCCACCCACAAAAGGATAGTAGGCGGTAGATAATACAAGAATTCTTTTCTTTCTTTTGTTTGGCAAGTTATTTGTCATTTTCCATTACTTCAATAAATCTCTCAGTACATCCTCAGGTATCTCATTGTCTTTTGTCTCTTTTTTGTGTTCAACTTTACTTTCAGAATGTTCATGTTTTTTTATTTTTTCACCAGAAGAATTGGTCTGTTTTATTACACTAGCCAAAGCATCTTTCAAACTATTCTTGTTTTCAACACTTGGTTTTTTATTATCAAAATCACGCTTGCCTAAATGCTGAGAATTTTTTTCTTTCTGCAACAATTCTTCTTTAGCTCTGATAAAAGCTTGTTTATTCTCATCTACTTTTGGCTTATCTTCTTGTTGTACAACATTCTGTCTTGGTTGTTCTTTTGGTTTTTCCTGTTTTTCAGTCGGAAAATGAGTTTTTACTTCTCTCACCGTTCCCGAGTCATGCCAATCTATGATATTTTTTTCCACTACTGCCCGAGGTCTTCCAAACTGTTCGCGAGAACTTTTTATTACCTCATCTTTAAAACTTATATCCGGACGAGATATTGGTGGTAAGGTGGTAGCTGAAAAAGGTTGAGACGACACACCGTCAATCATCAGTTTCAAATAAATCTGAAACTTACCAAGGTTAACCAGATCGGTTGCCATAAAAGTAGGAGCAAACTCTTTTTCCAAAACCTCAGAGTCAAAAGCACCAACCCTGAAAGTTATCATCGTACCAGCGTTTCCAAAAACAGCATTTCTTACTTCTTCTTCCATTTGCTCAACATATTGATGAGCAATTGTGAGATTTAGTTTATACTTTCTAGCTTCAGACAAAATATCGGCAAACGATTTATTGGCAAAAGACTGAAATTCATCAACGTATAAATAAAAATTGGGTAACTTTGCTAACTCTGATTCACTCTTATCTGCCCGTGACATAGCAGCCAGATATATTTTAGTGATAAGCATTGAACCCAACAGGTTAGCGTTGCCCTCTCCAACCAAACCCTTTGACATGTTTATAATGAGAATTTTTTTCTCATCCATAAATTTTCTTATATCAAAAGAAGATTCTGGTTGCCCTATTAGATTTCTTACTAGAGGATTTGATGTAAACTGACCAACTTTGTTTTGAATAGCTGGAGTCGCCTCTGCCGCAAACTTTTCTGTATATTTTCCAAACTCTTCTATCCAAAAAGCTTTTACTGATGGATCTTTTACATTATCAACTACTTTTTTCCTATATTCCTTATCTGACAACATTCTGTTTACACCTAAAAGAGTTGCTCCTGGATACTCCAACAAAGCAAGTAGTGTGTTATTTAAAATATAAGCCATACGAGCAGACCAAGCATCTACCCATATTTTTTCAAACGTGGACATGAGACCGTTAACAACAAGATGCCTCTTGTCTACTCCAATATCTTCCAAAACATTAAATGATATAGGGTACTCCAAATCAAATGGCGCAAAATACAAGACGTCTTTTATTCTATGTTCAGGAACATAATCCAATAATTTTTCCGCAGTTCCACCGTGAGGATCTATAAAGGCAATGCCCTCACCATTTTGAATATCTTGAATTGCGAGATTTTCCAAAAGCACAGACTTACCCATACCAGTTTTACCAATAACATACATATGTTTAGTACGATCTTTGGCTTTAATACCAAATTTTACCTTTTTATTACGAGCGTCTGTTTCAGCAAAGTATGTTACTTTTTCTGGATCCATGGGGTAGTGAAAAATGCTATCGTTCTACGAACGTATCGTCATTTTAAAATTAAAGCTAAATAATAACGACCTTTTCATAGTTTTTACATAATGGATTTATCTAATATCATTTTCTACTACCCCATCCATATTGAGTACATTATAACACAAAATGGTCTAATTTTGAGAGTTCTGTAAAAAAGCACCGCGAGTATATCTGTTCGATGGTGACCACAATACCCACGAAGTCAAACCGACATCATTTGTTGCTTTTATTTGTGCCTTAACTTCGTTTGAACCATAGGTCATTTTCAAACCAAAATCTTGAATCCAAGGACGAAGTTTGTTTGGTGTAGTACTTGCCATATTTGCCCTATTTACAGCTTCTTGCATGGCAAAATGAACAATCTCATATGGATAAGCTTCTGGATTATTAAAACCTTGAAAAGTGGGTGGGTAATGAGATGGATAAACCATCGGCATTATGTAATCAAAATACGGAAAAGCATCTTCTAGAAGCTGACCTATTCCCATATCGTCCTGCGCAGTAGTAACCATACCGAACAAGTCAGCTGAAATTTTTAGATCAGAATCTGAAAGTTTATTGTGCAAATATTCAAAAAAATTTCTCATTACAATATGTTTTGGTGTAGTAGAACTAAAAGGATATGATATATCCTTCATATCACCATCAGATGGAAAACGAATGTAATCAAAATTAACTTCATCAAAACCAATTTTCCTGCTCTCTTTTGCAATCAAAACTATATAATCCCAATATTCTTGTGATCCTGGATCTACCCACGATATACCCTTTCTATCTTTCCACACCGCTGTACCCCCACTATTTTTTACTGCAAGATCCGGCCTATGTTTTACAAAATATTGATCCTGAAACACAGCAACTCTTGCGATAACATACACTCCTTTTTTGTGTAAATACTCGATAAAATCCTGCATATCCTTAACCCTCACTTCTTCTGATCCAAATGATTTCAACTCTGGATTATTGTTAATTAAAAAAACTATTTTTCCACTGTAATCCTTTACGTCAATCACAAGAGTATTTAATTCTGTTTCGTCTATCAGTTTAACCAGGCCATCTCTCAAACTTTTGCTAGAGGCTACCCAACTAGTCATATATATTCCTTTGACCGGCTCTGGTGTAGTAACATAGGAAGGGACAAATATTTTCTCTATAGATGTGGTACTAATAGAATTGTTTGTTGGATAATTTTTTGCTAAAGATACATAACGAACACTCATGGTTTTTGGTAAAACAAATAGGAACAAAAATGCAAACACTAAAACAAGACAGGCCAGTGTCTTTTTTTTGTGTTTGATAAAAGGGCGAAGCATTTTATTTTATAACGCTCAAATCTTCTGTTGATTCGTTGTTTGAAACTGGAGGAATCACACCATCCATTCTATCTTTGGCCAAAGGCATACTTTCAACAAAAACTGGAGTAACTTTTTCTCTTCTGGAAATTCGACTCTTTGAAATCTTTTTTGGTAAAGTTATTTTAACAGACAAAATAATTAGAATAATCCCAGAAACAACTATAAAAAATGTCCTCCAAGAACTTGGTATACCTAGAAACGGAATTATGAAAACAAAAATACCCAAGAAAAATGTACTTTTACGGTTTATCATGATGACATTATACACCCCGTTAGAGTTTTAACAAATTCAGAATTTGTTAAAAATTATCTAACTTTTAAAACACAGTAAAATGTATATGGAACATAATTAAAAAATCTAACGGAGTAAATCTAGCTATTTTTTTATATTTTTCTCTGTTTCAATAACTATTTTGGACATAGCTTCTACGGTCTCAAGTGGATAATGACCCAATGTGGTTTCCCCAGAAAGCATGACAGCATCTGTTCCATCAAGTACTGCATTGGCCACGTCGGAAACTTCAGCTCTTGTTGGAACAGGGTGTTTTATCATTGACTCCATCATTTGTGTAGCCGTAATAACAAATTTACCTGCCTTATTACACTTCTTTATAATCATCTTTTGGTAAAAAGGTACCTTCTCAAAGGGAACTTCTATGGCCAAATCTCCTCTTGCAACCATAATTGCGTCCGAGGTCTTTATAATTTCATCTATGTGCTCTATGGCTTGTG
Organism: uncultured Candidatus Saccharibacteria bacterium; assembly: GCA_964507615.1. Lineage (GTDB taxonomy): Bacteria > Patescibacteriota > Minisyncoccia > Phycocordibacterales > DATDWN01 > C7867-006. Next base: position 1,928 of record CAZDPS010000002.1, on the reverse strand, counting down.
GAGTCTCTATTTTGGCCACTATTTTTGCTTTAGACTTTTTCTTTTTTAGAATTTCTCTAAGCTCAATAATATCACTTGAATGACGGACAAAGGATAATGCCACATAATCAACATTGTTTTTAATTCCAAACTCTAAATCATGAATGTCTTTTTCAGATATAGATTTTATAGACAGCTCTGAATCTGGTAGATTTACCCCTCTTCTACCCCTTATATCTCCACCAACAAGAACTTCACACTCTACATTATTGCCATGAATTTTTTTAACTTTCAGTTTTTTGTGACCATCATCTAAGAAAATTATGTGTCCCTTTTTAACTTCTTTTGTTAAAAGCGGATAATTAACTGAAACCCTATTTTGATCACCTTCTATTTTTTCTGTAGTTAAAACAAACGAGGCTCCAGGAATCAGAGTAATATGATCCGTACTGAAACTTCCTATACGAATTTTTGGTCCGCCTAGATCCTGTAAAATAAGAGTCTTTGTTTTTGAAATTTTTTCAGCATTTCTTAGGTTGTCTACTCTTATCTGGTGTTCAGCAAAATCACCGTGAGAGAAGTTGAGACGCATAATATTCATTCCTGATTTTAAAAGTTTTGAAAGCATTTCTACACTTTCCGAATGTGGACCAACCGTTACAACTATTTTTGTTTTTTTCATTATTTTAGAAAAATAAAAAAGCATCTTTTGGATGTTTTCTCTTTGATAAAAGCACGGGGAATTTAAAAATTAATTCGTGACCTTTCGAGATCTTTTTCAGAAGAATAAATTACCGCGCTTCGTGCGCGTGCCAGGATTTGAACCTGGGACCCCACGAGTATCAGTCGAGTGCTCTACCAACTGAGCTACACGCGCACGAAGCAAATTAATATTTATTCTTCTGAAAAAGATCCAAAAGGTGTACTGCTCCTGTAAGGAGGCAGTCGAGGTCACAGGTATTTTTCTGTTGAAAAATCCTTCGACCCCACCTCGCGCCGTCGCGCTCCGGTCTTGCGGTTGGGTCCCTTCTCCCAACCTCACTCTACCAACTGAGCTACACGCGCACAAAGCAAACTAAGACTTATTAATTCCATAAAATATTCAAGATGCGGGACTCAGATACAATACCAAAAAAATGATTTTTTAACAATGGAAAAGGGCGGGTGCGTCTTGCGCACACCGCCCTGTCGAACCGGGAAGTTTTCACCGGTTCCGAAGATCATAGTCCACCCCCACCCAGACTACGTCATACCTGATCTCCTTCAGGTCGACCGTGGTGGGGTCGACCTTCTTGCCGTGGCTGTCGTAGACCGCCACGATGCGCTTCTCCGGCCAGGTCATCCAAACTTCGTATGACCCCGGAGCGAGAACGAACGCCAGACCGAGGACGAAGGCGATCAACGAAACGATTGCCACCGAAGCCCAGGATGGTGAGGAATTCTTCATGTTTTGTCCTCCGGACAAATAGGATTGTTTGTGTACTGGGATAGCCACTATCAACAAACCTTCCACCCATAAGTATAGCACAAATAAGTTTTAAAGTCAAGTTAATTTTGGACAACAAAAAACCGCCCTTTCAGGCGACTTTTTGTTATATCATTCTTTATTTTGTTCCGCTCATCCCCTTCTTTCAGGAGTGTCACATTGTTTTGAGACAATACAATGATATGTCTATTATGAACTCGATCGAGATTCACAATATCGACTCACAGTACCAACACCAGAAGTGTTGGCACTTTCATCTCGCAAGCGAGATGGGTTTCAAATTGAATTATTCCACGACCAGCTTCCGCTAGCCGTGCCTTGTTACGACTTACTCCCTGTTACCGAATTTACCGTGGGCTAGCATACGCTAGACTTCGGGTATTCCCGGTTCCCTTGAGTTGACGGGCGGTGAGTACAAGACTTGAGAACGTATTCACCGCGGTATAGCTGACCCGCGATTACT
>CAZDPS010000001.1:25290-103256 GCA_964507615.1 uncultured Candidatus Saccharibacteria bacterium | reverse complement strand
GAGAGATTGAGTTCCATTTCGACCAGAACACTATCCCAGAGTTTTTTGTTATCCATCATGGCTCTATTATATAGGGAATAAAAAATTATAATACTTGTTAAAAAACTAGTTATATGTTAATAATATGTGTACAACCTGTGGAGAGTAAGTCATCACAGTTTCTTACAAAAACATGTCACAAACATATCAACCAAAAAAACGAAAGAGAGCAAAAGCACACGGATTTTTAGTGCGAAGCAAGTCAAAAACTGGTAAAAACACCATACTTAGACGAAGAAGAAAAGGCCGAACAAAGCTTTCTACGGTCTAAATACTAGGGCTTCAAGTTTTGAAATTTTACTATGCTCCCAAAAAAGAGGAGAATATCAAGGGTTAATTTCCCTTACATAATACAGTCTGGACGAAGGGTCAACTCCCCCGGCCTATTGCTGTACACGGTCTTAATAGAGGGAAATTCAAAAGAAAAAGAAACCAAAATCTCATTCTCTGTTTCAAAAAAGGTTTGTTCTAAGGCCTCAGACAGAAACAAACACAGGAGATGGGGTTATTCTGCGGTGTCTCCTTGTTTAAAAAATATCAAAAATGGATATTATTTGTTTTTTTGCTTTAAAAAATCACAAAAACCACTTTCTTTTAATCAGGTTCAAAAAGAAGTTATTGAGTTACTTTCTGTTTCGGGTGTGTTAATATAACGGGATGTCTTATCTATACAACACAATTATTTTTCAACCATTTTATAACGGGTTCATATATCTAATGAACCTTATGCCGTTTTTTGATGCTGGAGTGATTATTGTCATTTTTACAATTATTATAAAAATAATAATACTCCCTCTTTCTATTAAGGCGTCTAAGGCTCAGATACAAATGAAGAGTACAGAAAAAGAACTTGAGGTGATAAAAAATAAATACAAAGACGACAAAACTGAACAATCAAGGCAGATAATGGAATATTATAAGGAAAAAGGAATTAATCCTTTTGCTGGCATTTTTATACTACTAATACAACTCCCAATTCTTATTGGTTTGTATCAAGTTTTCATAAAATCAGGACTTCCAAAAATAAAAGAGGTTCTTTTGTATCCCCTTGTGTTTAATTTGCCCATGACAGAAATTGCAAACAGCATGGTTTTTCTTGGTTTCGTGAATATCGCGGAAAAAAGTATTATTTTGGCTATAGTTGCAGGAATAACAACGTATTTTCAGATAAGTCACGCCGCAGGATCTCAGCCACAACAGACAGGAGGAGGCACACAGGGAGACATAGCAAAAGCCATGGCGGTTCAAATGAAATATTTCTTCCCCATCCTCATGACTTTTATTGCTTACACCATTTCATCGGCAATAGCAATATATTTTATAACAAGTAATCTGTTTGCTATCGCCCAAGAGATTTATATCAAGAAAAAATACCACAAGGATATAACAGTGGTTTAAAGTTAAAAGCAGAAAGTCTAAAGAGCTGGCTATTTAGTGAGATCTAAGCTCCACAAAGAGTTGTCTGTTTTGTTTATGAAAACAAAGTATTGTTCGTTATCGGACAAGATTGGTTTTATAACATCCAACTGCTCATTGCTCTCATTGAACAACTCTCCTACCAAATTGGACGTGTTGCTTTTTATATCAAACCTCCATATGTTGTCCGCAAAAGACGTAGAGCCCTGATACCACAACGTCAAGCTATTATTGTTTATGTATTCTTGTGGAACAGCACAAAACACAATATTTTTGTCTTTTTTGCTCCACACACATTTTTCTGGAAATGTTGTTGGGGTGAGAAGAACTGATGTGTTGTTTTTTATATCAAAAACGAGTAATTTTGGGGTGCTTTCTTGATCCAGGAAGAGAACTTGTGTTGCAACATCGTTTGTTAGAGTTGATAATCCAAAAATATTTCCCATTATTTTTTTAACCTGACCATTTCCTGTGTCTACAAAAAACAAAAATCCTTCAAAGTTTTGGTGAGGTTTGGTTGTAAGAGCGACAGTTTTTGCGTTGATGTACTGAGAAAGAACTTCTTTTATTGGGGAATTCCATATTTGTATTTTTTTGCTCCCATCAAAATTTGATACGTGACCGATAGATGATGAAGTGTTTGTCTCAAGAGTAAACACGCTTGTTCCAAAAGAAGATACATCTTTTATGTTTTCTGGAAACTTTATTGCAGACACCGAGTTTTCTGTAGAAGTTGATACATCTTTTATCATAAGCCCATATGTGTCTACTGTTTGGTTGTCGTCTTTCAAATATCTTACTACTAAAGAATTGTTCTTGTTTCCCCAAATAGCGTCATATGCCGTTGGAATTGTCGTGTTTGATATGCGGTTTTGGTTTGGTGAAAATAACTCCGTTTCATAAATGTGCCCAGTAGCCCTTTCTATATGCCTCACAACTGTTCCTGCTTTGGTGTCCAGGATACCTGCGCCGGCCACCTGTTCTGCCGATATTTTACGAAGTTTTTGTGTGTAATTTGTTTGTTCTGTGGTCGGAGGATCTGTCACAATGTTTTCTACTATAGGAATTATGTTTGAGGTTTCTCCGCCAAAAGGAAAAAATGTTTTAAAAGTGTTAATTGCTCCACTACTTGAAACCCCGCTGTTTTGGATGAAAAAATAATAACCTACTAAACTGACTAGAAGTAGAAACAGCACTATGGATATTGTTGTGATAAAAAATTTCTTTGACATATAATTTTATGGAAAAGTAACGTGCCAATGAGGCGGATTGGTTTCCCACATAAAAGTTACTTTCTGTCCGTTTGACAAGGTTTTTTGGGGAAGTTTTTGATAATTAGACATACCTGGGTTTGCCCCATCAACCCCAAGGAGCCCTGTGAGTTCTGAAGAAGGCCTAAAATCTACAGCTGATTTGCCTGGACCATGTGTGACGTGACCACCTTCTGTTCCTCCTGTTATCAAAATCGAACAATTTCCACAGTCCTTTTGTGTTTGCAGTATTCCGGTTATGGCGGTTCCAGGAAGATCATTCAGGTTTGTACATCCGGTTGTGGCTCTGGTTTTACAAGGTTCTGTGGTATTGGTGTTAATCTTTCCGCCGCTGTCATTATATAGTTTGTTTTTGTTTTTTATATGGTCAGCTATTTGTGCATCTGACATTACATATCCTGGCAGCGCTTGACCACCTCCACCACTACCCCCACCACCAACCGAAACCCCTGGAGCTGTTTGTATGTTTGATTTTGGAAGAACTAAGTCAAAATTGAGTATTTGGGGGTTTATTGTGTTAAGTATTACCCATGCACCAATAACCAAAAGAAGTCCCCAGACGGCGTTTTCAATATAATTCTTTCCCTCCGATTTTGTTGAGAGTGCGTCTGATGTTGCGTAGGTGACACCCCCCCAAGTAATCATTATAAAAGCTAGTGCGGCAGCAATTCCAACCATCAAATTAAAAATGTTTGGAAGGTATGTTTCCAGAGTGGTTTTTCCATTACTCCCACCATCACCAATTCCTGGCAATGGTGCAAGGACAACATATTCTTGTGGTGCTGCTGCAGAAACAGTGCTGCCAGAAGATGCTTCTACGTTGGCCCCAGCATCAGCAGATCCACCAGGAGCCTGGGCGAAGGTTTGTGTGTAAGGAGACACAAAAGAAAATACTAAAATTGTTATAAAAAAATAAAAAATAAAGTTCTTCATATTTATTGAGCGTTGCTGTTTCCAAAACTTAAATTAAAATTACCCGACGCAGATTGTAATATTTTCACATTATTATCTATGGACAAACTTATTCTTGCTGTGCCAGAAGTTCCTTCAATTGGTCTGAACACTTGGGTGGATTGGTTTGGTGTGTCTTTTACCAAAGATCCGTTTATAAACCACCTAAAAGAAAGATCTTCGCTGTCTGATGTCCTTGTCCCAAAAAACAAAGGAATACTAATAACTGTGACCTCTTTGGAGGTTGACAATTCCACTGTGTTTTGTAGTGATTTTTGGAGCTCTATTCCGTTTATGGGGTCTTTTTTGTAAAACAAGACAGATGGTTCTGATGGGGTTAGTGTTATAAAAGAGTGGCCTCTCCTGGTTTCGTCTATGGTTGAAACCTCAACCTCTATTTTTACTGGTCTGGAAATTAGAGGTGAAACAAAAGAGTAGGTGTTTTTGCCAAAACCCGAAGCGTCCTCTATTACACTTCCATTTTTTTTCCATGTATATATTAAATTTTTGGCACCAATCTCTAGTCCCACAGAAGACACCATGTGTGGTTGTGCAACAACGGTAATCTTGTTTTGATGACTAAACAGGGACTTTCCTTTGTAAAAAGGAGGAATAAATCCATCGCTTTCCCAAATCAAGTCTATGCTCACTGGGCGAACCCTAAAAGTCTTTTTAATAGTTTCTCCGTTTTTTGTCTCTATAACAATGTCTAGTATGGTTGTTGAGTTAATGTCTCCTGTGGTGAAGCTAAAAGATTTTTCACCCATGCCAAATTTTTGTGTTTTATTGTTTATTTTCCAAGTGAAATTGGCAGCATTTAAGTCGGTTCCATAGCTGGTGGCAGACACATACACAATCTCTCTTGGGCCCGGGTTTTGTGGGATCATATCAATTCCTATTTCTGTTTCTGGCAGTGTTCCAAATTGTGCATTTGCGACTCCAAAGAATCCAAAAATAGACACAAATAGCAATATAAAAACAAACTGTTTCATTAAAATAATTGTACCATACAAAAACCCTTTAACTACACATTTATACACACTAAGTCTTTGTGGTTTTAGTATAATTACTTATACCAGGAACCCGTGATAACACTTTTTTTGTTCTGGTTTCACTAAGCATTACAAAAACAGACAAGGTTAGAGCTGGTAATACATTTAATATAGGGATCGCTTCTACAAAGGCGCCTCCCCAAAATCTCAGAACCTTTTTGGGTTTTGAGAAAGAGACCCCGTTCATCTTGAACCAAACATAAAAAGTCAAAAAAGAAAAAATACTTATGAAAAAACTCAGCACCTGTCCAATCACTGGTATTAGGTTAACTAACGCTTGAACTCCATCAAAAATTAAGGCCACTATAATCATAAAGGCCGCAGTGACTTTTTTGATTTCTTGCTCTTCGTTTTCCATTTTTTTCTATTTCATACTGTTTTCTAGCTCTCTTTTTGCGGCTTTAATGGCGAGAACTTGGGAAGGATCAGAGGTTATGATTTGTTCCTCTGTATAGGAAGCGATAACTTTTATGGCTACGTGCTTCAGTCCAGCAAAGAATATTCCTTCCCCCACATCTGATTCTAGTAGAAGATATTTTTCCTCATCTGTGAGTTTGAAAACTTCCTGGAGTTTGTCTACAGAGGTTGCGGATTGTTTCAAGAGTATTTGTATTGAAGAGTTGGTGACTATTGGCATGCCATATTCTGATTTCATGAAGTCATCCACATCTTGTGTGATAGTCGACAGACCAAGGAAATACTTTCTTCCTCTTTTTGCCAAAGACAACAAGAAAGAAGCGGTATCTGGTGATTTCATCATCCACCAAGCCTCATCAATAACCAAAAGGCGTTTTTTTAGTTTCTTTCTTATCATGTTCCATATGTAGTGCATGATAATATACATGGCTATTGGTTTGAGCTCGTCCTCCATGTCACGCAGAGAGAAGACTATAAATCTCTGGTTTATATCCACATTACTTGGTCTGTTTATGAACCCTGCCCATGTCCCTCTGGTATATTTTGTAAGTCTCTGGGCCAACGAATCCCCTCCCTCCATACCGGAGAGCACGAGTTCAAAGTCAGACATGAGTGGGGGCTCAACGTTCTCAAAGTTTGAATCAGCTGTAATGTCTTTCAAAGCATATGTTTCTGTAATTGCTCGATCTATTATCGCGTCTTCTTCTGGCGACAACCCTCCCATCATAATTCGGAAAAGTCCAACCAGGTTAATAATGTTTGATCGCAAGACACTTGCAAATGACTCGCCTTCTCCTGGTGAAGGTAGTTCAAATGGATTTATGTGGTGCTCAGAGTTTAGAGATATGTTAAAGAACCTACCTCCAGCTGCTTCGGCCAAATATTCGTACTCTTTTTCTGGGTCAATAACAATAACATCAGCATCAAACATCAAGGTACGGAGAATTTCGAGTTTTGTCATGAAGGATTTTCCAGAACCGGATTTAGCAAATGTTATAGAGTTGTAGTTTTCCAAAGAGAATCTGTCAAAAAGTATCAAAGAAGAGTTGTGTCGGTTTATTCCATAAAGAATTCCCTTATCAGAAGTTAGGTCGAAAGAAACAAAAGGAAAAAGAGAAGAAAGTGGTGATGAGTTGAGTTTGCTGTATACCTGTAAGCTGTCTGTGCCCAAAGGGATGGTCGTTTTAAAAGCTTGTTCCTGTTGGAATAGGGCTGGTTTAACATACACCATTTTTGATTCCAAAATAGATTTTATTTCAGACTCTATTTTGTCTAGTTCCCCGCTTGATTCTGCGTATATTGTGATATACAGGCCCACATCAAACAGTTTTTCTTGGGCTTGTTGTAACTGATCTCTTAAGTTTTCAAGATCTTGGTATGCGGTGTCAAGCATCGGATTTCTAACAAGACCTTTGGCCTCACGTGTGTTTATTTGGCTTTGAACTTCAGCCACTTTTTTCTGGAATGTTCTTAAGACTTGAGAAGTTTCTATGGGTATGACAAAAATAGCCACATCAAAAACTTTGTCTAGATTTATGATTGGTGCAAACCAGCTTTCTCCTAGATATCTTGGATAAGAAATAACAAAGAAACTCCTCAAAATCTTTTCTCCAAGATTGATTTCTTTCGGTGTTATTTTTAAAGCACTGGGCGCGATAATATCTTTTAACTCTAGAGAATTAGAGTCATATATCTCCTGTGGAAGAATGGTAGAAACTTTCTGCTCTTCTTTCTTTGTTTTTAAAAAATCGAATATTCCCATATTAGTTTGATTTAATTGGTTTTTCTGTGTCTCCAGGATTAAATATTTTATAAAATAATTCTATTACCTCTTCGGTCCCCAGTCTTATAACACGTATCCCACAACGTGATAAACCTTGTTCAACCACAGAAACTCTCTGTTCTAGTTGTGTTCGGTTTTCTTCAAAACTCGCACGTTTTTTTTCTAACTCCTCTGCTGCAGATTGCTTTTTAAACAAACCACCAAGACCACCTGATTTAACATTGATCATGGCAGGATCATAAGAGACGATAATAAAGAAACTTTTCGTCATTATGTTTGTTGACTCAGTAAATTTTTTTATGAACTCAATATATTCTTGGGTTTGTATTTTCATAAGATCGTTTACCTGCTCTTTATAGCGCTCCTCTAAAAGGGCCAAGTAGGGCCTTATGTCAAGCCTTCTTGACTCTACACAGATTTGTACAGCAAAATCTAAAGAGTTAAGGAAGTCTTGAAATTGCATTATTATTGCTCCTCGCTCATCTTCAGATTTTAGAGAGAAGTTTAGAGAAGAAGCTAGTACTACTCCACGCATTGATCCATCTTTCAAGACGACAATGCCATCGCGCACTTCTTTTATTGGGACAAACTCTTGTGTTGCTTTTGAATTAACAGCCATACGAAGATTATAACATAAAAATAATTTCTAATTGAACTAATTAATCCAATTTCAAAACGAATTCTGGTTTGGTCTGTTTGGGTCAATTAGAATAAGTAGAAATCAGGTTGGTTTATTTGGTATTCTTACCCCCTTCTCCTGTCAGAGGGTTTAGACTCTCGTTTATATCTAGAGACCATGACAATTCTTTAAGTTTACTGTCTGATAGGCGGGGTACGTAAATTTGATTTTCTGTGGAATCCTTTGTTGTGGTTGGCTCTATCTCCTTTTTTTCTTTTCTCCAGATGTATAAATTTTGTTTGGTATAAAAAACAAACGCAGACTCCATAAAGTCAATAAAAGGTTTGTTGTTTATTCTATAAAAAGCTAGTGCCAGAGAAAGAGGGATGATAATAGCTATTAATATTACAGCCACGACTAACGGTAAATAAGTGTAAACAATAAAAGACATTCCAGCTCCACCAACTAGGTACACGAACTGTTTTATGGTTAAAGGACCAATTATTTTATCTTCTACTTCTATAAATTGTGGAACTTGATATCGCATAAAATAAGTTAAAACTTAAAAGTTGAAAGTTATCAAGTAAATACTTTTTACTTTGGACTTTCTACTTTTTACTAATCTAAAGGTTCTCTGTAAGGGTCTACGGTGTATTTTTTAACTGGTTCTGGTACGGGCTCTGGTGTTTTTGGTGCACCTGTTGGTACCGTGGTCTTTTGGCTAACACCTGTGGCGTCATTTTCCTCCATTGGGACCGCTGTATAACGAGGTACGGAAACCGGTCTTTGTACTAGTTCGGGTCCGGGAATTTGAGGTTTTGGCACTGGTTTGGGTGTGTTGTCAGTAAATCCAACAGGAACAGGTCTTACACGAACCTTCTCCCCAGGTTCCACAAGAGGAGTAATTTCTGGTCTTAATTCTGGGATGGTCTCGCTTTGGTTCTGGGCCACCTTAAGGGCAGGTTCAAAGATTCTGGTTTTCAGGTCCTCAGTTATTTGTTCTGCAAGCAGTTTTGATATTCTTAGCTCTGATGTTGTTTTTTCTAGGAATTTTTCCTGTTCTTCTGGGTTAAACAAAACAAACAAGACATTCTTTGTAAGATTTTTGGTCTGCTCTTCGTTAAGTGAGTATTTTTCTGCAATTTCATCCACCCTTTTCCCCCACATGTTTTTTAATATGAGATCCTGCTTTTCCGATAAAACATCATTGTTTTTTATGGTTTCGCCGATCTCTTTCAAAAAATCGTTTGACTCATCCTCCCTGTTTTCCAGTGATTGGATGTAGTAGTCGACGTCAAAATCCCTACCGTTTTGTTCCTCTTCCTTCTTAAAATTATTTAGTATATCTATATATAGATTGTCTATGTTTTTGAATACTTTTTCTTCGGTGTCATTTTTTATTTTTTCTATGGAATAAGGATCATTTAAATAGTTTTTAAGTCTTTCTTTTAAATTGTCTTTATTCTCTATTCCCATTAAGACATCACCAACAAAGGATACCAATAAATCACCTCCATCTTCTGTAAGAGAGTTTGTTTTTGCTATGTCTTTTATAGCAAGAACAAATTCCTCTGAAACCAACACCTCACGAATCTTTTGGGGTAATTTGTTAAAAATATTTCTTTTTTGTTCTTTTGTGTAAGACATGTTTTATGGTATCCAAAAATCAACCTGATCTTTTTGGTTTATAAACTTTAAGTGATCTGCCTGGCTTCCATAAGGTGTTGGACCAGTTATTATGTTGGCTATTTGATCTATTTCGTCCTGTTCAAGATTTCCGTTTGCCCTGAGATCTCTAAGGTGTTGTTTTGATAGGCGCATAATAACTTCAGGATTCATTCTAGAGACTTTGTCTAGGTTTCTGGTTTCTTTTGCAGGCAGGTTCTTGCCACTTCCTCCTTTTGGACCAATTAAGGCATCAAGAGTCACGGCCGGAGAAGATGGTGCTACTCCAGGCAACCCAGACAAAGCATCGATGTCATTTATAACTTGTTCATTTTTCTGTTTTTTAACGGATTCCTTCTCTTCTTTTTCTGTTTTTTCTCTTTCTTCTGTTGACAGCTCACCCCTCAGTCTTGCGATCAGTACTGGATTTAGTGGTCCTTTTTTATCCAACTCAACCCTGTCTCTAGCAGAAAGCTTTTCATATATATAATTTTGCTGATCCTCTGATGTTAGGGAAGTTAGATATGACGCCAATCCAGGCCAATCCTTTCTGTTTTTAAATATGTTTATTCTGTCGTCAAAAGGAATCTTCTCTCTCATGGAGTTTATTAATGGATTACCAGGAACTCTCTTGTCTAATTCCTTTTCTATTGAAACTTTGTCTCTATCTGAAAGTTTTTTGTAAATATATTTTTGCTCACTATCTGATCTACTTTCTATGAGATCTCCTAAGTTACTCCACTCTTTCTTTTCAACCATGCTCTTCATCATTTTGTCCAAATCACCTTCGTTCTTCTTTTTCTTTTCTAGTAATGTTGCCGCACGACCACCTTCTCCAGCTTTTGGTTTAAATGGAAGACCTTTGCCAAAATCAACACCGGTTTGGCTTGATACGGCTTCGCCTGCTCGACTTCTCCTTATATCAAAACTACCCTGAGCCAAAGCAAGTCTTGCCCTCGCTTTTTGACCATCTATACCTCCAGCAGCAATTCTGGCTTCCAGTTTTTCTACGTCTGTGTTTTTGAGGGCTCCAGCACCAAAAGTTCGTCTACTCAATGCAGCTGTTCCACCCATGACTGCTCCACCAGCGAAAGCTGTAAGTCTTCCAGTTGCGTCTTTAATATAACTAGAACCTTTTGTGGCAGAAGTTTTTGCGACAACAAGAGATGCGACGGCTAGTCCTATTATTACGGTGAAATTTAGGATAAGGCTTAGTGCTGAGTTGCTATTGGCACCAACAACAATGTCAGACCAATTAGTATTATCTGTTTTTATAAAATTTTCGCTCTCAATAAGCTTCAAAATAATCATGGTCAAGAGCATGTAAATAGGTGCGAATAGCAACTGTCCCTTCAGAGATTCCCACCATTGTTTTGAATACGTACTCATTCCTGGTATAGCACTTCCCATGTACGCAACGGGTGATGTCATAAGAAGGATAAGTAGAGTTATGTATCTAATTATAAACATGATAGATATGGCAAAAAAAACAAAAGCCATTATAAAGAACAAAATAGTTCCCATCAAAAAGAAGATAAGCATATTTGTTCCACCCCCAACCTTTTTACTTATTGTTTCAAAACTGTCTTGTCCGTAAAGCTGCTGGAACTTTAGTTTGTTCATAAATGGAGCCGATAGTCCTTCTACCGGTCTTTTCTCAACAGCATCTGTATTGGTGTTCCCGGCCACCTCTGCTTTTGGGGTTCCGGAATCGATCATGCTGTTGTATAAACCTACGGTCACAACATTGGAAGCGTCTATTAGTATTTTTGTGAAAAATAAACTGAAGTTTATTAGGAGTGCTGCCAAAACGATACTGAAAATATATTTTTTAACCTTCTCTTTGCCGTTCTGTCCTATGATCATTAATATTCCTTCATAAACTAAAAGAAATATAAAACCTATATTCATGACATCACGAATAACTTTCCATCCAATATTTATTCCAGTCATTTTGTCCACCCCCTCTTTCATGGTTAGGACAGTTTCTTTTATAACATAGTTTAAAAGTGTTCCAGCAAGCCATAATAACCAAGACATCATGGTCATGATGATCCAAGCAATTCTAGCCAAAAGATTACCTATACAATCCATCCAGTTACCGGTAATAAAATTACAATCTCCACCAAAATCTAATAAAGCCGAGGAAGCGCCCGGAATATCACCACTAGCTACTTTACCAACCAGGTCTACGAATTCACTGTTTTCTTGTTGTTCTGCGGCAGCGGCTTGGTCATTGGCAGCACAAAAAGTCCCTCCATTTCTGCTTGGTTGTGTTGTACCAGGTAATCCTCCGGAGGTGGTACAAGCGTCACCTATCTGTTGTGCATTAACATGTGATCCGGGGATAATTATTCCCGCCATAACGATCAGTATTAAACTATAAAACAGAAATTTCTTCATTTTTATTTTCCAAAGTTAGCCAAGAATCTTGTCATCACGTAGTCTCTACTTGATGTTTGGGAGAATGTTCCATCATTTAAGTTTGGTGCTATTACAGGAGCAAACTGTCCTTTAGTTATTGTTCCTGATCCAAATAAATCCCCCACTTCTATTGTGTTTCCGGTTGGACCCAGGATTACATATCCGTTAGCAAAATCATTCCAGTTTTGACCAATGATTGCATATCTGTTGGAGACAGGGTTGTATGCTGAAATAGCGACACCCCAATCACTTTTAATTGTGAATATTTGTTCCCCATCTGTTCCGTCACAACTATTTAATATTTTACCTTTAACCTTTACGACAAGGTTTTCCATTTCTTGCCATGTAACCAGGTATTTATTGTTTACAGAGTTGTAGACAATACTTACACCAGAAGCTGCCGCGCTTGTTGCGGATGTTTCTGGCCCCACAGTTCCAAGAACAGCGTCAACTCTTTTAATTTTTATTCCACCAATGTCCCTTGTGTCATAGGCAACACAGTACTCACTACCGTTTGTTTTTACAGCAACACTTGGAGACCAGCGTCTAACACCACCACCTTCAGCTACTTTTACAATGTTTCCAAACGCCTTGTTGTTGTCTATTGCTCTCAAATAAATGTCATTTACTGATCCGGTGACACCAACACGACTTCCCTCCCAAACAAACACGGATTGTTTATTAACCGAATCATATCCCATCACCCCGTTCGGATTAAATATGGTAGAAGAAGATGGATCTTGGGCCACAGAAACAAGGTCCTCTAGAATACCTGTGGAACTGATGAATCTGCCATACACATTACCTCCAAATCCTGCGGTTGCATCATACCAAACCACAAGAAACTTTTGGGTATCTGGAGAATAGGAAACTTTTGGTGCCAGTGCCTGTACTGTTGATGGTCCGTCGATTTTAAATGCTGAACTAACAGCGACACCGGTATTACTCATAATTCTTCCGTATATACCATCTGTTCCTTCAGATACAACAAGCCAATTATTAGTACTTGGATTGTGTGCTAGACTACCCCTCCATCCTGGAGTTGCTTCAACACCTGCTGGGCCTGTTGCACCAGTTACCTCAAAAGCTTTGCCGTTTGACAGAGCGGTTGCTGATTTAACTTTAACTGTGTATGAGCCTGGTTTTAATCCTGCTGGTATTTCCAACGTGACCTTTGTGTCACCCCCTTGTCCGGTGTATGTATATGGAGCACCGGCTGCATCAAAGAATTGTATTGTTGTTGTCAGGTTTTTTCCTGTTATTGTCAGTACTTGACTAGTTTTTGCGGTGACAGGACTAATAGAAGTGATTTCTGGGTTTGTTGTAACGGGGGTGGGTGGAGTGACAACCGTTTCACTCATGGCACACCTACAATTTGCTGAACCTCCAGTGGCACACTCTACAGGTATTGCTTCTCCGTTACCTCTATATATTTTACTCTCAATAGTTCCAGATGTACTACCAGCACCACTTATAACATCGTATCTTTCTGCGAGTGTGTCTCCATCTCTCCAAATAGCCAATAAATCTCCTCTATTTGGGTTGTTGTTTCCGTTCAAAACTTCTGTTGTTATGTTGTAACCGTTTGGAGCAAATTCTTCGACTGTAGACAAAAAGTCCATTGAGTTGTCCCAAGTTGGAGCCTTTCCTGCTAATTCTGGATAGGCCTCTGCCGCGTCATATATAGCACCCATTAGGGCGTCTATATAATTATCAGACGACGCTAAACATTTTCCACCAGTTAGACCGACTGACTGCACGTTTATTTGTGAAAGGTAGTCTGGTCCAGTTATTGTCCCCTGCTTAATAGAACATGTTTGTCCACCATTTCCATCTGATACACACTCCATTGTGGTAGGGCTTAATTCCATTGGACCATCTGTGTATTGAGCTTCCGGTGCTGGCTCATCAATGATCTGTGTTGTGTATGCAGCTTGACCCCCAGACGATTTACTCAAACTACTAAGACCTTTATCTAGGAGAGTTGTCATCAGTTGAGTAATCAGTGCTGATACAACCTCGTTTATTTCATCAGCAGCTTCAAGTTGTTTCCATCCAGAACCGAGTGCATTACCCAAAGAATCATTTATTACACTTCCTGGAGTAACTGTTTCTTTGTTTTTTTCGTCACAATCACCAATTTTTGCATTTGTGTTTCCAAGCGCATATTGAATAGAAACCATTTCTGCGGTGAGTGCTGTACCTTCCTTACATTTTTTATACGACAAGAATCCTTGGCCCTGATCTAATTCTTTTTCTTTTTGCGTCTTATCTTTTGTGGTTTTTTTGAGTAGTTGGCTTTCTACAGCAAAATAAGCACTATAAGGGTTTCCTCCGGTTGTTTGTGTCATCTCAAACCATCCATCCCAACCACCAGCGCTGAAATCATTCATGAACTCGTTGTAATTATCTTTCAATGTATCCAAGGTACAGGAATAATTATCACTATCCTGAATATAATTTTTTACTAGAGCCAGCCTGACCTTTGCTTTAAATGGGGTACACAATTGATTTAGGGCTGTGCTTGATAGATATGATGATGCTACCCCATCTGCCGCATCAAGAAAAAACTGTCTGGGGTCAGAAACGAAAGCCGGGTTTCCTTTGAAACCAGAGTTTATCCAGTTGACAGTTTGGGCGGTCAATTTCTTCAAAGCTATTTTTCCAAGTACGGTGGCGGCCCAGTCCAAGCCGTATTCCTTTGGTGTGTTGGCAACATCAACCCATTGGGCATGGCTTGTTTGGGGAGAAGAAAACAAAAACAAAGAGAATATGGTTATTGCTATAAAAAGTTTTTTATACAACATGGTTTAGGTTAGTAAAAAGCTTTACCTGTTTATGTTTATTATACATTAACTAACCTATTAAATACTAGAGTTTCTGTTGAAAAGTGTTGACTGTGCAAAAATTAGTTCTGGACAAAATAAGTTTTTATATTTTGTATGGCCTTTTTAAAATCAAAAATGTGACTTTCGTAGGCACTTATTGTTGTTAAGCTTCTAATAGGATCAGAGAAAGCCACTCTCAACGCCTCGAGATCAGATAACACATTACTGGTTGCATTAACAAGTTCCAGATGGGCCTTAACAGCTTTTTCTGGAACCTCTATGTTAAGCAAATCAGTCAAAAGACCTTTGTTTGTGAGGATTATTGGATCAAGTTTGGCTAGTTTGCTCTCGTTTTCTGTGGCAATAGCATCTTTAAAAATAACCATAGGATCTTCTTTTACTTGTAAAGACCTTTCTCTTAATATGGAATTTAGGGTGTTTTTGTATATTAGATCAACATTTGGACCAGATTTTGAGCTAAGATTTAAATTTAGAGCAACATATCGGGGCCCTGTTATGGTTGTGTATTGAGGAATGGATAAAGTATTCGCGGCTATCTGGGTAGATTGGTCTGAGGTAATAGGACCATCTTTTATGGCCAATAGGTATTGAGATAGGAAATCACGAGACATTTGTGCGGTTAGGGTTGTTTCCTCAAAAGACTCAGCGCTGTTATTGTTTAGCACTGTTGCGATGTTGTTGCTAGAATCTACTGTGGTTAGTATTTTTTCCCAGTTGCCATTTTTATCTTCATCGATTTTAACATAAGGGTTGGCGGAGATTTTGTTTTGTGTTGGGAGAAAGGATTTACCAGGGGTTTTTGAGAACAGGTATACTGATGTGACGATTCCAAAACTAATTATTAATACAAATAAAGTTTTCCTACTTGGCATGTTTAGAATTATATCACGTGTCTTTAAAATATGTCAGAAACGATCATGGGGCTAAGCGCAAACAATAAAATAACCAGTGTTATAAAAACTAAAATTAGGGCAAAAAATCTTTTTTCCTTGTACGGTTTCCGGTTTATTATTTTGTATCCAATTATTGATGTAGGTATGGAAATAATATATAAGAGATAAAAAGACAAAAACAAAGGGATTAAAATTAAACTCAGAGCAAAGAGGGCCCCAACCACACGCGGACCGTTTGTTTGACCAAATATTACAGGTAAAGTTTTAATACCCTCTTTTTTATCACCCTCAACATCTTTTAAATCTCTGATGTTTACAGCAAGTGTAAAAATAACAACTATACCAATAGCTGTTGCTGTGGGAAAACTTAACATTGATTTATTGCTTGAAACAAAGAAAAATCCAGACATTATGGTTGCCAGGCAGGCGATGCTAATAAGGAAAGAAGCAAGTAAAGGGACTCTTCTCAGTCGTAAGGGGGGAACAGAATATATGTGAGAAGCTGATATGAAAATTAGAGCCATAACGAACGGATAAAACCCCGCAGACCATGATCCAACAAGGGTCATAACAAACCAAACAAAACCAATCTGGTGCATTTCATCAGAACTTAACTTTTTTTGCACCAAAGGTCTGTTTGGGTTAGATATTTTATCAATCTCAACATCAGCTATGTCATTCATATATACCGCATACATCCAGACACTTATCCAGGAAATAATCAAACAGGTAATTCCAAATATATCAACCCAAGAATTTAGTCGTTCTCCACCAAGGTAGGCGTAACTCATTCCAAGGATTAACAACAAAATATAAAAAAGAGTTCTTTCTGGTCGTAAATTTCTCAAAACTGTTTTAAATTTCTGGGGATGTGACTTAAAAAACCAAAGTACTAAAAGAACTATGTTAATAATAAAAAGAATTTGAGACATGAGTTTGTTAAAACCCAATTCTATAAATCTACTTCTTGATGTGGACAATGTTCCGTCGTGCAGGGTGTTGTGGAAGATATTGGACTGGATCATTGTTTTCTCTAGGTACTCCACTATCTCTATTTGTGTACCTGGTACACTGTTTACATTAGAGATGGTATATATAATTCCTGGTATGGTGGCCAAGATAAATATAAAAACATAAGTGGTGAATATAGTTAGGAGGCTTTTAATAATGTCTTTACTTTTTTTCCAAACATAAAAACCTAATCCCACAAGGATTATTATTATTTCTATGCGTATTCCATATGTGGCTCCAGGCATAAATTCTGGGCTGAAAAATTTAAAAAAGTCTAACAGGAGGACGGAATGGCTTTCAAAAAGATATGTCATTTTATAACCTTTTCCAAAACTGATGATCATATCAAGTATTGGCCCAAGCCAAATTATAGGTAAACTGAAAAGTACAAGTTTTGACGCATTAGAATAGTCTTTACTGAAATATCCTAGAATGCACATTATTCCAAATATAACTGTCAAAAAAAACAGTCCATAATGAACAAGAGTGTAAGGATCAGAGGCGATTATGCCCGTATTTGTTGGACTAGAAAAAGACTCAAGGATGAATCTTATAAAAAAAATACCAACAAATCCCGCTGTCCACTTAGTAGGGGTTATTTGTTGGTCTTTTATGTGTTGCAATAGCCTATCGATCATTTATTAATTGTATTACAAAGTTTCACCCAAGTCTCAAGATTTATATCCTCGGCACGGGATTTTAGATCTATGTCACAAGATTCAAAGATTTTTAAAAGACTTTCTTTTTTATAGAGAACAGATAGGTTTGGTAACAATTGTTTGCGTTTGTGGGCAAATCCAGCATGTAAGACGCTGAAAAATAGTTTCTCGTCTACCTTACCCAGTTTTTTCTTGGAAATTTTTTCAATATTAAGCACTGCAGAATCAACTTTTGGTTGGGGGTTGAATGCTCCCCTGCCTACTGTGCGCACCATCCTAGGTTCGCCATATATTTTTACAGAAAGAGATAATAAACTCTCTTTTCCATCTCTAGCCACAATTCTTTCTGCTACTTCTTTTTGAACAAGCAGGGTCATGGATTCTGGTTGCCTGTTTGTTTCTAAGAACATTCTGATTATTTGTCCAGTTATATAATATGGAATATTGGCTATTATTTTGTATGAACTTTTTGTAATTTCTTCTAAATCATAATTCAAAACATCTTGATGTACTATTTTTAATTGGCCAGAAGATATCTCTTTTGAAAATTTTTCTTCTAAAAATGGAATTAGGCGATCATCTTTTTCTATAATAATAACCCGGGCTCCAGTTTCAAGAAGTGTCTCTGTTAGTATTCCTTCACCAGGTCCTATTTCTACTACTAAATCTGTTTCAGTAACTTTTCCAGCAGAAACTATATCAGCAATTATTTTTGGAGAATTTAAAAAATGTTGGCCGAGAGATTTTTTTGTTTTCACAGTAGTTTTAAAAGTCGATACTAAACAATGGTTCTTTGTATGTTTCACCAAAAGATTCTTTTTCGGTGTATTTTTCTGGGATGTCGTCAATAAACTCAGACGGTGAATTTATCTCTGTTTTCCCAAATATATTACGAGTTTCAGCGTGTGTCAAAAACAGTTTTTTACCAGCGCGTGTAACAGCAACATAAAAAAGCCTTCTCTCTTCCTCACTATCCTCCCCTGATTTTTTTGTATCAAACTTTTTTTTGTGTGGAAACAAATCATCTTCAAGTCCTGAAATAAAGACATAATCAAACTCAAGGCCCTTAGAAGAATGAACAGTCATGAGTTTTACCCCTCTTTTGGTGTCATCTAGAGAGTCTTGGTCTGAAGTAAGAGATGTGTTTGTCAAAAATTTTTCTATCCGGCTTTCCCCGTCATTTTTTTCAGTGTTATTCTCTGTGACATCATCGTATTCGGTGGCCAATGAAACAAGTTCCATTACGTTTTCTAGTCTCTCTAAATCCTCTTCCTTGCCCGTGTTTAGGGAATCTTCTATTCCCGAAGTTTTTATGATGTGTTTTATTGCCTCACTTGGTCTTTGTGTGATTAATATATTTTCAAAATCAGAAAGCATATTTCTGAAACTATTTATTTTAATTTTTATGCTTTCCGGTAAATCACTTTCTTGCCCTTGTAATATTTTTTGTACTGTTGTTTTACCTATTCCCCTCGGTGGAACATTAATAACCCTTATGAAGTCACTCAGATCATCTGGGTTTAAAGAAGCTTTAATATAAGCCAAACAATCCTTAATTTCCTTTCTTTCAAAAAATTTAGTCCCGAGCATCTGATACGGGACACCATAAGACAGGAAAGCTTCTTCTAGGATTCTGGATTGAAAATTAGCTCTGTATAACACAGCTATGTTCTCATCTTTTACTCCACTTGAAATTAACCCCTTCGACTTAAGTGCAATAAAATGAGCCTCATCTACCTCACTACGAGCCTTGAATAGTCCTACCTTTTCTCCTTCTATGTTGTTTGTAAAAAGTTTTTTTGGTATTCGAAAATTATTTTTCTCAATTATTTCATTCGCTACCGCCAAAATATTTTTTGTTGATCTGTAATTTTGTTCCAAGAAAAAAGTTTGTACTTCAGGGTAAGTTTTTTCAAAACGGAGCATGTTTTTTATTTCAGCTCCTCGCCAGCTGTAAATATTTTGATCTGTGTCTCCCACAACACAAATATTTCTGTTTTTCTCTGCAAGAAGCAGGGTGATTTTGTTCTGGACTTTGTTGGTATCTTGGTACTCGTCAATGTGTATATACAGAAAACGATTTTGGTATTTTTCTAGCACATCCTGATTTTTTTCTAAGATTTTTAAAGTTTTCAACAGGAGGTCGTCAAAGTCCAATGCGCTCTCACGTTTCAAAACTTCTTCATATTTTATCCAAACTTTTTTTGTAATGTCACTTGTATAGTCAAAACTTTCCCTTTCCGAGTATTCTTTTATATCTACACCCTTACTCTTTTCTGTGGATATGATGTGTTGAATTTTGTCCAAATGTTCTTTTGGGTCCAAACCGAAAGATGTTATAGCATCTTTCATAACTTTTTTTGAATCCGATTTATCAAAAATATTAAAATGACGAGGTAGTTTTAAAAGTTCTGCATTTTCTTTTATTATCTGAACCCCCAAGGAGTGAAAAGTGCTGATAAACGGTATTCCTCTGTGTTTTGTTCCGGAACCTTTGTTGTATTCTTCGAGTAAATGAATAGTTCTTTCTCTCATTTCTCTGGCGGCTTTATTGGTGAATGTAATAGCTAATATTTTTTCAGGTGGTACTCCTTTTGTTATTAAGTGTAGAATTCTGTGGGTTATTGTTTTTGTTTTACCAGCACCAGCACCAGCAACTATAATAACCGGTCCTTCTGTGGCTAGGACCGCCTTTTTTTGTTCGTCGTTAAGGGTTTCCAGGTGTTGCATGGAGTGATTATAGCATGAGGAGCTCGGGGTCGTGTTTTGTCTATAAAAAAACTAAGTTATAATAAAAAGATGAAAGTGGCTTCAAAAGTAATAGTTGGGATAGCTATTATGTTTGTAGTTGGTTTTGGGTTTGTGTTTACACAGACCAATGTTTTTCGCAGAGAAAGATTGATGTTGACTCACGCCGTTAAACAAATCTCCTACTCCACTCAAGACATGATGGCTTCTGTTATTTATTCTAATGAGAAAATAACAGTTCCTTTGGAATTTATAAAACAAGAACATTCTGTGACTTGTGAACTTGCGGCTTTGCGCATGGCTTTGAATTATTTTGATTCAGATGTGACAGAGGATGAGCTTATAGCAAGAATTCCCTTTGATGCAAAAGGTCCAAAGACAGTAGACAATATATGGGGTGACCCAGACAGGGGTTTTGTCGGCAGTGTTGATGGCTCAATATTCTTAGGTACCGGTTATGGAGTCTATGAGGAACCAATTAGAGATTTAGCTCTCAGTTACAGAGATGCTTTTATTATAGAAAATGCAAAACTTACCAGAGTTTTGCAAGAGGCCAATAAAGGTAACCCTGTTATTGTTTGGGGTTTACTTTCAAACAAAGAAATAATGGAATGGAACACAAAAAAAGGTAAGAAAATCACTGCTTTCCCAGGAGAGCATGCTAGGGTGGTTATTGGTTACTCAGGAACCATATCAAACCCATCACATATAGTAATGATGGACCCTATTTACGGAAGAATTCGTATGAGTCGGGATAAGTTTTTGGAAAACTGGGGGGCTCTAGAGAATAAAGCGGTTGTTGTGTACTAAACTGGCTTTTTGTGGGCTGTTTATAACCCATATTGACCTATGGGGTGGTCGGTATATACTTTAATTGTACCGAATTCGATATTTAAAATATGGTTTAGTAGAGCCATTTTTTATGTCTGAAAGTCAGAATATACTTTAATTTTAGCTTATTATAAGCTCACAACAAGATCCGCGATTCGGGCCAGGTCTTAAAAGCACGAGGCAGACAAACTCTTCAAAAAGTCGTCACGTGGGATCAGGCAAGTCTGTGGTGAACATATGGACGTCTTTATTTTTAAATACAATTCTCCTGACGTCGTTTCTCACACCTGTCTCAGCTCAAGCTGGGGTTATTTCCTTTTTATCAGGTTTCTTTTCTTCGGCAGAGGCACAAGTAGAAGAGGTGGAGATTAACTCACAAAATATGGCTTTATTGCAAGCGGTAAGATCTCCAAATCAGAGCTCAACCAGCACAGAAGAAGAAATGGTTATAGTAGACGGGGCTTTTCTTTTGTCGGACAACACCCAGAAAATAACTGAAACAAAAACAGCAGATGAGGATCAAATAAGTTTGTATGTGGTGAGAAAAGGAGATACTCTACCTGCAATAGCTAAGATGTTTGGTGTTTCTGTTAACACTATTAGGTGGGGTAACGATATAAAAGGAAGCATAATAACTGAGGGTCAAAAATTGGTCATATTGCCTATTTCTGGAATACAACACACAGTAAAATCAGGGGATACTTTGCAAAGTATTACAAATAAATATAAAGGTAATTTGGACGAGGTTTTGCAATACAACAATCTAAGCAAAAACTCTAAATTGGCAGTTGGTGATGTTATTATGGTTCCTGGTGGAGAAGCAGCCACTGCTCCAAAAGTTTCAATAAGTAGTGGTGTCACAAGGAAAACTGTTTCATACCCAACTTATGAAGGATATTATATGAGGCCTATTGTTGGTGGAATAAAAACACAAGGATTGCATGATAAATATGCAGTTGACCTAGCTTCTTCATACGGAGCAGATATATTGGCGTCAGCGGCTGGAGAAGTCTTGATTGCAAGAGGTTCAGGGTGGAATGGTGGATACGGTTTGTATGTGGTTATAAAACATAGTAATGGTACACAAACTTTGTATGGACACTTAAGTGCCGTTACAGTAAATACTGGAGACTATGTTGAACAGGGTCAGGTTATAGGTAAAATGGGTAATACAGGAAGAGTGAATGGTCCGACGGGAGTGCATCTACATTTCGAAATACGTGGTGCCCGCAACCCATTCTAGTCTTTGTGATCTTTTTGCTCGATTTCTGCGTTGGAATTTCAAAAATTCTCGTCACCGTACTTTAGTACGGCTCCTCACATTTTCTCATTCCGCCTTGAACTCGAACAAAAATCTCCACAAATACATTTTGTACATTTTTCACGTCGGATTTCATCCAAATTTGAAATTTTTGGTTACGTTTAAATACTCTGATATTTTTTTGGTCTATATTGCAGTGCTTCTAGGATATGGTTTTCAGAAATATCCGGACTTTCCTCCATATCCGCAATGGTTCGGGCCAGTTTTATTATTCTGTGATATGAGCGGGCCGATAAATCCAATTGTTTGGCAGAATTGTTTAAAGTTTCTTTTACTTTTTCTGAAAGGATAATGTGTTTTACCAAATCTTTTGGAGAAAGTTCGGCGTTTGTTTTTATTTTTAAACCTAATTTTTTATATCTGTTTTCCGCCATTTTTCTGGCTTTTTCTACTCGGGGCTTCATCACTCCTGTTCCCTCGTGCATTTCCCTCGCGTCTGTTAGTTTTTGGTGTTCAACTTTTGAAACCTCAACCCATAAATCAATGCGGTCGACTATAGGTCCCGACAGCTTTCTTTTGTATTTTTCTATGTTTTGTGCACTACAAATGCATTCTTTACCTTTTACCCCATAGTTTCCACATGGGCATGGGTTCATTGTGGCCACTAGTATAAAGTGCGCGGGATACCTAACACTTCCTTTGGCTCGTGACACAGTAACTTCTCTGTCTTCTAGTGGTTGTCTTAGGGTTTCTAAGACTTTTTTATCGAATTCAGGAAATTCATCTAGGAACAAAACTCCCTTGTGAGCTAGCGTAACTTCTCCAGGCTTTAAATTTGTTCCTCCTCCAACAAGGGAAACATATGATGCGGTGTGATGGGGAGAACGAAAAGGAGGGTGTTCTATAAGTCCATCTGCCAGCATTCCTCCAATAGAATAAATAGAAGTCACCTCGAGCATCTCATCAAAAGAAAGAGATGGTAATAAGTGAGTAAAGGCTTTGGCCAGCATGGTTTTACCTGTTCCTGGAGGCCCGTACATTATTATGTTGTGTCCACCGGCCGCAGCTATCTCCAATCCTCTTTTTGCGGATTCCTGGCCCTTCACATCGGCAAAATCAATATCAACTTCACGTACGACTTTTTTCTTTTTGGTTTTTTTAAACGGAGCTATTTGTATATTGGGGACTTGAGTTTTTCCATCCTCGTCCTCACCTATCTTTTTAGTATTAATATGTTGTAAAACTTCTAATAAGCTTCCGGCGCCAAAGACAGTTATTCCTTCTATGTTTACGGCTTCCTCTGCATTTTCTTTTGGTAAAAATATCTCTTTGAAGCCTTCTTTTTTGGCTTTTTGTGTTATAGGTAATGCACCCTTAATTGGACGCAGTTCCCCATCAAGTGACAACTCTCCAACAAAAATTCTTTTTTCTGTATCAGCTTTTATATCTTCACTGGCCAGTAGATATCCAATGGCAATCGGTAAATCAAAAAGCGGACCTTCCTTTTTAATGTCCGCCGGAGCCAGAGAAACAACAATTTTTTGATTTTTATTCTTGGGAGATTTAAACCCAGTGTTTTTTATTGCCGCACCTACTCTGTCTTTACTTTCATCAACTGATTTGTCTGCAAGTCCAACAACAGAAAAACTATGAAGCCCTTTTGACAAGTCCACTTCTATATCTATTATCTGTGCGCTAAGGAGTGTGGTTTGTGCGCTGTAGATTTTTGAAACAGCCATATTTAGTTTAATTTTAACACACAAAACTATTTTTGGGTGTCAAACCAAGCGGGAGCGATATCTTTGATTGAAAGTTTCAATCTTCCACGTTCATCTATCTCTTTTACTACCACCGGTACGATGTCACCGACTTTCATAACTTCGTTTGCAGATTGTAGGCGTCGAGGAGTAATTTCAGAGATGTGGACCAGTCCTTCAGCAGAGCTACCGGCTAGTCTCACAAACGCACCAAAATCAGCGATCTTTACTACCTCGGCTCTCATTCTGTCTCCCACCGCAAATTCATGAGTCATTTCCTCTATAATAGATTTTGCTTTATCACAAGTGTCCCCTTTTCCTGTTATAAATACCGTTCCATCGTCACTAATATCTATAGCATCTACTCCCGTTCTTTCTTTAATTTCTTTTATTGTCTTACCTCCGGTTCCTATGACAAGTCCGATTTGATCTAGTTTTACTTTTATTGAAACAATATGAGGCGCGTACTCTGAAATTTTCTCTCGAGGAGTGGAAATTTCATCTGTCATAACTTTTAAAATATTTAATCTAGCCACTTTTGCTTTTTCAAAAGCCTCTTTCAGGATTTTGAGAGGAATTCCAGATACTTTAACATCCATCTGTACGGCGGTAACACCCATTTCTGTTCCAGCAACTTTGAAATCCATATCTCCGTGGTGGTCTTCTGGTCCTTGTATATCTGTTAGAACTACGTAGTTGTTTTCATCATGCATCATAAGTCCTGAAGCGATTCCGGCCACAGGTCTTTTTATTGGAACTCCACCATCCATAAGTGCCAAAGTACCAGCACAGACAGAGGCCATTGATGTTGAACCATTTGAGGCCATTGATTCGGCAACTAGACGTATTGTGTATGGAAAATCTTCTTTTTTTGGTAATACAGGAATTAGAGCTTTCTCTGCTAGTGCTCCATGCCCCACCATACGACGGTTTGTACCTCCCATCCTACCTACCTCACCCACTGAATATGGGGGAAAGTTGTAGTGAAGCATAAATCTTTTTTCTGTTTTTATCTCCATTCCGTCTAGTATTTGTGCATCTCCAGGTCCTCCAAGAGTTAGTACAGACAAAACATGGGTTCCTCCCCTATAAAACAGTCCTGATCCATGGAGAACTTTTGATAATCCTCCAGCTTGGGCAAAAAGTTTTCGTAATTCATCTATCTTTCTTCCGTCAGGTCTCTTTTGGTTATCGATTATTTCTTTGTGAATCGTTTCGTCTATTCTTTCTTGGATATAATCCATAGCTAGCATTTTTTCTTTATCGTCTTCCACAGATTCTTCAAGATTTTTCTTCCATTCTTCAATTAGAAAAACTAGTCCCTCTTTACTGTTTTCACAGAATAGATTTTTCTCAAACAAAGGTACTATTTTTGCTTCAAACAAATCCAAAGTTTCTTTTTTTAATTCTGGTTTTTCTATTTTCTTTTTTTCTTTTCCAATTTCTTTAAATATTTGTTCTTGGAATTTTTGTATTTTTAATATTTCTGTTTTGGCCAACTCCAACGCCTTCATTATTTCTGTTTCATCTATCTCGTTACTGCCGATTTCAATCATATTTACGTTTCCATTCTTTCCACAAACCAAAAGGTCCATCTGGTAGTTTTCAGTGTTTCTTTGTGTATACGTTGGATTTATTTCAAACTCACTATTTTTTCCAATACGAACAGCTGTTGTCGGTCCGTTCCATGGTATGTGAGAAGTGCCAAGTGCAATAGATGAGGCTAACACTGCCAAAATATCAGGATCGTCTTCACCGATGGATAACACAGTTACAACTACTTGTACTTCGTTTCTAATCCAACTATCAAAAAACGGTCTTATTGTTCGGTCTACAATGCGGCCAGACAAAATAGCCTCGTCTGTTGGTCTTCCTTCTCTTTTTTGAAAACGTGAACCAAGAATTTTGCCAGAAGCGTAAAATTTCTCTTCGAAATCTACAGTTAATGGGAAGAAATCAATTCCTTCACGAGCTGTTCTTGCCATCACTGCAGTAGCCAACACAGTAGTATCTCCATATTGAACAAGGCACGATCCGTGTGCTTGGTCCACCATATCGCTAAACTCTACTCGTAATTCTCTTCCTCCAAAATCCGTAGTAAAAGTTTTTTTAGTCATTGTGGTGTTTCTAGTCGTTCATGTGTTCCTTACAGGTTTTAGCTGAAGGATTTGCTTCTAGTCTGTCGTTTTCAATTTCTTTGCCACAAGTTTCACATAAACCATATTTACCCTCATCCATTTTTTTGAGGGCGGTTTTTACATTGTTTAGTTGTGTTTCGAGTGCCTCCAGCTCTGCTTTGTTATTTTCAAAGTTTTCTAGGTCTTCGGCTACGTCAAATTCGTCTGCATTGTCATCGTCGAGTCCAGTTGCCACAGCTTCCCAGTCTGTAGAGTCATCTGGGTTTTTCCTGCCGATTGAGGATAATTGACCTTCTAAAACCCCTGATTCTTTGAGCAAAAGATCTCTTAAATGCTGTAGGTTTGGTTTCATCCCATTAGAGGTACCAGTAGCTTTTAGCTACGATACAAAAGTTAATGATAAATACGTTCATTTTCCCTTGAGGTAAGGATAGACTGAAACCTCTAACGGGATTCATATCCGTATTGTAGCAGAAAAAAATACCTACGCAAATTTACTCGCACACCAAATATATATAGCATCATTCTGTCTTGAAAGGTAGACAAATTATTACACCAGTATTGTAGCCATAAGTTAAGTTTATATGAAACACCAAAAAAAGAATAAAAACCATACCTGAATTGGTGTCTAGGTTTATCTTATTTGTTTGCTAATGCTGTATTTTCCAATGATTGCGTTCAAAATGTCCCCGTTGGTGGTTATAACTAAAGTGTTCTTGTCTATAAATGAGTATAATAGTACGGTTTTTTTGTCACTACTTTTTAGTACTCGGAGGTCTTTGTTTTTCATGGCTTCATCTTTGAATTCTGGAGTAGAAGAACCTACGTATTGTGGTATAGAGAAAATTTTGCCCAAATCCAACACCATATCTTTTTCCCACTTAAGCATTCCACTGTAACTGTTCGCAAAATCACTAGTTGTTAGAATGATGAATGGCTCGTTGCTGCCAAACGAATAAATTCCCAACATATATTCTTTGTCAAAAGATCTAGATAGAGAAGGGGGCATGTTTGGTGCTAAAATCAACAGAACGTTTTCTAGATCTTCAGGTTCATCTCTGGTGTCTGTGGTGTTTATATATAGTACAGAGTTTACTTGTAGATTGGCGGACAGTTTTTCTGACAGAATGTCATTTATAAATTTTTCTCTATTTAAATCAGATATTGGGATAATTTTTTCTTCCGAGAAACCCATCAGGGCTTTGGTGTTCTGTACTACCACGGCTGTGTTTCTAGATTTTAGATAAAAAACCACACTTACAGTGGCGATTCCCAGTATGAGGAAAAGAGCACCGGTTAAAATAAAAAATTTATTTCTGGCTCCAGAATTTATTGCTGTCTCTGGATTAGAGGTTTCGTTCTGAGCTTTTCTTTTTTGTTCAGCAATAAGAATTGTGGATGTTGTGAAGTGATTTTTTGCAATAGCTTCTTCAACGTCACCTTGATATGTGCGGAGATTTTTTATCTGAACGCCAGGGTTGTGTGAAGGTCCTTCTAAATTTTGTTTTTGAGGTTCCATTTTGTAGATATTATATCAGATATTTCTATAATAATAGAAATTTAGTGTTCAGATATACGAAAAAAGTCGGTTACCATGTAGGTACCGACTGCGCATAAAAATGCAGAAGTATAAAAAAGAACTTGACCCCTGCGGGTGGTGTTGAAAAGGGCTGTCGAGCTCTCCAACACCACCCTCGGAGTGGTTGCCAGCCGCTTTCCCGACGATAGCCACCAGGCGACATGCCTAGTGGCTACTTAAATGTATACCTAGTAGTATATTAGGTCAAGTTCTCTGTTTATTACATAGCCCTGCGATTTCGTTTGTTTGTACCAAATCCTATCAGATATTTTCGTGGGTTCAGATCTAGGTCTATAAAATCATCACTGGTTTCTATTAATTTTGCCGAAGATGCTTTTCCGAAAGACATCACTTCCACTTGACACCCCTCATTTACTTGTAGATATTCTACAAGAGGAACAAAATCTCCGTCACCAGTTACCAGAATAACAGCATCCAGTTTTGGAGCGAGTTTAATGGCGTCTACCGCAAGGCCAACATCCCAATCTCCCTTTTTAGCTCCTCCTGAAAATATCTGTAAATTTTTTGTTTTTGTTTCTATTCCAATTTTTTCCAGAGCCTCAAAAAAGCTCTTTTCATCACCTGCTTCTGTTGTGATTACATAAGCTACAGCACGTATTAACTGTCTTCCCGCAAGACCATCTTTTACTACCTGATCAAAATTTACTTTTGCCCCGTATATATTTTTTGCACAGTGGTATAGGTTTTGTGTATCTATAAAAATACCAACGCGCTGGTTTTTGTGTTTAATTACTGACATAAAATGGTTTTTTTAAATTAATAATAAAAAGTTATTGCTATAAAGCAATTGTATCAAAAAATAGAAAAATAATCGCTTTTGGCGACTATTTTTTCAAACCAACTTTCTTAACTAAAGCGTTATATCTTTTAGGAGATTTTTTCTCAAGATATTTCATCTGGGATTTTCTATCAGCAACCATTTGTAGTAGCCCACGTCTTGAATGGTTATCTTTTGTGTTTTTCTTTAGGTGAGAAGCCAGATCATCTATTCTTTTAGTCAAAATAGCAATTTGTACCTCTGGAGAACCAGTGTCTGTGGCGTGCACTTGAACATCTTTAACAATTTTTGATTTTTTTGTCTTTGTAAGCATTGTTCCCACAGGATATCACAAAAGACAGGCCTTTGCAAGAGCCTTTTGTGATGGCAATTCCCGGCCGTTTTAAGTGGTTCAATTATTTTGCGACACGGTTTGTGATATAATTCACCCATGGCTCGAGGTCTGAAACAACTCAAACAACAATTTTTGGAGTATATAGAGATAGAAAAAGGCCGTTCTATGAAAACTGTCGAGAACTACGACCACTACCTCTCTCGTTTTCTTGATTTTACCAAAAACGATAATCCTGCAAGCATAACAGACACCTCTGTTCGCGAGTTCCGCCTATGGCTTAATCGCCAACTGACGGGGCACAAAAAGGCTGAATCAGAAACTTTATCCAAAAAAACACAAAACTATTATCTCATCGCACTTCGGGCTTTCTTAAAATATCTTGCTCGACAAGAGATCAAAACTCTTCCCGCAGAGCGTATAGAATTGGCCAAAACATCTGAACGCTCGCTTGACCTTATTACCCAGGAAGAGTTACAGAGACTACTCGATTCTCCAAATAGCACTAGCTTAAAAGATTTGCGTGACAAAGCTATTCTTGAACTACTATTTTCTACCGGCCTTCGTGTTTCCGAACTATGTTCCCTGACTTCCGATATAAACCTTAAGTCCGATGAACTGTCTATTCGTGGTAAGGGTGGAAAAGTTAGAGTTGTTTTCCTTTCTGATAATGCCAAAAAGTGTGTTGGAGATTATTTGAAGGCTCGCAAAGATATAAGCGATGCACTTTTTGTTCCTATTGATGCTAAAAATTTTAATAAAAACAGTACGAGAAATTTTGGCTTCTTGGACAAAAGGTCAATAGAAAGAATCGTAAAACAACACGCTACAAAGGCAGGAATTTCAAAAAAAGTCACACCGCATACAATGCGTCACCTATTTGCTACAGATCTGCTTTCAAACGGTGCTGATTTACGTTCAGTTCAGGCTCTTTTAGGCCACTCAAGTATTGTGACCACTCAGATATATACACACGTGACGGATAAACACTTGAAAGATATACACAAAAAGTTTCATAATAAAAATCACTAATATGAAGATAATAAGCTGGAATGTAAATGGAATAAGAGCTGTGCATAAGAAAGGTCTTTTTGTGCCGTTTATAGAAAAACTTAATCCAAACATAGTCTGTTTGCAGGAGACAAAGTCAATGCAACATCAAAATGAGGTTGATTTGAGCCAGTTTGAAGAATATTGGAACTCAGCTGAAAAACCAGGTTATAGTGGGACCGCCATATTTACTAAGGAAAAACCTGTTCAGGTTACGTTCGGTTTATCTGAAGAGTTGTGTGATAAATACAAACTTTCAAAAGACGATTATGGAGATCCAAACAAAGAGGGTCGTGTTTTAACTGCAGAATTTAAAGATTTTTTCCTGGTGAACGTTTACACTCCTAATTCTAAAGAAGATTTGAGCAGACTTAAGCTTCGTCATAAACAATGGGATCCTGCTTTTCTTGAACACGTAAATACCCTACAGAAAGTTAAACCAGTTGTTTTTTGCGGTGATTTGAATGTGGCACATACAGAAGATGATCTAGCTAATCCAAAACAGAATATTGGTAAACACGGTTTTACAAATGAAGAAAGAGAGGGTATAGACAAAGTAATTTCCGCAGGATTTGTGGATACTTTTCGAAATTTTACAAAAGGAAACGGTCACTATACATGGTGGACTCACTGGGCTAATGCGCGCTCAAGAAATGTTGGCTGGAGAATAGATTACTTTTTTATAAGCAAAATACTTTTACCAAAACTAAAAAAAAGTGTTATACATAGTGACATTTTTGGTTCTGACCACTGCCCTATTGAGATAGATCTAGAAATTTAAAAATTAATTTTTGGGAGTTATCCACTTTTTATTTGTGAATGTCCTTTACATGTCTTTTACAAATGATAAACTTATTTCAGACGTAGATTGAATGTCCGATACCTTGTCGGATTGAATCTCTACAATTTGTTCTTTTTAAAAACATGTTTTCTTTTTTTGGACTCGGCCGAGTCCCCTCTTTGAAGACCATTTGGTGGTTCGTATGTCTAGCCTTAATCGAACCTACACTATCTACTATATTTTTTTGAGCTTCGTTATTATAACTAGCTTGCAGAATTAGCTGGATGGATCTTCTACTTCAACCGCTCAATGACGAGTGTCTGTGCCTTAGGTATGGACACTCATCATTGAGCGGTTTTTTTATTTTACGTAGTGTTTTCCTCTTATTTTCTTTACTTCCTCTTCATCAGCCTGATCCCTGGTTATTTTTCCTTGTTTTCCTAGGGCTTCTAGCTCTGTTTCTGGCAAAATAATCAATTCTTTAGCCCTATTTTCTAAATATTCAGTTGTGTTCTTGGTCGGATCTTCCAACACTTCTTCAAGCAGGGCATGCAGAGTAAAACCAATTTTAGGTCCGGGATTTACTTCTGTAACTTCCATTATTTTTTTACCGTCTATTTTTAGCATTGCAACTGATATTGGATCACGAAGGGCTTCGTCAATCATTGAATGGTACTTGCGTAGTCTATAAGGATCTTCTTTGGGTCTACCTGTGCCTATACGGTCACATATGCGCATATTCATTAAATCCCATATATTCTCCCGTCCAACATTTACAATCATCCTACGGACCGCTGAGAGCGTAATTTGCTCTGTGTCAGAGAAGAACATGTGCCATCTAACCAAGGTTGTGGTTTTTTCAGTTATTTTTGTTGGGTAACGCAGATTGGTTAGTATCTTTTTGGTTTTTCTTGCCCCAAGAACTTCATGTCCATAAAAAGTCCAAGTTCCCTGTTCCTGTCCCCATCTTCGTGACTCTGGTTTAGAAATATCGTGCAACAGAGCGCTTAAACGGACTTCTAAGGGGTATTTTTTGTCAGCTGAGTGTTGAAGAGCGCGTATTAGATGTTCCCAAACATCGTATGAGTGGGCCTTGTTTTGCTCTACTCCGAAAGTTTCTTCTAGTTCTGGTATAACGTATTTAATAATACCCAGTTTTTTCATTATCAATAGTCCATCCATGGGCTTATCTGACATGATTATTTTGGTAAATTCGTCACGAATACGTTCTGCAGATATGTTTTTTAACAAGTGGGCGTTTTCAAGTATAGCTTTTTCGGTTTTTGATTCTATTTCAAAAGAAAGTTCTGTAGCTAGTCTCACAGCTCGTAAAATACGCAAGCCATCTTCAGTGAAACGATCAACTGGTTCCCCTACTGTGCGGATGAGTTTCCCCTCAATGTCTGTTTGTCCTTTAAACAAATCAATAATTTTTTTGTGTGAAACAGAATAAGCTAGAGAGTTTATTGTAAGATCTCGTCTTTTCAAATCATCCTCTATTTTTTGGCTAAAAACAACATCATCTGGGTGTCTGTTATCAGAATAACCAGATTCTAGTCTGTAAGGAGTAACCTCAATGACTTTAAGTGTTTCATTTTCAGTTGTTTCGTCAACCACCCCTACTGTACCGAAGTCGTTTTCGTAAAATGTCTTGTCAAATAAGGCTATTATCTGGTCTGGTGTTGCATTTGTGGTCACATCCCAGTCTTTTGGTGTTTTACCTAAAATAAGGTCTCGTACACATCCACCTACGAGAAAAGCCTCAAAACCAGCCTTTTCTAGCTCGTTTGTTACATGTGTAACTTCTTTTGGAATTGAGAAATCTGACATAATAGTATTATACATTGTGGCTTCGGATTTAAAAGAATCGATCCTTACAGGATCAGTACCCCAATTGAGATATTTTATTTCATTTTACTCATAAAATATCTCAATTGGGCTTCGATTCCTGCCAGAGACAAAACACTACGTGTTTTTGCAATATTATTGGTGCGCTCGGCAGGAATCGAACCCACATCCACGGTTCCGAAGACCGGTACTCTATCCATTGAGCTACGAGCGCATTTATTAATAAAACTGTGCGGGTACCGGGAATCGAACCCGAATCTCGTCCTTGGCAAGGACGTGTTCTACCATTAAACCATACCCGCATTTTGGGAACTTAATAATCATATACTAAACCCGTAAAAAACAAAAGCGAAATATGTCCACAACCTAATTCCCTATTTATGTGTAAAATGTGGATAACTCTGGGGACATGTGTATTAAAGACAGGTCTTTGAATTTGGGTCATTTCGTTTATTTTTGATTGTCTGTTTAAAAATATGGCTTTGTTTAGGGATTTTTATAATGAGACATGTCTTGAAAGTGTCTGTTTTTGATAAAGTAGGTAAAAGTTTCACGTGAAATGGAGAATATTGTTATACATGAAACAAAGACAAATTTGAGGTACAATTTAGGAATGTTTGGCAAGAAACAAACAAAAGAACCTACTGAAAAACAGAAAATAGGGGAAATTGGGGAAAATTTGGCTTGTGAATACTTACAGAAAAATGGTTATAAAATACTAGACAGAAACTATTCACGTAAATGGGGAGAATTAGATATTGTGGCCAGAAAAGGGAATGTTCTTCATTTTGTTGAAGTTAAGAGCGTTTCCCGCCTCATCGGCGGGTCCGCTGATGAAGCGGACTCCTGTGTTACACGTGGAACGCAGGATGGATACCGGGCTGAAGATAATATGCATCCTTGGAAACTGAAAAGGTTGGGTAGGGCAGTGCAGTCCTATCTTTTGGAAAAGGACATTTCAGATGATTTGGATTGGCAGTTTGATGTTGTTACGGTGCAAATAGACACAGAAAGGGGACTCCACAAAATCTCTCTGGTAGACGATCTTGTCCTATAGTTTTTATTTCATTAGAAAGGTGATAATATGCTGGTGTGTATAGCATTAATACTAAAAATATGAGCAATGATCTGGAGGAGGGCAAAAAACAAAGTATCGGAATAGATATACAAAATAGTCACGGTGTAAAACTGGAGAATAACATAGTTAGTGGTTTTGATGTGGGGATTCGCTCAATTTCGAGCGACAACTTGGAATTGGATAGTAATGTTGTTTATGGTAAGAATGATGGTTTTAAAAAAGAAAAAAGTGGTGATATGTTGGAGGCCGGGTACTCGAAATTATTTTGGTGGATTTTAGTGCCATTTGTTGTGGGTGTTTGTGTGTTATTTACATATGACTTTATTAAAACAGGTATAATTAAGAGCCTAATATTTAATTTTTTTAAATGAGGTTTATTTGTTATTTTTGGTTTTCATGATAGACTTCAATAGTTATTTGTGGGTATCGGAGTGTAGTGAAACGGCTATCATACTTGATTTGGGATCAAGCATTCCGGGTTCGAATCCCGGCACTCCGACAAAAATGCCTTTTATTCGTACAACAGAAGATTTTGTGTGTCAGAAATGTGGTTTCAGTGTGAAAGGGAATGGCTACACGAACCACTGTCCGGAATGTTTGTGGTCCAAACATGTTGATATTTTTCCGGGAGACAGAGCAGGGGATTGTGGTGGAATGATGGAGCCGGAAACAATAGAGAAAAAAGGCAAGGAATACATAATCATACACAAATGCCAAAAATGTGGTTTTAAAAAACCAAACAAAGCTGTAAAAGAAGACAATTTTCAAATGATAGTCCAGATTTCAGCCGATCAATAATATACGATATATTGTATATTATCAGTTTTTAATTATTATATCAGTTAGAGTTTTTGTGAGGCCTGGAGCAACTGTTTCTTGGAACACCTTTGCAAAATCTGCCAAATTACTTGATATTAGCTCTGGAATAGTGATGCCAGATTCATTTTTAAAGACTCTGTTTATATAACTTAATGTAATTGCGTTTAATTCGCGACTGCTTGTGGTGGCACCATTTGTGCTGGTTGATATTATGCCGATAAGAGTTGTTTGTTTGTCTACCACAGCTCCTCCTGATGCCCCTTTTTGAGACACAACAGTTCCTCCGACGTCTATAACATCTATGGTTCCTTCTTTAAAGGTAAATATATCCTGAATTATAGTTATTGCACTTGTAATACTTAGTCCCTGAAGTATCGAAAGTCCTCCTAGGAAACCA
Source organism: uncultured Candidatus Saccharibacteria bacterium (assembly GCA_964507615.1). Classification (GTDB taxonomy): domain Bacteria; phylum Patescibacteriota; class Minisyncoccia; order Phycocordibacterales; family DATDWN01; genus C7867-006. The sequence continues at coordinate 68,790 of CAZDPS010000001.1, read as the reverse complement.
GCTGGGTATGACACTAGAACCACAGGTTCTCCTAAGTCTATTTTTTCACGAATATTAAGTGGTAAATAAGGTAAACCAGGCAAAGCAGAGCCATCTATGCCTCCTGTGATGCGTAGGAAGGCATAATCGTTCTCACCTGTACCCTGTGGGTTTTGTGATTTTATTTCTGTTTTATTGCTTTCTATCCAGAGTGGAGAAATGTAAACAAGTTCTACGTTGTATCTTGGGTAGGCGGGGCTACCAGTTCTTATCACACAACTAATAAAATCTTTTTGATACAAGTCTTTCAGTAGTAAATATTGAGCGACGTGGGCGTTTGTCAGAATGAGTCCATCTGGACTGATCACAATACCTGTACCAGAAATAGGGGACAGATCATTGTTTTTGGCTGTGCAAAGAATATTGACGATAGATAATCGTGCCGTTGTATTTATTAACTCAAAATCTGGTTCAGGTTCTGGTGTTGTGGTTTTTTGTATTACCGGGGTGGTAGTAGCTACTGGTTTTTTGTTGATGACTACTTTTTTGGTGGTAGTGGCCTGCCCGTCTTTTGGTTTTTCAGCGATAATTTTTTCTGTACTTGTGGCTATGGGTATAATCTCTACTATTTCAGTATTGTTTTTCTCTATAAAAGGTGCAGAAACAGGTTTAGACCAAAGACCAAACATAAAAACATATGACAATATTAAAATGGTAGCAAGTCTGAGAATCATAAGGTGATTATAACATTTTTTGCTTGTTGTTCATTTTTCTGATAATATGGTTTTATTGCGGGATTAGTTTATCGGTAAAATAACAGTTTTCCAAACTGTGGTGGGGAGTTCGACTCTCCCATCCCGCACAGAAAAAAAGAGCCTCAGGGCTCTTTTTTGCGGGATGGAACAAGAGTGTCTGCACACTCTTGTGTGAGAGTCGAACTGACCGGAGACATGTTTTGCTACCAAGCAAAACGGTCGAGGTGAGGCCAACGTAAATTTTTGAGCGACGGCGAAAAAATTATACGGGCTTAGATTCCCATCCCGCACAATAGTAGAAATTTCTAACGTTTTTCTGATAGTGTCTGAATCTACAACGATTTTCGGCGGTTATACCTTTGTTATATAGAAATACAGAAGACTAAACGTTTTTAGACGTAAATGCTGATTTCATATTGAAAAACACAAAGAATTGTGTATTTTTTGTGCGGTTATAACCAAAAATAATATACTGGGCAGCTATGAATCAAAAAACTTACTAAGTCAAATTCTTTATAATATGGCCACAAATAACACTCTAATATGCTAGATTCTTAGTACTAAAGGACATAAACACCAGAATAGCTTGACTCGTAGGATGATTTTATATAACATGTCCTCTTATTAGCTAAGATCCACCAATATGGATGATCTAAATGCGTTAAGGAGTATAGATGAGAAGCTCGGAGCCCTTATAGCTCTAATCGCTTATCAAGTGGAACATGCTTCAGACCCCAGCAAGAAGGAAAGGGTTGAAATTATTCTTAATAATGCCGGCCTAGCTCCCAGTAGAATTGCTAAACTACTAGGAAAGAAATCAGATACAGTTGTTAAGGCAATAAATAGAAAAAAATAACATGGATAAAGAAATTTTAGAAACACAAAAAGAAATTGTACGTTTGCTCGCCATACTTGTAAAAAGAGACAGAACTCAGTCTACGCTTATAGCGGAATTCGACAAAGTTGGCTTCTCACCCAAGAGGATATCTGAGCTTTTGAACACAAGCTCAAACACCGTAAGTGTAGCACTTCATAGTATTAGAAAAAATAACAAATAAAAATATGAAAAATGAAGAAAAAGACGGTATTTTTACAGATCTCGCAAAACTTATAGTTTGGGCTTTTAAAGGTTCTAGGACAAAGAAAGATATTGTTATGGAACTATATGAAGCAGGATTTTCTGTGGCTAAGATAGCAATGTACACCAATATTCAAAGTAAAAATGTGTCATCTCTCCTTATTCAAAGTAAAAAAAACAAATAACATGAAAGAAAATCAAACAGCTGTTAGTAGAACTGAAAATATTCTTGCAATGATTCTCTTAAATTCTATCAAAGAAGTAACCATAGCAGAAAAAGTGCATCAACTAAATTTAGCTGGTTTTACAAATCTAGAAATATCCAATTTCTTAAGCATTCCTCCTAAAACTATAGCGGTACACTTACATTTAAGTCGTAAAGTAAAAAATAAATAATATATTTTATAGATGAATACTCTTCAAGAACTGGTATCTAGAGCAAGATTGATTATAAATGGCTCAAAAAAGAGGGCTGCTTACTTTAAGTTGATAAATGGTAAGCGTTCAGCTAAGGAAATTGCTAGGAAAACAGGCAGTTCACAAGCAAACACTCTTAAAGGTCTCCAAATGTTAAGAGACCTTGAATTAATTGATTTTATTAAAGATGAAAACGGTAAAGTCATAAAGAAAGAAAACTCACTAGTTTATGAAAAAGTCCCACTTCTTAAACATTTGTCAGAATCATATTTTCAAGATCCAACCAGATTACCTAAACCTGACAAGGATATAAATAAAAAATTTAAGACGGGCACACTTCGAGGAATGCGTGTTTTGTCTGCGCCGGAAATACTAGACATATGTAAAAATAACGGCGAAGATCAACTTTATGAGTTCAAAAGAGCAGGAGTGGAAATGAAAGTCTTATCTAAAGAAATATGTGCTTTTGCAAATACAAAAGATGGTGGATATATATTTTATGGAGTAGAAGACGATGGCACGATTGGTAATTCAGATATTTCTAGGCAAAAACTAGATCAATCACTCCGAAACAGTATACGTAACACAATATCTCCTTCTCTAACTGTAAAAATTACTGAAAACGATGTGATAGGACATAAAATAATTATCATTTCTATTCCTCCTTGGAACAGGAAAAACATTTATCAGTACGAGGGCCGTGTTTGTCTCCGACAAGGAACGAATGTGTTCTATGCGAAACCAGATGAACTTCAAAAGCTCCATAAAGGTAATTATGTTGTATAAATATCGGTTCTAACTTCATACAATAACCTGCACACAATAAAGAACCGGCATAGGCCGGTTTTATATTGTGCGGGATGAGCAAAGCATAGCTTTGTGTGGAGAGTCGAAAGACGGAGCGGGGTACCCATCGAGCACGATGGATCGCGAGTCAGGGTCGTGAAAATTTTGATTTGGCGGAATCAAAATTATTCCTGACCGACTTGTTCGTTTTGACGAAAACGGAATTATCTGGCTTCGACTTTCCAATTTTGCGAAGCATCTGATATATTACATTAATATGAAAACAGTTGTAATGTGTGGCAGCCGACGTTTTAAACCAGAAATAAGAGAATTCTCTAAACGCTTAAGAAAATTAGGTGTTGTTGTGTATGAACCTTTTCTACATTCTGGACAAGATGAGTGGGAAAAATTGTCTTCGGACTACCAAAAATTTATTGCACTTGGTCTTAGTCACGATCATTTTTATAAAATTAAAATGGCAGATGTTGTTTTTGTGTATAATAAAGATGGATATTCTGGTAATAGTACCACTTTAGAAATAGGGTATGCCATTGCGTTAGGTAAACCAATCTATGCTTTGAGTGGAGATGATAAAGAATTATGTAGACACGTTTTTTTTCGAGAAATAGTTTCTTCTCCAGCAGAGCTTGCTAAAAAATTAAAATAATCAAAAAACACCCGAGAGGGTGTTTTTTGAATTGCGCAAATAAAATTTTTAAAAACTGTAAGCTTGAGGATTTTTGTTCGAGTTTGAGGCGCGAAGTTTTATTTACGACCAAGCTGTATATTAATACTGCGCGTGGAGAAAATAAAACTAGCAACGAAAAAATCGGACAAAAAGACCAAGCGACTATTTTACTGCTTCTTTTAGGGCTTTAGCTGCTCTGAACTTAGGAACTTTCATAGACGGAACAGAAATTGTTTCTCCTGTTCTTGGGTTTCGAGCTTGTCTTGCTGCTCGAGTTTTTGTTGAGAAGATTCCTAGACCTGCAATTGAAACCTCACCACCTTTTTTTAGAGTTCCAACTATAGAATCTACCACCAAATCAACAACTTCCTCTGCTTGAACTTTTGTACCACCTAGTTTCTCATGTACTGCGTCTACAATTGATGCTTTATTCATAATAATTAATTAAATTCGCTAATAATTTTTTATTTTTAGAACCACCAAAAAGCTAGTTCTAACTATCTACTATAAATAGCAGTATACTACAAGGCTTTTTTAAAGCAATATATTGACTGTGGATTAAAATAGTTGTTTAAAAAAGTAACAGAATTTCTTTTTCGTCGTATCTTTTTCAGATACACTCACTTTTCCAGCGAAAAGTTCGTTCTAGTCCTCGGCCTTGATTCGTCAAGAGCCCTCGCTTAGCTCGGGTCATTGACGAAACCATGCTCAAGGCCTGTGGATGCTCTGAAAAAGATACGACTTCAACGAAATTCTGTATTTTGGTGGTTTGAGGCGGTTGGACTAGCATCAAATCTCTTTGAGGTCATGATTTTTGAGAGACCCCGCAGTGCCTCTAGCATGGTGCTGTCAAGGCATCCCGTTCTTGACAGCTAGAGGCCGAGGACTGGCCTTGAGTGAGCGCTGGCGAACGAAAGGTTGCTCTCAAAAAATATGACAAAAAGAGATTTAGTGCCAAATTATCTAGCAAATTCTATAGTTCTTAATTCCCGGATAACCGTCACCTTTATTTCTCCAGGGTATTTTAGTTCACTCTCTATCTTTACGGCTATATCTCTAGCCATTTTTTTGGCCTCTAGATCGGTTATTTCATTTGGTGTGACAAAAATTCTTATTTCGCGTCCTGCTTGCAAGGCGTATGATTTTTCAACACCCTTAAACGAACTAGCCACAGCTTCTAGATCTTTTAGGCGTTTCAAGTAGTTTTCTACACTGTCCCTTCTTGCTCCTGGTCGTCCTCCTGATATAGCATCTGCTGATTGAACAATCATAGATTCGAGAGTTTCATAAGGATATTCTTCATGATGTGCTTGCATTGCTTTTATTATGTTTTCGTCTGCACCAAATTTCTGAAGGATTCTTCTTCCTATTTCTACGTGTGTTCCAACAACCTCATGGTCCAAGGCTTTTCCGATGTCATGTACCAATGCCCCAGCTTTTGCCACCTGGACATTTGCTCCAATTTCCTCAGCAAGCATTCCTGCTATGTGAGCCATTTCTACTGAATGAGCCAGTACGTTTTGTCCGTAGCTTGTTCGGAAATGCAATCTTCCTAAAATGGAAATAATTCTAGGATCTAAACCAATAACTCCAGTTTCATACACAGCTTCGTCTCCCTTGTCTTTAATTATTTTTGCAATTTCTTGTTCTGATTTTTGTACCATCTCTTCTATTTTTGCAGGCTGGATGCGTCCATCGGCAATTAGTTTTTCTAGAGCAGTTTTTGCTACTTGTCTACGAACAGGATCAAAAGAAGAAATTGTTATTGATCCGGGCGTATCATCAACAATCACCTCAACTCCCGTGCATCTCTCAAAAGCCTTTATGTTTCTACCTTCTTTTCCGATTATTTTTCCTTTTATTTCATCGTTTGGAATAGTAACGTGGGTTGTAAGCATGTCAGAAGATACGGAATTAGAAAGACGTTGAATTGAGGCCGTCAAAATCTCTTTTGCTTTTTCTTCAAGCCTATCACGACCTTCTATATCTAGTTTTTTCATGCGAACCAAAACATCTTCCTCACTTTCTTTTTCTACAGTTTTTAATATTTCTTCTTTGGCTTCTTCCGGAGAAAGTTTTGCTATTTTGCTCAATTCTGCTTTTTTCTCTTCTTCTATTTGTTCAGTTTTTTCTCTTATGGCCTTTATTTCTTCTATTCTTTTCTTTATTTCTTCTACTTCCTTATCAATATCTGTTTGTCTACTCAAAAGTAGCTCATCTTTTTTGATAAGTCTTTCTTCTGTTTTTCTATTATCTTCTTCTTTTTGTTTTATCTCAACTCTCGCAATTCTAAGAATTTCTTCTGCTTTTTTCTCAGCCTCATCTATTATTGCTTTCTCCTTGTCCTTTGCCTCAAGCATCATTTTCTTGAGATCAAGTTCCATTGAGCCTTTTTGACCCAAGGAAACAATGAGACGCAAATAGTAGCCGATTACTATCGATACCAGTGATGCTACTGACAGTAGCAACATTACTATTTTTAATGACATATTTTGCGGATAACAGCCGCTTTCGCTTTTCTAAATATAGAGTTTATTCAATATGTAGTCTGTGAGGATCATGTGAAAAGTTTTTATCTCTAAAATTTGTATAAGAGTTCGGTTAATAAACGGAAGTATAGACAGAAAAACAAAAACAACCAGTTATTTAATTAATTTAAATAATATCTACACTATATATCCATTGTGGGGAATTGTCCAGAGGAAGCATAAAATCGCTTGACAAAAGATGTATAGTATGCTAGGATATACACAGGAAGGTCGAGTGATGCCAAAGGAATGGCTAACTACGGCCATAGGAGGTCCCCATGACCAAGCACATCCGGTGCGCCCAGTGTGGTCAGTTCACCACGTACGCCAGCTCGCAGCCCACTCCGGGCGGGAGCGAGCGCGTTCACCTGCATGGCGTCGGCTGTCGCAAGCCGACTGCCGAGCAGATCGCTCGCGAGATGGCCGAGCGCGCCAAGTCCGATCTGGACAAGGCGTACGCCGAGCACCGCGAACATCTCGCACGGACGGTCCGTGGCAGGGGGTTCAACACCCTGGCCACCGCCTTCGCCAGGGCGGGGATCGCCGTCTAGTTCCTCCCAGTTCCCGGGCTCCCCAGCCCAAAAGGCCCAGTACACAGAATATCGTGTACTGGGCCTTAATCGTATCTATTTATTTAGTTATTACAGGATTTTATCTACAATTCCGTATTTTTTGGCTTCCTCCGCTGTCATAAAGAAGTCACGATCAACGTCTTTTTCTATTTTTGATAGTGTTTGACCTGTGTTTTTAGCCAGCATTTTATTAAGAGTTTCTCGGCTTTTTAGTATGTGTTTAGCTGATATTTCAATATCTGAAGCTTGTCCCTCTGCTCCTCCGTGTGGTTGGTGTATCATAACCTCTGAGTTTGGCAGTATAAATCTTTTACCTTTTGTTCCGGCTGATAGTATTACAGATGCCATTGAGGCAGCAATTCCTACACAAACAGTAGAAACATCATTTTTTACATGATTCATTGTGTCTAGAATAGCCATTCCAGATGAGATGTATCCACCGGGTGAGTTTATATATAAGCGGATATCTTTTTTTGAATCCTCTGATTGAAGGAAAAGCATTTGGGCAATGACAATATTTGCAGTATCATCATCTATAGGTCCTCCAAGAAATATAATATTTTCACGCAAAAGTCGCGAGTAAATGTCATATGCTCGCTCACCGAATTGTGATTTTTCTATAACGGTAGGAATCAGCATGATTAGTTTTATCTCTTAATTTATATAGTAATCTAAAATTTGTTTTACCACTTCTCGCCCCTTACTCTAGTACTGGGGTAACTGTTGGTATTAACATTCCATGAGTATAACAGAAAGACGTATTTTGTAAAATATGGTACAGTTTCCGTATGAGACTTCATAGATTCTACATAAAAACACCAATCTCTGGAGAAACGTTTGATGTTACAGACAGAGATCTTGTCCACCAATGGCGAAGTGTTTTTCGATATAATGTAGGCTCACAAGTCATTCTTTTTGATGGATCTGGAATAGATTATCTATGCGTCCTTACATCTTTGCGCAATTTAGGTGCAACAGTTTCTGTTATAAAAAAGACACAAACTCCAGACGGAACTTCTAGAAAAAATATTTGGTTGTGTATGGCGCTTATAAAAAAAGATAATTTTGAATTAGCTGTACAGAAAGCAAGTGAACTTGGAGTAAATCATATCGTTCCTGTTATTTGTGAGCACTCAGAGAAAAGAAAATTAAATATGGACAGAATGCAAAAAATAGCTGTGGAGGCATCAGAGCAGTCTGGCAGGGGAGATATTATGACGGTTCATCCAATAACAAATCTTTCAGGTTTATTACCGAGTGGCGTTTTGCCACAGGAGAAAATAGTTTTTCATCCAATGGGTGTTTCTTTTAAACAATACAGAGACAGTACAAAAGAAGCATCATTTGCTTTGTTTGTTGGACCAGAGGGGGGATTCAGTGATAAAGAATTAAAATTATTCAAGCAGTACAATATGTCTGTAGTTTCTCTTGGTTCACAAATTCTCCGGGCCGAAACAGCAGCCATCGCTGTTTCTAGTTTGTTTTTAATTTAAAGACGTATACAGATCAGGATATAAAAGTTAAACTTAATAAGTCGAATTTTTTATTAATCAAAATTTTTTTATGGAACCAACAAACGAAGTAATGTGCCCAACATGTAATGTGGCCATGGTAGACGGTGCGTGTCCACAATGTGGAATGAAAGCAGAAGAAGTGACTCCTGTTCCAGAGGTTACAGAAGAAACTCCAGCGGAGTAAAAACAAAAGAGGCCTGATGGCCTCTTTTGTTTTACTTCTGTGATTTTGAAAAGCAATATAAATTGCCCCAGATGCTAGGCGCAGGAAATTTTGTGAGTGAGACTTACTGTCATAAGGTGAACGAGCAAAATTGAACTGCAACAACGCAGATAGGGTAATATTATTGTTTTTCCAGAAACTTGAATACCATTTCGTTCATAAGAAACGTTTCAACATACATTCTTACTCTGAAACGTTCCGCATCTTTATAGTGTGACAGAATATGCTCCATTTCTTTCTTAACTTCCTCTTCCTCGGGAGTTATACCCTCCTCTTTTGCAATGTTATTCAAAATAATTTGAGATTTTGCTCGTTTCACAGCTGTCTCTTTCCATTCAGTTTTTAAATCATCCTCAGTTTTCTTTATGTGTTTCAAATAATCTTCGTAAGTCACACCAGCTCTTGCTATATCATCTTTGAATTGAGCCGTCATTTTTTCAAGTTCTCCATCTATTATTATTTTAGGTAGGTCAATTGTTGAACTTTCAATTATTGCCTCAAGAATTTCTGTTCTTTTCTTGTCTTTCTCTTTTAATTCTTTTTCGTGGACAATGTTTTCTTTGATTTTTTCTTTCATGTCGGCAACGTCTTTGAAACCACCTATCATTTTTGCGAACTCGTCATTAACCTCTGGAAGATCCTCATCTTTTATTTCTGCGTGGCTGTGTGTGTGTTCATCTAGACCCATATCAGAATGCATTTTTTCATGAGCAATGTTTTTTTGGATATTCTTTATGACGTCCTCAACTTCTTTTTCAGTAACCTCTGGTTTTTTTGTTTTCTTGGCAACTTCTTTCGTTGCTATTTTTTTGTAATCACCAAGTTTCACTTCTGGCATAAGGGAAGTTTTGATTTTGAATTCAAGAGGGTTTCCAAGGCCGATTTTGGTTATCATTATTTCTGGTCTTCCAATAGCATCTATTTTGTGTTCGTCTAGAATATTTGGATACTCTTCTGACAATGCTATTTCAGCTGCCTCTTCTAGGAGTCTCATCTCTCCAACTTTCTGTGCCACTAGATTATCTGGTGCATTACCTTTTCTAAACCCTGGAAGCTCTAGTCCTTCTTTAAGTTTAGCCAGGGCTTTCTCTCTCATAAGAGACATCTTTTCTGCAGTAATAGAACCAATTATCTCCACCTCTCTTTCTGGAAGGGGGTTAATTTTTATATCCGTATAGTTTTTTTGTTGTTTTGTCATATCGTTTGTTAGTCTATATTGTCGAGCGTATGTTTGCAAGCAAAAACACCCCTTTGGGTGTTTTTGTCACATGGCTATGTGAAAGGTAAATTATTCCAGTTCTGTACCCAGTCCACTAAAATCTGTTGTGGCGTTGAGGTCGGCTTCTATAGAATTTACATCATCGGAAGAGCTCACGTTTTCGGGAACAATTTCTTCAGATGTAGTTGCGTTTTGCATTAGTAAATCATCTTGCAATTTTGATTCTTCTATTCTTTTACCCCAAAAATATAATCCTCCTAGTATTATTATGGCGATTATTATGATTATACCTATGACAGACCCAATAGATGATTTGTTCTCTTGGGGTTGCATTTGTGGTTGTTCTTGTTGTGCTTGTGGTTCCATATTTTTATTAGTTATTAGTTATTAATTTGATGTTGGTGTAGTAGATGAGGTGTTGTTTAATTGAGAAACTCCTCTCAAGCTGCCGACTGTTTTTTGTAATGCTTTGTGGGCAAGTCTTAGATGGTTTTCTACTGTTTTTCCTGAATTCTTCATGCTAGTAATCATTTCTTTTGTTGTTGTGGCATTGTTGTCTGCATTTGTTGCGATTGTTTTAAGTACATCGTATGTTTTTCTAGCTTCAGAAAGGTGTGTCCTTGCTTCTTCTGCATATTGTGTGGCTTCTGTCACGTTTCCTCCAAGTGATTCTACTTTCTCAATTCTTGTGACAACTCTTCCCAATATTTGTTCTAGTCTAACAACTTCTTTTAAATAATTTTTTGCAATCTTTTCAAATCTTTTTTCTAATCTAAATGCTGATGTGCTAGCTATTCTATTTTCTATCCTCTCTCTAACTTCTTCTTTCCTCTCAACTCTTTTTTCGCTAGAGCTTGCAAGTCTTGCCTCCATCTTTTCTTTTAGTTCGTTTCTCTCTTCCTCTCGATTTTCTTTCCTTGTCTCTAGTGTGGCTTTAATTTTCTGGACTCCTGTTGTGGTGGCAAAAGGACATCTACTGAACTCACATTTAGGTCCTGTCCTACCTACAAAAGAACCATCTGGGCATTGTTTCACTTCTTGTGTACAAACCACACTACCAGTTGTAGGAGATTCACTGCCATCGTCTGAAATTGCATAAGTGGTTGTGTTTACACCAAAAACTAGTAATGCCAGTAATATATTTAAAGTTAATTTTCTCATTGGTTTTAATAGTTATTAATAAGTTTTTACCAGATTTAATTATATAGAAAAAAACCTGGCAAGTAAAACCAGGTTTTTTCTGTGTGACCGTTTGTCAAAAACTTTCAAATCTGGATGTAGTTCGAGAAGCGGAGTTTTGTTTGTGACCAAGCTGTACATTTAGTACTGCACGGAAGCGAACAAAACGAGCAACGAAGAAGTGCGCCAGATTTGGAGGTTTTTATTAGACCATTAGGGCAACAATGATTAAAGCAACTATGTTCAATATTTTGATCATAGGATTCATGGCTGGACCTGCGGTATCTTTGTATGGGTCTCCAACAGTGTCTCCAGTAACTGCTGCTTTGTGAGCATCACTTCCTTTTCCACCATGATTACCTAATTCAATATATTTCTTAGCGTTATCCCAAGCACCACCACCTGAAGTCATTGATATAGCAACGAATAAGCCAGTGATGATTGATCCCATGAGAAGTCCACCCAGAACAACCAAACCGTTATCCTTTCCGAATACTATAGCCACCAAGATAGGTGTAAGAACCGGAATTAGAGCGGGAACTATCATTTGTTTTATAGCGGCTCCTGTGATAATAGAAACAGCTTTTGCGTAATCTGGTTTTGCTGTACCTTGCATTATGCCTGGTATTTCTCTGAATTGTCGTCTAATTTCCTCCACAACCTTGCCGGCTGTTTTTCCTACGGCTTCCATACATAGAGCGCCAAAGTAATAAGGTAAAAGCCCTCCAATGAATAGTCCGACGATAACGTAAGGATTACTTAAATCAAAAGAGATACTTTTGCCAGCTTTGACTATTTCTTCTGTATAAGAAGCAAATAGAACGAGAGAAGCGAGACCCGCAGAACCAATAGCATAACCCTTGGTTACGGCTTTTGTTGTGTTTCCAACTGCGTCCAATGGGTCCGTAACATCTCGAACTTCTTTTGGAAGTTCTGCCATCTCGGCAATTCCTCCAGCATTGTCTGTAATCGGACCATATGCATCAATAGCAACAATAATTCCTGTCATGGAAAGCATGGACATGGCTGCAATAGCGATTCCATAAAGTCCTCCAAAATAGTAACTAACAAGGATTCCCAAAACGATTGTAATCAAAGGCCAAGCCGTGGCTTTCATGGAAATAGCTAGTCCTTGAATAACATTTGTTCCGTGTCCAGAAACAGAAGCTTCTGCGATTGATTGAACTGGCTTGTACTTTGTTGATGTAAAGTATTCTGTAATAACTACAAGAGCTCCAGTAACAAACAACCCAACTAGAGAACAGATAAACAAATCAACTGTAGCAAATTTACCATTGTTTTCCATGAGTAGTTTTGTAACAGGGTAGAATGCTACTCCAGCAATAACGCCAGCAGCGATAAGTCCTTTGTACAAAGCACCCATGATATTTCCTGATTTACCGAGTCGCACAAACCAAGTACCTATAATAGAAGCAAAAATAGCTATTCCACCAATAACTAGTGGATATATAACCGCATTTTCAAATCCTGCAAACAAAAGTGAACCAAGTAGCATTGCTGCAACTGATGTAACGGCATATGTCTCAAAAAGATCAGCGGCCATACCAGCACAGTCTCCAACGTTGTCTCCAACATTATCGGCGATAACTCCTGGGTTTCTTGGGTCATCTTCTGGGATGTTTGCCTCAAGTTTTCCTACAAGGTCTGCTCCAACGTCAGCTGCTTTAGTGAAGATACCTCCACCAAGTCTAGCGAAAACCGAGATAAGAGAAGCACCAAAACCTAAACCAACTAGGGCAGGTACATCTTTCGTTATTGCATAAAAAACAGTAACACCAAGAAGTGCGAGACCTACAACAAGTAGCCCTGTTACCGTACCTCCTTTGAAAGCAAGAGATAAAGCTTCTTTTATTCCACTCCGTGCTGACTCTGCAGTTCTAACGTTTGCTCTTACAGAAACGTTCATTCCTACATATCCAGCTACAGCTGATAGTATGGCTCCAACAAGGAACCCTATGGCCATAACCCATCCGAGTTTAGGAATAAAACCAATAACAACAAACAAAACAACAGCAATCATGGCTATGGTTTTGTATTGTTTGTTTAGATAAGCACCTGCGCCTTCCTGTATCGCTTTAGCAATTTCCTGCATTCTTTCGTTTCCGGCGCTCTTTTTTAGTATTGATTTTGCTAAAAGAAGGCCGTAAATAATAGCCACAACCGAAGCCACTAAGGCAAAAATAAGATAACTATTCATATGATTTGTTAATTTCCGACTTTATGGTCGGGATTGATAATAAGAAATACTATAGACAATTTCGTCTATTTATACAATGCTTTCCTCTGGTTCATCCTCCTCAATACTCAAAGTCTCAATCGCAGGTTCTGCCTTGATAGAAGTTGATTGAATATCAATTTTCCAACCTGTTAGTTTTGCCGCTAGACGGACATTCTGTCCACCTTTACCAATAGCAAGTGACTGTTGCTCCTCTGAAACCACTACAGTTGCTTGTTTTTCTTGTTCATTAAGAGTAACTGACAAGGCTTTTGCAGGGGAAAGGGCATCCTCAATAAATTTCTTTGGATCTTCTGACCACTCAATAATATCTATTTTTTCTCCTCCAAGTTCCGACATAACGGTAGAAACTCGAACTCCTCTTTGTCCAACCATTGAGCCAACAGGGTCAATGTGTGGATCGGTTGAACCAACGGCTATTTTTGTTCTACTTCCTGCCTCTCTTGCTACTGATTTTATTACAACAGTGCCGTTTGCAATTTCTGGAGCCTCTGCTTCAAATAGTTTTTCCAAAAGCTTTGGATGTGATCGAGAAAGACGCAAGAAAACGCCTTTTCCAGACTCTTCTACTCTATATAGGTATGCTCTGACTCTTTCACCTTGGCCAAATCTTTCACCAGGAATTTGCTCTTCGTATGGTAATAGACCAGTAGCACGTCCCATATCAATAAAGACATTACCTCTCTCTATTCTTTGAACAGTTCCAGTTACTATTTCACCCTCTCTTTTTCCATATTCAGCTAAAACAGATACTTTTTCTGCCTCGCGTATCTTCTGCATGATAACTTGTTTTGCTGTTTGTGCGGCAATACGACTATAGTCGTCTTGTGCCTCAAGAGGGAAGACCATTTCTTCACCAAGTACCACATCTTTCTTTATTCTACGAGCATCTCCAATCATTATGTGATGTTCTGGGTTGTATAAATCCATTTCTACTTCACCTTCTTTAATTTCCGTAGGAAGCTCATCCTCGTCCATAACTACAGTACTTTCATCCACAACGATTTTAACCTGGAACATTTCAGCTTTTCCTGTGTTTATATCAAATTTAGACCTTATTATCTGGCCTTTTTTGCCGTATTCTTTTTTGTAGGCAGTGGCTAGGGCAAGCTCGATAGCTTCCAAGATTTTCTCTCTAGGAATACCTCTTTCTTCTTCTAGTTGGGCTAGGACACTGTTTATTACCTTTAAATCCATCATATTATTTTAAAACTTCCATATTTGGCCAATCTCATCGTCTAAAATTTAAAAATGATTGTCATCGTACTGCTGTACGCCTCCAATCTATTTTCAAATTTTATACGCGACCTTGTCTCAAATTTGAAAGTTTTCAGTTATTTTAGCTAATAATTGTTTATAAATTTTTACTTCTTTATTCTACCCTATATTTGGGTAAAAAAATGGCCCGCCCGGGTGGGCGAACTTCGATAAAACAATCATATCATAATATGCATGTTTTTGTCAACCCGGTAGTGAATTTGGCATTGGGCTTCGCCCGCTCGAGAGAGCTATGCCAAAATCTACTACCAGGTCAAACATTAAAATTTTACGGCCGTCCCGAAGATCGGAACGGCCGTAGGAATTTAGAAGAACTGCACGTTTCAGCTCTAGTCTGTAATCGGACCGGAATAGTCGCGACGACCCCGAGTGCGGTCGCGGTACATTCGCTCGAGCTCAAGTCTGTGGTTCTCCTGTCTTTCTGCTAACTCTTCTCGGTGTTTGAAACACGGGCACAGGCAGGTCTTGCACGTGCATGTCGGGTGGTGTTCTCTGACCGTTGACCCTGACAGATGTCCTGAAGTCTCACAGATGGTTTCCATCCTCACAACCTCCTTCTTTCTTGATTATTGTATAAAACACTAGGTAAATCAATAGTACTTAAACAAACCTTATATTACTGTTTTTTCTTTGGCTTTATGACCAATTTCTGGTTTATTTTCTTGAATCTTTCTGTTTTTTTGCCATTTACCATTGTGCTCTCAAGAAACATCTTTCTAGGTCTAGCCCAGGTGCCCCCATCTTCTAGATGAATATAAATCACCATTGGCTCTAGTGTCTCACTGTGTAGTGCTTCAAACAAAACTGTAACGGAGCCTATGAAAAATCTAATGTCTAGATAAAATGTTCAAATTTCGAGCGAAAATTATGAAATCCGACGAGGCATATCGAGATATGATTGAGGAGGAGTGAATAATTTGCAGCCGAAATTTGGATATTTTTGCAGACAAGCCAAGAACTGATTTATTATTTGCGTTTAGATTTTGAATAGGCTCAATGTTCCTTTGTAATGTTTGTAAGTACCTCCAATTTCTAGTTTTTTCATAAGTAGATTATATCAACTGAAATATTTATTAACAAACAAGTGAACTTGTACACATTTTTTGTGTAATAGAAATTTATTTTTGATATAATTAATCCGAACACTAAATTTGGCATCGTTGCTTTGTGTTTTTACAAAATATACAGAGTAGATTTATAAAATGACCAGATAATGTTTTGTGTTAATACTTAACAAGCAACAAAAACACAATGCCAAAATTAGTGTGCGGATAAATGCACATAGAAGAAACACAACTAAAAGAATTTATTTTAGACTCCGGATTGGTTTCGCGTGCTGATGTGGATATTGCAGAAAACGAAACTAAAGAAACTGGTATAAGCATCGGTAAATCTTTGGTAAATAAAGGCAAAATGACAGAAGACGATTTGCGTCGCATGCAGGCTTACATTCTAGGTATTCCTTTTGTTGATTTAAAAAATGAGAAACTTCCTTTTGACGTTCTCTCTCTTATTCCAGAACCTATTGCACGAAATCATAATATTGTTGCTTTCAAAAAAACAGATACATCCCTTGAGGTTGCCATGCTTGATACGGAGGATTTGACAGCCATTGATTTCGTAAAAAAGAAAGTTGGTTTGAAAATCCTTCCTCGTCTTACAGATGCAGAGTCTATGAAGAGTGCGATTTTGCAATATCAGAAATCTCTCAAGGCAGAATTTGGAGACCTGATTCAAAAAGATGCAAATACTTTGAAAAATATTTCTGATGATCCTGAAGGAAGTGCAAGTGAAGAGGATTTGAGGAGACTTGCGGACGATGTTCCTGTGGTTCGTATAGTAGACACTCTTCTGAAACATGCTATTTTGCAAAATGCGTCAGATATTCATATAGAACCACAAGAAAAAGAGCTTCTAGTTCGATATCGTTTGGATGGACTTTTGCATGATGCCATGATTCTGCCAAAAAATATGGCGGGAAGTATCGTGGCTCGTATAAAAGTTTTATCGAGTTTGAAACTAGATGAAAAAAGACTTCCTCAAGACGGTAGGTTTAAAATAGATTCAGACGGAGAAAAAGTTTCTTTTCGTGTTTCAAGCTTGCCAACATATTATGGTGAAAAAATAGTGATGAGACTTCTTCGTGATAATGTTTCTGGATTTACTTTGGAAGCATTGTGTTTTCATGGTGACGGTTTAGAGAGAATACATGATGCAGTAAAATCCAGTACCGGAATGATTCTAACAACAGGCCCTACTGGTTCAGGAAAAACTACTACTCTTTATACTATTCTAGATATTTTAAATACTCCAGATGTAAATATTTCTACCATTGAGGATCCGATTGAGTATCAGATGAAAAGAATAAACCAAACTCAGGTTCGTCCTGAAATAGGTTTTACATTTGCAAACGGTCTCCGTACTTTAGTGCGTCAGGACCCAGACATTATTATGGTGGGAGAAATTCGTGACAACGAAACGGCGGCATTGGCTGTTAACGCTGCTTTGACTGGTCACGTTGTGCTTTCAACGCTACACACTAACTCCGCGGCAGGTGCCATCCCTCGTCTCATGGATATGAAAGTTGAACCATTTCTTTTGGTTTCAACAATAAATATTATTATTGCTCAGAGGCTTGTTAGAAGATTGACAGATCAGAAAGAAAAATACTTTCTTACAAAAGCAGAGTTAGAAACACTGGGTAAGTCTGTTGATTTGGACAAAGTCTTAAAGGCCTTGAAAGCCGAAAAAGTTGTCGGCAAGTCAGATGACTGGACAGAAATACCTTTCTGGAGGTTAAAGAAAGATGTTCCGGCAGGTGAGGGATACTCTGGTCGTATTGGAATACACGAGATAATGAAGGTCTCTCCAGCTATAAAGGAGGTTATTTTGAAATCGGGAACAGCAGATGCTATCCAGGAGATAGCAGAGAAGGAGGGGATGCTTACGATGTTTGAGGATGGAGTTTTCCAAGCTGTTCAAGGTCTAACAACGATTGAAGAGGTGCTCCGTGTTATTTCGGAATAAAGGTTTTTCCAAAATCTCTTTCTCGTCATATCTTTTGAAAGCTTCCCAGCCCATTCCTGCGAATGGGCTGGCTTGTCCTCACCCTCCATCCGTCAAGAGCCCTTCGCTATGCTCAGGGTCATTGACTGAACCATGCTGGAGGGTTGTGGAGGCTTTCAAAAGATACGACTTCAACGAGATTTTTAGAACCTACATAGGCCTGGCCCGTGTAGGTTTTAGGAAAAACGGCCTATTTCAGGCCTTTTTTGTCATTTTTACCATAAAATCCTTGACATTATCACCATTTAGGTGTATGATAGTATTCAGAACGGTTTGACAGCCACTTTCGGCCTAATGGCCCCAGGAGATACACCATGGTGTATGAATTTGT
Source organism: uncultured Candidatus Saccharibacteria bacterium (assembly GCA_964507615.1). Classification (GTDB taxonomy): domain Bacteria; phylum Patescibacteriota; class Minisyncoccia; order Phycocordibacterales; family DATDWN01; genus C7867-006. The sequence goes on along the minus strand of CAZDPS010000001.1, from coordinate 50,920 downwards.
TGTGAATTTCGCTCTGTCGTTGGTCGATATGATCAAGGCCGGCGCCTACGACTGGGTCAACCCCAGCATCACCGAGGTGAACTTTCCCAAGACGGGAACCCGCGAGACTGTGGTGAGTGCAGAGCTCATCCACTTCAACAAGTTCATCTCGTCCGACAACGCAGTCCTGGAGATGGACAAGCTCGGATACCGCTCAGCAACGATCCACGAGCTACTCTCCTTCGGGGCCAAGAATCCCGATGTCCAGAGGCAGTTCCCAATCGTCGCTCTCGGCTCTTCGTGCGAGGTCCCCGGCTACCGTCGCGTGGCGTACCTCGACAGGGTCGTCTCCCGGCGGGACCTCGGCCTCAGCTGGTGGGACGTTGGCTGGGGTGGCGGCTGTCGGTTCCTCGGCGTTCGCAAGTAGCACATTCAAGGTAGGGTGCCTCGGCACCCTACCTACACACTCGATACAGATTCTCTGTATCGGGTTTTTTCGTATAAATTTTTAACTTTACACAGGTGTCACTATGGAAAAGATGTTTGATTACAGGGACTACGGAAGCAATTAAAAAACTTTTACACATTTTTTATGTATTAAAAATTTATTTTTGATACAATTAAGATAAATTAAAATTTATTTTACTCTTTTACATCTAGTAATTTTTACAAAAACTATTTCATGCCACTATTTCATTACAAAACGATAAGCAGAGAGGGTAGGACAGTTGAGGGTACAGCAGAAGCACAGGACAAATTTTCTCTTTATCACACCGTAAAGCAAGATGGTAGTACGGTGATTTTCGCAGAGGAAGTAAAAAAGAAGTCTTCCTTTCTGTCTTTCTCTATGCCTTTTTCTGGTAGTGTAAAAGCTCATGACAAAATAATTTTTGCAAGAAATCTTTCCAAAATGATTGAGGCAGGGCTTCCTATTACTCGTGCTCTTTCTATATTACAGAGACAGAGTAAGGGGACTTTCAAAAAAGTTATTTCTGGGCTTTATGATTCTCTTTCCAGGGGTGTGACCTTCAGTGACGCAATGAAAGATTATCCAAAAATATTTTCGACTCTATTTGTGTCCATGGTTCGTGCGGGTGAAGAGTCAGGTAATCTTTCTTTTGCTCTACAGAATGTTGGTTTGCAAATGGAAAAGTCATACCAACTAACAAAAAAGATAAAGGGAGCTATGATGTACCCAGCAGTTATTTTTACCTTAATGATTATTATTGGAGTTCTGATGCTTGTTTACATGGTGCCTACACTGACAGCCACATTTGTTGGTTTGAATATTAAGCTTCCTCTATCAACTCGCATCATCATAGCTATCAGTGATTTTCTAAAGAATTATTTTCTATTTATTATAATCGGGGTATTGGCAGGCATATCTTCTTTGGTTGTATTTTTCCGAAGTGTTAAAGGCCATAGGGTTATGGATTCAATATTGCTTCACTTGCCAGTTGTGGGTGAAATAACGAGACAAATTAACTCTGCTCGTATGGCCAGGACCTTGTCATCACTTCTTTCTTCCGGAGTTGAGGTGGTGGTTGCACTCGGTGTTACAAAAGACGTTGTACAAAACTCGTATTACAAAGAAGTGTTAAATGAAATGCAAGAAAAGATTCAGAAGGGAGAGCAGATTTCAACTGTGCTTTCTAGTCACAACGATCTCTATCCGCTATTTGTAGGAGAGATGGTCGCAGTGGGAGAAGAAACTGGAAAAATAGGGGAGATGCTCATGGGTGTAGCAGTGTTTTATGAGGAGGAGGTTGATCAGAAGACAAAGGACATGTCTTCCATAATAGAGCCTCTCATTATGATTGTTATAGGTGTGGCTGTTGGGTTCTTTGCTATATCGATGCTGGGACCAACATATTCATTGGCAGATGCACTGTAAAAAATTAACCTAATTTCTAATTATTCTAATTGACCTAAATAAATCAAACTAGAATTTGCTTAGAAATTAGAGTAATTAGGTCAATTAGAAATTGAAAATTTTATGATACTGAAAAATCAGAAAAACATAAACCTAAAAAAATTTTCCTCTGGTTTCTCTCTTGTAGAACTCGTGATAGGCACCGCAGTTTTTCTTGTCATTGTTTTGGCTGTATACAACTCCTATGTTGGTGTTTTTAGTGTGGTTCATGCTAGTCGTGCAAAAATTGAGGCGATTAGTTTGATAAATGAAAGGTTAGAGATTGTTCGCAATCTTCCATATTCAAGTGTTGGAGTGGTTTCAGGTATTCCATCTGGGGTTCTTGTTCACTCACAAAACATTGTGAGAGACACATATCAATACACAGTCTTAACAACAGTTAGAAATTTTGACGATCCCTTTGATGGTACTTTGGGTGGGACGCCGAACGATCTTTCCCCGGCGGATTCTAAAATAGTTGAAATAGAGGTTAATTGTACGAGTTGTAAAAATTTTGTACCAATGGTTATTACTACAAGAGTGTCTCCAAAAAATCTAGAGACAGCATCTACCAACGGAGCACTTTTTGTTAGAGTTTTTGATGCCAACGGTGATCCGGTAGAAGGGGCTAATGTGCACATCGAAAACAATCAAGTTGTGCCACCGATCATTATTGATGACGTCACAAATAATAGTGGAATGCTTCAGGTCGTTGATGCGCCTCCTGGAATAAATGCATACGAAATTACCATAAGTAAACCTGGTTTTTCTACAGACAAAACATATATGGCTTCAATAGACAACTCTAATCCATCTAAACCTCATGCAACTATTGTTTTGCAACAAGTAACACAAGTTAGTTTTGTTATCGACGAGTTGAGTTCATTAAATATTTCTTCTGTTTCTAATACTTGTAATCCGGTCGGTTCTTTTGATTTCTCTCTTAAAGGAAATAAGCTTATCGGAACAAGTCCAGATGTTTTAAAATATGATGAAAATAAAATTACAAACGGAAGCGGTCAATTGTTACTAAGTGATATTGAGTGGGATACGTATTCATTTACCGGGACAGATTCAATTTATGATGTTGTTGGAACAAACCCTCTTCTTCCTATCAGTGTTACTCCTGGTAGTACGCAAAATGTTCAATTAATAATGGCATCCAAAGATCCAAACACCCTACTTGTTATCGTAAAAGATGGGGCAACCAATCTTCCTCTTTCTGGTGTGTCGGCTACTTTAACCAAGACAGGATTTAGTGAATCAGGAGTTACGGGTCAGGGATTCTTGGGTCAAACAGATTGGTCGGGTGGTGGTGGGCAAGCAACATCAACAAACACAACGATGTATCTGGCTTCTGACGGTAACTTAGAGACACTGGATCCTGTAGGAGATGTTTTATTAAAAAAAGTGTTTAGTGACTATGTTCATAATGGTGTTTTGACTTCTTCGTCTTTCGATACTGGTTCTGCAAGTAATTTTCAGCAAATAGATTGGACTCCAATAGACCAGCCTGTTGCAACGGGGGATCCAAATGTTCGCATCCAAATAGCTACAAACAATGATGGGGCAACTTGGGATTTCAGTGGCCCAGATGGAACAAGTAGTAGCTACTACACAGTTGCCAATAAAAATATTCATTCGAGTAACAATGGTAATAGGTTTCTGAGATATAAATTATTTCTTGACTCTAGTGTGACCACAGCCACACCAAACATTTCTGACATATTTTTTACCTTTACATCATCTTGTACTCCACCAGGGCAAACATCATTTAGTGGGTTATTGAATGGCATATATAATTTACACCTAGAGAAGGTGGGGTATGTGAGTCAAGATGTACAGATCAACGTAGATGCTCCGTGGGTATCTACAGAAGTTGTTTTAATGTCTAGTTAATTATTAAAAAATGTATAAAAAAAATAGTTTGAAAACAGGATTCTCCGGTAGTAGAAGTTGGCATAGTGCCAAAGGCACAGAAGAAGATGCCAACTTCACTACGGGATTCACTTTGGTTGAAATATTAATTAGTGTTGCTATATTGAGCATGTTATCTTTAATTATCTCTACTTTTCAGAAAGACGTTTTCTCTCTAAATTTTTCATTACAAGGTAGTTTAAATGCGCAAATAGACGCGAGACACGTATTGAAGGTTATGGTAACAGAGCTACGGGAAGTTGGTCCATCCGCAGTAGGTGCGTATTCAATCGAATTAGCATCTTCCACCGGGGTTACTTTTTATAGTGACGTAGATAATAATGGACTAAAAGACAAGGTTAGATATTTCTTGAGTGGAACGGAGGTTAAGAGAGGCATAACAGCTCCATCGGGTAGCCCTCTTACATATAATAGTGCAAACGAAAAATTATCAACTGTCATATCTGGATTTGTGGCGAGCTCTACTAGACCTTTATTTGAATACTATCCATCGACTTATACAGGCAGTACACCACCAATGTCATATCCCATAGACATACAATCAATAAGATTTGTTAAAATTACTGTTATAATTGATAAAGACCCAAACCGTTCCCCGGCTGAAATGATAGTAAGTTCGCAGGTAAACTTACGTAACCTTAAAGATAATTTATAAAAATGAGAAGCAAAAAGTTACAATCCGGCTCTATACTACTCCAAGCTTTTTTCTTTGGGGTCATTTCTATAATAATGATAGGGGCCCTTATTAGTTGGGCTAGTGTTAGTCTCAAAGCATCAAGGATAGGAGTTTTTCGCGAGCAAGCACTACAGATCGCAGAAGCGGGAATAGACTATTATCGTTGGCACCTAGCTCATGCCTCGACAGACTATCAAGATGGCACAGGACAGCCTGGTCCTTACGTACATACATTTTATGATAAGGATGGTATTGAAATTGGTGCTTTTACATTAGAGATTACACCACCCCTTCCTGGTTTTACATTGGTCAGAATAAAATCCACCGGAACAGTTCTGTCGGACCCCACAGTTTCTAGATCAATAGTGGTTCAACTCGCTATCCCATCATTTGCCAAATATGCAATAGCAGCAAACGATAACATGCGTTTTGGTCCAGGCACAGAAGTTTTTGGACCCATACATTCAAACGGAGGGATACGTTTTGATGGGTTGGCCCATAACATAATCACAAGTGCAAAAGATAGATATGATGATCCTGATCATACAGGGAATATGGAATTTGGTGTTCATACTCATGTTAATCCGCCTCCAGCCACAGGTGTCAATGATACATTCAGAGTTGCTGAAGCTCCTCCAAGTGGTGTGGCGAGTCGTGCAGATGTTTTTATGATTGGCCGGTCTTTTCCTGTTCCTGCGATCGATTTTGTTGGTTTGACCACAGATTTGGCTCAAATAAAAAGCGATGCCCAGGCAAGTGGTAAATATCTATCAAGCTCAGGAGCTTCTGGTTATAGGATTGTTCTAAAAGTAAACGATACTTTTGATGTTTACAGAGTTAACAATCTCATGTCTCCACCATCGGGATGTAGTGCTGTTTCTGGTCAGACAGGTTGGGGGACATGGACAATAAGAACAACGGGCAGTGGAAATCAGACTTTCATCGGCAACTACCCAATAACAGCTAATGGACTTATTTTTGTTGAAGACAACGTTTGGGTTGAAGGCCAAATAAATACAGCTCGCGTTACTTTGGCAGCCGGTAGATTTCCAGATAACGCAAGTACTAGACCATCAATAACAGTGAATAATAATTTGTTATATACAAATTATGATGGTCAAGATGTTTTGGCCCTCATAGCACAGGGAAATATAAATGCAGGTTTGGGCAGTCTCAACGATTTACGAATTGATGCTGCGCTTATAGCACAGAACGGTCGTGTTGGAAGATATTACTACGAATCTGATTGTGGTACTGGTTATGACAGAAACTCAATAACCTTATATGGAATGATAGGGACGAATATTCGTTATGGTTTTGCCTATACAGATGGTACCGGTTATAACACTAGAAATATTATATACGATGCAAATTTGTTGTATGGTCCGCCTCCGAGTTTTCCACTGACTAGCGATCAGTATCAAATCGTCTCCTGGGACGAAGTGAGGTAGGGCTTCCACATTTGGCCAATCTCATCGTCTAAAATAAAAAACAATTTCCTCAATGTACGACATGTACACCTCCGGAATTGTTTTTTATTTTATACGCGACCTTGTCTCAAATCTGAAAGCCCTAGGGATTTCATCCAAATTATGAAAGTTTATGGAATACATAGACTGGACTTATGTATTGACGCATGGTGGTTTTAGGTATTTAATTCTGGAAATAGTTCTTTAAAATACTACTTGCATTTGCCACAACAGAAAGTGTCCTAAAACAGGGCTTTCTCTGCTGTGGCAAAGCATGGGCTGGGCCAGCATTGGCACGATGTGCCAGAAAGGGTAGGACGATGTCCTCACTCTACACAATCGATCAAATGAAGTGGTTGTCGGATCGCCTAGAGGAAGACGGGTTCACTCCGTCACAGGTGACCCTGCTCGGTCAAGGTGGTCGTCTTCGGATGGTCAAGACCTACCTCGATGGCGAGGCGGACATTGTGCCGAAGCCAAAGCCGATCTTCACAATTCAACCCTACCTCCGCCTCATCTTGGGTGGGACGAAGCTCACCATCTCCGAATGCTCCGGCCAGCGAACGATCGCCAAGGTCGACAAGGTGTTTCGGGGTTACATCGACCGCGACTTCGTGAACTACGGCTTGGATGTGGAGGGGGTGGCAACTCCCGACACGGACGTCGAAGTCCATGAGCTCGTTCGCGATGGCGACTTCACCGACATCTACAACAGTCTCGGCGCAGATCTAGACAAGTTGGTCCTGACCCAGGACCAAGTGATCTCCTTCGTGGAGACTCATCGGGGCTGGCTCCGCAAAGACGGCTACGGGACCTTCTTTCTCCTGAAGGAGGGCAACGGGTTCTTCGTTGCGGGCGTGAGCGTCCACCCTGATGGCCTTGACGTCCAAGCTCGCCGGCTGTCCGACGCCTACGTCTGGTACGGTGGCTACGGGCGTCGCTTCGTTCTCCCGCAACTGACCCCAGCCGCCTTCGCGACGGAAGAAGTCGCAAGCAAGCCCGCCTGCTAGTTCCTGAGCGGGCAGGTAGCACATTCAAGGTAGGGCGCTTCGGTGCGCCCTACCTGCACACTCGATACAGATTCTCTGTATCGGGTTTTTTCGTATAGAAACTGCTGTGGTACAATTATATCTATGAAAAAATCTAAAAAGCTTGTTGTGGGAAATTGGAAAATGAACCCACAAAGTTTGGATGAAGCAAAAAAACTAGCGCAGAGTGTAAAGAGAGGAACACGAGAATTAAAAAAAACAGATGTGGTCATCTGTCCTCCATTTGTTTTTTTGTCACCCTTAACTTCTCTTTCAGATACTCATTTCTTTCTTGGTGCTCAAAATGTTAGTTATGAATCACAAGGACCTTTCACAGGTGAAGTGAGTTACACCGAGCTATCAGATTTCAAAGTTGACTATGTGATTGTAGGACATTCAGAGAGAAGAAAAATGGGAGAGAGTGATGAGCTGATAAATAAAAAAGTTAGAGCAGTGGTGGGTGGCGGTATGACGGCCATACTTTGTGTAGGGGAGGAGACGAGAGATCAAAATGGGGATTTTTATAATTTCATAAAACAGCAAATCACATCTGGACTCAAAGATGTTCCAAAAAAAATGTTAGACAAAGTTATTATTGCTTACGAACCTTTGTGGGCTATCGGAGCGAGGGAGTCCATGAGCCCAAGGGACCTACTTGAGACTTCTATTTTTATTAAAAAAGTTTTGAAAGATTTGTGTGGAAATTTTTCAGACAGTATGAAAATTCTTTATGGAGGAGATGTTGATAGGGTCAACGCAGACTCGCTTGTTCGTGATGGAAATGTTTCGGGCCTCCTAGTTGGACGAGAAAGTTTAAGAGCAAAAGATTTTATTGAAATAATAAAACTAGTTGAGTCAATTTAGTTTTCTAATTCCTTTTTTATTTTTTCTGCATTTCCGGCGAAGTCTTTTTTGTCACCCGCTGTTTTTTCAAACTCTCCTCTGTTGAAAGAAGCAGGGAATACCCAGATATGGGCATGATGAACTTCTTCTCCAACAACTCTAGAAATAACCAAGTCGGTGTTGAAAGCTTTCTTCTGTGCTAGTGCAATTTTCTGGGCCACTCTAAAATAATCCCCAATATTTGGTGACACCTGCCTGCCGTCGCTTTGCTCAGGCATAGCGGGCAGGTCCCAAACCCAGCGGTAGTGTTCTTTCGGTATAACTAAAGTGTGTCCGGGAGACTCAGGATTGATATCTAGAAATGCTAAAAAATTATCATCCTCATAAACCCGATGTGAAGGAAGATCTCCTTTCACTATTTTGCAAAATATACAGTTTTCCATAGACAATATTTTATCATATTTGTTGTTATTTATGTCTATATTAGTGTGTTACACTAATGAAATGAAAAAATACGCCTTACGAAATCCTGTTACACAGAACGTTGATGAGACTTTGAAACCTTATCATCCGCTTGTAAGGTCTATGTTATGTGCTCGGGGAATAAGTGATGTAGAGGGTTCTGAACAGTTTCTCAACCCTGATTATTTGTTACATCTTCACGACCCTTATCTTTTGAAGGATATGAAAAAGGTTGTGGATAGAATTTTGAAGGCAATCGAGAAGGATGAAAAAATTGGAATATATAGTGATTATGATGCGGATGGAATTCCAGGTGCTGTTGTTTTGCACGACTTCTTTAAAAAAATAAATTTCAATAATTTTGTAAATTATATTCCGCTACGTAACGAAGAGGGTTTTGGTTTGAATGACGAAGCGATAGAGAATTTAAATTCTCAAAATGTGAAACTAATCATTACTATTGATTGTGGAATTACTGATGTTACACAAGTTGATCTGGCCAATAGTTTTGGTATTGATGTAGTAATCACTGACCATCATATACCGGGTAAGAAATTACCAAAAGCATTTGCCATAATAAATCCAAAACAAAAAGGATGTGATTATCCAGAAAAAATGTTATGCGGTGCCGGGGTTATTTTTAAAGTTGTACAAGCATTGATTTTAGAAATTAGAAATTTGAAATTAGAAATTGCAACCACGATTCCGGTTGGTTGGGAGAAGTGGTTGCTTGATATGGTGGGGCTCGCTACTCTTTCTGATATGGTACCGCTCGTTGGGGAGAACAGAGTCCTGTCTTTTTACGGATTAAAAGTTTTGCAGAAAAGTCCACGAGTTGGACTGCAGAAACTTTTTTCATTACTTAAAATAAACCAACAAACAGCAACAGAGGATGACATTGCTTTCATGATCACCCCTCGTATCAATGCAGCATCTAGAATGGGTATTCCTCATGACGCGTTTTCTCTGATGTCTACTACGGATGAAGTGTCAGCTGGAGTTTTGGCTGAGCATTTGAATAATAAAAATGACGAGAGAAAAGGTGTGGTGGGAAGTATGGTAAAAGAAATCAAGAAAAAAATTGCAGATCGTGACGAAACAATGAAACACGTTTTGGTTTTTGGAAATCCAGAATGGAAGCCAAGTCTATTAGGACTCGTGGCAAATAGTTTCTCTGATGAACACAATCGCCCTGTTTTTTTCTGGGGAAGGGAAGGAAGTAATGGAAGCGCAATAATAAAAGGTTCATGTCGTGCCGGTGGAGACACTGATGTTGTTTCTCTTATGGAAAAAGTGAAAGATGTTTTTGTGGACTATGGTGGACACAAAGGTGCAGGTGGATTTTCTGTTATGCAGGAAAACATTCACACTTTGGAAGATAGGCTGAACGAGGCTTTCTTGGAAATGATGAAAGAGAATAAAGTGACAGAAGATACACTACTCGATAAAAAATTATCCTTGGATGAAGTCAGTTGGGATACATATAGACTAATAGAGAGGTTCGCTCCTTTTGGTTTAGATAATCCGAAACCACTTTTCCTTTTTGAAAATATAAAAATAAGTAATGTAAAACTTTTTGGCAAAGAACAAAATCATTTGGAATTGAAATTTAAAAATTCTAAAAACTCGGATGTCACAGCTATCGCATTTTTTTCAACTCCAGACAAATTTACTGTGCCTCTAGGTGTGGGGGACAGCATAAACTTGGTGGCAACTCTTGAAAAATCACAATTTCGTAATTTTCCCGAACTTCGCCTCCGAATAGTGGATATATTTTAATCGCTTGACAGAAACATGGTGCTGTGCTATACTTAACACAGTTAAATAAAAGCGAGAGAGGTTTGTCACAAAACCCTTCGGAAAGGCAAATAAGGCCGTCCCCAAACAATAAGGACCAATATCTCGATGACCGCCTACGCGTCTGACCACTTGATGGTCATTCCAAAAAAGCGAAGTCGAATCAGGTCCATAGCTCCAGAAGGGGCAAATGGGTGATGGTTGAGCCGGAACGCTGACGCCCGTATCGGGTTGGTTAAGTGGTAATCCAAGACTCGCGTGGTTCCAAATTCATCAAGGAGTGTGAATGAAGAACTGAGTCCTAGCCGGGGGGTAGGTCCCCGGTGGCACAGAGTGAGCCGATCACTCGACTAACAGGTCCATTGAGAGGATTTGCGGATTCTCTCAGACCAGGGCCCCGTTGCTTGCAACGCGGGCCCTTTTTGTATATGTGACTTGACTTATATTTTTTATTGTACTATAATAATAAAAGGAGGTCACATGATCAAGTTGCTGTTCCGGTTACTACTGCCGACCGTGCTGGTTCTGGCTGGGATTGGACTATTGTCCTGGCCCATCGACCTACTTGGTATTCCCGTACTGGATGCTACAGTCATTCCACTCACGGGTGAGCTCGCGTTCTTGGTGGGTTTGGGCTTAGCGTTGGCCGAGCTGATCGACGGTTTGGGGAAGATGATAGCAGCTCGTCGTCGGTGACCTCCCACAAGAACGTCGGTAGGTGGTGGTTAGCTCTCGGGCAACCACCACCTTTTTCTTATAAGGCAAATGTAGATAGAGTTATTTTATTTGTTTTTGTTATAATAGAAAAATGATTATTTTTACAGATGGTAGCGCGAGAGGCAATCCTGGTCCTGGCGGATGGGGTGCTATTGTTATTACGGATGATTCAGCCATGGAACTTGGTGGTAGAGAAGATCACACGACAAACAATCGTATGGAACTCACAGCCGTTATATCTGCCTTGGAGTCGGTTTCGTCTGAGAGGGAGATGACCATATATACTGATTCAGCTTATGTTCTGAACGGTGCAACCCGTTGGGTCAAAGGTTGGAAGAAAAATAAATGGAAGACTTCACAAAAGGAGAACGTTTTAAATAAGGATTTGTGGGAGAGATTAATTGAATTAACTTCTCACAAAATAATTGATTGGAAATTAATAAAAGGGCATTCTGGCACGGCAGGCAACGAAAGGTGTGATGTGATCGCTACGTCTTTTGCCGATAAAATGCCTGTTGTTTTGTATAACGGTTCCAAAGAAAGATATGGTATTGATGTTTCTATTAAAGAATCAAAAGATTCAAAGAGTAAAACAAAAAGTAAAAGCAAAGCCTATTCTTATATAAGTATGGTAGACGGAGAAATAAAAGTTCACAAAACTTGGGATGACTGCAAAGCCCGGGTGAATGGAGTTTCTGGGGCCCGTTATAAAAAATCTACTTCTCCTGCTGATGAAGAAGAAATAATAAAAGAATTTAAAGAGTAATATGAAATGGAAACACCCACCAATAACAAAAATTTATGAAGCTCTGGGTGCGGTGGCTGATGGAAGAGTCGAAACTTCTGATTTAGGTGGTAAAGTTTTTTCATCAAGTGGTAATAAGTTTTACGAAATAAAATATGATCCAGAATTGAATGCCGTAATGTCAAATGACAACGCATCTTTTTGGAAAGGTTATTTGGGGTATCCGTCCATAGCTTTTTTAATGAAGAAAGGAGTTCTTGAATATTCAAATGAGGTGGGAAATATTTTAAAAGGAGTGAAATGGAAAGATATAAACCAAAAATTTAAAAATGACTTTGATAAAGCATTGGAGTACGTACTTTCTACAAAGACAGAAAAAGAGGTGAAGAAATTAGAGAAGTTTGTTTTCAAAATAGATAAAGAGTTAAAAAATATGAATTTAAGTATGCTGGGTAAGAAAACAGTGCCACCAGCCGGGTATTAAATATTATGGCCCTCTCTATTATTCTAGGATTTATAGGGGGCATAGCACTGGGTTCAATTTTTCCGATTAACGTCGGATTTTTTGTTGCTCTTGTTTTCTTAACTGTTGTATTTTTTGTGTACAGATATTTTGTGGATGAAAACAGCCACAAAATTTTAAATATCGCTTTGTTTATTGTGCTCGGAGTTTTGTGTGGGGTTGGAAGGATTATGATTTCTGATTTATATAGTGATTCCAAACTAGATGAGTATGTTGGAAAGCAAATAAATATAGAAGGAATCATTGTCGGTGAGCCAGATGTGAGAGAAACTAATACAAAACTGACTGTTGGAGTGAGAAGTGTGTTGAGTGGCACCACTACTATTCCTATTAAAGAGAAAATATTAGTGACAGTTCCCATATATCCAGAGTTTTCTTATGGAGACAAGGTCAGGGCGAAAGTTGTGCTAGAGGAGCCGGGGGAATTTGAAACCAATGGAAGAATTTTTGATTATAAGGGATATCTTCGTGTGCGAGGTGTGTGGTATACAAGTCGTTTTACAAACGTTGAATTTGTATCAAGTGGTCATGGTAGTTTAGTGAAGACACTTCTCTTTAAAACAAAAAGAAAATTTACAGACTCTATTCGCGACGCACTGCCAGAACCGGAGTCCAGTTTACTTGCGGGACTTCTTCTTGGCACAAAACAGAGTTTAGGCAAAGAACTACTTACAGAGTTTCAAAAAACAGGAGTTTCTCATATTGTTGTTTTGTCTGGGTACAACATTGCTATTGTGGCCAGTAGTATAATGGCGGTTTTTAAATTTTTACCAAAGAATATGTCTTTCGGTTTTGGAGCCGTTAGTATAATTTTGTTTACTATTCTTTCTGGGGGAGGGGCTAGTGCCTGGAGGGCAGCCATTATGGTTTTGGTTGCCTTGTTTGCTAAAAAATTTAATAGGGATTACAAAGCCAGTAGAGTCTTTGGTTTTACTATTGTCTTGATGCTCGCTCCGAATCCGCTTCTACTTGCCTTTGATCCTTCCTTTCAACTTTCTGTTCTGGCAACAATTGGATTAATATTTGTTACTCCTCACGTAACACCATATTTATCTTGGATAACCGAAAGGTTTGGTCTACAAGAAATAGTTTCTTCTACCATAGCTACCCAGATTACAGTTTTGCCATACCTTATTTACAATATGGGAATACTATCTCTGGTTTCTCTACCTGTGAACGTTTTGATTTTGGGTACCATACCACTAACAATGTTTTTGGGGTTTATCACCGGCGTTCTGGGATTATTTTCTCTTTATCTTTCTTTTATTCCGGCATTTTTTACCTACATTCTTCTGTGGTATCAGCTCACAGTAGTTCACATCGGAGCAAGTATTCCGTTTGGTGCACTAAACCTACCAGCATTTTCTTTTGGGGTTTTAATTATGGTTTATTTAGCTCTTATTTTCATGTTAAAATATTTACATGACCAAAAAAAATAAAATTTTGACTATTTGTTCAATTGCGGGTTTCTTATTGATGGGTTTTGGTGTAGATGCTTTGGTTGGGAGTTGGGGACCTAATTCTAGAAGTATGTTTAGTATTTTGTGGGACGATGAACTTGCAGGAATTATCTGGCCTATAATTTTTATTCTAGGTTTAATTGTATATTTATTTCTCAGAAAAAAAGGCCACACAGGGTTAGAGGTGGTCAAAAAAACTTTGTGGGTTGTTTTTGTGGTATTAGGTTTAACTAGTTTTGTCTTATTTTTGCTTTTGTGGATTCTGCTTATGTTTGCAGCTTGGCTCTAAAAGTTTTACACAACACTATTAAAATTTTCTTCAACTTTGCTCCAGTTTAAATTGCTGAAGAAGTCTTCTACGTATTGTTTCTTTCCACTTGGTTGGTAGTCGGCAACGTATGAGTGTTCCCACATGTCTAGAGCGATGATTGGTGTGCATCCTTGAAGTTGTCCTAGGTGTTGTTCATCAACCCATGTTGCAATTAGTTGTCCTGACTCTTTGTCCCAGTAAAGTATTGCCCAGCCGATACCACGAGTCATTGCAAGAGTTTTAAATCCTCCCAGCGCTGCTTCAACAGACGGTGCTTGGGTTTCCATTTGTTTTTTAAATTTAGAGTTTTCTGGAAGTGGTTGAGAGCCACCCTCAAGTAAATCAAAGTAAACTTCATGATTTCTCATGCCGTTGAATTCAAAACCAGTGCGTCGATGTAGTTCTCCTATAAGAAATGCGTTTTTAGTTGGGTCAGACATTAGTTCGCCGATTTGTGTAAAGATGTTGTTTAAGTTTTTTACATATCCAGAATAAAGCTTCAAATGCTCCTCAATTGTTTTGGCCGATATTCCTTTTAGTTCACTAATACCTGCCTGTCCGGTAGGCAGGTTAAATTTTTTTTCTTCAAATGGTTTCATGTTTTTATATTTTGGTTCTTAATTTGTGTGTATAATATATCATATGTTAAGGATTCTATCTCATATCCGTGCTTACTTGAGATGGTATGTGCTCGGGATTCTCCTTTTAGTTAGTTTAACATTGTGGTTTGTAGTAATTCGTGAAGATCGTGATGGTATTTTGACTGTGAGTTTTCTTGATATAGGTCAGGGAGATTCTATTTTTATAGAGTCGCCAACTGGTATGCAGGTTTTGGTAGACGGAGGTCCAAACAACAATCTAATGAAAGAAATTTCTAAAGTTTTACCTTGGTACGACAGGCATATAGATATGCTTGTGGTTACAAACCCAGACAAGGATCACTATGAAGGATTCATCGCTCTTTTAAAAAGATTTAAAACTGATGTGGTTCTTGAACCAGGAACAACGAATAAAAATAGTGCATATGGAGTTTTGGAAAACGAAATTAAGGATAAAAAGATTCCAAAAATAATAGCGAGGCGCGGTCAGATAATAGACTTGGGTGGGGGAGCGTATTTGGAAATATTTTTTCCGGACCGTGATGTCTCGGGGCTTTCTCCAAATGATGGTTCCATAGTAATGAAACTTGTTTATGGTGAGACAAGTGTTTTGCTCCAAGGGGATTCCACGTCTAATATAGAGCACTATCTTCTGGGTTTGGGCGCGGAGAAAATGACAAGTTCTATTCTAAAGGCGGGACATCATGGTTCAAAAACATCTTCAAGCGAGGAATATGTAAAAGCTGTTTCTCCAGAGTGGGTGGTCATATCAGCCGGGACAAATAATATGTACAGTCATCCAAACAAAGAGGTTCTAGAAATATTGGATAAACAAAAATTAAAGACTCTTGTTACGTGTAATATGGGTCAAATAAATTTTCAGTCAGACGGAAAAGAATTTATATTGAAAAATAAAAAAGTGAGAGAGCCAACGAGTGGGTGTAAATAATATTGTTGTTATAAGAATAAGTTTTTGGTAGAGTTCCATTTGGAGGTGTTACATGGTTCATAGGTACAGACTTACTTGGGTTAGGACTGTTCACTCTCTTTCTCCACTGAAGTTTGTCGTGGGGAAGTTTGAGTTCAAGGCTAACTCAGAAAGATTGATGGAGGCGGTAGTTCGGCGCCACATCGATAGCCTCCCGAATCCAGAAGAGTGTTCAGGCTTCAATCTCGTGGAAGTCGTTGTGGAGGAGCAGGTCTCGTCCATTGATCTTTCTTTTCTTAGGACAGCTTCACCCAAAAGGTGAAGCTGTTTGTTATTTAATGTATAATTGTTTTAGGAGAGGAGGTGTGCCATGGACAAGAAAAATTGCATAAAGTGTGATGTGGAGTTCGAGCGTGTGCTCGATCGCAACGGCAAACCCGTACCTTTCTTGACTGGTATCGGACCAGTCATGGAGAAATGGGCTTGTCCAGAGTGCGGACGTGTTGTTTGGCGGGAACAGGAAACGCCAGACAAAAACCGAGCTGCATCGTGAGGAGATTATCATATGGCGCATATCATAACGGCCGGGATCTATCGTGTAGAGACCGGCCGCTCGTTATTTTATGAGACCTATTTTATTTATATTTATATGAGTTTAGCCTTTTTGAGAGTAGCGTAGGCGCCATTTTTTTGAATAGTCTTGATTGCTCGAGCAGAAAGGGTCAAGCTAACTGTTTTTTTGAGTTCAGGAATGTAAACCTTCTTTTTTTGAAGGTTTGCATATTTTCTCTTTATACCTGTTGGGTTAAATTGTGTTGCACGGGTACGGTTTGAATAACCACCAGATAGTTGAGAGCTCTTATTAGTTATTGGACATGCTTTAGCCATACGTTGGATTATGCTATCATATAAAATACAAAATGCAAATAGATTTTATATTTTCCATAATAATATTGATATTTTCTGTGGTTATCCATGAAGTTTCGCACGGGTATGCTGCCTACCTACAGGGTGATAATACGGCTAGATTTCAAGGGCGTTTAACTCTTAACCCTTTGAAACACTTGGAATGGTTTGGATCATTTTTACTCCCAGTCATGTCCTATTTTCTTGGGGGGTTTATAATTGGCTGGGCAAAGCCAGTTCCTTTTAACCCATATAACCTTAGAAACCAAAAATGGGGAGAGGCTATAGTTGCGGTCGCAGGACCACTATCTAATATATGTATAGCATTGTTTTTTGGTTTGATGATGCGTTTTGGCATATCAGCCCAGTTTGGAGAAGCCTTTACGCATATTTCTTTCATAATAGTTCTAATAAACCTGGTTTTAGCAACGTTCAATCTTATTCCTATACCACCTTTGGATGGCTCAAAAATATTATTCTCATTTTTACCATATCATATGCAGAATGTGCGTGATTTTTTGGAGCAAAACGGCACATTTATATTGATATTCTTTATATTTTTCCTCTGGAAGTTCCTTTTGCCCGTAGTATCATGGGAGTTTTATCTTATAACCGGGATCACGGCCTAACTACTTGCGTTTTTTATGTAGATATATTAGAGTAAACCCTGCAATGTCAACAATCAATCAGTTAATAAAAAGAAAGAGATTCAAACCTCGACCAAAACCAAAGGCCGTTGCTTTAACTCGTGGCTTCAATACTCTTACAAACAGACCTGTTTATTACCCATCTTCTTTCAAAAGAGGTGTGTGTACAAAAGTTACAACCAAGACTCCAAAGAAACCAAACTCAGCTATTCGTAAAATCGCCAGAGTTCGTCTAACAAACGGTCTTGAAGTAACAGCATATATTCCAGGAATGGGGCACAACTTGCAGGAGCACTCAGTGGTATTGCTCCGAGGTGGAAAGGTAAAGGATGTTGGTGTTAGATATACAATAGTACGAGGTATGCTTGATGCAACAGGAGTAGAGAAGAGAGCAAAGGGTCGCTCAAGATACGGAGTAAAGAAACCAAAAGGTAAATAATTTTAAATAAATCATGCGAAGAAAAGTTACAAACAGAAATATAGTAGGCAAAGACCATGAATATGGTTCAGAAAAGATTGGTAAATTTATCAACTACGTTATGTTGCGTGGTCAAAAAGCTACAGCTCAGAAAATCGTCTACGAAGCACTAACAATGGTTAAAGAAAAGGCAAAAGTAGAGGATGTTATGGAAGTATTTGATACAGCTTTGAAAAATACAGGACCTTTAACAGAAGTTCGTTCAAGACGCGTTGGTGGTGCTAACTACCAAATTCCAAGAGAAGTAAGACCAGAAAGACGATCATTTTTATCTATGAAATGGATTATTGACGCAGCTCGAGATGGAAAGGGAGCTCCTATGGCAACTCGTCTAGCAGATGAAATAATACTAGCTTCAAAAAACGAAGGTAAGGCAGTTAAGAAGAGAGAGGATACTCACAAGATGGCGGAGGCTAACAAAGCTTTTGCTCACTTCGCTTGGTAGTCGCTCGGGTCTTTTTCACGAATCTCATCGTCTAAAATCCTCGCATTCTCGTCACCGTACCATTGTACGGCTCCTCGCTTGCTCGAATTTTATACGCGACCTTCGCGAAAAATCCTCCGAGCTAACTCACAACCCGCTTACAGTGGGATTTGTTTTTCCCTTGCATTCCCTGTGGGTGGGGGTAAAATTAGGTTATTAATATCTAATTTAAAAAATATGAGTGAAGAAGGATATAAACCAACAGAAGAGGAAATTAAAAAAGCTGAAGATATGATGACAGATGAACAGAAAATCATGAGTGAAAGTAGGAATGAGGGTTTTGAGATTGCACAGAAAGAACAAGAAAAAAATTATACGAAAAATGTTGCGGAGTCTCCAGAGCAAAAATTAGCTGATTTTGCTAAAGAGATGAGGGAGGCCCCAAGGATGTTGGATGTTATTGATGAGAAATTTGATACTTTTACTAGATCTGAGAAACTTTTATTAAAAACAGTCAAGCTGTCTCTAATGCGGGGTGATGCAATCGATCTTCACTATACCAATCCGGAAATGGCTAACGAAAGGGAAGAAGGTTTTAAATTATTAATAAAAAAACTTTGGACTCTTGGTATAGAGGTATCTATTAAAAGAGATTCATTTGAAGATTCTGAGGGTAAAAAGAGGGTAATTATGTTTGTATCAGCTCACGTTCTAGATCGTAATAGGTAAAACCTGAGAGGTGCTCTTAGATTTTGTTTTGTATAAAAAGTCTAAAAGTATTATTATGTTTGGATGGAAGAATTTTTACATCTAGTTAGAGATCCGGCTCACTGGTATTTTGAGCTTATGCTCATTATTATTTTTGATGTTATTATAGGTCTTCTTATTTGGCCTTTTGTTCAAAAAGCTCTCATTCATCATAAATCTGACCACGAAAGACTGGAGGATTTAGAAAGGGAAGTTAATGCACTAAAGGAAAGATAAAATCCAAGGGTTACCCTTGGATTTTATCTTATTGCTCAAAAATGTCTTTTGGTATATAGTTTTGTGTGATTGCCTGAGGGCTTTTTTATTTATTTATTAAATTATTATTTTATTATGAACCGCGATTATCCATTGGAGAGAGTTAGAAACTTCGGTATTATTGCTCACATTGATGCTGGTAAGACAACTACATCAGAGCGTGTGCTTTTCTATACTGGAATGACACACAAAATAGGTGAGGTACACGAAGGTGAGACGGTGACTGACTGGATGGAACAGGAGAGAGAGCGAGGTATTACTATTACCGCCGCTGCTATTACTTGTTTCTGGAATCCTACTTACATGCCAAAAGATGGTAAGCCACAGTATCGTTTCAATATCATTGATACTCCGGGACACATTGACTTTACAGCTGAAGTGAAAAGGTCTCTCCGAGTTTTGGACGGCGCGGTTGTTGTGTTTGACGGTGTGGCTGGTGTGGAACCTCAGTCTGAAACAAACTGGAGATACGCGGATGATGGTAATGTTCCTAGAATCTGTCTCATAAACAAACTTGATCGAACGGGTGCGTCTTTTGAGAGATCATACGAATCTATCTTGGACCGACTTACAAAAAATGCAGTTAGACTACAAATCCCTATTGGTTTGGAAGATAAGTTTGAGGGCGTGATAGATCTTTTGAAGATGAAGGCCTACTACTTTGAGGGCAACATGGGTATGAATATTCGTGAGGCAGAAATTCCTGCAGAGTATCTAGACGAGGCAAAGAAATTCCGTGCAGAACTCATCGAAAAAATTGTTGAGCAAGATGATGCTCAAATGGAAATGTTTCTAAATGGAAATGAGCCTACTATAGAAGAGTTAAAGAAAACTTTGAGAAAGGCATGTTTGGAAGTAAAGCTTGTTCCTGTTATGGCTGGTTCAGCATTGAAAAACAAAGGTATTCAACTTGTTTTGGATGCGGTTGTAGAGTATTTGCCATCTCCACTCGACATTCCTCCAGTAAAAGGTTTGGATCCAAAGACAGGTGAGGAAACAATAAGACATGCTTCTGATGAAGAGCCTTTTGCAGCACTTGCTTTCAAATTGCAAAATGATCCTTTCGTTGGACAGCTTACATTCTTCCGTGTTTATTCTGGAACAATAGAAGCAGGAACATACATATATAACTCAACAACAGGAGAGAAAGAAAGACTTGGACGTATTGTGAGACTCCAGGCGGATAAAAGAGAGGAGGTGAAAAAAGTTTTTGCTGGAGAGATAGCCGCAGCTGTGGGATTGAAGTCTGCGAAAACATCACACACTCTTTGTGACGAGAATAAACCAATAGTTCTAGACCCTATCAAGTTCGTGGCTCCTGTGGTTGCTCTACGTATTGAACCAAAGACAAAAGCAGACCAAGAGAAAATGGGTATGGCTTTGAAAAAACTTTCTGACGAAGACCCAACATTTGTTGTTTCTTCAAACACAGAAACAGGAGAGACTATAGTTTCAGGAATGGGAGAGCTTCACCTTGAGATTATGGTTGATCGTATGAAGAGAGAATTCAGTGTGGAGGTTAATGTTGGTAAACCACAAGTGGCATACAGAGAGACTATCTTGGGTACAGCAGATGCAGAACACAAATACATCAAACAAACTGGAGGTAAGGGTCAGTATGGTCACGTTAAACTTACGATCAAACCTCTTGAGAAGATAGAAGAGGGAGCAAAAATTCCAAAGAACGTTAAAAGATATGAAGACTTCGAGTTCATTGACTCAATTAAGGGAGGTGTTATTCCTCAAGAGTTCATTCCAGCAGTTGAGAAGGGTGTTCACGAGGCTATGGATCGAGGAATTGTTGCTGGATACAAAATGGTAAATGTTTCTTGTGAACTTACGTTCGGTTCATATCATGATGTGGACTCTTCAGAAATCGCTTACAAGATCGCAGCTTCACAAGCGTTCCAGGACGCAGCCAAAAGAGCTCGTCCAGTTATTCTAGAACCTATTATGAAAGTTGATGCTATCATGCCAGAACAGTTCATGGGTGATGTTACGGGATCACTTTCAGGAAAGAGAGGTCAAATAGAAGGAATGGAAGAGAGAGGAATGCTCAGAGTTATTCATGCCAAAGTTCCATTGTCAGAAATGTTTGGTTACACTACTGATATTCGTTCTATGACACAGGGTAGGGGAAGTGTGATGATGGAGTTTGATCATTACGAGGTGGTTCCTCCTAATGTTGAGAAGACTATTGTAGAAAGTAGAAAATAAAAAATAAAAAATCTCGCAGAAATGCGAGATTTTTTATTGCGTCAGTATTTCAAAGAATATATAATGTACACATGGCAACTCCTGCAGAAAGAATAGATGATCTAGATTTACATCTAAATCCTCCCTCAAAAAATCCACTAGATTTTTTAGCTGGACAAGTGGAGTCAAAATCAGAACAAGAACCTCTTTCTGGTATACATGATTTTTCTGAAATAAAAAAACCTACAGAAATAGGTATTGATCCAGCACCCATAATAACCACTGAATCAGGGGGAGCGGTTGTTAAAGAATCAATAGAAGGTAGTAAGGCAAGTGAAGAGATTTTTCCATTACCTAAGAGTCTTGTGGATTATATCAACGGTTTGTCCGAAAATTCTAGAAAGAGATCTTTATTACACAGCATGGAAGGTATGCCTAAAGATGCGATAATAAGAGCTCTTAATAATCATTATGCACGACATTACATAACTGAACGGGAATACAATACAGCCTTTGATTTGTTAAATGGTTTGAATAAAGGAGAGAAAAAGCAGGATATTGGTGATCTTGCTTGGCCTCCATCAGAGGAAGACGTTGAAGGGGTGCAGATGATTGAGATGGAACATCAAGATACAGAAGGACTTAAGAAAAATAGTGAACCGCCTATAGCAGTTGAAGATACTATTCAGTCTGTCGGAGAAGCTACAGGAGATTTAGAGGAAGAAAACACAAATATTCCACTAGCAGATTCTCCAGACAAGAAATATGAGGACCAGATACTGAAGGACATTGAAGAAGGTTATTTTGGAGTAGCTAGAAATAGTGTAGAAAATATAACAGATGTTGAGAGAAAAGCTTTGCTCATAAAATTAATAAACGAAAAAGAAAAGGAGGAAAATGTTTCAACAGAGTTGTCGTCTTCGGTTGAAGCGGATGCTGTGGGTAATAGATATGAATTGGGTGATTTGGCTCCAGATGTAGTCGAAAAAATTGAGACGGTTAAAACTAGTTTAGATATTGCTAGAGAAAATTATGCTCGTGCAAAAATAGAATTCAATAAAAAAAATAATAAATATAATAAAATGAAAGGCTCTTTGCAGAGCTTGCTCTCTTGGGGTATTTTGTCTGGACGTTCAAAAGAGAAATCTCCAACAGAGGTGGAATTGGATGAGGCGCAAAGGAGTTTGGATGGTGCACTAGCAATGTACATTAAGGAAAAAGCAACAAAGAAAGATGAAATTATTGATACGTTTGAATCTAAGGCACAGGAAAAGGAGGGTGGAGGGGTAACGATGACTCCAGAAGAGGAGAGAGAGATGGTTGGACAGATCAAAATAAAACTACTAGAACAAGCAGAAAGAGAGTGGGATTTATTACAAGGTCAAATGGCGGAGCTGTCTTCGGTAGAAAGTGATAAGGTTAATAAAATAAAAGAAATTGCCACCAAGGGTCTCAAGGTCTGGTCAAAGATTCCTATTGGTGCACGTTTGGCTTTGGCTCCAATTTTGATTGGTACAGGAGTCGGCTTAACTGCTGGTCTTGGCGCTGGCGCTCTATATGCAGGAACACGTTTGGGTAGGGGTTTAGGTGGAGCAATTGGCTCTCGTGTTGCTGGTAGTCTATATGGCAAAAGAGCAGATAGGATAAATGCCGAAGCCAAGGAAGAGGCAGCTTCTGGTTATGAAAATTTAGAAAAATCTTTTGAGGAAAGAGAGGTCGATTACATGAAGGCTAAAGAAGAAGAAGTAAAAAGAAAAAATAGTCAGAGGATAAAAAAAGCCTTGGTTATGGTTGGAGCAGGTGCTGGAGCCGGTATTTTGGCGGGTTTGGCAGAATCTGCGCTGTCCTCTGGTAGCACAGTAGGTGCAACTGGTTCTATGGAGACGGTTAATAAGCCAAAAGCAGGTTCTTTTGATGGTGTTGTTAGGTCAAAATCAACTACTTCATCCATTACAGAACCTGTTTTAAATAAACAAGATAGTTTAATTCATGAGATAGTCAATAAACCTGAAAATATAATAACTCCAGAATCAATAAAAACTTCAACTGTTGTTTCCGCGACAGTTGAGCTAAGTCCGAAAGGGTTTTTGCAGGACATTCATAATCTAAAAGCGAACATCATAAAACAGTATGGTGACAATATTCCTCCAGAAATAAAAACAAATATTATAGACAAACCTACGGTAGAGATAGCAAAAGAATATGGTTTGTATAAACCGGGTGACGTTAATGAAAGCGCAATCGGCTACGCAGGAGAGAAACTATCAATAGATAGTAATGGAAAATTAATTATAGAGCGTGTAGATGGCACAAAAGAAACCTTGTCAGGTCTTGGGAGAGATAGCGTTAAGGCAGTGGTTCCAGAGATGGATACAAACACATCAAGTGCTCCAACACCAGAAAAGTTGGCAGATATTCCTGTTGATGCAGAAGTTATACAAACAAAAGTGATACCGGATTGGGATTCTAGGACGGCTCCGATGGAACATGTAACTATTCCAAGTGAACCAGAAGTAACACCAACGATTGATGTGTCTCGTCCAGAAAATCTAATACACCAAGTGGAGCACAAGGGTTCTTTGGTTGACATTGTGACTCAAGGAGAAGGGAAGGTTGTAAAGATTGGAGATCAAATTATAGGTCATGATAAGGTTTTTGGGGACAGCAAGATATTAGTTTTGGATGACATGTATCAAGATGGTGCAAAATATAAAGATATCAGAGGGGCCTTTGCTGAGGCGTTCGAAAAGAGTGCAAAAGTAGATCAGATTGGTCAAAATCCTACAGCAATTGATTTTGAAGGTGGAAAAATATATATAATTCAAGGATTGAGTAATGACCCTATGGGTATGAAAGTTCTATTAAATGGAAAAGAGATAGCTAGCGGCTCGATGGAAGTAAAAGGATCAGTTTTAGGTCCAAAACTTAAATTTGATAGCAATTTGAAGGGGGGGTGGTTTTTAGATGACAATGCTTATGAGAGAGCTTTTAAAAATGTGAAGAAATTTTTACAAATAAAATAAACTTATGAACAATATTTTATCAAAAGATATCATAGAGGAATGGGGTCTTGGCTCACTACCTCCGGATAAACAGGCCGATGTGGTAGACCGTATGGGTAAGATGATATACCAGGCTGTCTTGGTTAGGGCTCTTGATATATTGTCTGATAAAGAACAAGAAGAATTTGACTCCATTTTAGATAACGACACCTCGACCCCTCAGGATGTGTTGTCATTTCTCAAATCAAAAATACCAACATTTGACCAAATGGTGATGGAGGAAAGAAACAATCTAAAACGAGATCTTCTAGTTACGGCTTAACAAAAAGCCCAAACTTGACTATTTTTTTCTTTTTGTCTACTATGATTGAGTGTCGCTTTGCGATGCTTTTATTTATTAGTAAACGCAGAAGTTCTAAAAGTTTAGATTTCTCGAACATTAAATTTTTAGAGGTTCTTGTTTAAAAATTATTAATTTAATTAAAAATTATTATGGCAGATTTTGATAGAAGTAAACCTCACGTAAACGTGGGAACAATTGGTCACGTTGACCATGGAAAGACAACATTAACAGCAGCTATCCTAACTATTCTTAATAGAGCAGGTAATGGATATTCAGCTAAATTAAAAGGAGTTGATCAAATAGACTCAGCTCCAGAAGAAAAAGCAAGAGGAATTACTATTGCTCTTTCTCACAACGAGTACGAGACACCTACACGTCACTACGCTCACGTGGATGCTCCTGGACACGCCGATTACATCAAGAACATGATTACTGGTGCCGCTCAAATGGACGGTGCGGTGCTTGTGGTAGCGGCTACAGACGGTGTGATGCCTCAAACAAGAGAACACGTTCTTTTGGCGAAACAAGTTGGTGTGCCTAAAATGATCGTATTTTTGAACAAATGCGACATGGTGCCTGATAAGGAACTTATTGATCTTGTGGAGGAGGAAGTTCGAGAGCTCCTTACAAAACAAGGTTTCGATGGTGCCGGTGCTCCTATTATCCGAGGTTCAGGATTGAAAGCTCTTGAGTCAAAAGACAATACAGATGAGTGGGCAAAGGGTATTCTAGAGCTTGCAAACGCTCTTGATACATATTTCCCAGTTCCAGAAAGAGACCTAGAAAAGCCATTCCTAATGCCAGTTGAAGACATCTTCTCAATTGAAGGAAGAGGAACAGTGGTTACAGGAAGAATTGAAAGAGGTGTTATCAAAGTAGGTGAGGAAATCGAATGTATTGGTTTGAAAGATACACAAAAATATACAGTTACAGGTATCGAAATGTTCAACAAATCACTTAACGAGGGTATGGCAGGAGACAACGCTGGAATCCTTCTCCGAGGTGCAAAGAAAGAAGAAATTCACCGAGGTCAAGTTCTTGCAAAACCAAAGACAGTTACTCCTCATACAGAATTTACAGCTGAGGTTTACATCTTGAAGAAAGAAGAGGGGGGAAGACACACACCATTCTTCTCAGGTTACAAACCACAATTCTATATCCGAACTACAGACGTTACAGGAGATGTGACTCTAAACGAGGGAGTAGAGATGGTTATGCCAGGAGA
>CAZDPS010000001.1:0-25190 GCA_964507615.1 uncultured Candidatus Saccharibacteria bacterium | reverse complement strand
ACGTTACAGGAGATGTGACTCTAAACGAGGGAGTAGAGATGGTTATGCCAGGAGACACAGTTACATTCAAAGTTAAACTAGTAGCTCCAGTTGCCCTAGAACAAAACCAGAGATTTGCTATCCGAGAGGGTGGAAAGACAGTGGGTGCAGGAGTTGTTACAAGTATTGTTGCCTAAACAATAGAGATTCCAAATTTGGCCAATCTCATCGGCTAAAGATAAAAACCAGTTCCGTCAATGTACCTCGTGTACACCTCCGGAACTGGTTTTTACTTTATCCGCGACCTTGTCTCAAATTTGAAATCGTGTGGTATATCTAGTTTTCTAATCTAAAAACATCAGGTCAAATTGTCTAATATTATTAGTAACAATGATAATGATGCGGTGATAATACCTACCTTAGCTTGTTCGTCCGAATTGTTTTTATATAGAGAAATACCTCCTATTAGTATGGCCACTAATGGAATTAGTATTAAAATCATTGTTAAGGGTCTTGAAAGTGATAATTTATTAGAAAATATTGGTATAAAGTATAACTGGAACTCAAATACTATATAGGCAAGTGCAGAGTACGAAAGTGATAATATTCCTAATATTTTACTGTCATACGCTGGTGTCTCACGGTTTAAAAGTTTTTTCATGATCTAATTATGATTGAGTTTTGGTAAAATAACAAGAACAAAGTGGGTACACTTGAACAAAAAACCATTATCTGTTAGTATCTTCATACAATATGACAACAAAAGAAGCTACAGCAAAAAAGACGGTTGCAAAGAAAGCTCCAAAAGCTACAGGAAAAACAGTGCTTAAATCAGATGCCATTTCAAAATTGCGCATCAGAGTCCGAGCTTATGAGTACAAAATCCTTGATTTGTCAGTAAAGCAAATCATAGATACTGCTCTTCGTTATGATGCAAAAATAGAGGGACCAGTTCCACTTCCTACAGAGATTAAGAAATATACAGTAAACCGATCATCTTTCGTTTACAAAAATGCTAGAGAGCAATTTGAAATGAGAGTACACAAGAGAGTTATTGATATTCTAAATCCTACACCTAAAATAATGGAAGCTTTGACAAACCTTAGTCTCCCATCAGGTGTGAATATTGATGTGAAGA
Organism: uncultured Candidatus Saccharibacteria bacterium; assembly: GCA_964507615.1. Classification (GTDB taxonomy): domain Bacteria; phylum Patescibacteriota; class Minisyncoccia; order Phycocordibacterales; family DATDWN01; genus C7867-006. The sequence continues at coordinate 24,073 of CAZDPS010000001.1, read as the reverse complement.
TTATGTAGGTCAAAAATAATAAATAATTATAACAAAAACCACCTATTAGGTGGTTTTTGTTATTGTTGACTTTCTTAAGTCAGATGATATTTTATTGAAAGGAGGAAACACCATGGACGAAATGCATAAGGCTCTGAATTCCTACCGGATCCTCAAGGGATTGATCAAGGGGAATCCGGGAATCATGGGTTGGATCATGAGGGATCTCGGTGATCTTGCCAGTATCACCGGTATTCCAGAGGTTGAGATCGTAAGCATCTTGCGTCTTATCGAGACACAGCTTCAGGCGGAGAGGATCTCGTCCGAGGCCCCAACCTCGTCAGTTGAGGTGAAGTAGTAGACCCTGCCAACAGAAAGGCCTCGCGCCCTCGTCTGTTGTGGGGTCTTTTCTGTATAATGGGAGTAAAGTAAAAGTATTTGACAAATATGGTAAATAGGTGTACAATACGCAGATACTGTTCTTTAACATAACTTGCGAATAAAGAGGTAGTCATAGCCAAAAAAGGCTTACAAAAAGATAAAATATAGGCACTTTTTGGCTATGACTACACACCGTGGTCCGCTAGCACAACCAAGGGAGGTTGTTATGAAGAAGGTTGAAGTCTCTGAACTGCAGGGACCGCTCACGGAACTCATGAGTCAGCTTGGCGGAGCAAATGGCCACCAGAGGCTCCACGAATTCAAACTGTGGCTCAAGGGAGTCGCAACGCAACTCGTGAAGATCATCCGCAACCGCTTCAACCCCACCGAGTTCATTGGTTCGGGTTGGTCGGTCATCGCGAACGAGACGGACGTATGGTCCGCCACTCTAACGGAGTTGGACGTGAACCAGATCCAACACGTCACGATGCTGGAGTGCGAGCCCTACATCACGGGCGAGGAGAACCTCTCCCGCCTGAAGGCGTCGGGGAACATCAGGCTGGATGCTGATGTGTTCTACACGCTCTGGACCAATCAGAGCCTGATTCCCGAGTCGTGGAAGGAGAAGATCGACGGCGATACGCGGGTCATCTTCTTTGACGGAACAGTCTTTCAGAACCCGGACGGCTACCGCTGCGTCCTGTACCTGTACTGGTACGTCGGCGAGTGGCTCTGGGACGTGAGCTGGCTGGACAGCGGCTTCGATCAGAACTTCGTGTCGGCGGTTCTCGCAAGTAGTACTTAGACCTTGGTCACTTGGGTCTCTTAGACCTTTTGACCTTAGCCCTCGACCCCGCATCTGCTTACACAGAGATGCGGGGTCTTTTTGTTAGTGTTTAAAGCACTTGAATAAAAAATGGATATCTGCTAGTATAGCCAAATCGTCCGAATGGACTTTTCCCGCCTCATCGGCGGGTCCGCCGATGAGGCGGATTTAAGGGGACTAGCGAAGGGCAATGTTGGGAAGATACTTTCTCATTACTGTCCGAAAAATGTCCCCACAAATAACAGTCTTTTTATTTTAGATTTGGATGCATTTCGAGGCGCGAGCTTCGGTTGTGACCAAGCTGTATAAATATACTGCGCGTGGAGGAAACGAAGCGAAGCAACGAAGAAAGGCGCCAAATATAAATTAAAAACATGAAATTCATTCTAGGAACAAAGGTTAATATGACCCAAATCTTTGATGAAAAAGGTTTGGTGCACCCAGTTACAGTCCTTCAATCAGGACCTATGGTTGTTACTCAAGTGAAAACAGTTGCCACTGATGGTTATAATGCTGTTCAAGTTGGTTTTGGTGAAAAAGCAGATAAGAACATAAACAAACCAGAGAAAGGTCACATGAAGACAGGAAATTTTCGATTTCTAAGAGAATTCAGAACAGATGATGAATCAACACTGAAAGTAGGTGATGTTATAAATCTTACAGATTTTGCAGAAGGAGACACAGTTGTTGTTTCTAGCACCTCAAAAGGTAAAGGTTTTCAAGGTGTAGTAAAGAGACACGGATTCAAAGGTGGCCCTCGTTCACACGGACAAAAACACTCAGAGCGTGAGCCTGGTTCTATTGGAGGTGCAGGACGTGATGGTGGACGTGTGGCAAAAGGCAAGAGAATGGCAGGAAGAATGGGAGGAGACAGAATAACTACGAAAGGACTAACTGTTGTCAGTGTTAAACCTGAGACAGGAGAAATTTTTGTTAGAGGTGCAATAGCTGGAAGAAAGGGAACTCTAGTAGAAGTGGTGGGGTAATTTCTAATTGACCTAATTAACCTAATTTCTAAAAAAATGGAAGAGACAAAAGTAAAAAAGAATACTAAAGCAAAAGAAAAGACACAGTCTCCTGTAGCTTTAGAGTCTGTAGTATACAATCAAAAAGGCAAAGAATCAGGAAAAATTTCACTGCCAGAATCAGTTTTTGGTTTGAAATGGAATGCAGATTTGGTGCACCAAGTGGTTGTATCAATGGAATCTCAAGCTCGAAACAATGTAGCTCACACAAAAAACAGGGGAGATGTATCTGGAGGAGGAAAAAAGCCATGGCAACAAAAGGGTACAGGACGAGCAAGACATGGTTCTACACGTTCTCCTATTTGGGTTGGTGGAGGTGTTACTCATGGTCCAAGAAACGAAAAGAATTTTGATAGAAAAGTAAACAAAAAAATGAAGGCGAAGGCTCTTTACACGATTCTTTCTGAGAAATTCAAAAAAGGACATGTTTTGTTTGTTGATGATATGTCAATGAAGGCTATAAAAACAGCAGAGGCAAAAAATGTTTTATCTTCACTTTCAAAAGTTGGAGGTTTCAATGACTTGCTAAGTAAGAAAAGAAACTCAGTGTATATAGCTCTTTCTTCAAAGGATACAACAACAGAAAAGAGTTTCAGGAATTTTGCAAATCTAGAGGTTGATGAGATAAGAAATGTTAGCCCTCTTGATTTGATGAAATATAAATATGTTCTTATTTCAAACCCAGAAAAAGGTCTACCACAAATAACAGATAAACTAGGAAAATAATATGAAAAAAGACCTTAATCACGTTTTAATACGACCTCATATAACAGAAAAGGCTACAATGTCAGCTGAGATGTCTGTTTATGTTTTTGAAGTTGATCCAAAATCAACAAAAACAGGAATAACAAAGGCTTTCGTAGAAAAATACAAGATAGATCCAGTAAAAGTAACTACAACCACAATTCCTGCAAAAAATGTATTTGTTAGAGGTAAAAGAGGAATAAAATCAGGATACAAGAAGGCCTATGTTTATCTAAAGAAAGGAACTAAGATAGAAAATATATAATTATGAAAAAGTATAAACCAACATCTCCAAGTCGCCGACACATGTCAAACATCTCTTATAGTGGTGTTGTTACTTCAAATGATCCAGTAAAATCACTTACTCGTGGTTTCAAAAGACCAGTTGGAAGAAATCATCATGGTAAAATAACAACTCGTCACAAAGGAGGTGGACACAAGAGACTTTGGAGAGAGATTGATTTTAAATATGACAAAATAGATATCCCTTATACTATAAAAACAGTAGAATATGATCCAAACAGAGCGGGTTTTATTGGTCTAGCTCAATATAGAGATGGTGAGAAGAGATACGTACTTCTTCCTCGTTCTGTAAAAGTGGGAGATGTTTGTGTTACCGGAGAGAATGTAGAGCAGAAGCCAGGAAACAGACTTCCTTTGAAAAACATAGTTATAGGAACATTTGTATATAATGTTGAAGTAAAGCCTCTTGGAGGAGCAAAGCTCGCTCGTTCAGCTGGTAACTATGTAGAGGTCATTGCAAAGGATGCTGGTTATGTAGATGTAAAGATGCCTTCAACGGAAGTCAGAAAAATAAAAGAAACAGCATATGCAAGTATAGGTGAAGTATCAAACAACGAAACAAGACTAGTAAACTTCGGTAAAGCTGGTCGTTCACGATGGCTTGGTATTCGTCCTACAGTTAGAGGTACAGCACAAAACCCAGTTGACCACCCATACGGAGGAGGTGAGGGTGTACAGGGACGAGGACGAAAGAGGGCTATATCTGTTTACGGTAAACCAACAGGAAAAGGACAGAAATCAAGAACTCCTAAGAAATACTCAAATAAATTTATTGTTTCTCGCCGAAAGGTAGGAAAGAGAAAATAAAAATCCAAAAACACCACTTATTCAAGTGGTGTTTTTGATTGTTGACATAAGTTTGTTTTGGAGTAGTTTTGATTATGGGAAAGGGGTGCGACATGAGAAGTATTGGGCAGTGGCTGAATGACCGTGGGCTTCGCTGTATCAACTGTGGTCACTGGGGGAGCGAGACAGTGGATCTACCTCCCCAGGTAGAATTTGGCACCGATGTTGGAGGGATCCTGCAGATGGATCCGTTCTACATCATCACCAGTCTGTGTTCCTGCACCAACTGTGGGCACACCATGTTCTCTCGCACCAGAGAGGAGTCAATACCGGCTGAGTTTCGGAATGACAACGAAGCCTGAGCTAGTTCCACCTGCAACAAGAGAGGGCGACCAACGTGGTCGCCCTTTAACATTGACGTTTTATCCAAAAAGCGTAGAGTTGGAGCCAGATGGCAATTCTGCCAGTTCACAAAGGGGTGATCCTATGAAAAGACCAGAGTTTGTCATGAAATTCTGGAAGGTAGTAACCATGGTCCAAGAAGATAATCCAGTGGTTGTTGCGGACTATTGGAAATCAGTGATCAGACACGGGAAGAGGGAAGGACTGGTTGTTACAGAGAATGACCAAATTTCCGAGAACAAGGTCCTCTCTAGACTTTTCGAGGTTTCCCGTATGTTGGACGTTGGTGAATCACCAAAAGTGGTGCAAATCATGATGTGTGTGGAATACGCCTGGGAATACTACCAGGAGAAGCAGACTCCGCCACCAGCGGTGCACGAACAGTAGGCTCCGGAGGAAGAGGGCGACCAACGCGGTCGCCCTTCATCGTATCTGTTGACATTATTGGGTGTTTTGTATAGTATAAACGCCACATAAGGCTATTAGCTTTATACATTCTTGTTTGCGGTATTAGAAGCGTCAAGTACCACTAACAATGTGGTTTTTGTTTTTCCGCCTCATCGGCGGACTCGCCGATGAGGCGAGGAGCGATACAAATTAAAATATGACACGATCATCAAAAAAGGGCCTATACGTTGACCCAAGATTACTAAAGAAAATTGAGGGTAAAAAATCTAGTGAAACTGGGGTTATTAAAACATGGTCAAGAGCCTGTGTTATCTCTCCTGAAATGGTAGGTTTCATTTTTGGTGTCCACAACGGCAAGACTCACATAGAGGTTTCAGTAAACGAGGACATGGTAGGTCACAGACTTGGTGAGTTTTCTCCTACAAAGAAATTCATTAAACACGGAGGTAAGATGCAGAAGGAGTTGGAGCAAAAGAAAAAAGAAAGCGAGATTGCTAGTGCTCAAGCAGCCAAAGCAGCTCCTGCAGCTAAAAAATAAAATATCATGGCCACAGCACACGCAACATTATCTAATTTTAGACAAGCTCCTCGCAAAATGCGAATGGTTGCTAACGCAGTAAGAGGTAAAAAAGTTGCTGAAGCTTTGGTTAATCTTGAATTTACAGCTAAGAAAGCAAGTCTTCCAATAAAAACACTTATTCTATCAGCTCTAGCCAATGCAAAAGCACTAGATATTCCAACAGAAAACCTTGTTATTAAGACCATAAAAGTAGATAGTGGGAAAATAATGTACAGAAGACTTCCTGCTGCTCGTGGTTCTGCACACCCAATACGAAAGAGGACAAGTGCAATATTTGTAGAACTTGGAGAAGCAAAAGAAAAGAAAAACAAAAAAGTAAAAATTGAGAAAGAAGAAGTTGCAGTGGAATCAGCAAAAAAACCAAAGACAACAAAAAAAGCAGTAAAATCAAAAAAATAATATGACACATACTGTTCACCCATATTCACATAGACTAGGTATAGTAAGAGACTGGAAATCTCGCTGGTTTGGAGTGAAGAATAAATACAAAGAATTTCTAAAAAGCGATGTCTTGCTAAGAGTTTTTCTTGAGAAAAAACTTAGAGGTATGTATGTAAGCAATGTGGAAATGGAAAGAGGGGAAAAAATTCTACGTATCATAATAGAAACATCAAGACCTGGTATGATTATCGGAAGATCAGGTGATGGAGCTGTTAAACTAAAAAATGATATTTTGAAATTTATTGAGAAAAACAAACTTTCTTCTGGTGGGGAAGTAAAGATTGATATCAAAGAAGTAAAATCACCAGAATCAAACGCAACTATTGTTGCACAAATGATTGCCGATGGTTTGGAAAAAAGACTTCCTTTTAGGAGAGTTACAAAACAAATGGTTGAGAAGGTTATGGCTAACCGAGATGTTTTGGGAGTGAAAATTGAACTTTCAGGAAGACTTGGTGGTGCTTCAATGGCACGACAAGAGAAAATCAAGAGAGGACGAATTCCACTTCAGACATTTAGAGCTGATGTAGATTTCTCAAAATACGAAGCGAGACTTCCTTACGGAGGAATTGGTATAAAGGTCTGGATATACAAAGGAGAGATTTTCAAAAAATAAAATACTACCATGTTGTTACCTAAAAAAGTTAAGTACAGAAAATGGCATACAATGCGAAAGAACGCCAATAAGGTTGGGGTGGCTTCTCGCGGAATAACAGTTGCCTTCGGTTCTCATGCGCTTAAAGCTCAAGAAGGAGCTCGTATTATGTCAAACCAAATAGAAGCTGCCAGAAAAGCTCTTTCAAGAGCGGTTGGAAAGACAGGTAGAATTTGGATCAGAATTTTTCCAGATATGCCTCTTACAAAAAAACCAGCCGAAGTAAAACTTGGAAAAGGTAAAGGTGATCTTTTTGGATACTGTGCTCCAGTTAAACCAGGCAGAATTATTTTTGAGGTGGATGGTGTTACAGATGCAGTAGCAAGAGAGGCTTTGCGAAAGGCCGGAACGAAACTTCCTCTTAAGACCAAAATAATCGCAAAATAAATATGAACATGAAAGATTTATTAAAGAAGAATACAGCTGAACTAAAAGCGCTTATATCTGAAAAGAAGCTTGCTTTGCGCAACTTTCGTTTTTCTGTGGCAGGTAGTAATGTTCGAAATGTTAAGGAGGGTAATGTCCTAAGAAAAGATATTGCAAGAATATTTACTCTTCTAAACAAAAAGAAATAATTTAAACAAATATGGAAAACATGAAAGATAAAAAAACAAATAGCACAACAAAATCTGGTCGCAGGACCATGGTTGGTGTTGTAACTTCTGACAAAATGAAAGACACTATCGTTGTTAAAGTCAGTCGTTTTGTTAAACACCCTAAATATGATAAATACATATCTCGGGACAAGAAGTTCAAAGCAGACGACAAAGGTAACACAAAGAAAGTAGGTGACAGAGTTACCATTGTTGAATGTGCACCGATTTCCAAAGACAAACATTTCAAATTAGTTTAATCAAATATATAAACCGCCATGATCCAACCACAATCAATCGTAAAAATAGCTGACAACTCCGGAGGAAAGATCGGACGAGTTTTCAAGGTGTTGGGAAGTTCAAAAAAGAGATATGCTAGTATCGGTGAACTAGTTGTCATTTCAGTACAAAAAGCAGAGCCAAGAAAAACTACAAAAAAGAAAGATGTTTTATATGCAGTAGTTGTAAGACAAAGAGCTCCTTTCCGAAGAAAAGATGGTTCTTACATAAGATTTGATGAGAACGCTGTGGTTATAGTTATGAAAGAAAAACTAGAACCAGTTGCTGGGCGTATATTCGGACCGATACCACGAGAGCTAGGCGAGGTAGGATACCAAAAGATTATCTCTCTCGCCCCAGAAGTTGTTTAAAACTTCCAAATTATGACCAATCTCATCGTCTAAAATCTGAAAAAGAATGGTCACCTACGCACAGAGGTAGGCTCCCATTCTTTTTCAAATTTTATACGCGACCTTGGCCAAATTTGAAAGTTTGTGATAACGTAGCAAAATATAAAATAAAAACATGCATATAAAAAAAGACGACAAAGTAATAGTGCTAACCGGAAAAGATAAGGGTAAGACAGGAACAGTGACCAAATCAATTCCACAAGAAAACAAAGTCATTGTTTCCGGTGTTAATGTACTTAAGGTACACCAAAAAGCACGAAAGAGCGGTGAGAAAGGGCAGATTATTGATAAGACTATGCCTATTCACGCATCGAATGTTAGAAAGGTAAAATAAACAACTATCATGCAAACAATAAAAGAGAAAACAAAAGACGCCTTCACTGCTATGAAATCCGAGTTTGGATATAAAAATGCTATGCAAGCGCCAAAGATTCAAAAGGTGGTTATTTCTTCTGGTGTTGGTTCAGTAAAAGACAAAAAGAAAATTGAACTTATTGCAGACAGACTTTCAAAAATCACAGGGCAAAAACCAGCTAGAAAAGGTGCAAAGCAATCAGTCGCAGCATTCAAGGTCCGAGAGGGGGACACAGTGGGTATGCAAATAACTTTGAGAGGAGACAGAATGTATGATTTCCTAGACAGACTTATAAACATTGCTCTTCCTAGAACAAAAGACTTCAGAGGTATACCAACAACAGGTGTTGATGAAATGGGTAACTACACTCTAGGTGTTCGAGAGAATACTATCTTCCCAGAGTCATCAGACGAGGATTTGAAAGACATATTTGGTATTGCAATAACTATCGTTACAAACGTTCATGATGCGGCACAAACTAGAAGTTTCCTAGCTCATTTAGGTTTCCCATTCAAAAAACCAGGTACAGAGACAACAGTTGCAAAGACAGAAGCTCCAAAGGCAAAAAAGAAAGGCTGGAATATAAAGAAATAACAGAAAACTACTAAAATCCAAGGGTAACCCTTGGATTTTGCAAAAATAGCCCTATATTTAGGGCTATTTTGCTGTTTGGGGGGTAGATATTACAAAAATGCTTGACATCTAGACTGAAAGGGTGTATAATATATAGGTAAAGTTCTTTAACATCTAACTTGCAAGTAGTCATAGCCAAAAGAGGCTTATTCTAGGCACTTTTTGGCTATGACTACCACAACGGAGTCCTCTAGCAGAAACCAGGAGACGGACATGGGACAAATCACAACTGACCAATCCCATTCGGTCATGGCAACACTTGCCTTGAATACCGAATGGTCGGAGATCGACTTCGAGGGTTCCAACCTTCAGGAGCTCATTATCCGGAACCCGAAGGAAGCGGGACGGCAGTTTACCGCTTTCCTGAAGAACGGCGCCCGACTCATCGTCAACGCACTCAAGGTGCTCATCAACCGTGGTCGCTTCAACCCCGCCGAGTTCATCGGTCAGGGCTGGTCGGTCATCGCGGCCGAGACGGACGCACGCTCCATCGCACTCACCGAACTGGACCTCACCAAGGTTCAGCAGGTGACAATGCTGAAGGACGGCGAAACGTACGTCAAGGGCGAGGAGAAGTTGAAGCGTCTCAAGTCGTCGGATTACATCCGACTGGACGCCGACATCTTCCTCACACTCTGGGAGAACCAGCACCTCATCCCCGAGAGCTGGAAGGAGAAGGTCAACGGGAACACCCGTTACATCTACTTCGACGGAACGGTTCTCCGGGGCCCGAGCGGCGGCCGCTGCGTCCTGTGCCTGTACTGGAGCGTCGGCTGGTGGTACTGGCGCGTGAGCTGGCTGGGCTACGACTTCGATCAGCACAACGTGTCGGCGGTTCTCGCAAGTTAGCACTTTGGGCTAAGGTCACTGTGTCCTTCTTGGACCCTTTGACCTTAGCCCTGCACCCGGCGTAGATTTTCTACAGCCGGTTTTTTGATACAAAAAACGTGTATACTATATCTGGTAGTAGGTGAATATTAGCAAGTGTCCACGGATGTTTGTCACCGAATCCAGTATCCACACACTGAGAGTATTTGCGACCAAGGTTTCAAATAGAGTGGTGTGTGTAGACACTTCATAAAAAAAGAAGTTACTTGGTATAGAGAATTAGGATATTTCGATATCAAATACGATTCAATCCTGAGAATATTCAAAGGATGGTGGTTTGGAAGATTTTCTATACATTTCTCCGGAACCCGAACGGCAACCGCTACGTCCTGTACCTGTACTGGAACGACGGCAAGTGGAACTGGAACGTGAACTGGCTGGACAACGACTTCGATCAGAACAACGTGTCGGCGGTTCTCGCAACTCCCTTTATTTCTCTCCAGCTTTCGCTGGAGAGTTTTGTTTTGTAAGCTGGCCGTTCCAACCCCCGAGCATTCTTCCTGTCTCATCTGTGAGAAGTGAAATAGCAATATATTTTTTATCATCAATGGATTTTGTTTCCCACAGTACCATCAAAAGTATTTTGAGAGTGTCCATTTTTCGTATTGCCAGACGAACATACGGCTGTTTCTCTGTGGGTGGGAGAAAACTGGCCACAGAAACAGCTTCAACACTTTCTACAAACAGACTATCAATTCTTTGGCCAATGGAGTGTCTATGTAATTTGGGGAGTATCTGGTAGTAGCTATACCAAACTAGATAAACCGATTTTAGTTTTTGTAGTAGAGGTAGGAGTTGTGTGTTGGGGGGGGGGTACTCTTAAAGTCATGTTTTGTGTTCTAATGTAGTAGACTAAAGTCTATCATGATTGCACCAAGCTTTAAAGAAATAATTTCTCTGGAGAATCTGCTTTCTGCATGGAAAGAGTTTGTTAAAGGTAAGAAACAAAGAAAAGATGTTCAGGTGTTTGAAAGGAACTTGATGGAAAATATCATTTTGCTCCACAGAGATCTTTTAATGAGAAACTATAGACATTCCGAATATGAGGCCTTCAACATCTCCGACCCCAAGCCAAGAAGCATCCACAAAGCAACAGTCAGAGACAGATTACTCCACCACGCCATCTACAGAGTGCTGTATCCATACTTTGATACAAAATTCATACATGACTCATACTCATGTAGGAAATGGAAGGGAACACACAGAGCAATGTCTCGTTTTAATGATTTTAGTCGTAAAGTGTCACAGAACAATAGAAAAACAGTCTGGATACTAAAGTGTGATGTCAGAAAGTTCTTTGCTTCAATAGACCAGAAGAAACTGATACAGATACTAGAAATGTATGATTTAGACAAAGGTACTATCTGGTTACTGGGCAGAGTTATACAGAGCTTTCACAGTACAGAAGAAGGCAAGGGTCTTCCTCTTGGCAACCTTACATCACAACTCCTAGTCAATATCTATATGAATTGGTTTGACCAGTATATGAAGCACAGACTTAAAACTAAGTACTATATTCGTTATGCTGATGACTTTGTGATTATGAGTCAGTACAAACAGTGGTTAGAACACGTTTTAATACAAATAAGATACTTTCTGAAAGAAAACCTATTTCTAGACTTACACCCAAACAAAGTATCTATTCAAACCCTGGCTTCTGGAGTGGACTTTCTTGGTTGGGTACACTTTCCTACCCACAGAGTACTTAGAACAACAACAAAGAGGAGGATGTTGAAGAACTTGTCCAACAATCCAAGCGAGGCAACAGTGGAGTCTTATCTGGGAATGTTGGGGCATGGGAATGCGGGGGGATTAGTGACCAAAATAATGAGCAGTAAGGGGATTTGACTTTGTAGGGCTAAATTGATACTATAACCCCGAGCTTTAAAGCTCATTTTTTTAGAAATTACAGATTTGGATGAAGTTCAAGGCGGGACGAGAAAATGCGAGGAGCCTTACACGTCGTAAGGTGACGAGGATTTTTAAAGTCCCAACGCAGAAATTCGCCAAATATGGAATTTATAACATATGGCAAAAACATCAGTAAAAGCTAGGGCAGCCAAGAAACCGAAATTTTCAACTCGGGCTACTAATCGATGTTTTAAATGTGGACGAGGACGTGGATTTATGAGAGACTTTGGTCTCTGTCGAATCTGTTTCCGAGAACTAGCCAATGAGGGGAAGATTCCCGGTATTAAGAAGTCATCCTGGTAAATTTGCAGTCTTTTTGTCCGATTTCTGTGTTGCTCGTTTTGTTTGATCCACGCGCAGTACTAAATGTACAGCTTGGTCACAAACAAAACATCGCGCCTTGAAATCAAACAAAAATACTAGCAAATTGATTTAGTAAACCTTTGGTCGGTCTCAATACCAGAGATACCGCCAAAACATAATAAAACAAAAATGGATCCAATTGCAGATATGATAGTTAGAATAAAGAATGCCACAGAATCAAAAAAAGAATCTGTTGTTTTTCCGTATTCAAAACTAAAACTCGCTATCGCTGATGTTTTATTCAAGGATGGATTTATAAAATCATTCGGAAAGAAAGGAAAAAAAATCGCAAAATTCATTGAAGTTGTTTTGATCTACGAAAATGGATCATCTAGAATACACGGGATGGAGAGAGTTTCAAAAACTTCAAAAAGAATTTATCAAAAAGCAAAAGATATTAATAAAGTAAAAGGTGGAATGGGAGCTTTGATTCTATCAACACCAAAAGGTGTTATGACAGACAAGTCTGCAAAAGAGGCAAACACAGGTGGAGAAGCTCTGCTTAAGGTTTGGTAATTTATAACAACATCATGTCAAGAATCGGAAAAAAAGTAATAGCGATACCAAAAGGAACAGAAGTTTCAAATTCTCTGGGAGTTTTCTCTGTTAAAGGATCTCTAGGTACACTAACAAAAAAATTCAAACAAGATATTGAGATAACTATAGGTTCAGATAGTATAACTTTGGTGCCAAAGAAAGATACTCTAGAAAACAGAGCACTTTGGGGAACATACGCATCACACATTATGAACATGATTTCTGGTGTTACCACTCCTTATGTTAAGAAACTTGTGATTGAAGGTATTGGTTACAAATCAGAAGTTAAAGGAGAAAATTTGGTTTTGGCACTTGGTTTTTCACATCCAGTTAATGTTCCAATACCAAAAACTCTAAAGGTAACAGCAGAGAAAAACGTAATTACTGTTACAGGTATTGATAAAGAAGTGGTTGGGGAATTTGTTGCAAATGTAAGATCACTAAAGAAACCAGAACCTTACAAAGGAAAGGGAATAAGATATGAAGGCGAAGTTGTTAAGAGAAAACAGGGCAAGAAAACAGCATAACAGAGGGGTAATATAAATACTATGAAAAAATTAAACGCAAAAATAGAAAAAAGAACAAGACGACACACAAAAATTCGTTCTACTATTTCTGGTACATCTGAAAAACCTCGTCTAGCTGTTTACAAATCAAACAAACACATTTCAGTTCAACTCATAGATGATGTGAAAGCTACAACAATAGCATCTGCACACTCAAGAGAAGTTAAGGGCAAGACCATGATGGAAAAAGCTACGCTTGTAGGTGAGAGTATTGCAGTGAAAGCCTTAGCTAAAAAAATAGTAAATGTGGTTTTTGATAGAGGAGGATTTATTTATACAGGTAATGTTAAAGCGGTCGCAGATGGTGCTCGTAAAGGAGGTCTTAAGTTTTAAAAAATATTATGGAACCAGAAGAAATAAAAATTGAAGAAATAGCTACAGAAGAAGCAATACCCGCATCTCCAAAAGATACGTCTTTTGCACAGGCTCCAAGAGAATTCAAAAAGAATTCTCGCAAAGCTCCTCCTAGAAGAGAAGCACGAGTTAAGCCTGAATTTGATCAGAAAATAGTAAGTATCAGGAGAGTAACAAGAGTTGTTACAGGTGGACGAAGATTCAGTTTTTCTGTTGGTATTGTGATAGGAGATAGGAGAGGTAGAGTTGGTGTTGGTCTCGGTAAGGCAGGAGATACTCCAGTTGCTATAGATAAGGCTGTTAGAGACGCAAAGAAGAATATGATAAAGGTGGTAATGACCAAGAGTGGTTCTATTCCACACGAAGTAAGCGCCAAGTACTCAAGTTCAAGAGTTGTTATCATGCGTGCTCCAGGAAAAGGTATTCTAGCTGGTTCATCTGTTCGAACAGTATTGGAGTTTGCAGGAATAAAAGAAGTGAGTGCAAAGATTTTCTCAAGAAGTAAAAATAAAATTAACAATGCTAAAGCTGCAGTAAAGGCACTTAGTCAACTAGTTGGAAGAAAATAATATGCAAACACATAACTTAAAAAGAGCTCATCCAAACAAGAAGACACGTCAAGTAGGACGTGGTGGTACTCGTGGTAAAACAGCTGGCCGAGGTACAAAAGGACAGAATGCAAGAGCTGGTCACAAAAAACGACCAGAAATTAGAGACTTCATAAAAAGAGTACCAAAATTACGAGGTCGTGGAAAAAATATAAATACAAGTATTGAACTAAAGGCGACAGTTGTGAATATAGGTGATCTTAACAAAGTTTTCAAAAATGGTGATGTGGTTTCTCCTAGTATTCTAGTCAAAAAAGGTCTAGTTAAAAAATTGTCAGGTGATGTTCCAAGAATTAAGGTGTTGGGAACGGGAACACTAGATAAGAGTCTAACAGTCAAAGATTGTCTAGTTTCTGCTTCTGCCAAGATGGCCATAGAGAAGGTTGGTGGTAAGTGTTTGGTTTAAGATGGTAGAATAAATACATGAAAAATTTTTTCAATAAATTCACACTAATTTTTCAAGATCATATTTTAAGAAAAAGAATATTTTTCACGCTTTTTGCTCTTGTGTTATTTCGAGTATTTGCAGCAGTTCCAATATCAGGAGTTGATACAGCCAAACTAGCAGCTTTTTTTTCTGGTAACGAATTCTTCGGGTTGCTCAATGTCTTCTCAGGAGGTGGTTTGGCCCAGCTTTCTATTGTTATGCTTGGTGTCGGTCCATATATTACAGCTTCTATTATAATGCAACTTTCAACCATCATGTCTTCAAGACTAAAGGAGATGTATCAGGAGGAAGGACAGGTTGGAAAAAGGAAATTTGCTCAGTATGGCAGAATACTTTCTGTCCCACTTGCTATTATTCAGGCTTTCAGTTTCATAAAACTACTTGAAAATCAGGGTGTCTTGGAAAAGTTGACTACTATTGATATGGTTACAAATCTTTTGATAATCACAGCAGGTTCAGTATTGTTGATGTGGATAGGTGAGCTTATATCAGAATACGGTATCGGAAATGGAGTTTCTCTTATTATTTTTGCAGGTATTGTGGCTGGATTACCAACTACAATAGGTCAGCTATTATTTACTTTGGATGCATCACAAATACCACTTTACATAGCATTTATTGCAGTAGCGGTTGTGGTCATTATTGGAGTTGTGGTTATAACAGAAGCAGAAAGACCAATACCTGTAACATATGCTAAACAAGTTCGTGGTAATAAAGTATATGGAGGCACTTCAACATACTTACCCTTACGTATAAATCAAGCAGGAGTTATTCCAATAATATTTGCACTTTCAATCCTCCTATTCCCTCAAATGATTTTGAGGTTCTTACAGGGGGCAAGTAATACTATGGTTCAGTCGGTATCAAATTTTATACTAGATATTCTTGCTAATAGCTGGTTCTACGCTATTGCTTACTTCTTCCTAGTGTTTGTGTTCACGTATTTCTATACAGCCGTAACTTTTGATCCAGATCAGATATCAGAAAATCTTCAGAAAAACGGGGCTTTCATACCAGGTGTAAGGCCGGGAAAATCCACATCAGATCATATATCAAGAATATTAACTCGTTTGACTCTAGTTGGTGCTTTGTTTTTAGGTTTTATCGCTGTTCTTCCTTTGGCAATGAGTGGTCTTACTGGAATAACAGCTGTTTCAATCGGAGGAACATCTCTCCTCATTGTGGTTTCTGTAGTTATTGATTTGATTAAGAAGATTGATGCTCAAGTTTCTATTCGCGAGTACTAGAACTTCTAAATTTGTTGGACACATCGTTCCAGCGGATTTAAGTAGTCTGAATTTTATTGTATAATAGAATCATGACTCCAAAAACATTTATATTCTTTGGTCCATCTGGTGCTGGAAAGGGGACCCAAGCGAAGATTCTAATCGAATATCTAAAGAAAGTAGATCCAGAGAAAAAAACTTTATACATCGAAACAGGTCAAAGATTTCGGGAGTTTATCACAGAAGCTTCTTTCACTGCTTCTCAGACAAATGAGATTATAGAAAACGGTGGTTTGCTTCCAGAGTTTCTACCTATTTGGATTTGGTCTGAATACTTTGTTAAACATGTTTCTGGAGATGAACACATGATTCTAGATGGTCTTTCCAGACGTGCATACGAAGCTCCTATATTAAATTCGGCAATGAAGTTTTATAAAAGAGAGAAACCTTTTGTTATATACATACAAGTTTCCAGAGATTGGGCTAGAGAGAGGTTGCTCGAGCGAGATAGGGGTGATGATAAGATTGATCAAATTGAAAAAAGATTAGATTGGTTTGAAAAAAATGTTGTTCCGGCTATGGAATATTTTAAAAACAATGAGTTTTATAATTTCATTACGGTAAACGGCGAACAATCAATAGTAGAGGTTAATGATGAAATGATGTCTAAGATAGGAATGTAATTTAGCTGGATGGTAACCCGGTAGTAGAAAATGACATTGAATAAATTCAAGTAATAAGTAATATGAACAGGTTGAACTTAATAGCACTTAATTCAAAAATTACATTTCGCTCTTAGAGCCATGTCATTTTTCACTAGCCGGGTGGTAAAAATAAAGACTCAAAAAGAAATAGAAACACTACGAGAGGGCGGAATACGTCATGCTTTTATATTGTCTGAATTAGCAAAGATAGCTGTGGCCGGTGTTTCAACACAAGATTTAGAAGATTTAGCAAGAAAACTTATAGAAGAAGGTGGAGATAAGGCAGCTTTTTTAAATTACACACCAAGGGGTGCCAAAAGAGCATACCCAGCAGCTCTTTGTGTTTCCGTAAATAATGAAATAGTTCACGGTATTCCAAACGAGAAACCGCACATCTTGCAGGAGGGAGATGTCGTCTCTCTGGATCTTGGAATAATTCACGATAAACTTATAACCGATAGTGCGATTACAATTGGTATCGGAGAACTCAAACCAGAAGACAAGAAACTGATAGAACATTGTAAGGAAGCTTTGTTTCTGGGAATAAAAGCGGCAAAGGGAGGTAATCACGTGGGTGATATAGGTTTTGCCATAGAATCTTTCGTAAGACCTTTGGGGTATGGTATTTGTCAGGGGCTGGCAGGCCATGGGGTAGGCTACAAGGTCCATGAAGACCCTTTTGTACCAAATGAAGGTAGAAAGGGTGCTGGAGAAAAACTCGTGCCTGGGATGGTTATTGCCATAGAGCCCATGCTCACGCTTGGTTCTGACAGAATAGTTTTAAGTAGTGATGGTTATACTTATAAAACATCAGACGGTTCAAATGCTGCTCATTTTGAACACACGATAGCTATTACCGAGGGGGAGCCGATAATACTGACAAAATAATTTCTAATTGGTCTAATATATAATTTCTAAATAAGCCCCAATGACCAAAGGTTGTTTGTAATAATTAAAATTTTGGTATATTGTTTAGGTCAATTAGAATAATTAGAAATTAGATTAATTAAATAAATTTATGCATCCAAAAAAAGAAAGAACTCTTGTTGTTGTTAAACCAGACGGAGTACAGAGAACTCTTGTAGGTGAAATTATAGGAAGATTTGAGAGAACTGGCCTGAAGCTTGTTGGTGTAAAGATGTGTGTGCCTACAGAGGAACATATAGAGAAACACTACACTCTTGATCCAGAGTGGCGAAGAATTACAGGGGAGAAAAGAGTGAAAGCAGCCAAGGAGAAAGGGGAGGTTTTACCAACAGAAGATCCTTTTGAAATAACTGCAGTAATACTAGAGAAATTAAAGAAATACATGACTTCTGGTCCTGTTGTGGCTATGGTTTGGGAAGGTGCACATGTTGTTGAAATTGTTCGAAAGATTACTGGTGGGACAGAGCCAAGATCGTCCGATGTTGGAACAATAAGAGGTGATTACGTTTTGGATTCTTATATTATGGCGGATACAGACGGTAGAGCTGTAAGAAATCTTATTCACGCATCAGGTTCTCCAAAAGAGGCTGAAATGGAAATAAATCACTGGTTCAAAAAGGACGAATTGTCAGATTATAGATTGGTTCAAGAACAAATAATGTATGATGTGAATCTGGATGGTATTTTAGAGTAATTTACACACTATTTGTTGCTCGGTTACAAGTTGGCATGGTTTTTCCATAGAGTATAATTAACACAGGGTTGCTTTGATACTTTCTACCTAAGAATTTTTAAGGGAGTTCAATATTTTTATACCACAATGAGCATGAAATTTATTTTTTGTTCTGACGAGTGTAAGTGCGAACACCCACCTACTTTTTTGCGTAGGGGAGTATCATTGCAATCCTACTAAAAATCTCAAATCTGGCGAAATTTTCGTTTCCAATTTGAAAATGCTTGTCACCTTACTATTATAAGGCTCCTCACATTTTCAAATTCTCACGTCAAATTTCATCCAGATTTGGGATTTTTCGTTTAAATGATTTTCGTGGGTATTTTAATTTTACCCGTACACCAATTCTGGCATTGTGTTTTATTGCCTAATGAATTTTGTCTAATAATAATTCTTTGTAAGAAATCAGTGGGCCATAAGTTTAATATTAAAACACAAAAGCAATCATGCCAGATTTGGTGTTCGGGTTTATTTTGGTACAATTAGACAATGGTCAGAACACGATTATTTAAGAACACTTTTGCATTACTAGTTTTAGTTGGGGTTTTGGATCTGATGGGGATTTATTTGTATTTATATTGGACTGTGTGGTGGTTTGATATGGTCACACATTTTTTGGCGGGTAGTGTGGTGGGTCTAGCAACTCTTTTGGTTTGGCAGAAATTCTCTATCACCACAGACGAAAAAGTATCAAAAATAATATGGTCCGCAGTTATTGGGGGACTTTTGGTGGGGTTGTTGTGGGAGGAGTTTGAATTGTATTTTGATTTGACATCATTCTCTGATGGTATGGCATATGTTACAGATACGGTGTCCGACTTGATTTTGGATACATTAGGAGCTTTTCTCGGTGCTTTATATGGAATGAAAATATGGAAAAAAAACTAAGCATCACATTTTACTCTGGGGTCGGCACAGTTACAGGTGCTAATTTCCTATTGGAAGGAAATGATACAAAGATACTGGTTGATTGTGGCTTAGAGCAAGGAACACCTGAGGCATATACTGAAAACAGTAAACCATTTGCTTATGACGTGAAGTCTATGGATTATCTTTTTATTACTCATGCCCATATGGACCACATAGGTAGGGTTTGTAAGCTGGTTAAGGATGGTTTCAAAGGCACAATCTACTCAACAGAAGAAACCAAGGAATTAGCCCACCTAATGCTCCTGGATGCCCTGAAGGTCATGGATATGAAGGAGAAGGCTAGTATTGAAGGGATTCGAGAGATTCCTCTGTATGATATAGACGATTTTAATAAAGCTTTTTCTTTGTGGGAAACTATTCCTTATCACAAGAATATAGAGATTAACAAAGATTTTTCTGTGTATCTTAAGGATGCGGGGCACATACTAGGTTCGGCTATGTATGAATTTAGTTTTGATGGCCTGCCTGCCGGTAGGCAGGGTAAAAAAATAGTTTTTACGGGTGATTCTGGTAATTCACCCGCACCTCTTCTCAAAGACACGGAAGAAATTACTGATGCAGATTACTTGATCGTAGACAGTGTTTATGGTGACCGTAATCATGAACCAAAAGACGAGAGAGATGCTAGATTTCGCAAGGTAATTACCGAGACAATAAAAAATAATGGGGCGGTTGTGATCCCAGCTTTTTCTATAGAAAGAACCCAGGTGGTTTTGTATGAATTAAATAATCTAGTAGAAGGAGGACTCATTCCTTCTGTACCTGTTTTCCTAGATTCTCCCTTAGGTCAAAAAGTCACAGAAGTGTACGCCCGTTCCAAAAAAGATTTTAAACCAGAGGTGCAAAAAGAAATAAAAGGAGGGGACAATATTTTTGAATTTCCAAAACTTAATATCACTCATGGTTCTCGCGACTCACAGGCAATAGTAAATACAGCAAATCCAAAAATCATTATAGCTGGTTCAGGCATGTCTACTGGAGGCAGAATAATGTGGCATGAGACAAACTTTTTGCCAGATCCAAAAAGCACAATTCTTCTTATGGGTTATCAGGCTATAGGAACTTTGGGCCGGCAGATACAAGAAAGACCAAAATATGTAGAAATAAATGGCAGGCAAGTACCAATAAAAGCACGAGTTGAAATGATATCTGGGTACTCTTCTCACAAAGATTCTGATAGAATAGTAGATATGGTTTCTAATACTGCTAAGACAGTGAAAAAAGTTTTTGTGGTAATGGGTGAGCCAAAAGCATCAACCTATCTAGTTCAGAGGTTACGAGAAGAGTTGGAGATAGAAGCTGTGTATCCAGAGAGAGGGAAGAGGTATAACTTATGAGTTAAAAAAGAACAAAAAACCGGTTAAGTACCGGTTTTTTGTTTATTTAGTTGTTGTTGCTTTGGGAGCAGGGGATGATTTGGCGAACTCTGCTATGTTTTTGAATGTGTTTGGATTTTCTTTTGCCAAAGTAGCTAGTATTTTTCTGTCTAATAGTACGCCTTTCTTTTTTAGGCCACCCATTAATTTGCTATATGAGGTACCAAGTTCTTTTGAGGCGTAAGAAATCTTAACATTCCATAGTTGTCTCGCATCTGTTTTCTTGTCTCTTCTGTGTGCAAAAGCATATGTACCGGCGTGAAAGATGGCTTCTGTAGCTTGTCTTTCTTTTGTTCCTCTGCCGTGTCTGTATCCTTTTACTTTTCGGAGGATATTCTTTCTTGATTTTAGTGCGTTAACACCACCTTTTACTCTTGTCATGTTGGTTGTTTTATAATTATCTTACTAATTTTACTTTATATAATGAGCACGGTCCTTATTGCTGATAGTAAAGGAAACACCTTTCTTTTTGGCTAGCTGTGATCGGCGTCTTTCTTTTACATTGAAATGGTTTTGACCACTTTTTCGTGCGGTAATTTTACCGTTTTTGCTTACTTTCAATCTTTTTGAGAATGATTTATTTGTTTTTGTTGACATATTTTTTAATTATAAAACTTTCAGATTTGAGGCAATGTCGAGGCGAAGGCTTTGAGATAATCCGAGGTGTACTGTCGTACATTGAGGATTGTCGAGAAGCTTTCAACGAAGAGATTGTCCAAATGTGCAAGTTTTCATGCTTTTTCTATTATTATACTTAACCCCTTTGGAGACTTTTTGGCCTCATCGGCAACTTTGTATTCCTCGGTGATTAGTTTTAAAACTCTGTCCATGCGCTCCTTTAGGAACTTAATGTCCATGTATTTTGTTCTTCCTGGTAGAAAAAGGTCTATTTTTATGCGATTTCCTTCCTTTAACCATCCAGAGGCTTTCTTTGCTTTAAGCTCCAAATCATGGTCTCCCGTGCCTACTTTTACCTGTATATTCTTGATTTCTACGGTATGGGCCTTGGTTTTTGCCACCTTTAGCTTCTTATTTTCAGCATACTGAAATTTACCATAATCCATGATTTTTGCAACTGGTGGATTGGCTTTTGGTGATATTTCAATTAGATCAAGTCCGGCTTCTCGTGCTTTGTCCAGAGCCTCTTTTATGGATATAACTCCCAGGTTTGAACCGTCTTCCATAATTACACGAAGTTCTGGTGCTTGTATCTGATTATTTATTCTTATATGTAGTGACAATTTGTTCAGAAATTCCATATTTGACCAATCTCTACGTTGAAAACTTCTCGAAACTCCTCATTGTACATTTAGTACACCTCGGACTTTCTCAAAGCTTTCGCCTTGACCTTGGTTCAAATCTGAAATTTTTTATTAATTTGGTAATAAAACTCAATAAATACAACATAAATATAGCACGTTTTGAACGATTACACAATATTTATATTTTTAGTGTTTGTAGTATTGATAGGAATATTTGGTTTGATTCTTCTCTTGAAATAACACCTGGAACGGCCAGAACCTCCTTTTCTCTGTTGTCTGAAAATATACCAGAAAGTATTTGTATAGAAGCCTTACCGATTATGAGAGTCTGGTCATCTTTTATTGGGAAGTAGTATGTGGTTTGCCCACAACCCTCAGCACCTTCATATATAGCATAACCTTTTAGGGTGCCGACTGAGAATTTATCAATAAAACCAGGGGACTCTACCACTTGATCGTTTACAAAATTTTCTTGTGGAATATAAGGACTTACGGTTTTCATGGTGTCTACCAAACTCTTATTCATCTTTTGCATGGTTACTCTGAAATCAGTTAGTCTAGGATATATCGTTTCCTCTCCCATCATGTCGCATTCTCCTGTGTTTTCAAAGGGAATATCATGTAATAATACTACTTTGCCATCGGCCACACTGGTATTCAGTATTTTTGGGTACCTAAAAGAAATACCTAGAGTAGTGTTTCTGTAAGTAGCCAAACTGTCGTCAAGGACTATTTTTTCTTTGTTTTTAAAAAACCAACCAGTGGCGACGAGTATCATGACTATTATCAGTAGCAAACTAAACTTTCTCATGGGATCATTATATCATGAAAATTGTTGCACATCTTTGTACTACAAAAACCTTGTTCATGGTAATATTTAAACAGACTTATTACTTAATTAAAATTTAATGAATTATAAAAAAATATTATCAGTTTTGGGTGTTGCTTTGGTTCTTTTTGTTGTTTGGTATGTTCGTGAGCCAAAGAACGGTGTGGAAATAGTCCCATCAAACAATAGAGATGTTGTGGCTACCACTACAGATGAGGTAAAAACAGTAAAAACCCCAACACCAGGAGTTATCACGAATACTCCAAAACCAGCGACTCTAAAGAGTGTTTTGGCTATTGACGGTAGTCATGAGTGTAAATATGAACAGGTTGGTCAAAATCAAACCAGTACAAACTTTATTTATATCTCAGATAATAAGCTCAGAGCAGAATTTAGAACGAGGTATTCTACTGGTAAATCTGAATCAACATTAATGGTTTATGATGGTCGTTATCTATATGTTTGGACTGAGGGGATGTCTACAGGAGTTAGAACAGAGCCAAAATCTATTTCAGAATTACCAGATGTCATTCCAGAAGATATTACTAGTGGTAAGGTTTTAGGTACAAATTTTAATAGTGTAAGTTATGATTGTCACGCCTGGTCTAAGGTTTCCAGTATGTTGGTTAAGCCTAGTTATGTAAAATTCAATTAGGTAACCGACTAAGATTGTTTAATTGTTAAAAGAATCTTATAATTAAACTAAGTATATTTTTACTAAAATAATTTAAACAAAATGAATCCACAAAAAATAAAATTACCAATGTCAGCTTACCTAATTCTGTGGGCAACATTGATCACCAACATTATTACAATGGCATTCATTGTAAAAAACTTCTCCTTGTTTTAAAAAACATACTCGGTTTTAGGTTCAAAACAAAAGCGCCCCTACAGGTGCTTTTGTTTTGAAAGGGAACAACAATGGTAAACCCGCCAGAGGTCCAAGGGGCATGGCGGGTTAGGGGGTGCATGTAGTTGTGGCACTAGTGTTCGTCTTTTCCATCTCTACCTTTTTGACTTCTGCTAGGTAGCAGAGGAAAACGAACAGACACATACAAAGTCCGAAAGCCACATCTGTTAGAAAGCGCTGGATTGGCTTCTCGGTGAACACTTGTTGTTGTTCCATGAGGCCCTCCTGGGTTGTTGTCTGTACTTAGTTATATTCTCTTTGGGGGGTTAGTCAATGAGGGGGGATCGAAACTTACAGTTTCAGTACACCTTTTCTGGGTAGAAGGTGGGTTGGTCAGGAATATTTTGTTCGCCGCCGCTCACAAAATTTCCCGACCCGGCCTCGCGACAGGTCGTCCTCAACCTGTAGACCGCTCCGGCTTTCAATTCCCCCTCAAAAATCTTCCAGATTTTTTCTTCTCCACAAAAAAACAAAAGCGCCCATACAGGCGCTAGTGTTTTGAAAGTGGAGAAGGGGGGAATTGAACCCCCGTGCAAATAAGTTTTGATAATGTTTCTACATGGTGTAGTAAGTTTTGTGTTTCTCAACTTTTATTCTTTAAAATTACAAAATAAATAAAAGTCCAGTTTTCTTTAGTTCAGAAACGTCTCGAAACTAAAACGATTCCTAGTCCGAAGATATATCAACTATTTCCCGTAACA